>NZ_JAMBLT010000004.1 GCF_023336895.1 Parasutterella secunda
CAGGGTTAGGAACAGTTAGAAATAACCTACTTAAACATACTTTATTCTAGTCAAATGAATGGGTTTTATGGGTCACTATGAGAGAGTAAAAAGTTATCGTGAATTTGTCGGGGAGAGGAGATAAGGATATTTTCCAAGTTTATGATTGCCTAAAAGCTGAGGGCATTTTGACTGACGGTCATCTCAGTAAAGAGTCTTTGGCGGCGTTTCAGGAAAAATATCATCTTATTTAACAGAGGATGACAAAAAGGACGACAGAGGTCGTCCTTTCCGATATTTATTTTGACAAGATGGCATTTTCAAGTTTGTAGGGCCATTGCAAGATTCCGTACATGTTATAGACATGTTTGTAGCCGGTCGAAATGAGGATTCGAGCGGCGTTTTCAGCACGAACGCCTGAGCGGCAATGCACAAGGACCTTTTGATCAAAATTGGGGACAGCGGTTAATTTTGCACCGGATTTAAGTGAAGATAGCGGTACATTAACCGATCCTTTGATGTAGCCTTCTGTCAATCGTTCAATTGGATTTCTCACATCAATCACAACCACGCCTTCTTTGATCATCTTTAAGGCTTCTGCCGGGACCACTTTTTGGTAGGCTGGGTTTGTAAAAGTTAGTGGAACGGCTGGTTGAGGTTCTACCGGTTCCAAGGCATGTGCGTTGGAAATCGCCAAGATAGTCAGTGAGGAAAGAAAAAGAACTCTTAGCATGATGAACGTTCCTAAAAAACAATCCCCAAATCGTTGAGAGATGGGGATTGCGGTTACCTTAAATTAGCGGTTAGTGTAGTCGTCGATAGGGATATATTTCAATTCTTGCGTATCGCGGAAAACTTTGGGTTCCGGCAATTCCGGCATTTCAGGAATCTTCGCATCGGATTTACCTAAGACGCTGTGTAGTTTTTCTTCATCGAGTTCCTTACACCATTTGCCAACCACAATCGTGGCGATACCGTTGCCGATGATGTTGGTCAAAGCGCGGGCTTCAGACATGAAGCGGTCGATGCCGAGAATCAAGGCAAGGCCAGCCACGGGGACGTGACCCACGGCTGAGAGGGTAGCGGCCAGAACAATGAAGCCAGAACCCGTGACACCGGCAGCGCCTTTACTTGTTAAAAGCAGCACAGCCAAGAGAGTGAGTTCTTGGGTTAGCGTCATGTCGACGTCACAAGCTTGTGCGATGAAAACGGCTGCCATTGTGAGGTAAATCGCGGTGCCGTCCAAGTTAAAGGAGTAACCGGTCGGAACAACAAGACCTACGACCGATTTGCTCACACCGGCTTTTTCAAGCTTATCCATGATCTTGGGCAGCGCGGATTCAGAAGAAGAAGTGCCCAACACGATGAGAAGCTCTTCCTTGATGTAGCAGATGTATTTCCATACGGAAAAGCCTGCGTAGCGGCAAATGGCACCCAACACAACGAAGATAAAGAGCAGGCAGGTGAGATAGAACGTACCCATCAGTTCGGCCAAAGGCAGAAGCGATTGGACACCGTATTTGCCGATCGTAAAGGCCATGGCGCCAAACGCACCGATCGGGGCGACCTTCATGATCATGTTGACGATTTGGAAAAGGATTTGCGAGCTCTTTTCAATCACGTCAAAGACCAAGGTGCCGCGGCCACCGAATTGGTGTAAAGCGATCCCGAAAAGGATGGAGAAAAAGAGTACTTGCAAAATGTTGCCTTCAGCAAAGGCGCTCACCACCGTGTTCGGGATGATGTTCATCAGGAATTGCGCCGTTGACTCCATTTTGTCGCCCGAGGTGTAAACGGCAACAGAACCGGCATCAAGCGTAGCCGGATCAATGTGCATGCCGCGGCCAGGCCCCAGGGTGTTAACCAGGATAAGACCGACCACCAAGGCAATGGTACTGACGACCTCAAAGTACAAAATGGCCAAGCCGCCCGTTTTGCCCACTTTTTTCATGTCTTCCATGCCGGCAATACCGGTCACAACCGTACAGAAGATCACCGGGGCGATAATCATTTTGATTAATTTGATGAAGCCGTCTCCGAGCGGCTTCATGGAAGCACCGAGGTCCGGGTAAAAATAGCCGAGAAGAACACCGATGATGATCGCGCAGATCACCTGGAAGTACAGAACTTTATAAATAGGTTTTTTCATATCCGTCCTTTCTGTAAGGGCGGGAACCTCGATCTCGAAAACTGTTAGGCAGAGATCTGAAGCCCACAAGAGTTGTAAAGAGAGCGCCAAAATTTGACGCACGTCGAGTATTGTACGGGTTATCCCTGTATTTTTTCAATAAGCAAACCACCTGATGTTTTTTCAGTGAGGGTGTTAATCAGGTTTTCTGCTTGTGACTGCGGAACTGAAACCGTGAAGGTGGCATCCATTGCGAAGTCTTTTTCGAGAATTCTTGCCTGATGGTTTTCAAATTCTCGAAGGGCAATATTGACAAAAGGATGTTCCAGTGTGAATTTCAAAAGATCGGATGGAACGCGTTCGGTTACTGGAAGAGTTTCCAATCCTAACTTAACCAATCCCTGATAGGCACGAACCAAACCGCCTGTTCCCAGCAAAATGCCGCCGAAATAGCGGGTGACAACCGCAGCGATCTCTCCCACCCCGCAATGAAGCAAGACGGTAAGCATTGGGCGACCTGCCGTACCTTTCGGTTCTCCGTCGTCACTGGCACCGATTTGAGCCGTACTGCCAGGTTCGCCTGCCACGTACGCCCAACAATTGTGAGTTGCCTGGTCGTGCTCGGCTCGGATAGAGTCGATAAATGCCTTAGCTTCTTCTGGAGAACTCACTCGAGCCATTGTCACGATGAAACGTGAGCGGTGAATCGTTTCTTCCGCCCGGTGAATTTCTCCGGCCGCAAGGTTCGGAACGTTATAACGGTCAGCCATTGTCTATGCAAGAAATGGCCCGGGAAAGAGTAATCCTTCTCGGGCCAGGTATCAGATCATTCGGTTGATACCGATTACATCATCGGCATACCGTCCATACCGCCCATGGCCGGGGCCACAGGTTGCTTGTCTTCAGGGATGTCACCGATCATGCAGTCAGTGGTGAGGATCAAGCTGGCAACAGAAGCGGCATTTTGCAAGGCCGTACGGGTTACCTTGGTCGGATCCAAGACACCCATGGCAACCATGTCGCCGTATTCGCTCGTCTGAGCGTTAAAGCCGTAATTGCCTTCACCATTGGCCACAGCGTTCACGACCACGCTCGGTTCGAGACCGGCGTTACCGACGATTTGGCGCATCGGTTCTTCCATGGCGCGCAAGACGATCTTGATGCCGGCCGTTTGTTCTTCGTTGTCACCCTTCAATTGAGCAACAGCCTTTTGGGCACGAACGAGAGCAACACCGCCTCCCGGCACCACACCTTCTTCAACGGCAGCGCGGGTAGCATGCAAGGCGTCATCAACACGAGCCTTCTTTTCCTTCATTTCAACTTCGGTGGCAGCACCGACCTTGATCAAGGCAACGCCACCGGCCAACTTGGCCACACGTTCTTGAAGCTTTTCACGGTCATAGTCGCTCGTTACGCTTTCGATTTGCGTGCGGATGTTCTTGACACGTGCTTCGATCATTTCGGGGTTACCGGCGCCGTTGATGATCGTGGTGTTTTCCTTGTTGACTTCAACGCGCTTGGCTTGACCCAAGTGTTCAAGCGTAGCCTTGTCGAGAGACAAACCGATATCCTTCGTGACAAGCGTGCCGCCCGTCAAGATGGCGATATCTTCCAAGGTAGCCTTACGGCGATCACCGAAGCCCGGAGCCTTAACAGCGCAGACCTTCAAGATACCGCGCAAGCTGTTCACAACGAGCGTAGCGAGGGCTTCGCCTTCCAAGTCTTCGCAAATGATCAAGAGCGGACGACCGGCCTTGGCCACTTGTTCAAGAATCGGGAGCAAATCACGGATGTTGCTGATCTTTTGGTCGTGCAACAAGATGTACGGGTTTTCAAGAACAGCCACTTGCTTGTCCGGATTCGTGATGAAGTACGGGGAGAGGTAGCCGCGGTCAAATTGCATACCTTCGACCACATCCAATTCGTTCTTCAAGGACTTGCCGTCTTCAACCGTGATCACGCCTTCCTTGCCGACCTTTTCCATGGCTTCAGCGATGATTTCACCGATTTCTTGGTCGCTGTTGGCAGAAATAGAACCGACTTGAGCGATTTCCTTCGTGGTGGTCACGGGCTTGCTGATCTTCTTCAATTCAGCAATGGCGCATTCAACAGCCTTGTCGATACCGCGCTTCAAATCCATCGGATTCATGCCGGCGGCCACAAACTTCATACCTTCAACAACGATGGCTTGAGCCAAAACCGTAGCGGTCGTTGTACCGTCACCGGCATTGTCGTTGGTCTTAGAGGCCACTTCACGAACCATTTGAGCGCCCATGTTTTCGAACTTATCCTTGAGTTCGATTTCGCGGGCAACTGTCACACCGTCCTTGGTGACCAAGGGGCTACCGAAGTTGCGATCCAACACAACATTACGACCCTTCGGACCCAACGTCACTTTAACGGCGTTAGCCAAAATGTTGATGCCGCGAACCATGCGCACGCGGGCGTCATCACCAAAAAGAACTTGTTTAGCAGTCATGGGTTAATACTCCAACTAATAAATCAGTACCGGCGGAAAATTATTCCAACACGCCCATGATGTCTTCTTCACGCATCACGAGCAATTCTTCACCTTCAACCTTAACGGTTTGGCCGGCGTACTTACCAAAGAGCACGCGGTCGCCCACTTTCACATCCATCGGGATGATCTTGCCGGCGTCGTCACGCTTGCCGGGGCCAACAGCCAAGACTTCACCTTGGTCGGGCTTTTCACCAGCGCTATCCGGAATAACGATACCGGCAGCGGTCGTACGTTCACTTTCCAGGCGCTTGACGATCACACGGTCGTGCAGAGGACGAATTTGCATTTGGAATGTCTCCTAACTATTAAATTCAAAAATCGATTCTAAAAAGACCCATTCTGGGTCAATTTTTGGGAAATTTCTTTTCGATTGCGGGACAATATGCGCAACCGAACCATTTCCCCCTTGAAACTAATGCTTCATATGGGGATGCTTTTTTCTATTTCAAGGGGATAGGCTAAAAAAGATGAAAAATTTTACTTTCTCAAGCTTTATTTCATTGTTAACTTGTTGTTTTGTAATGGAAATGGCTTGGGCGCAAAATTTTTTGCCACCTACAGTTTCAGATGCTTTACGGTCTGAGAATCTAGAGAAGAATCAGATGGCTGCCAGCGTGGTAGCTTTGGACGGGGGGCGGCTTTCTTTAAATTGGCGAGATCGAGTCAAGGTTATTCCCGCCTCAACTGAAAAAATGGTAACAACGTTGGCGGCTTTGGAATTTTTGGGGCCGGATTGGCGTTGGAAAACCTCGTTTTATTACACAGGGGAAATTTCAGACGGCGTTTTAATCGGAACCCTTTTTATTAAGGGAGGGGGCGATCCTAAATATGTGATTGAAAATTTGTGGAGAGACCTATCGCGTCTAAAGTCCATGGGGATTAACCATATCGCAGGAGACGTTGTTATTGATCGCTCGTACTTTGAAAAAGATAAGCAAGATCCTGAATTTGAAGAGGATTGGGATCGCCCTTATACCGCGCCGGCGGATGCGGCGCTTTTAAACTACCGTTCTATTGCGCTGACCCTGACGCCTCAAAAAGAGCAAAGGCGAGCACTTGTTACCGTCTCGCCTCAAGTGGATGGACTTGAAGTTCCGGTATCGGTTCCGTTAGCTCGACGCAAAGCCTGTGTGCAATGGCGTCAGGCTTTGGAATTGGATATAGAAAATCCATGGTCTCCCCAGTTTGAAGGGGCTTTGCCCGCGGGGTGTGATGAAAAAATCCTGGCTTATCTCGTACCGGATGCCAATTCGTATTGGCAGATTTATATGAAGACCATCTCTCGTCAAGTCGGATTAGCTTGGGATGGAAAGGTTATTGAAGGGGGTGTTCCTGAAGCGGCGCAGCTCTTATTTGATGCCTGGTCGGACGATTTAGGAACGCTTGTAAAACTTACCAATAAATTCAGCAATAACGTTTTTGCTAAACATCTTTTGCTGACAATGGCGGCTAAGGACAGTCCGCAAGTGCCGGCGAGCTATTCTCATGCACGAAAAATCGTTGAGCAGTGGTTAACTTTGGCCGTTAAAACGACGCCAGGTGAAATCACTTTGGATAATGGATCGGGACTATCTCGCAAAAGTCGGGTAACGGCGCATGCGATGACTAAACTGATTGCCTATGGTTGGAGGAGCGCCAGAATGCCGGAGTGGATTTCATCATTTCCCATATCGGCAACGGATGGCACGATGTCTAACCGTCAGGTGGCTACTGGCCATGCCTACATCAAAACGGGGTTACTTAATAATGTGAAATCCGCCGGTGGCATGGTGCAGGCAAGAAGCGGTAAGCGATACGCGCTTTACGCCGTTGTCCAGGGGAAAAATGCCACCAAGACGGATGCTCCCATTGATCGCTTGATCGAATGGATTTATTTCAACGGTTAAAAAGACCAACCAATTTAGTCAAACAAGTGCTTCAAGCAGGGTTCAACCTGAACGCCTTCCCGATAGTCGCTGCCGGACTTGTAGGTGTAGTCAATTGCAAGACTCACAAACTTCATGGCGAGTAACACGGCTTCGTTTAAGGATTTCCCTTGAAGCATGGCTCCGGTTAAAACACTTGTGAATAAATCGCCTGTTCCGCAGGTCGCAAAAGGAATGCGCGGCGTACTGAAGTCGTGATAAGCACCAGTCTCTGCGTCGTAGCACGCCACCTTAATTTGTCCTTCTTCAGCCGGAACACTGGTGATGACAACTTTTTGTTTTTGATGACCACTGGCAAGCGTGCGACAAATGTTTTGCAAGGTGTCATGGTCGGGAGCCGTCGAATTGTAGGGTTGATCAAGCAATAAACAGGCTTCCGTGTAATTGGGGGTGATGACATCGGCTTCTTTTGTCAAAGCGCGCATGTGCGTGACAAATTCAGAATTTAATGTTGGGTAAAGAGCGCCATCATCGCCCATTGCAGGATCCACAACGACAAGAACGTTTTTTGAATTTAAACGGGCGAAGCGGGCGATTGCTTCTTTGACGATTTCAATTTGACCAATATCGGCTAAAAAACCGCTGTAAATACAGTCATAGGTAAGGCCGAGTTTTTGCCACTTATCCATAAAAGTGCTCATTTTTGAGCTGAAATCGGAGAAGGTGAAGTCGCCATACGTAAAGTTATTGCTGAAAATGGCGGTGGGAAACGGACAAACTTGGGAGCCCATTGCCGAAATCACCGGGATGGCCGCTGTGAGTGAGCAGCGACCGAATGAACAAAGATCGTGAATTGCCAAAACTCTTTTTGTAGCCATGGAAAAACTCCTTGACATTGAGGGATGCTATTTATTTGTAGTAATGAACGGTAGAGTCTAATCGGATTTCTTTGACTGTGCATAGTTCGTTTGACCTAGGTTCCTTTTTTCAGAAAAACAGAAACTTTGAGCTAACTCAAAGAAAAAATTAGTCGACAAAAATAAAGCAAAAAAATGTAGGTGATAAAAAATTGAAATTTAACTAACTATCTGATATTTAAAGGATATTTAAGCTATACAAGGTTCTTTTAAAGAAAATATCCGATAATTTTCTAAGGAAAATTAAGTAATTGGAAGCGATAACTCTCAAAAACGGGAAACAAGTTTCTTTAGCGATATCCTTGCTCTTGAATCACAATTGAAAATGAATGCTGATTTTTTCAAGGTATTGCCGAAGAATGTTGTTTTAATCATGTTTATTGTCGGCTTTTTGTTGAGTGTTTTCGACTATTGATAAAAGGCAGAATTAATTGAAGGGGTTTGTTTAAATAGATTGAATCAATAAACTGTCTCCTCACAACTTGAGCGGTGGCTCTTTTTGTACCGAATAAACGGACTGGCGGTGACGGCGCGCGACAAAAACGGTAAGACCGAATCACCGGTAAATGCTTATAGGAGATAGAAAATGACCTTTAAAGCAAAAATGACTGCGATGGCGGCTATTTTGGCTGCTGCCGGTGTGATGGCTCAGGCACAGGCTGCCGAAGTTTACAACGTGGGCTCAAACATGGCTTTTGCTCCGTTTGAATACGTGGACGAAAACAATCAGCCGGCCGGCTTTGAAATGGAATTGATTGTGGCGATTGCCAAAGCTCAGGGCGCAGAGGTGAAATTACACAACGTTCCCTTTGATGGTCTGATTCCTTCTCTTCAAACAGGAGCCATTGATATCGCCATGTCCGGCATCACCATTACCGATCAACGCAAGCGTCGAGTTCTTTTCTCAACGCCTTATTATCAATCGGGTTTGGCGGTGATGGTTCGTGAAGCCGATAAAGGTAAGTACACCACGATTGATAGTGTCAAGGGCAAGACCCTGTGTGCTCAAATCGGTACGACCGGTGCGATCACCGCTCGCAAATTCTCCGGCAAGAACGTGAAGGAATTCAATAACGCTCCGGAAACTTTCATGGAATTGCAATCGGGCGGATGTGATGCGGTTGTGCATGACAAGCCTGTTATGGATTACTATATGGCTCGTCGCGGCACTAAAGGTGTGTTCCGTTTGCCTGAAACCTTGTCGGCTGAAGATTATGGTATTGCAGTGGCAAAGAACAACCAGAAGCTTGCCGATTGGGTAAACACCGGTCTTGAAAAGATCAAGGCCAGTGGCGAGTACGATAAGATCTATACCAAGTGGTTCGGCGCCCAAAAATAAAGAAGGCTGAGAGCCGGCCGGATGGTAGAAAGGATTAGAAAATGATGAAGAAATTTTTACTCTCGTTGGCTGTCGGAGCTGCTTTGGCTACAAGCGCTCAAGCGGCAACAATTAGTGTTGGAACCGAAGCAACGTTTGCACCGTTTGAATTCATGGATGAACAAACGAAGCAATTGACCGGTTTTGACATGGAAATCATTGAAGCGGTTGCTAAGGAAATGGGCGATGACGTGCGTGTGCACAACATGGGTTTCGATGCCTTGATTCCGTCGCTTCAAACCGGAATCATCGATGTGACGGTTGCCGCCATGACGATTACGCCGGAGCGCCAAAAGAGGGTGGATTTCACCGATCCCTACTATCAGTCCGGCCTTGTGATCATGGTGCGCAAGGAAGATGCCAAAAAGTACACAAATTTTGAAAGCCTTGAAGGCCAACGTTTGTGTGCACAGATCGGTACGACCGGAGCCATGATGGCCAAGCGCGTGAAAAACGCCAAGGTGACCGAATTTAACAGCATCACGGAAGCCTTTATGGAATTAAAGACAAAGGGCTGTACGGCTGTGATTAACGATAAGCCGGTGGTGGACTATTACTTGGTCCGCCGCGGTGATGAGACAGTCACGACTGTGCCTCAGGTCTTCGATGCAGAGCATTACGGCATGGCTGTTAAAAAAGGCAACAAGGCCCTCATTGAAAAACTCAACGAAGGTCTTAAGCGCATTCGCGCCAACGGTGTCTATGACAAGATCTACACCAAGTGGTTTGGCGCTCATTAATTCATAGAGAATACACAATAAAAAATGTTTGACTTTCAACTTATCATTGACTCGCTTCCCTTGCTATTCCAAGGGGCGTGCGTCACGGTTCAGATTACGGCGATCAGCGTGGGCCTGGGGTTATTCTTCGGTCTTTTTATCGGTATCGCCCAGATTTCCCGTGTAGCCTTTTTCAGAGTTCCTGCAAAAGTCTATGTGGACTTTTTGCGCGGCACGCCACTCTTGGTTCAGATCTTTATGATCTACTTTGCATTGCCGCTTTTGATCGGGACGCGTATTGATCCCTTCATTGCGGCCATTGTGGCTTGCAGTATCAACAGCAGCGCTTACATTGCCGAAATCTTCCGTGCCGGTATTCAGTCGATTGATAAGGGTCAGATGGAAGCCGGTCGTTCTTTGGGCTTGAATTGGTCTCAGACGATGCGCTTTATCATCATTCCCCAAGCGTTTAAGCGAATCATCCCGCCGCTTGGCAATGAATTTATCGCCATGTTGAAGGACTCTTCTTTGGTGTCCGTGATTGGTTTCGAAGAATTGACTCGTCAAGGTCAGTTGGTGATTGCCAGCACGTACGGTGCCATGGAAATTTGGACTGCCGTTGCATTGATTTACTTACTGATGACCATGCCGATTACCCGTTTGGTCGCTTATTTGGAAAAGAGGTTTAAGTCAAATGATCGTAATTAAAGACTTAAAAAAGGCCTTCGGCGATCATGTCGTTCTGCCTTGTGTGAACATGGAGATCAAAGAGCGCGAAGTGGTGGTGATCATCGGTCCGTCGGGTTCTGGTAAGAGTACGCTTTTGCGTAGCATCACGCATTTGGAGCAGCCGACTGCAGGCAAGATTTTTATCGCCGGTGAAGAAGTCGATGATAAAACCAATATTGACCACATCCGCGCGGAAGTCGGAATGGTGTTCCAGCACTTCAATCTGTTTGAAAATATGACGGTGTTGCAAAATCTGACACTCGCTCCGATTCAGGTTCGTAAGATGAGTAAAGAGAAAGCCGAAGAAATCGCGTTCCGCCTTTTGGATAAGGTGGGCTTGCGCAATAAGGCTGATCAATACCCCTCTCAGCTCTCCGGCGGTCAGAAACAACGTGTGGCTATTGCCCGCGCATTGGCGATGCGTCCGAAGGCTTTACTGTTCGATGAACCGACCTCTGCTTTGGACCCGGAAATGGTCAAAGAAGTGCTTGATGTGATGAAGCAGTTGGCCAAAGAAGGTATGACCATGGTGGTCGTTACGCACGAAATGGGTTTTGCCCGTGAAGTGGGTGACCGGGTGATCTTCATGGATGGCGGCAGCGTTGTGGAAGAAGGAACGCCAGAGCAGATCTTTAGTAATCCGCAGCACAATCGTACGAAAGCATTCTTGTCGAAAGTGCTCTAAAGAAAACGTCGCTTAATGAAAGAGGCCGAGAGGGGATATTCCTTTCTCGGCCTTTTCCCTTTGAGTTAATGTTCTACGAGTTCAATAGCCTCTTTGCCGGTTATGTGTTCGATGGCAATATCAATGATGGCAACGTAGGCAAGTTTTTGATGGGCTTCGGCTTCTCCCTCTTTTCGATAATCCGGAGCAAACTTATCGACGAGTTTTTCTAAAACGGCGAGTTTTTCCTTAGGATCGGTAACGAATCGTGCGGTGCCGAAAACAATAACGCTTCGAAAGTAACTTGTAAGCGTTTCAGGATGAATTTCATCTTTTTCAATGACGCATAACGATACTTTGGGATTGGCTTTAAGAGCCGCAATTTTATGGCCCATCGGAGCACTGTGGATGTAGAGGTGCCCTTCATCGTAGACCGGACTGACAGGTACCGCGTACGTATAGCCCGTGATGTTGTCAAAAATAGCCAACACTGCATTGGTGGTTTTTCTCAAAATATCAATTGATCGTTCCTGAGAGATTTGCTGTAAGTGGCGACGCATGTTGGGAAACATGGATATGCTCCTTATTGAGTGACTTTAAGACCGACAATGCCGATCAGAATCATGGATAAGAACAGAATCCGGCAAAAACTTACCGGCTCGTTAAATAAAAGAATTCCCAAGATGACGGTACCCATGATGCCGATACCGGTCCAAACCGCATAGGCCGTACCAATGGGGATCGTTTTGAGGGAATGGGCAAGAAGGAAAAAACTCAAAATCATCACGCCAATCGCAAGGATTGAAGGGATGAGACGTGTGAAACCGTGGGAGTATTTCAGGGCGATTGCCCAGCCGATTTCAGTTAAACCGGCGAAAAATAAAGACAGCCAGGCCATAAGTCATTCCTTTAGCCGGGGCCGTCCCCAATGGTGCAAAGAGCGGTCGTCCGCTGCCTGGCAGTATAACAAAGTTAGCGACTAGGAAGACTTGCCATTTTGACCGTATTGCAGATATCCAACGCTCGCATGGCGTTGTAGGAACTCATCAAGTATTGGCGGTAGGCCAAGCCGCAACCAACGGTGCCATTGTGAATACCGGCCATCGCAACGCTCTTGAGATAACGGACAAGGTCTCGGAATTCTTTCGCCGAAAGAGTCAACCGTTGAGTTAAGTTTGCTAAACAAGCAGGCTTCGGACCGCTAAAAGTGTGGTTCTCGCACGCTTTCATAATGCAACGAACTTCTTCGCTTTTGAACTGAAATGGCATGTCTCTTTTTCCTTTTTTCTTCTGCATTTCAGTATCTCAAATTACCTAGAAATACTTCTCTCAACTTGTTAGAAAATTTTTAAGCAATGTTTGGTTAACTGAAATTTATTTAGTGGAATCAAATGGATAAATTGTTTTAATCGCAGCGAATCTTTCAAATATTTGAGAAATGACACAAAGATTTGCACAAACGCCGGCACAGAGTACCGGCGCTAGCACGAAAAGAAAACTATTTGGCGATTTCGTTAACAACAGCCAATGCGTTTAGCGTTCTGGGAAAACCGATATACGGCATGGCGACCATAATGGTATCAATTAGATCCTGTTTGGAGTTGCCGACAGAAAGGTTGGCGGCTGTGTGTGCTTTTAACTGCGGTTCGCAACCGCCCAGACACATAATGGCGGTGAAAGTGATCAGTTCGCGGGCTTTCAAGTCAAGACCAGTGCGTGTGTAGA
This sequence comes from Parasutterella secunda, assembly GCF_023336895.1. Lineage (GTDB taxonomy): Bacteria > Pseudomonadota > Gammaproteobacteria > Burkholderiales > Burkholderiaceae_F > Aphodousia > Aphodousia faecalis. The sequence goes on from NZ_JAMBLT010000004.1 coordinate 12,626, forward strand.
AATCACCGAAGCAGTAGGCGGTCAGCGCTTGTTTGCTGATATAGGCTTGATTTTCGGGTGTTGACGCATGCATTTTGTCAATGGCGTTACCAAAAATGCCCTTTTGCACCGCGAGCCCCTTTTCAAAGCGCGTATTTTCATTGACCGTGCTCTGCGAGGTTGGAATTGGATTTTGTCCCAGCTTTTGCAAGGCGTCGTTGACTTCCACGAGAGCACTTTCAACCCGGGTAATACCGATGTAGGGGGCGCACTGATAAAGCGTTTCTTTGATTTCCACCACAGACATACCGGCTTTGAGTGCATCCGCCGTAGCCTGATGAAGACGGGTTACGCCACTAATGGTTGTCAGTGCAGCCAAAGTGATCATGTTGCGATTTTTAACTGACATTTCACCGGCTTGCGGCATTTCTTTTTTAAGCAAGTAGTCTTCAATCGCTGAGAAATCTGGGTCCATCTTAGCCAATTGACTTTCTTGTGCACTCGGTGTTGCGAGGGCGTCGGCGGCAAAAGCCGCGGGAATAATGGAACTGCTCATCAATAAAGTCCTTCTTTTCATTCGCATTCTCCCAATTTGGAGGGTTATGCGTTAAGTCTAAAAGTGAGGACTTGATTGAACCTCTACAAAAAGGGCGAATTTTTGCCTAAAACTGAAAAAGCGCTTTTTTAGAAATGAATTGGTCAATGAGGGTTTTGGTCAATAATTCATTGTGAAATGTTGTAAAAAACTGTAATTTGAGAGGATTAGGCAAAAACGTGATTAATTTTGTCTTGTCTGAAAAAGTGATTCTTGCCAATAATAGACACTAGTGAGGTGTCATTATGCAAAGTGAAAGATTAGAGAAAATGAACGAAGAGCTCCGAGCTATCACGCTTGAGCATACGCCGGAATTGGGAACCTTTCCCACGATTATTTCGGGTTTAAGTCTATCCAGACGTGAGCAGGGTAACTGTGAAGGGGCCAGTATTTATTCAACGAGTTTGGCCTTTATCATTGATGGACAAAAGCGTTCCGTTATTGGTGATAAAGAATACGTTTATGGAAAAAATCACTGCTTAGTGGTTGGGGTCGATGTCCCGGCAACGTTTTGCACCATTGGTGCCACTCACGAACATCCGTTTTTGTCTCTTGCAGTGGAGATTGACCGTTCGGTGTTGTCAGATCTCATTATGCAATTGGAAGAAATTCACGGTTTGCCAGAAAAGCCGGTCAATGAAGCGCTTTGCGTGGGGCAGGTGGACGATGATGTGTGGGAAGCTGTGCTGCGCCTGATGCGGCTATTGGATAAACCGGTTGAAGCCAAGGTGTTGGCTCCAATGATTATTCGGGAAATTTATTTCCGCGTTCTGCAAAGTCCGCTGGGTACGAGTCTTCGAGAATTTAATGCAAAGCAGGGAGCCAGCGCGCAGATTGCTAAGGCCATCGCTTGGTTGCGTGAAAATTACGCCTCTCCTTTGAGTGTGTCGGAATTGGCCGATAACGTGCATATGGGTGTTTCAACCTTTCACCGGCACTTCAAAGAAGTCACCTGCATGACACCGCTTCAATTTCACAAGAGTCTGCGTTTGCACGAAGCCAAACGGCTAATGTTGACTCAGAAGATGGATGCCACCACGGCTTGCTACGCAGTGGGATACGAAAGCCCCAGTCAATTTAATCGGGAATACAAACGACAGTTCGGTCTGCCACCCTATCGAGACATTAAACAGCAACGGGGTTTGGGAAGAGAGTCGTTCATGTCTATGCAATAGTTCGGTACTTTTGACTTCAGGCGGCTAAAATACGCCGTCTGAAGTCGATGATACGGAAGGAATTTTTCGTGATTAATGTTTTAATGATTATTTCATTGGTTTTGGTGGCTTATGTTTTTCTAAGTTATGTGCTGCCATTTAAAGCTTCTTGGAAGGTCAAGCTGGGCTTAACGGTCTTTTTCCTCGCCATCAGTCAGAAATTTTCCTATTACTACTATTTCGGCGGGCACATGTTTAATCCCCAACTTTCAGAGACAACGCTGATTGTTTGGGAGTCGCTTTTTAACATTTTGCTGGTCTTGGTACCTTTGTTAGTGGTCAAAGACCTTCTTTTTGTATTGGTGACCGTTGTCAATAAGGCCACCGGTTCTCATGTGCCTTGGCCATTAAAAGAAGCAAAAAATCGTTGGCTTCTTTTAATTTTTTCAGTAGCAGCTGCCATATCTGGTACTCACTATGCTCTGACGGTGCCGACGGTGCATCGTGTGGAAATTACACTGGATCGCCTCGCTCCTGAATTTGATGGTTATCGAATTGTGCAGATGGCCGACTTGCATGTCGGACAACTCTTAAAACGTCCGTGGCTAGAGGCTGTCATTGATACTGCCAACGAATTGGATGCTGACGCAGTGGTTCTGGTTGGCGACATGATTGAGGGAACTGAAGCTTCTTTGGCACAAGAGGTACAGGCCTACGGCAGGATTAAATCCAAAGATGGCGTCTATGGTGTAACGGGAAATCATGAGTGGCATCATGGTGCGGCTGCATGGGTGAGATTTTTCGAGGACAGCGGTGTGACGATGCTTGAAAATCGCCACCACGTTATTACCCGTGGAAGCGCTCAATTGGTTTTGGCTGGAACCACTGACCGCTCGGCGGTGCGTTACGGAGCTACGGGCCCCGATTTGAAGAAAGCCCTGCAGGGAGCTCCGGATGCGGCGACCATTTTGCTTGCTCACCAACCTAAGGGTGCCAAGACTTTGGAAGGCGTGGATTTACAGCTTTCCGGGCATACGCATGGCGGTCTTTATGCCCTGATGCAGCCGGTTGTTGCTTTCTTTAACGACGGTTTTGTCTCTGGTCTCTATCAAGCCAATAAAACAACGCAACTTTATGTTTCTCCAGGAACCGGTCTTTGGACCGGAATGGCGCTTCGCGTCATGGATCCCTCGGAGATCACAGAAATTGTTTTAAGGTCAAAACCAGAACCTAGGAAATAGATGCGACTACGGTGGGGCGGTTCAATGGCGAACCGCCTTTTTCATTGGAAATGCTTTAGCGGCACTTTGAATTGAATATTGCGTTCTGTTTTTAACTGATCAAATTGAATTTTGTAGGACTGCGTTTGGGTATCCACATCCATAATGGTTCCACAACCGAATACCGGGTGCACAACACGGTCTCCATTTTGAAACCGTTGAATCATGTTGGGGCTGGCTATTCGATTGACCCGTCCCTCAAAGCTCGCCGGCAATTCACGGACATAAGTTAAATTTTCACGCCCGGCATCAAAAATGAATCGAGAAGGAAGTTTGAAAACGTTGTCATTAGAAAACCCTTCACTGTCGCTTAAATACAGGGCTTTGATAGCACGGGTCATGGCAACATAGGCAATTCGTCTTTCTTCATCCATTTCTTCAGGCGTGGAAATTTTTCTAGAAGGAAAAACACCTTCATTGAGTCCGCAAATAAAGACGTAAGGGAACTCCATGCCTTTTGCGGAGTGGATCGTCATCACCTTAACGGCTTCATGCTTTTCTTTTCGATCTAAATTACTAAGTAGAGCGGTTTTATTTAAAAACTCCTGAAGTGTTGCGTCGGGATCCTGTCCTTCTTCTTCAATGGCTCGTTTAAGTTCTGCTACGTTATCCAAACGTTCTTGATCAGACTGAAGCCTCAAATAGTGTTCATAGCCACTCATATCAAGAATTCGTTGTAAAACAGAACCTAGCGATAAGGTGTGCCCGTCTTTTTTCACCGTTTCAATGGCGTAGACGTACTGCTTAGCTCCGGTTGATCGGAATAAATCCTGCTCTAAAGTCTTCCTTAGAGCTTCGTAGAGAGAGCAATGTTCTGTCTCTGCCACAGTCTTTAGAAATTCCAGTTTTTTCTTGCCGATTTTTCTAGCCGGAGTGTTGATCGTTCGCAGAAAGGCAATATCATCGGCTGTCGTTAGCATACGCAAGTAAGAGAGACAGTCTTTAATTTCTGCCCGTGCATAGAATTCGATTCCGCTATAAATCTTGTAAGGAACAACGTTTTTGACAAAACTTTCTTCAATTGACCGACTCAAAAAGTGAGAACGATATAAAACTGCAATCTGATCATATCGGTTGCCGGCATTGATTAATTTTTTTATTTCTTGGCTAATCCAATCGGCTTCTTCTTTTTCACTTTGTGCGTGGAAAAAGAGGGGCTTGGGACCATTCGGTTTGGTGGCCTTCAATACCTTTGGATAACGAAGAACATTTTTCTGAATGAGCGTGTCGGCAGCTTTTAAAATTTCTGGGCTTGAGCGGTAATTTGTTTGCAGAACGATGGTTTGGGCATCCGGATATTGTTTATCGAAATCCAAGAAGAGTTTAACGTGAGCGTTTCTCCAAGTGTAAATCGTTTGATCAGGATCGCCGACAATGAAAAGATTATGGTGTTTGCCTGAAAGCATTTGAGCGATGGAATATTGTTTGGCGCTGACATCTTGGAATTCATCAACCATCACGTACTGCATGCGGTCCTGCCATTTTTGGAGAATGTCGGGATAGTGTTTAAGAATGTAGGCGGTGAAGTTGATTAAATCGTTAAAGTCACAGGCATAGTTTTTCTTTTGCTCATAGAGATAGCGCAAAAATATGCCGTCATTAACGTCAGTTGCCAATTGAATTCGTTTTTCAAGTTCGGAGTTACTCAGCGTAAAGATTTCATTGATGTAGCTGCCGGCCGTGAGTTTTCTGGCTTCCAGTACTTCGTCAATTTTCTGTTTAATCGTGGCCTCTTTGAGCGTTAGGCCCATTTCTTCAAAAATTTTTAATAGTAATACTCGCTGATCTTCTACATCCAAAATGATGAAATTCTTCGGATAATGCAGAACGTGAATTTCTTCTTTTAAAAATTGAACACAGAAAGCATGCAACGTACAGATATAGCCCAAATCCAAGTCGCCTAGCCATTGACGAATGCGTTGCTTCATTTCGCTGGCGGCCTTGTTGGTAAAAGTGACGCACAAAATATTTTTAGCGGACACGCCTAATGTTTCTGTGAGGTAGCAGTAGCGAGCGGTCAGAGCTCGTGTTTTACCGGTGCCGGGGCCTGCTAACACACGAACATACCCTTCAGTGGACATAACCGCTTTCTGTTGCTCAGGATTTAATCCACTCAACCATGCCTGCATTTTTGTGTCCGAAAAAATTAAGCCTCAACAGAAAAAGTATAAAACACGATTCCTCCAACTTTTAGTTTTGAAAGTTGAAGGAATCTGTGGGGGAAATGGATATTGTGAAAACCTAGTGTTGATCAATTACGTCAATGAAGCCGCCGCCAAGACAAACCTCTCCGTCATAAATGACCGCGCTTTGTCCAGGGGTGACGGCCCATTGGGGTTCGTCAAAGTTCAGAGTGAACGCATTTTCTGAGATTTGGCTGACAGTGCAATTCCCATCTTTTTGCCGATAACGGGTTTTCACGGTGAGCTGACTGCCTTCAAGCGGAGCATTTCCGCTAACCCAACTGGGCATGACAGCGGTTAAGTGATGGCTCAAAAGCCAAGGATGATCATGTCCCTGGGCAATCCAAAGCGTATTGGTTGCCATGTCTTTTTTTGCGACAAACCAAGGCTCACCGTTGCCCTCGCGACTGCCGCCAACGCCAATTCCTTTGCGCTGTCCCAAAGTGTAGAAAGCCAGGCCCATGTGTTCACCGACCACGCGGCCATCCGTTGTTTTCATGGGACCGGGGTGTGTCGGCAAGTAACGATTTAGAAATTCCCTGAACGGCCGCTCACCGATAAAACAAATGCCGGTGGAGTCTTTCTTTTTGGCATTAGGCAGTCCGATTTCTTCTGCGATACGGCGAACTTCCGTTTTGCGCAATTCACCCACAGGGAAAATCACTTTGGAAATTTGTTCTTGGGTGAGTCGATGCAAAAAATAACTTTGATCTTTGGTTTCGTCTAAACCACGAAGAAGCTGTGTTTTTCCATCAGCGGTCAGGCGAGTTCTGGCATAGTGACCGGTGGCAATGCACTCGGCCCCCATATCCATTGCATAATCAAGGAAAGCTCTGAATTTAATTTCAGCATTGCAAAGCACATCTGGATTCGGTGTACGGCCTGCTGAATATTCGCGCAGGAAATCAGCAAACACACGTTCTTTGTATTCTTTGGCAAAGTTAACGGCTTCAATATCAATGCCGATCACATCCGCTACGCTTGTGGCATCGATGAAATCCTGACGTGAAGAACAATATTCACTATCATCGTCATCTTCCCAATTTTTCATGAAAAGACCGATTACATCGTAGCCCTGTTTTTTCAGTAAATAAGCGGAAACAGAAGAGTCAACGCCGCCGGACAGACCTACCACAACACGCTTTCCCATGCCGATAATCCTAAAAATTGAATTGCGATGAGTGCAATTATAGGTTGCGATGGCAACCTGTAAAATAGCGAAGTTAATTTTGGCAATGCACATGAAGTTTTTTAGGATTTTTTGATGTCAATGCAAAAGAAATTAAGCGAACAAGCTCAACGACTCACTTCACTATTAGGAATTGAAGCGCCGTTAATCGGAGCACCGATGATGGGAGCAACGACGCCGGAAATGGTGGCGGGGATAAGTGAGGCGGGCGGCCTTGGCGTGATGCCATGCGGCATAATGAATGCCAACGAAATCCTGAGCGCGGTTAAAAGAATTAAAACGCTTACTTCAAAACCTTTTGCTTTAAATATTCGAGTCTTTCCTCGGGCAGCGGAAGATAAAGTTGCTACGAAAAATCTTTTTGATGCGCTTGAACCTTTAAGAGAAGAGTTGGGTGTGGCGCATCAAATGGCGGATATTCCTGCTTTTGACGAGCAGTTTGAGGCCATATTGTCAGCGGACGTGCCTGTCGTAAGTTTTAGCTTCGGCGGTCCTCGTGAAATTTATGCAGAGGCTCTGGAAGCTCGACAGATCCTCATGATGGGAGCGGTCAATTCGACTCGAGAAGCGAAGGTTTTAAAAACTGCTGGCTGCTCTGTCATCATTGCTCAGGGAATAGAAGCGGGTGGTCCAAGACAGTACTTTGAAAATCCTTTGGAAGGTTCTCAAATTGGCTTGATGGCACTCTTGCCGCCCGTGGTCCGTGTTTGTGGGGACACGCCCGTTGTGGCCGCCGGTGCCATGATGAGCGCGCAACACGTCTGCGCAGCGATGATGCTGGGAGCCTGTGGGGCGCAATTGGGCTCTCTTTTGCTGAGAAGTGAAGAATCAGCGTGGCCGCAGTCGCTCAAAGATCAGATTCCTTGGTGTGATGATGCGGCTACTCGTTTGTCAGACGTCGGTACTGGGCGTGCAACGCGTCTAATACCAACCGGAATCATCGAAGCCTTGTTCCAAGCGGGTTTGGCTGTAAGTTCTTATCCAGGTCAACTGCGTGTACTGGCTCCGATTTTTGCTGCGGCTATTGCTCAAAATCGCCCAGATTTATTGGAAATGGCTTTAGGGCAAGCCGCGCAGACTGCTCCCAAGGGAACGACTTGCGCTATAGTGACGAAATTATTTAATGATTTAAAAGATTGTTGGAGTGAGTAGCATGCCGATTAAGATTTTCACGGCCCTTTTGGTTCAAGATGTGCAAAATGATTTTATGAAAGATGGGGCCTTACCGGTTGCGGGAGCTGAAGCGGTATTGGAACCGATCTCGAAGATGGCGGCCACTTTTGATCGTGTTATCGCCACTCAGGAATTCAGACCTGACAATCATGTTGTTTTCGCCGACTCTCACGCGGGGATGAAACCTGGCGAAAGTATTGACTGCGATGGCCAGAAAATCATTTTGACGCCAAAGTTTTGCGTGGAGGGTTCCGTAGGAGCCGACTTTGCCAGAGGGCTGCGTTTACCCATGTCCCGAGTGATTGCTATCTTGAAAGGAACGAATGCGCAGATTGACACTTATTCGGCATTCTTAGAAGCAGATCGCAAAACGCAGACAGGCTTACAGTCTTATTGCGAAGACCGTTTCGTCAATCGTATTTATCTTTGCGGCTTGTCGCGAGATGGTTCTTTGGTGAGAACGGCTTTGGATGCTTTGCACTATGAACATCAGCTTTATTGGGTCACGGATGCGGTTGCCGGTTTAACTGCAGAGGATGACACGGGCATTGGCCTTTTGAAGGCCAAGGGAGTGAAGTTTGTGACAAGTAATGAAGTCATCAATAGGGAAATCCGTTAAAGGATTTTTGAGTTTAGTTAAAAAAGGAGGCTTGAGGGCCTCTTTTTTTAGGACTACACTTTATTGATCGTTAACCCTTACGAAAAAGTCTAATCATGCAGTCATTGTGGATGGTTGTCGCGGCTATGTTTTTTGCCCTCTATGCGGTTTGTATTAAATTCGCTAGCATTGAGGGGATAGGTTCTTTTGAAGTTCTTTTCTACCGCTCCATTTTTGGTTTAATCATTTTTTACACGATGATGCGCATACAGCATATCACCGTGCATACTGCCCACCCGGTTGATCATATGATCCGCTCTTTTGTGGGAGCCGGCGCTGTGATGGCAGGGATTTATTCCATTTCACATCTCAATGTCGGTTTGGCAATGACGCTGAACTACACCTCTCCTTTGTTTATCGGCTGTTTTACGATCGGTATTATGATGTCGCAGCGCAAAGGGATTAACTGGAAGTTGCTTTCAACGCTCTTATTAGGCTTTTTCGGTGTGGTTGTGATGCTCTCGCCAACGATTACGCCGGATGAATACTTTGCTGCCGGGGTGGGATTGGCCGCCGGTTTCTGTACAGCCGTGGCTACGACCTATGTCAAACGTTTGGGTTTAATGAAGGAGCCGGAGCTGCGAATTCTCTTTTATTTTGTTTTAGTCGGTACGCTTTGCGGCCTTGTCGGAACCTTGATCGATGGAGGATTTACTATGCCGACGTGGGTTGCAGCAGCGGCTATCGCAGGGTTCGTGATTTGCTCTACCTGTGCTCAATTCTTCTTGACGATCGCCTTTAGCCGAGGCAATCTTGTCTTAAGCGGCGCATTGCAGTACACCGTTATTTTATTCTCGACACTAATGGGTGTTTTTGTTTTTGGCGACAGTGTCAGCATGGCTGTTATCGGCGGTATGGTGATGATTGTGGTGGCCGGTATTTTGGCTAGTTACTTCACTCGTCAAGAAAAACAACGTGCTTTGGAAGAAGCCAAGCACACGCCCGAAGGCCTGCAACGTCACTTGCGTCATAAAGAGGCTCGCGATCACTAATTGTAGGTGCTAAAAAACCGGGACACTCGGATACCATGAGTTCCCGGTCTTCGATATATTGAAAAGCCGGTCCGAATTCGATTGAATTTTGGACCGGTTTTATTTTATTTGGCGTTCTTTGCCTCTTCCATTTCTTTTAGTGTTTTGATCGGTGTAAACGTGCCATCATCTTCCGCACGGAACACATAGTGTTCTTTCAGATAAATCAAATCCGGTCTGCCGACAGATTCCAATTCAGCCAAAATGGCAGCGCGGGCAACGACCTTGGCACCGGCGGCTGTGGCGAGCGCTTCAACAGCAGCAAGTGATTCACCCGTTGCAAAAACGTCATCAATGATGGCGACCCGTTTGCCGCGGATACGTTCTGCTTCGTGTCCGTCAAGCCAAAGCGTTTGTTCTTTTTGCGTGGTGACGGAACGTAAGGTATGGGAAAGTGCATTTTGCATGTAGGGTTTGTAGCTCTTGCGGGCGACAACAAAATTTTCCATTCCCATGATGCGGCTCATTTCGTAGGCAAGAATAATGCCTTTGGCTTCCGCTGTGAGTAAAAGATCCACTTCAGGCAAGCGCTTAACAAGTTCGGGGGCAGCTGCCTTTACAAGCTCAGTGTCGGAAATAACGACAAAACTGGCCAAAGCGAGTCTGCCTGCGACTTTAACGAAAGGCAACTTGCGCTTGATACCCAGAAGTTCAAAATCAAAGTATTTCATGTCTCACCCGCGGGAAAAAAGAAAATAACCGATCGAAGAATTCGAACGGTGTTGTGAATACCGTAATTGTATATCGTCACAATTATGATTCGCGAGAAAATAGAGATTTACTCGGAAGAATTAAAGAAAAAAATAGCCGGACACCTCTTAATCGAAACGCGATGATGTCAATAAACTATGGAACATATTGATAAAAAGTATTAAACAGAACACTATCTATTGTGCTATATTGATCTGACCGAAAGATTGAAACGAATGGAGAGAATTATGGCTGAACAAGTGCAATTAAAGGATAGCGAACGCCAACCCTGCGAAGTTTGGACGCGTGTGATGGGCTATCACCGCCCGGTGTCTTCCTTCAATACCGGTAAAAAGGGCGAATTCTATGAACGCAAGTGCTTTGTAGAAAGCAAGTGCCACTTGGACGAAAAGGCGCCAGCAGGAAAGTAAGTTTGTCTATTTTGTTAAAAACGCCTGTCTCGCATCCGCGCGTTTTAGGCGTTTATTTTTTCTGACGACTAAAAAGCTCCCAGAAAAATTCATTTTCTGGGAGCTGGTCAAAGAAAAGGAGCGTTAGATTCCGTTAACTTTCTTTGCGTAACGGGTAAAGACCTCAAAGCCAATCGGCATGGATTGCGTGTCTTGCAAATCGAAGTCTGAGCGATGGTGGCCGTGATGGTTGCAGCCCCAGCGGAACATGCCGCCAACGCCGCCTCGTTCTACCACTCGGCGCAACATCATGGTGAAGTCTTCACTGCCGGCGGGCGAGCAGAGATCAACCACGTTGCTGACTTCAGGAATGCCCTTGGCAATTTCTTTGAGATCATTGAGTACTTCCGGGCACTCGATAATCGTTGTGGCTTCGCCCACTTTCTCAATCCGACCTTCAACTTCATAAGACTCGGCATTACCTTTGACGATATGTTCAATTTTTTGGCAAAGGTAATCGTTGATCTCTGCCGTTTCGCCTCGTACTTCTGTTTGCATATAAGCGTGAACAGGCGTGACGTTGCGGCCTTCACCGGCAACCAGTCTGCCGACAGCAACACGAGAGGCGCCTTCGCCATGGCGCGGAATGCCCACAATCATCATGGCGGTAGCACTGGCTGCCAACAGGGCACTGTGGCCTTTGTGAGGATTGTTGCCGGCATGTGAGGGCGTGCCTTTGAAATAGATATCAAATTTGGTGCTGGCAAGGACTCCCTTGTGCACTAAGCCGACTTCTCCCAACTTGACCTTGCCGCCACAGTGAGAGCCTACGATGATGTCTACATCATCCAAGACACCGGAACCGACGATAGCCACGGCTCCGCGAACACCTTCTTCGGCAGGCTGATAGATGAGTTTGAAAGTACCTTTAAGCTCATCTTTGTGTTCCATCAACCAGCGAGCGACAGCAAGGCCCAGGGCGGTATGACCATCGTGGCCGCAAGCGTGCATGAAACCCGGATGAGTGGAGCGGAATCCCAAACGATTAGGAGCATGATCAGGATCGTCGGTTTCTTCGACAGGATTGCAGTCCATGTCAAAACGGAAGGCGGTGACAGGGCCGGGACGACCGGTGTTTAAAACGGCAACGCAGCCGGTGTAGCCTTCAATTTTTTCGATGAATTCATGAGGAACTCCATGGCCCTCGGCGCGTTTAATGGCTTCAGCGACAGTCTTTTCGTTGCGGCCCAAGACGTTTTCAGGATTGATAATTTGGGTGCCCAAACGGATATCGGTGTAACCCAATTCTTTTAAGCGCTGAGCAACCAAATAGGTTGTTTCAAATTCCGTCCAGCCTTCTTCCGGAATGGTATGCAAATGACGACGAGTGGCGATCATTTCGTCAAAAATTGTTTTATCCATTTTCTACTTCCTATCAATGAACAATGTTCAAAACGAAAACACCACCCGAGATGTCATTTGTTCTTCGGGTGGTGCTTGTTTCCATAAGTTTTTAACCGTTAAATATGAATCATGGCACTGAAGTAGACCGCGATACCAGTCAAGAACATGACGGGGATGGAGCGGCGAACCACCACGAACGGATCCAAACCACTTAAACCTGAGACGGCAATGGTGACGCCAGCCACAGGACTTGAAGAACGCATGATGCCGCTGATCAATTGCAGGGGCGAAATCATGAAGGCAGCGTTGGCGCCAACGGTTAAAGCAGCATCCGGAATCATCGGAGCGAAGCTAAAGAACGAGGCGTTGCCCGACCCCGTCACAAAAGAGGCCAAAGCGACGATGACGACCATGGCGGTGTAAAGGGCGATAGCACCCGCATCCATGCTGGAGACCGCTTGAATGATCGTGTCGATACCGCCGGATTTCGTCAAGCCTTGAGCGAACACTTCGGCGCACACGATTAAGAACACGGTTGAGGTGAACACCTTGCCCATGCCTTGAGCAAAAGCCTTAAGCGAAGCCAAGCATTCCTTGAGGCTGCGAGTGCGAATGCCGTGAATAACCAAAGCAAAAAGGGTTGAGCACAAGAGCGCGGTCACCACTTCCATGCGAATGCCTTTGTACATCAAGGGTGAGAATACAAAGAGCATGATCACCGGAATCAACGGGAAGAATGCATAGAAAGCGGGAGCGTCAGGTTGCTTGCTTTCAGCGCTAGAAGCAGTGGCGAGGAAGTCTTCCTTGGTGATTTTGCCACTGGCGAGATCGCGCTTATCAAACCATTGTTGGATGAAATAGTGGGAAATGAAAAGCACGATCAATGCAGGCCAGGCGATGATCCATTGGACATTCAAGAAGAAGTCCATCACGTGCATATTGGTCAATTCAGAGCCCAAGAGGTTGTTGGCTCCGGACGGTCCTAAGCACACGCAACCGCTCATGACGATACTGGCAGCAGCCGATTGACGAGAGACGCCACCCGCTAAAAGGATCGGGTACATCGAAACCATGAGCAACAGCGCCAAGCCAGCTGCAGACGGAATAAATACATTCAAGGCGATGCTGATCATCGTACCCAATACCATGATCAAGTAGGGCGAATGCATATAAGACAACGGTTTGACGCTTAAGCGAACAAGAGCGCCGGCTGCGCCGATACGATCCATATAGGAGGCAAAGCCACCAATGATCATGATGTTCATACCTAAGCCTGCTGCGCGGCTTTGCAAGAGGTTAGTCATGATCTGGATGACGTCTAAGCCTTCTAAATGAGTAGCTTTTTTACCCGTAAGAATCGGGTCAGGGGAGATGAGCGCCACCACAGCTAGTGTGATGAGGCCAACAAACAGCAGGGCACCCGGAGCGTAGTATTTCTTAACGATGAGGTATGCCGCTGCCACAACGGAAATAATAACGATAACAATACCGGTCATCGTGAAACTCCTATTGAGAAGCGGAGAAAAAAAGAAGTAAACGTGGCACACACGTTCCAATGTAAGTTATCTTGGCTCAATCTTTATTGGCTGTGAATGATCAATAACCCTAATTTTTAAGTGGTTTTAATTAGTTTTATCGGATACCTCAGAAAAGCTTTGATTTTATGAAATCATAAAGGTAGTAAAAACACTAAGAAGTTTATTTGATTGACTGTCTTAAATTAAAATATCCCAAAAATTTTTCAACATATAAGAGGAAAAATGATTGATATTGCCCCCCCCCGCAACAAAGCGGCTGTTAATTCAGAAAAAAGAAGTACCTGTTTAACCATATTAAGGAAGTCGTCATTGTTATTAGCAATGATTCTAGCTTTCCCGTCCTTAGCTAGCGCAGAATCTTACGAAATAACAGAAGAAAATTGTTTAGTTATTGATAACAAAGGAGATTATCGTCCCTTTATACGGGATAGAAAAAGTGAAGAGTTTTCTTCGCTAAAAATTAATCATGAAATTGAGGCTCAGTGGGATCAATATACCATACAAATAAGCCATGGCTCATTTAAAGTCAATGGAGATACTGTAGGTGAGGTCTTTGCACCGGAGGTTAAGATTAATCCTGGAACTGGCAGGCCTTATGACAATTCAGGAACTTATTTGCTTGCATCAATGGATGGTTCTTCGGTCTATCTGATGGGAAATGTTGATTTATTAGTAAGTCATAAATTTCCAGAAGAGCAAAAACAATTGGACACCATAGGGGCCAATCTTTTATACGCTAGACGCAACTCAAGCATTACCGTCGGTAATCCAAGTAGTCAAACAAAATTATGGGTATTGGCAGGCCAGCCTGATCTGATAAGTGCAAAAGATGGTGGCGCGGTCAAAATTCTATCAACCCATAATCAGCTGGTTGGCTCCATAGATACAATGGACAGCCATGACATTGGTTCTTACGGAGCATCAGAAATTTCTATCACCTTTTCTGGTAGCAACTCATATTGGATTGGGGATGAAAAATCTTGGCAAAATTCTGATTACCGCTTTAAATATGCAGCAAAAGATGAAGAGAAAGACTGTATTGATCTAACTTTCGAAGATGGAGCTCAGTGGATTTATTTGGGTTTGCATCAATATAGAGATTCTAACGGTGAGAACTTGGGATGGGCAATTCCTAAACGAATCAGTAGTATCACTTTAAATGGCGGCATTATCAACCTACATGATGAAACCGTCGTCGGATATCTTAAAGAAATTGATTTATGGGATCAACTAAGAAACCCGCAATACGGTATAGAAAGTGTTACCGAGTATGACTACGTACGAATTGGTAATTTAAAGGGCAACGGAGGCATATTCCGATTGGATCTCAACGGCGAAGATAAAACTCAAAGTGATATGGTCTACATTGAATCTGGTGAAGGTACGCACTACTTTGAGCCTTATAACCTACAGTTGCTTGAATCTATCACGCCTGAAAATACTCTGACATTTGCTTTAGTGGCTAAAGAGAGCTCTGTTCAATTCAGGGATAAGCAAAACATTTATGGTCAAGCCCTTGTTGACTACGAATTGGAAATTGCAAAAGAAGAGGGGATCACAGAAGCGGATTTGGCAGATCCTGATAATGTTTATTGGGATAAAACAGCGGACATTGTAATTCCCGATGATCAGGATTTGTCTGAAGAAGCTGCAGAAAAAATAGACATGTCCGATTTTATCGGTGGCACAAACTGGTTTATTCGTCGTGTAACACTCAAAGAATCTGCTGCCGCTGTCGGTATGACCGGTGCTGGTTATGCGAGCTACGACGCTGCGATCGAAATGGATAGGCGAGATCGTCGCTTAGCTGAGCAAGTTCGCGATATAGAAAATTCAGATAATGGTCTTTGGGTTCGTGTGCATCACGGCAGAAGCGGGGCAGAGAACCAATATCGTTGGGATCGCACCGGAGCAACCGTCGGTATTGATCGTCAAATCACTAGTAACAACCGTTTAGGTGCGTATTTTACTTACACGCAAGGAGACACAGAGTTTTTAGATGTACGCGGTGACGGTGACATGAAGCGCTACGAATTGGCTGTGTTTGATACCTTGCAGTTGGGACAGCACTATTTCGATTTTGTTGGTCGTTTGGGCCGCGTTTCCAGTGACTTTAACGTCGGTAATCAAAGTTACAGTACTTCCGGAGACTTTGATCAAGATTATGCAGCTGTTTCTGCTGAGTATGGATATCAGTTGCTCGATACTAACGGCGTTTTCATAGAACCGCAATTGCAAGTACAGGTGGCTTACGTTGATGGTTATGACTACGACAGTCAACGTGGTATGGAAGTAGATGTCGATGGTGAAACAAGTGTTATTGGCAGAGCAGGCCTTAGAGCCGGTCGCGAAATCACGACTTCAAGTTCTAACGGGTCTTTCTACGCTAGGGCGGATGTTTATCACCAATTTACTGACGGGCAGGATGCTGTTTTCAGTGACCAGCAAGGTCATCGCCTAGATGTGAATTGGGGCGATACGGACACTTGGGCTTCATTTGGTGTAGGCACCTCTTGGGTTTGGAAAAACCGTTTAGGCTTGCAGTTAGATGTTGAAAAGGTCGCAGGCGGAAAAACGGAAGACACTTGGCTAATGTCTGGTCGCTTCAGTTATTTGTTCTAATTCACAAAGCTAAAGGGCCGGCAGACGTAAGTCTGTCGGCCTATCGCTATCTGCGGCTATTGGGCAGAAATAGAGTCCATGTATTTGCAATACGTTTCTTTGGTGAGAACCGGTTTGAAATGATCGCAAATACGTTGAGCTTCCTGAGCGTCATCAGCCAATAAATCAATAATAGTCATTGCCAACACTTTTGCGGTCTTCTTTAAGCCCGCTTCCTTATTGTCGAAGTTGTAGCTCGCGCCATGTAAGACCCCCTTTACGCAGCCCACCCAGGGATGCACGACGGGTATCAAATGCGACACATCGCCCATGTCGGTAGAACCTGCGGAGTGAACGCCTTCAACCACATTTTCCTTTCCGAATACTTCTTGAGCGTTGGCTCTCAATACATCGCGGAAGTTTTCATCAGGGCGCAACGGTAAGTAGCCGGGTAAATCTTGAATTTCACAACTGGCTCCAATGGCGTCGCCCCCGGCCTTAAGCGCACGATTGATGGCTTTGTTGTATCGGGTGAGCGCATCAAGCTTGGCTGCGCGCACATAGCTTTCCATCTTTACGCGATCAGGGATGACATTAACCAGGTCACCCCCGGCGTTAATGATCGGGTGGAAACGAACACAGTCGTCATCACGGAACGTTTCACGGATAGCATTGACACCCATTACGCCCATCATGGCGGCATTTAATGCATTAATCCCTTTGTCGGGGGCACCTGCTGCATGAGCGGCCTTACCACGGTACTCGATTAATTTACCGATGAAACCGTTGCAACTGGCTCCCACTTGGAATTCTCCATTGGGATTGTCTGTCGGGTCTACGTGCATCTGCATGGCCATGTCCACATCATCAAAACCACCTTGGGCAATGATTTCTGCTTTACCACCTAAATAGCGCAGTTGGCCTTTTTCGCGAAGACCGTTTCGATAATCAATTTCCACGTATTCTTCGGCAGGCACTGCGAAAAAGACGACATCACCGTCAAGGTACTTCATGATGTCGGCATCTTTAAAGGCCATGGCTACAGCAAGAAGATTGCCGATTTGTACGTTGTGACCACAGCAGTGAGCCGCGCCCGTTACAGGATCAGCGTTCGGGTGATCCCGGCAGACAATGGCGTCGAGTTCACCCAAAAGCGCAACAGTTTTGCGAGACTTTTTCCCTTTGACACGAGCCTTCACACCCGTGATGCCCCAGCCATCCGTATGGGCTAGGCCAAGGGCATCAAAGGCAGCTTTTACTTTAGCAGAGGTCTTTTGTTCCTTAAAGCCGAGTTCAGGCTCAGCAAAGATGTCCATTGCCAATTTTTCAACATCTTCAAAGCGGGCATCAATGGCCTTGCAGACCGCTTCTTTTAATTGCGCTTTATTCATTTGAACCTTCCTTTCAGTCAAAGAATTCTTTAGAAAATACCTTCCAGATGCAGCATTAATTCAGCCAAAGCCGTGGCACAGATGAAGCTGCCGGCGGCAACTGCCAAAGCGACCGGAACGATGCGCCAAGACAGTTGCTTGAAAGCTTGTAAATCCTTGCCTAAGCATAGGCCGCCGTAAGCAAGAATGGGCGTCGTAATCGATAAAAAGCCGACATTTTTCGTTTGAGCCAGAATCCAATCACTCAGGGGAAATTGCGGCATGGAGACAACAACCGCGACAATCGAGACCCAAAACACCATGGGAAGCATCTTAAAGCCCGGCAGCCAACTGATGACAATACCGATAACCGTAATAACGACCAAGACAAGAGCACCGATCGAACCGGCTGCTAAATCGCCGTTGCTGCCGACCGTATGTGCGATGACAGAATAGGCAGCCGTCACAACCAGAATAAACAGGATGTCTTTCATTTTTTCGAGATAAGCTAACATGATCTTTTCCTTTTCCGTTCGTTAGGTTGCCTGATTAAATTTCAGCTTGGGCATTTTTGTTTTCAACACGCTTGTCGCCGGTAAAGAATTCGTAGATTTTGATCGTGACCGGCAGCGAAACAAAGAGTGCGAAGTAAATGCCGAGAATCGAGGTCATCAGATTGGCTGCGGCGGCGTACGCTTGAACCAGCTGCGCTTCATGCGGATAGGAGGCGACAATCGAACCAACGCCTGCGGCCATCATACTGGCCGAACCAATACCGGCGCCCATGGCCAAAGCGTGCGGATGGAAAATGTCTAATTGGGCAATAACACCGGCCAATAAAGAAATCCACAATGCGCCGAAAACGGTACCGCAGATGTACATACCCATTACCCCGCGACCTTCTGCACTGTCTAATCCAAATTTTTCACCGATGATGGCGACATTGGCTTCCCGGTCAATGGAATAGCAGGCACCGATGGCTTCACGCTTCATTTTCAAAAGTAGGGCGACGGGGAGACCGAAAATAAGGGTGCCGAAGAAGTGGCCGAATTCCTGCATGATGAGTGCCCAACCGGAATTGAGCAAAATTTCCAGATTCGGACCGATATCCAGACCGATCTTGGCAATCAAAACAAGCATGGCAATCGGCATGAATTTAGCTGCTCTGTCCATTTGCGATTTATTCAAAATGTGCAGACGCGGCAAACTGATGATGCCGCCGATAACCAATGCAAACAGCAAAGGCAGCATCACAACGAGTCCGAATTTCTGCGTACCGATGGCTTCGGCTATCACCACAACGATGAGGGCCAATATATGCAATTTAAAGTTTGCGATCTTTTGCATGATATGTCCTTTTCTTTTACTGCAAAGGCCCTTTACCGTAGGAGAAAAAGTCTTTGCTGTGTCTTTCTCAACGATTAGGGGAGTGTTTAAATACTTTTAGCCCTAATGGAAGTACTTTTAGAGACACTTACAAAAATGCCTAAAAAGACTTTGGTCTTTTGAGAAAGTTAAATTGTTAAAAGTTGGAAACTGTGATTTTTGACTCTGGGCGAGTGGGCTATCACAAAGCCTTTGTTCAATCGGGCATCCTTAGCAGGAAGCGCCCGTTGATGTAGTGGAGGTAGATGATGAGTGTGAGGAGGAGGTGGCGTGAGAGCGCAAAACGTTGCAGTCTAAAAGTTGACAATAATTTCGTTTGGCTACATACCGGTCTATGCGTACTAGCATGATGACTCTCCTAAAACACCGTTCGATAGTTCGAACATGTTCCTACTGTAGCAGAGTACAAAACAATAGGCGAAATTATTTTCCTATTGACTAGTGGCTTTGGCCTAGGTGGAAAAAGGAAAGGCCACCTGTTTGAAGGTGGCCCGGTGATCTTTAACGTGTTGTTTTAGCCTGGGAATTTTTCCGCTAAACGATCAAATTCCTCGCTCCATTCACGCTTCCATTTTTGTTTTGTTTCTTCGTCAATCCAAGCGCCATCAATACCATTTAGCATGAAAGCCTTTAAGTCACTGACCTTGAAATTGAGGAAGTTATACATCAACATCCATGTTTGAGTGGCGTTGACATGGTGCATGGTCGGATCGTCCGTATTCGGATGCACGCGAAGTCCCATCGGAACCATCTTACGAATGGGTTGTTTAAGTGCCCATTCCTCATCACTAAATGTGCGCAAGTAGTAAGAATTGGTCGGAACGACCGTGATAATTAAGCCGGCTTTTTTCACTTCTTCCACCAATTCCGGATTATCAATGATGGTGTAGCAGTGATCGAGTCGATCAGCTTTAAGAAGCTTCATGGCGGTTTCAATGTTTCTCCAGTGACAGCCGAATTCGCCAGCGTGGATGGTCACTTTAAAGCCGGCTTCCTTGGCCATATAAAAAGCCTTCCAGAAGTTTTCCGGTTCATGGTCATTTTCGCGGTAGTCAATGCCGATGCCGATTGTTTCGGGAGCACGATTAGCAATCATTTCTTGAGCCAATTGCACGGCGGCTTCCGGGGTATCTTCACGGTCAATCGAGGGAATCAAGCGACCGATGACGCCAAAGTCGCGCTCACCTTCGTGAATGCCTTCAATGATGGCAGCCTGGGCGTCTTTGTAGCTGTAGTGACGGGCAAGACCGGTGTAATTCCAGAAAAATTCTGTGTAGCGAATACCATGCTTTTTGCAGTCAGCTAAATATTCGTATGTGATGCGTTTGAGCATCTCGGGCTTGATCAAAATGTGTTCTTCAAGAGCGCGGAAAATACGAAGAACACCAACGGGTTTGTCACCGCGAGTAAAGAAGCCGTCAATTTCTTCTTGCGTAATCGGCGCGCCGGACTCTTTCACCAAATCTTCAAAAGTGGATTTTTGAGTGGTGCCTAACAGGTGACAATGCAGTTCGGTTTTCGGAATAGCTCTAAAAAATTCCATATGTTCTGCAGTCATCGGACGGGCAAATGGGGAGTCTGGAACAAAAGCCGGGTTATCTTTACGCATGAATCATTCTCCGAGAAAAACAAAAAGGCGATGCAGCGCATCGCCTCTTGATTATAGTGATTGAATTTAGATTACGATGCAGCCGGGGGCGTCTTGCGGACGTTCAACAATTTCGCCTAAGCGGAACACTTTTTCGCCTTCAGCTTTAAACGCCTGCATGGCGCGTTCAGCATCGGCCGCATCCACGATAACCACCATGCCGATGCCGTTATTGAAGACTCGGTGCATTTCATGGGAATCAATGTTGCCGGCTTCTTGCAGCCAGTCAAAGACTGCGGGACGCGTCCAACTGTCGGCATGAATAACAGCTTGCGTGTTTTCGGGTAACACGCGGGGCACGTTTTCAATCAGGCCGCCCCCGGTAATGTGAGCCATGCCTTTAATTGTCACAGACTTCATGACATTTAAGACCTGCTTGACGTAGATACGCGTGGGTTCCATCACGCAATCGGCCAATGTGCGACCATCAAGCGGCATGTCCCAAGGGGTATTGGTAACTTCCACGACCTTGCGGATCAGTGAAAAGCCATTAGAGTGGGGACCGCTTGAGGCTAAGCCTAAAACAACGTCGCCGGCCTTGATGGACTTGCCGTCAATAGCCTCATCTTTTTCCACGATGCCGACAGCAAAACCGGCTAGATCGTATTCACCTTCCGGGTACATACCGGGCATTTCCGCGGTTTCACCACCAATTAAGGCACAACCGGCTAATTCGCAACCATGAGCGACACCGGCAACCACGCGTTCGGCAATGTCCACATCCAATTTACCGCAGGCGTAATAGTCGAGGAAGAAAAGGCTCTTGGCACCTTGCACAAGAATGTCATTGACACTCATGCCAACCAAGTCCTGTCCCACCGTATCATGACGGCCGAGGGTGAAGGCAAGTTTCAATTTTGTGCCCACACCGTCGGTACCGGTGACCAATACGGGGTTCTTGTATTCTTTGGAAATTTCAAACATTGCGCCAAAGCCGCCGACACTGGCTAAAACGCCAGGAATCATCGTGCGCTTAGCAAGCGGTTTGATGCGTTCAACCAGTTCATCACCGGCGTCAATATCCACACCGGCAGCAGCGTAAGAAAGTTGTGTCATGTTCTTTGCCCAAAAAAGGTGAAGGTGGCGGTACACTTGCGTATCCGCATGAATTAACTTGTTGATTCTAGCAAGGCTAGGAAACCTTCACATTAAGATAAATATGCGCTTTGAACAATTGCCGTTAGACATTGTTATGGAACCTGCCGCAACGCTCGACAATTTTATTGTTGGAGCCAATGGCGGCGCTCTGACGTGCTTAAGGCAAATGCAGGAAAAAGGCGAACCTCAATTGATTTACCTTTGGGGTGAGTCGGGAGTCGGCAAAACCCATTTGGCTGTTGCCATGGGATTAAAGGAAAATGATGTCCCTGCGTTTTCGGCTGATCGTTTGCGCTACGCCGTTGATGATGTGGATACACTCACAGAGGAAGGGTTGGATCGCCTCTTTGCGTTGATTAACGAAGTGCGAGTTCATCCGGGGGCCACTTTAGTGATGACGGGTAAAAAGTCGCCCGCCGAAAAATTTGTGAGACCCGATATCTGCACACGTTTAACTTGGGGAGCGGTTTTCCATATCAAACCTCTTGAAGGGGATATGTGGAAAGCGATCGCAGCTCAAGCCAAGGAACGCGGAATAGAGGTGACGGCAGAGGCGGAAAACTGGATGAAAAATTATTTGCCGCGGGATATTAAAACGCTGTCACAACTACTCAATGAAATGGATCGGGAACTGTTGGCCAAGAAGAAAGCCACGGTAACGATTCCGGCGTTAAAAGCCTGGCTTACCAAACATGGAGAAAACCTTTGAAACTGGCAATTTTTGATATGGACGGGACACTCATGCCCATTGATGTCGGTGTGGTGTGGGTTGATTTTTTAGCAAATAAAAGCGGAGCTGATCTCTCTGAAGAATTAGTCTTATCAAAACGCTATCTCGAAGACTATCGCTGCGGCAGGTTTCAAGTTGAACCCTTCATGCACTTTCATATGGCGCTTTTATCACGTTTTTCCCGTCAGAATATCGAAAGGTTAAGAGAACGATTTGTTGAAGAGGTCGTTAAACCTAATGTCACCTCAGCCGCTAAAAATGTCGTTGAGGCTATGCGTCTTGAGGGTTACGTTCCGGTATTAGCAACCGGCACTCAAGCCTTTGTTTCCGAGACAGTCGCTCAGCTTTTTGGAATTGAACATTTATTGGCAACAAGGCCGGTTGTTGACTCTCGAGGTGAATTCACGGGAGAGTTCGAGGGCGGTTTTTGTTATGGCCTGCATAAAATTGATCGATTAAAAGAATTTTGTCAAAAGCTTGGCATGCCTTTGACTGAACTTTCCGACAGCGTTGTGTACACTGACTCCATAACAGACCTTCCCTTGCTACAATTCGTCGAATCTTTTCATGGTCATGTGGTCGCGACCAATCCGGATCCCCAATTAAAAGAAAAAGCGCAAAAAAGCGGTTGGGCTGTTTTAAAGCTCTTTGATCGAGCCTGAGCCCTTGATTTCGGAAGTCGCCGCCTTTCAAGGACGAACAATGTTTAAAAACATTATTGCCTACACTAAGGAATTATTTTCTTCTTCAAAAACAAAAAAAGAACCAGAACACTACGTAAAAACCCCGCGGATTATTGGCCGTGATGAACACGGAATTGATAGGCGGTTAGTCAGTCTGGAAGCAATGCGAACGGTGCGAAATCTGCAGCGGGCGGGCTACGAAGCTTATGTGGTTGGTGGCGCTGTTCGCGATCTTTTGCTTGGCGTTACTCCGAAAGATTTCGATGTAGTAACCGATGCAACGCCCGAACAAGTCAAGCGTTGTCAAAAGCGTGCCATTATCATCGGAAAGCGCTTTAGGCTTGTGCACGTCATGTTCGGTCGGGAGAAAATTGAGTGCTCAACATTTCGTGCATTAGAAGGCGCCGGAGTTAGAAAAGATAAATTCGGACGCGTAATTTCCGACAATGTTTTCGGGGAAATGTGGGAGGATGCGGCAAGACGCGACTTCACCATTAATGCGCTTTATTACAACCCCACAACGGAAGAGCTCATTGACTACCATAATGGCATGCGTGATATCTTGGATGGCGTCGTGAGAATGATCGGAGATCCGGAAGACCGCTATCGGGAAGATCCTGTTCGCATGCTCCGAGCGGTTCGCATTGCCTCTAAATTACAGTTCAAAATTGATGAAGCGACGCTTGAGCCAATCAGTCGTTTGGCGCCGCTTTTAGCCAATGTGCCAGAGGCTCGTTTGTTTGATGAAGCTGTGAAATTGCTTACTTGCGGCCGTGCCATTGACTGTACGGAAAAATTGCGACAGTTGGGGCTATACCGTAATGTAATTCCTCTCTTAGAAGTGGCACTAAAAGAGCAAAAAGGGGAACGCTTTTTAATGCTCGCGATGAAGCGGACCGACGAGCGGATTGCAATCGGTAAAAAGGTTTCTCCGTCGTTTCTCTTTGCGACATTGTTGTGGCCCCTAACGTACCGTCACTTTGAAGAGCGTATTTCACGTGGTGAGAGTCAAATACAGGCGATGATTGAAGCAGGCCGCTATGTTCTTGATAAGCAATGCGAGAAGCTGGCTATTCAAAAGCGCTTTGTAGAGGACATTCTGACAATTTGGGTTCTACAAATTAAATTGCTGCGTCGTGGAACAAAGTCGGCAATGGGACTTTTGAATATTCCAAAGTTTCGCGCCGGGTACGACTTTATGCTTTTAAGAAGTCAATTGGAATACGTTGATCCTGCGATTGTGAACTGGTGGACTAAGTTCCAAGAGGTTGACGAAGCAACCCGCCTAGAGATGGTTCGCGAGCAAGCTGCTGCGAACGCCCAGGCGCGAAAACCGAGAAAAGGCGAACCGAAGCGACCCAGTAAGGCCCAAATTAAAAAACAATTGCTGCTCGAGGCCGATAGTTGGCAGCTTGTGCGTGATTTAAGCGGTACAGCCGGCAGCGATGGCATGATTGACCTCATTGATGACGAAGAACTCTCGCAGAACACTAAAGCGGCCCGGCCTAAACGCCGTCGCCGTCCTGCCATTCGCCGTAAAAAAATTCAGATTGAGGATTAATGATGGCAAAGGCCTATGTTGCTTTGGGAGCTAATCTTGGGCAAGCTCAGCAAGCTTTAAAAGATGTTATTGATCGAATCAATGAAGAAGATGAAGTTGCTGTGATTAAAACGTCTTCGTTTTATAAAACGACACCGATTGACTCGAGCGGCCCCGATTACATTAATGCGGTCATCGAAATTAAAACAGAGTTGACCGCTGAGCAACTATTGCATCGATTGCTTGAAATCGAAAAGGAGTTTGGGCGTGTCCGGCCGGTAGGTATTCATAACGCTCCCCGTACAATGGACTTGGATTTATTGCTTTTTGAGGATGAAGTGAGACAAAGCGAGTTTTTAACGCTTCCGCATCCTCGAATGCATGAGCGGGCTTTTGTTTTAGTTCCTCTTTGTGAAATTTCTCCTGAAGTTGTTATTCCAGGGAAAGGGTTGGCAAAAAACTATCTGAAAAGCGTTGCAGAACAAGGAATTGAACGACTTCTTTAGTTCGGTAAGCTATGCCTTGATCGGCTTTTGCACCATCAAGAAAAATTTTTTAGTAATTTTTCTTGACAAGCCTAAGAAGCTCGGTATAATTCCAATCCTCGCTTGTTCAAGCGCGCGGTTAGCTCAGCGGTAGAGCACTGCCTTCACACGGCAGGGGTCACAGGTTCGAACCCTGTATCGCGCACCAGTAGTAAGTGATGACAATTTGAAATGCCCGGGTGGCGGAATGGTAGACGCAGTGGATTCAAAATCCACCGGTGATGAGCCGTGAGAGTTCGAGTCTCTCCCCGGGCACCAATTAAAAGAATGGCACGTTTTTAACGTGCTTTTTTGTATCCGATCTGAAAATTGAGCATCAGATCGGATTCAAGCAAGAACTATTTCAAAACTGATTATTTCCCACAGTCACAGTGACAATCGCCATGTTGACCGCAATTGTCATGCTGACATTGTCCATGATGGGCATGCTGGTGTTTGCTGCAGGCCGCTTCCAAATTACTTTGAAGATTTCCGGCTAAAAGGGATGTGACGGCTTCGTCAGCTACACCGTCAATACCGGCATAAAGCTTAATGTCGGCTTGTTTCAGCGCTTGCATGGCACCATCACCAATACCGCCGCAAATGACGCAATTCACATTCTCAGCAAGAAGAATGTCGAGCATGGCACCATGTCCGCGTCCGTTAGTCTGTTCAACTTTGGTTGAAGCGACTTGACCATTTTCTACATCGTAAATCTTAAATGCAGCTGCCATACCGAAATGTTGGTAAATATTTTCGTTTTTGATGGGGATCGCAATTTTCATAGTATTGGCTCCTTGGAGAAATTGATTGACTTGATGTTGTTTCCCATGTCTACAACGGCAACGACCAGGGCAAGTGTGTTCAGCTAATCCATTGCAAATTCTGTAGTGACCGCCACCAATCAATAAAGGTCTGCCATTTACGATCGCATCTGCGACTTTGAATCGGGCCTTTTCATAAATTTCGGTAACGGTAGTTCTCGAAATTTGCATTTGCTGAGCACATTGTTCATGTGTTCTTTTTTCGTAATCCACTAAACGAATCACTTCATACTCATCAACAAAGAGAGTAATAGGATCGCTTTTTCCTTCGGAATTAAACGCTCTAAAAACAGGTTCTGAGCATATTCGTCGGCATCGACTGGGTCTTGGCATGGTTTTTCACGTCCGTAATATTCGACATATGTCGGATATAGGATAGAACTATTCCAACAAAAGGTCAAATCAATCTCTGCACAAAATTTGTTGACTCATCAATAAATGACTCTCAAAAAACATGAGTTTTCTTTTGGATCCGTGCTTAGAAATGAGACGAAAATCACTGACTTTGTTTAGCAAGAAAAAGGGAACAGAAAAGAGGCGATACATGAAGTTTCGCCTCTTTTTGAGATAACTTGAAGTTAATTTACGCTTTTTGCCAAGCGAAAACGTGTAAATGAAAGCTGATTGCAATATGTTTGAGAAAGTTCCGTCAAGGCTTTTTGTAAAGTTTTTTCGTCAATTTCTTGAGTCAAAAGAACGAGGTTCTCATTAATCTCCTCAATTTTTTCAACGACAATTTGATGTTTTTCCAGCGTGGGCAAAACATGATTTGTTAAGTCATTCAAGCTGCTGGAGTTAAATCGAATGTAGTTCTTATTTCTTTTTTCATTGTTATCCAGAAAAGTCACAACAGTGGCAGAGTCTGGTTTGACAATGCTTTTATGTCCTTTGGCAATATCTATAACGTCGGCAAGAACCGCACTGGCGGTAGCTTCGCCTCCGGCGCCTGCTCCGTAAAAGAGGGTTTTGCCAACAGCGTCGCCTACTATTTCAACCGCGTTCATGGCATCACTGACTTGAGCCAGAATGCTGTTTTGAGGAATTAAGGTTGGCGCAACCTGATAAGCGAGACGATCATTGATTTTCTCTACAGTAGCCAGTAGTTTAACGACAAAACCGAGCTTTTGAGCGAATTGAATGTCAAGAGAAGAAATCCCTTTTATCCCTTCAACAGCCGTAATATCAAAGTGAAAGGGAACACCGAAGGCCAGGGAAGTCAAAATCGACAATTTATGCCCAGTGTCCAATCCTTCGATATCAAAGGTCGGATCAGCCTCAGCATAACCTAACTGTTGTGCATTTTTTAATGCTTCTGCAAAAGACAGAGGCGTTTTGTGCATTGCGCTCAAAATATAGTTGCAGGTGCCGTTGAGAATTCCGCTAATTTCGGAAATTTGATTACCGGCAAGTCCTTCTCGTAATGCTTTGATAACAGGAATACCGCCGGCAACCGAGGCTTCAAAGAAAACGGAGCGATTTTGTTTTCGAGCTTCTGTAAAGATTTCATCGCCATGAGTAGCTAAAAGAGCCTTATTGGCGGTAATAACATCTTTTCCGTTTTTTAAGGCATTCAAAATAAATGTTTTAGCGGGTTCAATGCCTCCCATTAGTTCAATGACAACAGAAATTGAAGGATCATCAATGATTGAATTTAAATCGTTGCTGGCGATGACGTTTCCCTGTGTTTGCAAGATGACCTTATCAGTTTTTCTGCAAACTACCCGTTTAATTTCAATCTGTTTGCCTGCTCTCGCATGAATTAACGCAGCGTTTCGTTTTAAGACTTGGTAGACAGAGCTGCCTACAGTACCGAATCCTGCCATGCCAACGATTAATTTTTCTGCCATTTGAAATCCTTTCTTTCACAACCTATTCCATTCTAACCTAGGATGAGAATACATTTTGTATCTCGCCTAAATGGAGCCGATTTGTTCTTTTTTGTCGTTATCTTCAATTATTTGTTTCTTTATTCCTCTAAGAAAAATTCCTTATTTTGATTGAGAAAAATTATAAAAAATATTCAAAATCGCTTGATCTGGTTTTTAAATTTGATTAACATCAAAATTAATAACGATCTTAACAAAAGATCTTGTTTCTACAAATCAAACTGGCATCTCTGGCACCATCAGTGATCCGCCCGTTGGACGAATCAAGAAAGGAGCTCCTTTATGAAGCACCATGAATCCAGTATTGAAATTGGCGCCATCAGCAACAAATCCAAACTTATTCCGTTAATTCTCGGTCCGTTGGTGGCATTGCTGTTTTACTTTATTCTTCCTGAGCAATACACAACCTCAGCCGGGGTCTCTGAAACCTTTTCTCATGCGGCGCGTGCTTGTGCAGCTATTGTGTTGTGGATGGCCATTTGGTGGTTTACCGAAGCTGTCCCGATTGCTGTTACCTCCCTTTTACCTATAGTGCTTTTCCCGCTCTTTGGCGTGATGGGATCGTCAGATACGCTCAAAGAGTATGCAAACGGCACCATTTTCTTATTTTTAGGTGGGTTTTTAATTGCAGCGGGCATAGCTCGTTGGCACTTGGACCGTCGTATTGCATTGTTAACGATTCGCATCGTCGGAACCAAGCCTCAGCAGATCATTTTGGGACTTTTGCTCTCAACATCGTTTATTTCCGCCTGGGTGAGTAATACGGCAACGGCAGCCATGATGGTTCCGATTGCTCTGGCCGTGCTGAAAGTCGTTCGTTCAACCCGAGAAGACTTACCGATAGACCGTGCCGAGCACAATTTCGGCGTCTGTGTCTTATTGGCTGTCGCTTATGGAGCCAGTTTAGGCGGTGTTCTAACATTGATTGGCACGCCGCCCAACGGTATTTTTGCGCGCTTTGTTGAACAAACCTATAACGTCCCCGTGAGCTTTATTGATTGGATGCTTATTGCTTTTCCCATTGTTGTTGTGATGATTGTTGCAACTCAGCTGTTAATGACAAAGGTTTTATTCAGGGAATTGGTGAGCGAATTGCCCGGTGGAAAAGATTGGGTTATGCACGAGTATTCCAAATTAGGACCAATGTCTCGTGGTGAAAAAATTGTCTTGACGGTTTTTGTGACGGCGGCTCTACTGTGGTGTTTTGGTCCTGTGATTCGCGGCATTCAGATTGGAGATATGACACCATTTAAAGCATTGTCTGATACGGTTATCGCAATGGGAGCTGGGATTATTTTGTTCATTATCCCTGTTGACTATAAGCGTGGAGTACACGCTTTGGATTGGTCCAGTGCGAGCGATACAGTTGCTTGGGATGTCTTGTTGTTATTTGGCGGTGGTTTGTCTATGGCCGCTGCGATTCAAAAGACAGGCTTGGCGGATATTATCGGAGCGCAAGCAACGTTCTTATCATCGCTACCTGAAGTTGCTGCAATCAGCGGTCTTACAACGCTAACGGTTTTTGCTTCCGAATTTACCTCCAATACAGCGCTTGCTGCAACCATGATGCCTTTGGTTGCGGCCGTTGCCGATTCTATTGGTATGCATCCTGAAGCGCTTTTGGTGGCAACAACGTTCGGCGCATCGCTTGCGTTCATGATGCCTGTCGGTACTCCGCCTAATGCCATTATTTTCGGGACGGGGCGCATTCGTATTGCTGAGATGATTCGCGCAGGCTTTTGGCTTAATGTTTGCGGGATCGTTGTTGTCACGATCATCTGCTCTGTTTTTAGTGTTGGAATGATTCCTTAATTCTATCTACACACTTCTGTTCATTTGGGGCGGTTAAACCGCCCCAAAACGTTTTGATAAGTTTGCAATTATGGATACTATTTATTGATACTATTTTGTTCCTGGAGCACAATAAATAGATATTCTCTTTTTTCTTAGGATCATAAATCATGACCGAAAATTCGAAAAACACAGTTAAGTCCAAACGTGGTCCTTATCGAAGCCAACTTGTTTCCAGAGGCGATGTTTCTCACGCTCGTGCGACTGATGAAGTGCAAGGTATTGTGACCGATGAAACAACGGAAGCCGCCGATCAAAAAGAATTGGAAGCATTGGGGACTATTCTCAAAGGCGAAGCACCCGCAGATCGCATTCGCTTGCTACGTCTTTTGCTTCGTCAAGAACGTCTAAATTACGCGGCAACCAGTTCGCGAGTGGATAATCCCGACGATATTTTGGTTAAAGATTGGCGCACCGGAGTCTATCCATACAAAAATCGTCTTAATCGCAAAACGTACGAAAAGGAAAAGTTTGCCCTTCAAGTGGAATTGTTGAAGTTGCAGGCTTGGGTTAAGGAAACCGGGCAGCGCGTGGTTATTCTTTTTGAAGGCCGAGATGCAGCCGGTAAAGGCGGCACCATTAAGCGCTTCATGGAACACATGAATCCTCGTGGCGCTCGCGTTGTAGCTTTGGAAAAGCCGAATGAACGCGAATTGGGGCAATGGTATTTTCAACGCTACGTTGAACATCTTCCGACACGTGGAGAAATGGTTCTTTTTGACCGTTCTTGGTACAACCGCGCCGGTGTTGAACGAGTGATGGGTTTTTGTAATGAGCAGCAATATGACCGCTTCATGAAAGAGTGTCCTGAATTTGAACGCAATCTTGTTCATAACGGCATCTACATTATTAAGTTCTGGTTCTCAGTGAGCCGTGATGAACAGCGCCGTCGCTTCAAAGAACGGAAAATTCACCCGTTAAAGCGCTGGAAATTGTCTCCGATTGATGTAGCATCATTGTCAAAGTGGGATGATTACACTCGTGCTAAAGAAATGATGTTCTTGAACACCGATACGGTGGAGTGCCCCTGGATTGTCGTAAAGAGTGATGATAAAAAACGCGCACGTCTTAATGCGATGCGTTACGTGTTACACCTCTTGCCCTACACTAACAAAAACGAAAATGCGATCGGTCCCGTGGATCCCCTTATCGTAGGCCGCGCCAATATTGTTTTTGAACAAGGCGAAGAACCGTCCATTACTGCGACCCCTAAGAAGTAATTTAGAACGGTAAAAACATAAAGGACACCAAGCAAACGGAAAGTCGTTTAAGTTGGTGTCCTTTCTTTTTGAGCAGAAAGGAGTTTGACAATGATTGACTTATTTAATATAGTTCGATATCGAATTAAAGGAAAATTATGAAATCGTATTTATCTATTTTTTCCGATGCTGCGAAGCTTCGTGCCAAAGGTAACGCTTATATTCTTGCGTCGCTGGAGAGAGCCGGACTAAAGGGAATTGTTCCTAGCCACGGAGATGTCATGGTTCAACTTTTTACTAAAGGTACATGCAACATGGGGGATTTGGCTCGCAGTGTCAAGCGTAGTAAATCCACCGTAACAGTTTTAGTGGATAAGTTAGAAAAAGCGGGATATGTTCGAAAAGAGTGTGATCCTAAGGATAGTCGCGGAATTTTAGTTTCTCTGACGGAAAAAGGCCTTGAGTTAGAACCTATTTTCGAGGAAATTTCTGAGGGGCTCAACCAACTCATAACAGAGAATCTGACTGAAGAAGAAATCAAGACGTTGGAAAGATTACTTAAAAAATGTGTTGATTGACGGATTGATCAACTGATACTAACTTTTGTTTTTATTAAAAGTTCGATATCGAACTAAAGGAGAAGAAAATGAAGAATGCAAAATTACAACATGTGAATATGACGGCTAGCCGTACAGAACTTCACGAACTCTTATCGTTGACTGGAACCGAAGTCTCGATAAATAATCTGCCCGCTGGGGTAAGCATCCCTTTTGTGCATGCCCACAAAAATAATGAGGAGCTTTATATTGTTTTGTCAGGAAAGGGATCCTTTTTCGTCGACGGTGAAGAATTCCTTATTTCTGAAGGAGACTGTTTGCGAGTAGATCCCAAAGGTGAGCGTTGTTTAAAGGCTGCAGACGACAGCGCTTTGCGTTACCTTTGTATCCAAAGCAGGGCGGGCAGCTTGCAAGGCTATACGATGTCGGATGGGATCATTTCAGAAGAATTTAAAAAGCCGTCTTGGTTGAAGTAGTTTGGATTGATAGAGAGCTAACGCCGCAAATTTCTGACTTTGTCAGGGGATAAGGCGATCAGTATGAATATCGGCTAGGATACCGATCATGAAATCGAATACTCCTACATTTGTCATCGAGTTGCCGCTGTGTGTGAACGATCAGCAAAATCGTTTTCTCACTCAGGCATTCGAGCTTGGGCGGACGTTGTATAACGCCACGCTCGGCTCCGCTTTAGGCAGACTCCAACGAATGCGGGAGAGTCTGCCGTGGCGCCAAACGCGTTCAATGCCCCAAGGCAAAGAACGCAGCAAACGCTTTTCCGATCTGCAAAAAGCCTATGGTTTAACCGAAAACGGTCTAAGAACAATAGCAAATAACCACCGCAAGGCCAGCGGTCGCAACGACATCGGGGCTCACGAAGCCCAGTGTGTCGGACGAACTGTTTGGCGCGCGTTGGAGCGCTACATGTTCTTAGGTGCCGGTAAACCACGCTTTAAGTCCTATCGTCAAGGACTCAATTCCATTGAAGGAACGGATAATCGCGAAATCATGTTCAAGCCTGACCGCCAATCAATTGTTTGGCGCAAACAGGTCATGAAACTAATGATTCCAGATACCTCCTACTTCAAGGAAGCCTTGGCCGATCCTATCGAGCCGACTCAAACCAAACGCATTAAGTATTGCCGTATTGCCCGTCGGACACTCAACGGTAAGAAGCGTTGGTTCGCGCAAATCTGTCTGGAAGGGATGCCCCCGGTTAGAAAGATCTACGCGCCGAAGTCGGAAGTGATGGGAATAGATCCAGGACCAAGCGGCTTGGCTTATTTCCATCCGCAGAAAGCGGGACTTGTTCGGGTAGCGCCGAATGTGGATATGCAGGAAAAAGCGATCCGCCGATTGCAGTGCAAAATCGACCGATCCAGACGGGCGAACAATCCTGATCATTTCAATGCGGACGGGACGGCGAAGCCGTCTCCGACGTCTTGGAAGATCAGTCGTCGGATGGAAAAACTCCAAGTAAAGTTGGCTGAACACCATCGGTGTTTGGCGGCCACGCGCAAGCGTGATCACGGGGAGCTGGCGAATTTTCTGCTGCAACGAGCAGGCACGATCAAGATCGAAAAGAACAGTTACCGTTCGTATCAACGAAACTTTGGGAAATCAACGACAAGGACAGGCATGGGAACGTTTGTCAGTCACTTGAAGCGTTCGGCTGAAAGAGCTAACAGTCAAGTGATTGAATTAAACGCCTATGAGCTGAAATTGTCGCAATACGATCCTGCCACGGACACGTACCGAAAGAAGGCGTTGAAAGAGCGGTGGCATCGCTGGGGCGAGACAGACATTCTGGTTCAAAGGGATGTGATGTCAGCGTTCTTAGCGTGCCATGTGACGGAAAAAGGGCATGACCGAACCCGCTTGTTAAACGAGTGGGCGACTGCGGAAGCGCTGTTGAGCGATAGCGGTCTATGCCGACATGAACTTCGTAACGATCAAGGAACGTCGAAAGAGGTTCCGAGACTCACGAGTCCGGAGGTTGAAAAGCCGAAGGAGCGGGTAAGGAGTTTATCGCGAACACTTTGTGCAAAAAGTGACGTCAAGCCGAGCGCTGCGTGAGCATCTCCGCCTGAAAAGCTTTTTGTTGGTCAAAGTGAATCCTTCGTATTCATACGAGGGAGCTTCAAGTTTCGATGAATGTACACGCTGTTGAAGTAGATCATCGAAGCGAAAAACGCCTGATTGCCGGGTTTCACGCTCTGTATTCACTGGGAAGCATGGTTGGCGCTTTAGCGATGGCAACTCTTCTCAATGTCGGGATTGAATTACTTTATGCCGCAGGCGTTTGGCTGCTGATTTGTATCATTATTTGGGGATTCTCGGTCAATTCCCTTCTACCTGACGCAGGCAAAGCTCAAGGTGTATCCCAATCTTTTGTTTGGCCAAGAGGTTTCGTGCTTTGGTTGGGATTGATTTGTTTTTTTGCTTTTTATGGTAGAAGGGGCGGTGCTTGACTGGGGTGGTGTTTTCTTGGTCGAAGAAAAGTCGGCTGTGATTGAAAACGCTGGTTTTGCCTTTGCAGCTTTCTCTACGGCCATGACCCTCATGCGTCTCATTAGCGACAAATTAATTGCGTATGCAGGTCCCAGAAATTGTGTGCGATATGGTTGTCTGATTGGCGCTCTCATGTTAACGGGATGTGTCCTATTGCCTCACATTTGGCTTGTTGTCATACTCTTTTTTGCGTTGGGACTAGGATTAGCCAACGTCATTCCGATTGCCTTTGCCAGTACAGCGGATCAAAACGAAATGCTAATGAGTTTGGCGCTTGCTGCTGTGACAACTTTAGGTTATGCAGGACTTTTGACAGGCCCGGCACTTATTGGATTCATCGCAAAAGTCACCAGTCTTTCTACTGCCTTATTAATGCTTGCGGCCTTTTTGGTAATTGTGTCTTTTTCGAGTAATATTTTTCGACAAAAAGTAGATTTTTGGAGATGGCAATGAAATTAACAAAAGGCAAATGCTTATTGGTCCTTGCCGCCGCATTGGTAGGTTTAACCGGTTGCGGCGAAGAGGATGTCGGCGATGTTTCGTTGGGTATTTTTACGTTTAAAGACATCAAAATTAATCGCTTTACCGATCCTGTGGTGACAGGAGTGACCTGTCATGTGGCTAGCATAGAGGCAAATTTGTCATTGAGCGATCCGTCCAACAATTCCATTGAATGCCACCGAACGGGCCCTATCACACGCCAGATGATTGAGGCTATTGATAAAAGTAAATCGGGAGAAGTAATCTTTAAGCGCTCAAAGAGCGTGTTGCTGAAAAATATGAAGATTCGCCGTATCTATGATGCAGAATCTCAGACGCTTCTATATGTTGCTTACTCCACCAAAGAAACAAGCGGTAGTTTCCATCATTCACTCTCTGCGATTCCGCTTTTTGGGACAGAGGGCTACATAAAGCCGCTTCCAAAAGTGCAATAAAGTCCCACTTACATGGAAAAATAACCCTCATTATTTTGAGTTTTATTGGTTTTAACTAAAAATCAATGAGGGTTTTCCCACTTTTTGCGGAATTTTGATTTATGAAAGTTATCCACAGAAATTGTGAATAACTTTCATATTTTTGTAAGAAAACTCAAGTGGAACAGAGAGTTAACTCGTTGCTTAAAAAAGTGGCAATTGTGGGAAATTTCCCGTGTCTAACGAATTTGTCCCTGATAACGACCGGTGTTGTCATAAAAGCGACCGTTGGTGTCTTCTCGACCTAAATATCTGCCGGAGTGGTCATAGTGGCGACCGTCGGCATCGATTCGTCCCTGGTAGCGTCCGGAGCTGTCGTAAATTCGTCCGGAAGAATCCATACGTCCCTGATAGCGACCGCTGCTGTCATAGCGGCGGCCATTAGCATCCACTTTTCCTTGATATCGACCGCTATGATCATAAAGGCGACCGTTGTCGATACGTCCTTCGTAACGGCCGCTATCGTCATAATAACGACCGTTATGATGGTTGTAGCCATAATGGTGGGCAAAGGCGACACTTGTCAGAAATGAACTGATAAAAACAAAGGCAAATAGAAAAATCTTTCGCATATGGTCCTCTTGGCTGTTTTGACCAGGTTACTCCGATGCAGCTGTTTTTGCATGACGAAAAAAGCCGAAAAACATTTCAGTCTTTCGGCTTAATAAAAGAGGAAAAAGAAATTTAAATACTGGCCACTTTTTCAAAGGCCACCTTAGCTGCTTTAACGGTTTCGTCAATCACCTCATCACTATGGGTGATGGAAACAAAACCTGCTTCAAAAACAGAAGGTGCGAAATAAACCCCTTGATCCAACATGCTATGGAAGAACACATTGAAGCGTTTGGTGTCAGACTTCATTACGTCTGCAAAACCTTCGGGACACTTATCCAAGAAATAAAGTCCGAACATACCACCGACACTTCGAGCCGAGAAGGTTACGCCGACTTGGTTGGCAGCAGCTTTCAAACCTTCAATTAAACGAGATGTCTGAGCAGAGAGCCGATCGTAGAAACCCGGCTGTTGAATAAGTTTCAAAGTGGCTAGGCCGCACGCAACTGCAACAGGGTTCCCGGAGAGTGTGCCAGCCTGATAGACGGGACCGCAGGGGGCAATCTTTTCCATGACATCGCGTCTGCCGCCAAAGGCTGCCACGGGCATGCCGCCGCCAATGACTTTACCAAACATTGTGATATCAGGAGTCACGTTGTAGAGACTTTGAGCTCCGCCCAATGCGACTCTAAAGCCAGTCATGACCTCATCGACAATCAAGAGCGCACCGTATTGAGTACAAAGCTTGCGCATGGTTTGAATGAATTCCGGTTTGCCCGGAACCATATTCATATTGCCGGCTACCGCCTCCACGATTACACAGGCGATGTCGTCTCCGTAACGCTTAAAAGCATCTTCAAGCTGAGAGGGATTGTTGTATTCGAGAACAAGCGTGTGTTCCGTTACACCGGTGGGAACGCCCGCAGAACTCGGGTTGCCGAACGTGAGCATACCGGAGCCGGCTTTTACCAAAAGGCTATCGCTGTGGCCGTGGTAGCAACCCTCAAATTTAATAATCTTATTGCGTCCCGTAAAGCCGCGTGCAAGGCGAATGGCGCTCATGCCCGCTTCAGTGCCAGAACTTACTAAACGCACTTCCTCAATAGAGGGAATTAATTTTTTAATTTCTTCGGCAATTAAAATTTCTCGTTGGGTAGCGCAGCCGAATGTCAGGCCCATATCGACGGCTTCGTGTACGGCTTTAATGACTTCGGGGTTGTTGTGTCCCAAAATCATGGGGCCCCATGATCCGATGTAATCAATGTAGCGTTTGCCGTCCTCGTCCCACATGTAGGGACCCTGGGCTTTTTTCATAAATCGGGGAGAACCGCCGACTGAGCCAAAGGCTCTGACGGGAGAATTCACGCCGCCCGGAATGCTTTGACGGGCGCGTTCAAATAATGAATCATTCGTATCCATTTTTAATCCTTAAAAGGCGTAACCCACACCTAAGTTAAAGCTCGTGTTGGCAGGCTTGAAACGTCCGTCAAGGGCTTCGTTTTCATTAATTTCCACATTGTGGAAGTGCGGGAAGTTAACGGTCATGTCACCCATTACACGCAGATGATCCGTAACCGCCCAGGTAAAGCCCGTTTGAACAACAGGATTGATGCTGTGTTCTTTGTAGTCACCGCCGTCTTTTGCTTTCAATTCAGAATAAGCAGCACCGGCGCCGACATGCATGCGCATGGCATCCA
This sequence comes from Parasutterella secunda, assembly GCF_023336895.1. Lineage (GTDB taxonomy): Bacteria > Pseudomonadota > Gammaproteobacteria > Burkholderiales > Burkholderiaceae_F > Aphodousia > Aphodousia faecalis. The sequence goes on from NZ_JAMBLT010000004.1 coordinate 49,541, forward strand.
ACACTTCAAAGTGGTACTGAAGCATTAAGTTGGTATTGGTCAGGCGGTATTTATTAACCGTTTTACCCGGAGCATTTAAATCATGTTCGCTTCTTTGATAGCTTAAATCCCAAGCCCAGTGGCGATCCATGAAATGGCGAATACCAAACTTATAGCCGGAGTCGGAGTCTAATGTGAATCCGCCCGGCACGTCGCCGCCTCCGTCAGAGAGGTCCGTTTTTACCCAAGAGCCCTGTGCGTAAAGTTCGGTTGTGTTAGACCACGCTGATGCAACACTATCGGGCCACGGGGAGAAGCGTCGAGACTGATCGTCAAATTCAATCTTGGAGAAGAAGAAAAAGACGTTAGAAACCGGAATGTACGTGGCGTACACATTAAACCAATCAGTGCCGGCACTGACAAGAGGAAGCGGAACTGGAATCGGCAACCAGTTGTAGTCTTGACGGAAGGTTAGACCGGCAGTGTAACCCGCTCCCAAATGAAAGCCGGAATTGGCAATGGGAAAACGGGCGACCCAAGCGTAGCCCATAATGGGTTCAAACTCATAATGGGAATCGCGGAAAAGCATCATATACATTAAGCGTTCATTACCGTGTTCATCGATGATGCCTCGGGAAATACCAGCCCCAAACGGATAGGCGTTTTCTTCATCACGGTTGTCGTAGTCCCAGCGGGGATGATTGGTATAGGCCGGAACTAAAAGACCAGTACGACCGTGTTCGATAATGTCATGCATACCATTTAACTGATTGCCGACAAAGCCTGCGTCCGGATAGGGGGAGACAGCACCGGGAAGGGTTTCGACGAAACTGTCGAGAAAGCCGGCATGAGCGGCAACAGCGGCCAGGGAGAGTGAAGTGGCCAATGCAATTTTTTTCAATGAGGGCACTGTGTGCTCCTTTGTATTTTGTTTGTTAAGTTTTGGAAAATGTTCAATTATTTCATGTTTTTCCCTCTTTCTCCACCTCTTTGATAAGTGACTCTTTCAAATGACTGCTGAGAGTATCACAGGGGGCAAACGGAGGCAGGTTTTAGTTCAGGGATTTTCCTGTGGGCAGAAAGTGTAAACAGTAGGATACTTAGCAGTGATGAGAAAACGTCATTAAGAACGCTCATCTCATAGGATTTTTAACCTCGAAAGGAATTTTCTATGTCTTTACTTGAATGGTTGGCTATAGCTGTTACGATTGTGACGGTTTACGCTTTGATCAAGCGCTATGAAACGCGTTTGGTGCTTTTTACCGCTGGTTTTGTGCTTTGCTTGGTGTCTTTGGATCCAATCAGTGCCTTGAATTCGTTTGCCAAGTCCATGACCAACAATTCGTTGGTGATGAATATCTGCTCATCGATGGGTTTTGCTTTTATTGCCAGTTACACCCAATGTGACCGCAGTCTTGTTCACTATTTAGCATCGCCCATCCGCGGTTTGGGTGTTCTCCTGATCCCGATCTGCACGATCGTGACCTTCTTCATTAACATTGCTCTTCCGTCTGCTGCCGGTTGTGCTGCTGCTGTTGGTTCTACTTTGATTCCGGTGATGTTGCGAGCCGGTATTAAACCTGCCGCTGCCGCAGCCGCTGTGATGGGCGGTACGATTGGCTCTTTCCTTTCTCCTGGCACATCCCACAATGCGTTCGTAGCAGCTATGGCCAACATCGAAGTCATGGAATTCATTGGCTTCCATGCTGTATGGTCTATTATTTCCGCATCGATCGTTGTTGTCGGTATCCTTCTGGTTTGCCTGGTTTTGGGAGACCATAAGGGTAGCAAGACTGAGACAGCTCAAGCTGTTGCTCAAACGGATGATGACGGCTTTAAGCCCAGTGTTCTAAAGGCAATCATGACGCTCATCCCGATCACGATCCTCGTTGTTGGTAACGTTTGGGTTCCCGCTATCAAGATGGGTGTGGCTCAAGCCATGGTCTTGGGTGCCGTCATTACTTTGTTGGTCGCTTATGCTATGGACCGTACCAATCCTCAAGAATTCTCCAAGAAATTCTTCAACGGTATGGGTCAAGGATACGCTGATGTGATGGGTATCATCATCGCCGCTGGTGTGTTCGCTGCCGGTTTGCGTGCTACCGGTTTGATTGATACGTTCGTTGACGTATTGAAGCATTCAAATGACATCGCCCGTTGGGGCGGTTCCCTTGGTCCGTGGATCATGGGTACGATTACTGGTTCCGGTGACGCTGCCACGATGGCCTTCAACGAAGCTGTGACGCCGCATGCTCCTGAATTTGGCATGGAAGTTAAAGCTCTAGGTGCCCTAGCCTTCTTAACGGGTGCTTTGGGTCGTACGATGAGTCCGATCGCTGGTGCTATGGTTGTTGTCGCCGGTATCGCTATGGCTAATCCGATGGACGTCGTCAAACGCACCGCACCGGGTTGCACGATTGCTGTTTTCGTATTGGCTTTGTTTATGGTCTAGTCAGAACGGCTAAAGTTAGCAAAGTTTGAGAAAGGGGTTACAGAAGTCCCGTTATCAGAAGGGACGCTGTAATCCCTTTTTATTTAAACAAAAAAATTTCTAACTCAAAAAAAACAGGCCTTTTTGCAAAGAAATAAGGAGTGTCGAATAGGTCTAAAGAAGACTTTGACAACACTCCCAAATTAGTCAGAAATAAAGTGCAATAATCGATGTGCCGCCGATTGAGAAGAGGGTGACGGCGTCCCTCGCAGATTATTGAACGCTTTCTTTGACGCGGGCAAGGAAATCGCTGAAAATTCGCTTCATTTCTTCGTGATCCGGCCACATATTTTCTGGATGCCATTGCACGGCAACGATAGATGCACCCTCCGTGCCCTCTATACCTTCAATGACTCCATCGAGGGCGACGGCTGTAACCTTCAGTCCCTTGCCCAGATCTTTGACGGCCTGATGATGGCGTGAATTAACCTGAGCCGTTTCTCCAAGCGTTTCAAATAAAGAAGAACCTTCGGTCAGGCGTACTTCGTGCACTGGGTAGTTCCCAAGCGCTAATTGTGAGTGTTGGATATAAGAATCGGAGCACTGAGTCGTCAAATCTTGCCAAACTGTTCCACCGAAAGCGATATTGATCACTTGGCAACCGCGACAGATGCCGAGCATGGGCTTACCTGCAGCATGGGCGGCTTTGGCCATGCCGAGCTCGAAAACATCGCGTTTGTAGTTTGTGCGGCCGAGTGCACGAACAGGTTGCTGACCGAAAAATCTCGGATCCACATCAGGCCCACCCGGAATAATCAAACCATCAAAAAGGTCAACAAAGTCTTCCGGAGTAGCGTTATGAACATCAGCAAGAATGATGGGAATCGCGCCGAGCTCGTCAATCACCTCCACCAACTGACGCGGTGCAAAAGGAGCGAGTTTGTGATTGATGACGTGGGAAATTTGTGGCAACGTATCGGCCGTAATGGCAATGCGCATCTTCTTCATCATAGTTTCCTTTCTTGGTAAACCTTGAAGGTCAATCTGTCTATGTTTTGTTGGCGTAAAACCAGTTTCTCAGTTTATCACCAATCTTTTGCAGAAAAGAGAGATAGTCAGAAGAGCCGTGAAGATTCTAAAGTTTCTGAACTTTTTCGATACAATCAGAACTCCATCTGACGTTTGCCGGATCGTCCCTATGCTTCTTGCTTTACTTTGTTTGTACATCTTTTTGTTAATTGTTTTGAGTGTGTATCGCTCTAAACAAACAAAAGAACAAAATGCTCGAAATTTTTTAACGGCAAGTGGCGGCGCCAGCGCCATACTCTGTGCCTTATCTTTGGTTAGTACCATCATCGGAGGCTCTGCCACGCTCGGTATTGGTGCTTTGGCTCAAAAGATCGGAACAGCTGCTTTTTGGTGGCTGGGGGTCGGTGCAATTGGGCTCTTTTTGCACGGTTTGTGGATCGCCCGTGCGATTCGTTCAACAGGAGCTTGTACTTTACCCGATGTATTGGGGCGTCTTGTGGGCAACGGTGCCAAGCGTTGGAGTGCTTTTATTATCGTGGTGAGTTGGGTAGGGGTAGTTGCCGCTCAATTCACGGCGCTTCGGACTTTATTGACAGATATTCTGCCCTCATCACAAGGGGAAGTGCTTTATTTACTTCTGACGGTGGCCATCGTGTTACACACGGCTTTTGGCGGACAAAAAGCTGTTCTTCGTACAGATGCCATGCAGACAGCTCTTTTAACCGGTGGGTTTGTCTCGGCAGCCCTTTGGTGCCTGACAAGCTCCAGTGTCGACTGGGGCGCAATTGATCCGATTCCTTTTAATGATTCGTTTGGTGCTTGGGATTGGCTGAAGCTTGCTCTTTTGGTGGGCGTCACTTATATGGTCGGGCCTGATATTTTTTCAAGAACATTTGCTGCATCCTCTAGCCGCTCGGCCTCATTGGGAGCATGGGTGGGATCCGCACTTTTATTGGTTTTTGCCGTCATTATTACGTTTTTGGCAATGAGCAATTTGTCGGCAGCCAACCCCTTGTCTGGGTGGCTTTCCGATGCCTCTGTTATGCCTTCTTTTATTAAAGTGGCTCTGGCGCTGGGGCTGGTAAGCGCTTTAGCGGGATCGGCTGACACGGTTTTATTGTCTGCAGCGGGTATTGTAGAAAAGGATCTTCTTGATGGGGACCAATCATCACGGTTGCGCCGCTTGATCGCATTGTTTGGTTTTGGAGCGGTTTTACTGACTTATCAATCCTCGGACATCATCGGCTGGCTCTTATATGCGTACGCTCTATTTGTGCCGGGGGTTGCAGTGCCCCTTTTGGTACTGCTCTTAAAGAAACAGGGTTCGGTCAATAAACGTATCTGGCTTGTCGGAGCTATTATTGGCGGCGCTTTGGGGCTGGCAGGGAATTTAACGGGCTGGCCACTCGCCATCGTGGGCGTGGTTTTGTCTGCCATGTTTGCCTGGTTTTCCAAGACGAGTCAGATGGAAAATCCATCTGTGATCCCGAAAAGAGAAAATTCGTTAAAATGAGCGCCTGGCAAAGTCCGCCACGACGATCGCGGGAACCATTGGTTCACGAGGAAAGTCCGGACTCCATAGAGCACCGTAGCAGCTAACGGCTGCCTGCCGCAAGGTACGGATTAGAGCAACAGAGACGAGCCGGCGTTAGGGTCGGGTGAAACGGGCAATCTCTACGGGGAGCAACATCAAATAGGCAACCGCTGATCCTGCTCGGGGAGGTTGCGGGTAGATGGCTTGAGGCAAGGCGCGAGTTTTGTCCTAGATGAATGATTGTCGGTCGAGGATGCTTTTTCTCGAAACATAATCCGGCTTATCGGTGGGCTTTGTCTTTCCTGTCTTTTTTTCAAAAACGCATTCTTTTGCCTTTAGGCTAAAAAATCTTTCCCGTTCTTATACCGTCCGTTGTTGGGTGGAGTAGGATTATCGACGCTAAAAACGTTTGATTCAATCAAACCTAAATGATCAACGATCTCTCGTTAGGTCGCACGCGGATGAAGGTATCGGTCAATGCTTTCATCCGCGTTTTTTTTGAAAAAATTCCCGAAAGGTGAAACCTTCCGGGGCAAGTGGCGGCAAGGTGCCCATCGCCGCCTTTTTCAGAGAAAGAAAATAATTAGGCTACAGGAATGATCGGAATAATTTTCGGACCTTTCCCGGCATCTTTTTTTGCCATGCGCTTCATCCAGCAATACATACCGTAGAGGATGCCAAGAGCAATCACTATGCAGACGATTGAATAGACTGGTGCAGCGGCAAAGTTAGCCACACGGTAAAAGATGGTGGCGGCAGAGTAGCCGAGCGCCAATGTCCAAGCGCAAGCGAAAATTGTCCATTTTGTCCCCACTTCACGATAGATCGCAGCAACAGCGGCTACACACGGGACGTAAAGCAAGACCATCAGGAGGTAGGCAAAGACCGCGGAACTAGAACCAAACAAAGTTTTGATCGTGTCAATTGTGCCAAGGGATACGCCTTGCTCTTCGGCAGCAGAAGCTTGATCCGAGAGATCATCAACGTGGATACCTAAGGGATCCGATAACGCTCCGGCTAAACCGGCGAAGTTTTCACCGATTGTGCCAACCGCTTCAGAGAAGGTATCCGAGAGAGAGAATCCTCCTTCTTCAGCAGGCTCATCACCGGTTGCGGCAGCTTCTTCGTGAGCCTTATCAACGGCTAATGTGTCGTAGAGCGAATTAAGCGTACCGACTACCGCTTCTTTGGCGAAAATGCCGGTAAACACACCGACGGCGGCAGGCCAGTTCTCTTCCTGAATGCCCATAGGTTCAAAGACCGGAACAATGGTTTTGCCGACTTGCGAGAGAACCGATTTTTCACTGTCTTCATTACCGAAGGAGCCGTCTGTGCCCATGGAATTTAAGAATGCCAGACATGCCACGATAACAACAATCACTTTACCGGCACGGAACATAAAGGTGCGGACACGATCCCAGGTGCGAAGCATTACGCCCTTGAGAGTCGGAATGTGGTACGGCGGCATTTCCATGACAAAAGCGCTGGCAGCGCCGGGAAGAGCCGTACGTTTTAAGAGATAACCCGTCAAGATGGCAGCGGCAATGCCGATGAGATAGAGACCAAAGACCAGGTTTTGACCGTTTGTCGGCCAGAAAGCTGTGGCAAAGAGAACGTATACCGGAAGGCGTGCACCGCAGCTCATAAACGGCGTCATCATGACGGTGATAATGCGGTCACTGGCGCGGTCCATTGTGCGTGTGGCCATGATGGCGGGCACGTTGCAGCCAAAGCCGACTAAAAGCGGGACAAATGCTTTGCCCGGAAGTCCGAGTGCACGCATGAGGCGGTCCATAACGAATGCGGCACGAGCCATGTATCCGGATTCTTCCAAAATGGCTAAGAATAGGAACATGAAAAAGACCACCGGAATGAAGGTGGAAATGGTTTGCAGACCACCACCGATACCGTTAGACAGAAAGACCGTGAGCCACTCAGGCGTTCCCCAAGAGGCAAGAAGTTGTCCCAGACCGTCCACAAAGATGCCGCCCACTAAAATATCGAAAAAGTCGATGAAGACAGCGCCGAAATTTTGGGTAAAGAGGAAGGTCAGGTACATGATCAACAAAAAGATCGGCAACCCCATCCAACGGTTCAGGATGATGCGGTCGATACGGTCGGTCAAGGTACCCGTGATATCGCCTTCGCGGATGACCACTTTTTCAACGATTTGGGAGACTAACTCGTAGCGGGCATTAGTGATTTCAATATCGGTGTTGCCTTCAAAATGCTGATCTGTTTCTTGGACAACTTGATGCACTTTTTCGAGATTAATGCCTTCGAACTTATCCTCAATGCCCGGAGCATGTTCAAGAAACTGTATGGCAAACCAGCGGCCGTTTTCTTTAAGTCCCAATTGAGCGGAAATGAGATCGGCTGCCTTTTCAATCACTTCGTCATACTGAACGGTGACTTGTGTTGTGACGGGCGCATCGAGAAACTTCACCAGAGCTTTCTTAAGTTCCTCTACGCCTTTGTTGCGGTTGGCAACCAGACCAATAACTGGGCACCCCAGTTGTTTTTCCAAAGCACCTAAATCCAGTTTGATTTTGTGTTGTTTAGCAATATCGAGCATGTTGACGACAACGATCATCGGTACATGCATTTCGATTAATTGACTGGTCAAATAGAGGTTACGCTCCAAGTTGGAGGCGTCAATAATATTGACAACTACCTGTGCTTCGCCGCTTAAGAGATAATCGCGAGCGACAATTTCATCTTCGCCAGAGACGGATGTCGGGGTCACTGAATAAATACCGGGCAAGTCCACAACTTCAATATCGTGGTCTTCGAAGGAGAAATTCCCGGTCTTTTTATCAACAGTGACGCCCGGCCAGTTACCGACACGCTGTCGAGAACCAGTGAGAGCATTAAATAACGTTGTTTTGCCGCAATTGGGATTGCCGATAAGGCTGATGATATGTTGACTCATTACTGCAAACTCCTTCATTAACCGATCGGGTCGATATCAAGGATTTCAGCCTCGTCTTTGCGAACGGTGATGAGGCAGCCGCGAATGCGGATTTCAATAGGGTCGCCGAGTGGAGCAACGCGGACGACTTCAAGAGCGCTTCCCGGTGTAACACCTAGCATCAGTAAGCGTCTGCGGTATTCAGGGGTCGAAGTGGTCATGGATTTCACACGACCCTTAGCTCCGATCGCCATGTCTTTCAATTGCATATTCCGATTCCTTTTAATAGACAAAGATCTTTTGGGCCGTTTCGTAGTTGACACCAATTCTGGCGTCACCGATTGCCAAGAGAAGGGGTTCGTTTAGTGCGCGTTGTAAAACACGTATGGTTCCGCCCTGATGCAGTCCCAATTGCGACAGTTTTTCCTGTTCGGAAACATCAAGCTTCATTCGAACAACTGTCACATTGGTCATCAGGTCCGATTCGGTTAGAGGATGAATTCGAGACATAGTTTTTTTCATGATCATGCACCTGCGTCCGGGATTGGACGCCAGATCTAAGTCGCAATCGTAATAGGAATTAATCTCAATATCAAGAGTGAATTAGGTTATTTTATCTATGAATTAACTGAAGTTTTTTCTTTAGAAATTTGTATAAATCTATGTAAAACAAATAGATAAATTAAATAGAAATAATTATTAATAGTGTTTTAATGAAATTAATTATTGTCCTATCTGACGATTTTTAAAAATTAAAAATATAGTAAGAAAGTGATAACTATATTGATAAATAAAGAAATCATTCTTGGATGTAAGCAGAAATAGTTATTGAATTGAATCTTAAATAAGAATAAAATTGCGAAATAAGAATTATTCTCATTAAAGGAAATAATATGAGCTCATTTAAAAAATCTTCTTTTGTTATGGCTTTGATGGTGGCAGTGGGTTCAGCCCAAGCGGCTTCTGTTGAAGTATATGGTACGGTTGATACCGGTCTGCTCTATACGCATGAGTCAAGCGATTCAAAAGTTAATAATGAAAAAAACCACGAAAGTGCGGACAACTGGGGTGTGGCCAGTGGAACGAATACGGCCAGTGTGATCGGGATCCGTGGTATGGAAAATATCTCCGATGATCTTTCTGTCGGTTTTGTGTTGGAAAACAGTTTCAATTCCGATGACGGCTCTTTTGCTGAAGAAAATACGCTTTTTGACAAAGAGGCTCAGTTATTTGTTACTTCGTCTTTTGGAACGGTGAGCCTTGGGCGTATGGGAGCGCTGACAGCCGGTGAAGGAACCTATGACATCTTTATGGTCAACGGGGATGCCATGGACGGTGGCTATGCTGACTACATAGGTGCTGGTTACTGGATGGATCGCGGTATTTATGACAACATGATCTCTTTCCAATCACCTGAGTTCGCCGGTATTACTGCCTTCGCCCAATATTCTTTCGGTACCTCGGGCGACGATATGGTGCCATCACGTGATAAAGAACGTTATGCGGCTTTGGGAGCCACGTTTAGCACCGGAAATTTTTCGGCGGTGGCTGTCGTGGATACCGTGATGAAAAACCGTCAGACAGTTACCGGTTACGACAAGGCGATTGATGATGCGATGGCTTTCAGCATTGGTGCCAATTATGACATGGGCTTCATGAAGCCTTTCATCGGTTTCCAATACGGCCAGCATGAACAAATGATCGGTGGCGTTCCCGTGGTTGAAACGGACGAAACAGAAAGCTATGTGGGTGATCTTGACGGTTATGCCGTGGCTGTGGGTTCCGCCTTCCCTATTTGGGGCGGTGAATTGCAGGTTTCTGTTTACTACGCCGATGGAGACGGGAAAGCTTACAGCTACTACCAAGACGAGACGACTCAATCGTCTGAAGTTTCCAAGATGAATGTGAAGCGGTATGGTGTTGCACTATTCCACAATTATGAATTGAGCAAACGCACGAGTCTGTATGCTGGCATCGGTTACGACTATCAGGAGTACGACGGAAGCGATGTGAATTCAAGCGAAAAAGAACATTTTGAGCAAGACAGCGTTCAAGTAGGTGTCGGTCTCGTTCATAACTTCTAATTCGGTCACCTCGAACGAGGCTAAAAATAAAAATGCCACTCGAAATCAAAAATCCGAGTGGCATTTTCCGTTAATGAGCTGAATCATTGGCGGCTTTAATTTTCAATTCGCCCCTCAAAGTCACATCACGAATTGTGTAGGGGATTGAAATATTTTCCTGATTAAAGCGTTCAAGGATTTCCTTCATAATCGTTGAACGTAAAACAGAGGTGCCGTTTTCTGGATCTTTTACCCAGAAACTTAATTTCAGATTGATTCCGTCATTGCCGAAACCGGAAACCACAGCCCAGGGTTGGGGCGTTTCCAAAATTCGAGCTTGTTTTTTGGCGATATCAACCAAAATTGCCAATGCGCGATTAACGTCACAGTCGTAACCGATACTTGTTTCAACGGTCGCAACAGAGGCTCTGTCTGTGAACGTGAAATTTTTCACGTTTTGAGTGACAAAGGTTTCATTCGGAATAATCATCTCTTCTCCTGAAAAATTTCTCAGGACTGAGTAACGAGTTTTAATTTGAGTGATTTTCCCATTAAAACCACCGACTTCCACCGTATCGCCAATTTTGACCGAATGGTCGAAAAGAATAATGAAGCCAGAAATGTAGTTGGAGGCGATTTTTTGCAACCCAAAGCCCAGACCAACGCCGATTGCACCACCGAATACACTCAAAATGGTTAAATCCAAGCCTACGGAAGATAGCGATATCAAAATGGCGATGGCTATGAAAGCGATGTGGATGAGGCGTGATAAGACAATTTTGAGATTGTTGTCGATATCTTTTGCTGAATAAAGGGCGCTATCGCATAGGCCTGAGAGCCACTGGGCAATCAAAACGGACACAATGACAGTGATAATGCCCACAACAAGAGCCCAAAGGGTCAGAGAATCAGGGCCGACGGGCAGATTGATTTCTCGCATGGCTTGGATAAATTTCGGCAATACACCGACAATTTCCAAGACCGCCAGAATCCAAAAGAGGATATAAAGCGGTTTTTTAATTTGCAGCAAAACGCTATCGGGCGCAATAAAAGCGCCGAATACCTGAATTAAAAATACCAACAGTGCCCAGGCGTAAAAGATTTGGTAACCGACATGAATGAGATTGAAGTTATTATCTGTTAACAATCCCATATCAGAGATTGTGCTGGCACCAAGAGAGAGAAATAGCGCTGCAAAAATAGAGAAGAAAAGTTTTCGTGTCAGTTCTAAAGAAAATCGGCAAAGTTTGTGACTGATCGTTTCTTTGGAGAAGTTTTCTTCCCAAGTAGCCACTTTTTGACTGCAAACTCGTGCGACAAAATAAGACAACAAGACTGCAACGACAATAGCCAACACTTGATACCAAAAAGCGCTTTGGGTTAATTCTCGGGCTAAAAAGTCAATGATGCCGCCCACAAAGATCATCATGTGTTGCATTGATACCTCTTGCATTTCTTTTATTCTCAAAATAGTCACTATGAGCCTAGTCTAGCGAAGCTTTTAATTAATTCAAGGAAAATGTGAACCGTTTGGTGACAGAGTGTAGCTGTAGTCAAAAGGCTATTTTTGGGGGTTATTTTTTTGTTTTGGCCCCTGTATCATAAGGGAGGAATTTTTAGCGCTTATGCTTTAAACAAAGGATTGGTTATGCAAAATCTTGACAAAATCATGAAACCTCGCGCTATTGCGGTCATTGGCGCATCGACCAAGGCACACACGATTGGTTCGGACATTATGAAAAGGCTGCAGGAGTACGGCTTTAAAGGCAAGATCTATCCCGTCAATCCAAAGGGTGGGGTCATCGAAGGTTTGCAAGCTTATCCAACCGTATTGGATGTGCCGGGAGAAGTGGACTTGGCCATCGTGGTGGTTAACGCCAAATTTGTCCTCTCCACTATCGACCAGTGCCACGAAAAAGGAGTGGGCGGCTTATGTGTGATTAGTGCCGGTTTTAAGGAAACAGGAAAAGACGGGGCGGAACTGGAAAATGCGTTGTTAGAGAAAGTTCGCGCTTATGGTATGCGCTGTGTCGGCCCGAATTGCTTAGGCGTGGTTAATACCCATCCGGATATTCGGATGGATGGTTGTTTTGCTGAAAGTTTGCCTGAGCGTGGTGGCATTGGTTTTGTGTCCCAATCCGGTGCGTTGGGCGGAGGTATTTTAAATATCCTCAAAGATTTGAATTTAGGTTTTGCCCAATTTATTTCCATTGGCAATCAGGCTGATGTCAACGCTGAAACCGCTATTGAATATTGGGAAAATGAAGACGATGTGAAGCAGATTTTGCTTTATATGGAATCCATTCAAAATCCTGCCAATTTCAGAACACTGGCAAGCCGCGTATCCAAGAAAAAACCGATTTTGGCGTTAAAAGCTGGTCGCAGTGCGGCTGGCGCCAGTGCCGCTTCTTCTCACACCGGTTCTTTGGCCGGAGCCGATAAGGCGGCTCACGCACTTTTAACGCAGTCTGGGGTGATCCGTGAATACTCATTGGAAAATCTCTTTGCAACGGCCAAGGTATTTGCCAATTGCCCGATTCCCAAAGGAGACCGCGTGGCCATTATTACCAATTCCGGCGGTCCCGGCATTATGGCAACAGATGCTGTTTGCGAATACGGTATGAAGATGGCGCCATTGTCGGAAGAAACGAAGGCTAAGTTGCGCGCATTCCTGCCGGCTGCCGCTTCGGTTAAAAACCCTGTCGACATGATTGCTTCGGCACCGATTGAACACTACAAGCAAACGCTTGAGACCGTTTTGGCTGATGACAATGTTGACATGGTCATCGTCATCTATTTGCCGTTCTTGGGCTTAAAGGATATTGATGTGGCTCGAGCGGTCATGGAAATTAAGGCTCAGCATCCTGAAAAGCCGATTGTCGGGGTCTTCATGACAAAGAGTGAGTTCTTCTCGCAATTGTCTGACATGCAGGTAAATGTTCCGTTCTTTATGTATGCCGAGCAGGCAGCCGACGGTTTAAATCGACTCAATCAACAGCGTATTTGGGTTCAAAAGCCCTTGGGAACATGTCCTGAATTTACCGTGAATCGTGAACGCGCCCGCGAAATCATTATGCAAAGCGCCTCTCAGGGGCGTGAGCAATTAACGACTCGTGAAAGTATCGATGTGTTGGATGCGTACGGTATCCGTGTTTGTCGTTCAGGTTTTGCGGTCAATGAAGAGGAAGCCGTCGCCATCGCTGGCAAAGTGGGCTACCCCGTTGTGATGAAGATGACCTCCAAGACGACCTCTCACAAGACGGATGTGGGCGGTGTTCGCGTCAACATTCAAAACGCTGATCAATTACGAGCTCAATACCGTGATTTGATCGCCAAACTTAAGGAAAAGAACCTGCTTGAGGGTTTGGAAGGCGTGATTATCCAAGAAATGGTGAAGGGTAGCCGTGAAATGGTTTGCGGTGTTGCGACCGACCCGCAATACGGTCATATGGTTATGTTTGGTTTGGGTGGTGTTTTCATCGAAGTGATGAAAGACGTTACATTCCGCATGGCACCGCTTACCGATGTTGATGCCGATGAGATGATCCGTGGTGTCAAGGCTTATAAGCTGCTTGAAGGCGCACGCGGGACAACGCCGGCTCAAATGGATCAATTGCGGGAATGCCTATTGAGAATTTCTCAATTAGTGAAAGATTTCCCGGCTATCACGGAATTAGACATCAATCCTTTGATTATTAGTGAAAAGAACGGGGAAGGTATTGCCGTTGACGGTCGTATCAAGGTCAATTTAGAAAAACTCTAATCTGAGAGTGTGAGAAAGGGGCGCTTCGGCGCCCTTTTTTTGTCGAAAAAACAGATCACAGCTGTCAAAACGTTTTTTAGTGCAAAACAAAAATCAGACTAGTTGTTTTTAAGGATCAGAACAACAACATCATGTATGCAATAGCCTTTAGGCAAATTTCTCTGAAAAAAATAATGGAATTTCCTTGACTTAGTATCCATATCCTTTTAAATTTCCGTGTAAGAAAGTGGGGAAAAGTGGAAGTTTGTGCCTTAAAGCGCAAACTGCTTTAGTGTTTTTGCCTAAATTGTCGTAGGTGGACTGATGTTTCAGGGCACATCTTTACTAGTGCTAGATGCAAAAGGCCGTCTCTCGTTACCAGCGAAGTATCGGGAGAGCCTTCTTGTGCCTTGCCAAGGGGAAGTGACCCTAACACGTCATCCGGACGGCTGCGTATTGATCTATCCCCGTGGTGTTTGGGTGCAATTAAGTGCAAAGCTTGCCGCTCTTCCCTATGCGGCTCGCACGTTGCAGCGCATCATGTTAGGTAGCGCTTTTGATGTTAATGCCGACGCTTCGGGGCGACTGTTGGTGCCTAGCGATTTACGAAGTCTCTGCAGTCTCAATCGTGAAGTAACTTTAGTGGGCTTGGGAAATCATTTCGAATTGTGGGATCAAGCGAAATACATGCAGTTTGAACAAGCGGAATTACAGAAAGGATTGCCGCCGGAAGTGTTTGATTTAGTGCTTTAGGAGAGGGTGAATGGATAAGCGCTTTACTCACCTCTCCGTTATGGCAGAGGTGGCGCCGCCCTTGGTGGTAACAGATCCAGACGGAACCTACGTTGATGCAACGTTCGGTCGAGGGGGGCATTCGCGTCGCATTCTTTCGCTCCTGTCCTCCAAAGGAAAACTCATCGCATTTGACCGTGATCCGCAAGCTATTGAATCTGCTAAAGAAATTATGGATGATCGTTTTACAATCATTCATGCTCCTTTTTCCCGTATGCGTGAGGAATTAGCTCTAAGGGGAGTCCAATCCGTCCACGGCGTCTTTATGGACATCGGTGTTTCAAGTCCACAAATTGACGACGCTAGCCGCGGTTTTTCATTCAGAATGGATGGTCCGCTTGATATGCGCATGGATACTAGTTGCGGGGAAACTGCGGCTCAATGGCTTGCTAAAGCCAGCGAAGAAGAGATCGCTCGAGTCATCCATACACTCGGAGAGGAGCGATTCGCTAAACGCATCGCTCGCATTATTGTTCAGACAAGAAGTCAGGTACCCATCGAGACGACCCAGCAATTGGCTCAACTGGTTGCTCAGGTAGTGCCTGCTAACAAAAAGGATCCCACGCAAAATCCGGCCACAAGAACTTTTCAGGCCATACGGATTCACATTAATAGTGAACTTGATGAGCTCTCCTTGGCGCTTAACGCGGCAATGCAATTAGTCGATGACGAAGGACGCATCGGTGTTATTACTTTCCATTCGCTTGAAGATCGAATCGTAAAGCGTTTTTTTGATGAAAAAGCGCATCCTGAAAAAGCGTTGGATTCGCGTTTGCCGTTAAGAGCGGATCAATTGCCGCAGCCTGAGTTAAAGGATATCAAGAGGGTTTTACCCAGTCAGGAAGAATGCGATTCTAATCCTCGTGCAAGAAGCGCAATTTTGCGCTTGGCCACGCGCGTTCGTGCGGGGAGGCTGTCATGATTCGATTGGAATTAATGCGCCGCATTCGCCAAAACGCCAACATTCTCATTATTGCGTTGCTGACGGTCACGCTCGTTTGGCTTGCATTACTTATTGTCAACAATCAGTACAAAGTACGTGCTTTGATCAGTGATATTGAGCAAGAGCAGGAGCTTTCTCGCCGTTTGCTCGATGAACAGCGGGAAATCAATATCGAATTGGCTAAAGTGACACTTCCGGGCTACATCGCTTCCGGCGCAAACGAGATGGGACTGGAGCCCGCTCGAAATGAAAATACCGTTATTTTGCAGCCTAAACCGGTGCCGCGTTTTGTGACACGAAAAGAAGGGGATCCGTCATGATGAGAGAATCCCTGATGCGGCAGTTGCTCAATTGGCTCAAGAGGCGGTGGCACAAATTCTGGAGCGAAGATACGGCTCCGCGTATGCCTAAACGTTCTAAAGAACGCGATAAAGAATGGATGGCCTTGGAAATCTCCCAGAAGCGTTCGCACATGGTGCTTGGCGCCTTGGTGGGGATTTTTGTCGTCTGTTTTTTACGTGCAGGTTATTTACAGTGCTTTAACACGGAATTTCTGCAAAAGCAGGGCGAAGTACGTTACGCCAGAACGCTTGAAATTGCCGCAGGCCGTGGTCAGATTTTTGATAGAAATGGAGTGGTATTGGCGGCTTCCTTGCCGGCTAGAAGTATTTGGGCAACAACGAATTTAGTCACGGCAACGCCTCAACAAATCAGTGAATTGTCAGATTTGCTGGGGGTCTCGGAACGTACACTTCAAAAACGCTTGGCTCGTAAAGACGCCTTTGTCAACTTAGCCCGCCAAGTCGATATGGATGTAGTCCGTCGTGTGCAGGCAATGCACTTGGAAGGACTCACCTATTCACCTGACGTTAAGCGCCACTATCCGGGTGGTGAAGTTTCTGCTCATATTGTTGGTTTCAATAATCGAGAGGATCACGGCCAAGAAGGCGTGGAGTTGGCCAATGATAAAACGTTGACGGGTCAAAACGGCTCGCGTAGGGTGATTCGGGACCGATTGGGCCACGTTATCGAAGAAATGTGGACTCAGGAGCCTGTTCCGGGTAAAGACCTGCATCTTTCCATTGACTCTCGTATTCAGTACATCGCTTATTCTGCCGTTCGTAATGCTGTTGAGAAACACCAGGCAAAGGCCGGGGCGGTGGTTGTGGCTGACTCGATTACCGGTGAAATTTTGGCCTTAGTCAGTTGGCCAGGATTTGATCCCAACGACCGCAGTACATTTGTGTTCGACAAGATTCGCAACCGCGTGGTGACGGACACATACGAGCCGGGTTCTATTATGAAGCCTTTTGCTATCGCTAAGGCTTTGGATATGGGTATTGTGCGTCCGGATAGTCTTATTGAGACGGCGCCGGGCAGCATCATGGTGGCCGACCGCAAGATTAGTGATACTCGCAATTTTGGTTTGCTGACGGTTTCACAAGTGATTGCAAAGTCTTCCAACGTGGGGACTGTCAAGATCGCTTTGCAGATTCCTGCACAAACATTGTGGGAAACCTACAGTCGACTAGGTTTCGGTCAAGCCCCGCAGGTCGGTTTCCCCGGTGCGGTAGCCGGTCGTTTGCGTCCTGCGAAAACGTGGGGTCCTGTTGAGCAGGCTACCATCTCGTATGGTTACGGTTTATCAACCTCGCTTATGCAAATCGCTCAGGCTTATACGGTCTTTGCTCGCAATGGTGATGTCATTCCGCTGACATTGATGAAGCAAGACCACCCAGCCGTTGGCGAGCAAGTCTATCGACCCGAAGTTGCCCGTCAAATGCGAGCCATGATGATGACGACAGTGCATCGAGGCGGCACGGCCTCTCGTCTTAAGGTCACGGGTTACACGGTGGCCGGTAAGACGGGTACGGTCTACAAGGTAAAAAATGGTGAATATGTGAAAGACTACGTTGCCTCCTTTGTTGGCGTGGCCCCAGCTACACAGCCTCGGTTGGTCGTGGCTGTCATGATTGACGAGCCGAAGGACTCCGGGCACGTGGGTGGCGTGGTGGCAGCTCCCGTATTTGGAGAAGTCGTAGAAGCTGCCTTGCGGACTCTGCTTGTGAATCCGGATGATCCGATGATGGTGGCCGGCGGCGGGTTATTGGCCAGAACAACTCATTAATCGGGATGTCTTTGAAGCAACAATAAAGGCAGACCCTGTACTCAATAGTGAATCCTATGATCGACAACATCCAATCTTATGTCCGATTGTTAAAGCGCTTGGCTCCTCAAGCAAATCACTTGACACTAGACTCAAGAAATTTGCGGGAGGGGGATGTCTTTTTTGCCGTTCCAGGACTTCATCGTGACGGTAGAGATTTTTTAACTGATGCGGCGAAAAGAGCTTGCGCATTGGTCTACGAAGATGACGGGCAACGCAGGACATTTGGAGTACCCGCCATTGCTGTTCCTGAGTTGGGAAAACACTTAGGTGAGTTTGCCGCAGATTTTTACCATGATCCGAGTAGCAAACTTTTTACCATCGGTATAACTGGCACAAATGGTAAAACGACGTCTTCGCATTGGATGTCCCAACTTTTTTCATTGTTGGGGCAGAGATGCGCGGCCATTGGAACGATAGGCTGTTTTATGGACGGACAGTCCTATGAAAGTGCGCCGTTGACAACCCCGGACGCCCTGACTATGCAGGGACTTTATAGAAAGCTTTTGAAAGCCGAGGCAAAAGCGGTTGCCTTGGAGGCAAGCTCCATTGGCCTTGAGCAGGGACGGCTTCAGGGGACACGTTTTGATGTGGCGGTATTTACCAATTTGACCCGTGATCATTTGGACTACCACCATGACATGCAAGCTTATGAAAGCGCCAAAGCGATTCTCTTTGATTGGCCGGGTCTTCAGCATGCAGTCATTAACATCGATGATGAGGCCGGTGTCAGGATGGCTGAACGCTGCGCTCACCGCGGGATTCATACGATTGTTACAAGTATGCGGGGAGCCATCGCTTTGACGGGAACGCATTTACTGTCAGCCGAAAATGTCCGTCCGATGCCTGAAGGGATGCTGTTTGATATTGTCTATGGTTCAGAGCGTCAAACGGTGCATTTATCTATTTTCGGAGCTTTTAACGTTTCAAATTTGTTAGGAGTTGTCGGGGCAGCTTTGTGCCATGGTTTTTCTCTTGCCGAAATTGTTGAAAAATTACCCCTGTTAGTTGCTCCTGATGGGCGCATGCAAAAGGTTCCCTATGAAGGAGCCGCTTTGGCAATTGTGGATTACAGCCATACGCCCGATGCTGTTCAAAAAGCCCTCGAAGCATTAAAGGGTGTGGCTAAAGTCCGTCGCGGCAAGCTCTGGATTGTTTTGGGAGCGGGAGGTGACCGGGATGCCGGCAAACGTCCGCTTATGGCTAAAGTGGCAGAAGAGAATGCTGATTACGTTATTCTTACCAGCGATAACCCGAGAACAGAAAATCCAGATAGTATCCTGAGACAAATGGCTGCTGGCCTAAAAACGCCTCAACTGACTATTGCTGATAGACGTGAAGCCATCTATGAAGCTATTAAGCGAGCAAAACCGGAGGATGTTGTACTCATTGCCGGTAAAGGGCACGAGTTGTATCAGGAGATCAATGGGGTCAAACATCCATTTAGTGATGTGGTCGAAGCACGAAATGCACAACGGTTAAAAAATCCGCCCGCTGACACACTTTTGAATGTGAAATTCTTATCGAACTTGTTGCCGGGTTCTCACCTGTATGGCAGTGATGTTCCTTTTACGAATGTTTGTACGGACACCCGTCAAGTCACGGAAGGTTCTCTCTTTTTTGCATTAAAGGGAGAACGTTTTGACGGACATAACTTTGTTATGCAGGCTATGAGAGCCGGAGCTGCCGCTGTTGTGGTAGATCACGAGGTTTATTGTCCGTTGCCACAAATTGTCGTCAAAGATGTCAAGTTGGCTTTAGGGGTTACTTCAGGTTTTTGGCGTCGTGGAAAATCTTTGGGATTAGTGGCTGTAGCGGGAAGCAATGGGAAAACAACAACCACGCAAATGATCGCCACTATATTGAAGATCCGTTATGGGGAACATGCACTTGCAACAGAAGGCAATCTCAATAACGATATCGGCGTGCCGCTTATGCTTTGGCGTTTGCGTGATTATCACGAGACAGCTGTTATTGAGACAGGAATGAACCATGTCGGAGAAATGCGCTACTTAAGCGGTTTGGTGCAACCGACCATCGCCGTTGTTACCAATGCTCAGCGCGAGCATCAGGAATTTTTGCAAAGTGTTGAAGCGACAGCGAGAGAAAATGGCGAAGTATTCCGAGTTTTGCCACCAAACGGTATCGCGGTCATTTCAGCTGATGATCCGTGCCGTTCGATTTGGCTTGAGATGGCTCAACATGCCAATGTGATGACTTTCGGTATTGATGCGACTGCGGACGTGAACGGTTGCATGAAAACGGAAGCTAACGGCATGAAGGCATTAATTAAGACGCCGATTGGAACTTTTGAAGCCAAAATGAAGGTCAGAGGCGAACATAATTTTAAAAATGCCTTAGCTGCTACGGCGGTTTGTTTAGGACTAAATGTTTCACTTGAGATTATTCGTCAGGGACTTGAAGCTTTTGAAGCAATAAAAGGTCGAGGTCAGGTTCATACGGTGGGAGGCTTAACAGTCATTGACGACGCCTATAATGCCAACCCCGATAGTATGAAAGCGGCGATTGATCTATTAACAAGTTATCCCGGCCCTCGTTTTTTGGTGGCTGGCGATATGGCTGAATTAGGTAGTAAAAGCATCGAATATCATGAGGAAATCGGCGCTTACGCAGCCGAAAAGCACATTGATGCATTTTTTGCCATAGGTGAACATATGCGTTACGCTGTCGAAAAGTTCCGTGAACTGTCTCCCCAGGCGCGTTCACTATGGATGGATGATCGTGACCAGTTTATGGAGGCGGTCATCGAAGAAAGTCACCACTGCCGAACGGTTAGTGTCAAAGGTTCAAACTGCATGAAACTTACAACAGTTGTTAAAGCCTTAGTGGTAGACGCTACAAAGAATAAAAAGGATTAAAGAATGCTCTTGGAATTATTTCGTTGGCTCGGAGAAGATATCAGAGCTTTCCAGGTGTTTAACTACTTAAGCTTACGAGCGGTATTGGCAGCACTCACCGCTCTGGCTATCGGTTTTATGGCAGGCCCGGCCACGATTCGTTATTTACGTGCGATGAAAATGGGGCAAGCTGTCCGCACAAACGGTCCGAAGACCCATATTGTCAAAGATGGAACGCCAACCATGGGCGGTGTTTTAATTCTGATTGCGATTGGTTTATCGACGTTGCTTTGGATGGATCTGAGTAACCGTTTTGTTTGGGTGGTTCTCTTTGTGACGCTCGGTTTTGGGTGGATCGGTTGGGTGGATGATTACCGTAAGGTTGTTCACCATGATCCAAAAGGCATGAGCGCTAAAGAAAAATTCGGTTGGCAGTCTTTAATCGGCATTATTGCCTCGGTTTATCTGGCTTTTGCGATCAGCGCGCCTAATGACATTCATGTGGTGCATATGCTTATCGGTTGGATTGAATCGGGTTTTCCCATGCAAATGCCGCCGCATGCCGACTTAATTATTCCTTTCTTTAAGCACTTTGCATATCCCCTCGGGATTTTCGGCTTTATCGCGTTGACTTTTATTGTGATTGTCGGAACAAGCAATGCGGTGAATTTGACTGACGGCTTGGATGGTTTGGCAATTTTGCCCGCAGCTATGGTGGGAAGTGCTTTGGGAATCTTTGCCTACGTTGAAGGTCGTGTGGACTTTGCTCATTATCTTTTGTTCCCCTATATCCCCGGGGCCGGTGAATTGGTTGTCGTCTGTGCGGCTTTGGCAGGAGCGGGATTGGCATTTTTGTGGTTTAACGCTCACCCTGCACAAGTTTTCATGGGCGATGTCGGCGCTTTAGCCTTAGGTGGAACATTGGGAACGGTGGCTGTTATTACCCGTCAGGAATTCGTTTTAGCGATTATGGGCGGTATTTTCGTTGTTGAAACGCTCTCCGTGATGATTCAAACAACGTATTTCCGGCTCTCGGGTGGTAAAAGAATTTTCTTGATGGCGCCGATTCATCATCACTTTGAGTTGAAGGGATGGAAAGAAACGCAGGTGGTTACGCGTTTTTGGATTATCACCTTCATCCTCGTACTGATCGGTTTGTCGACGTTAAAGATTCGTTAAAAAGGCGAAGATTATGCAGCAGAAAGCATTGGTGGTCGGTTTAGGAGCTTCTGGAGAAGCTTGTACGAAATTTTTGCTTAAACGGCAGTGGCAAGTCCGCGCGACAGATACCCGTAGCGAACCGCCCGCGCTTTCTCGCCTATCCGGTACGGAAGGCTTTAGCTTTGTTTCTTTGCAAGAGGCTCAAGCACAATTAAACGATTGCAATCTGTTGGTAATGTCTCCGGGAATTAGTCCTTGGCATTCTGCGGTTACTCCATTGGTGAGGTCAGCTCAATCTTTGGGAATCGAAGTGGTCGGAGAGATCGAACTTTTTGCCAGAGAGCTGGCTCGACTAAAAAGTGAAAAGGCTTATGAACCGAAAGTAATTGCGGTCACCGGTACCAATGGCAAGACGACAACGACGGTGTTGACAACGAAAATGGCGGCAGCCTCCGGAATGAAAGCCGTTGCGGCCGGCAATATTGGTCCAAATGCGGTGACGGAACTGGATCGTTATTTGGAAAGTGGTGAATTGCCGGATGTTTGGGTGCTGGAACTGTCCAGTTTTCAATTGGAGACCACCTCATCGCTTGCGCCGGATGCGGCTGCACTTTTAAACATTACCCAAGATCATTTGGACTGGCACGGCGGAATGAATGAATATGTCGCGGCCAAAGGAAAAATTTTTGCTCATGAAAAAACGGCAAGAATTTTAAATCGTGACGATTCAACGGTGATGAATTTTGCTGCGCAGGATAGAAGAGTTTTTACTTTCGGAGCAACCGAACCGCAGCATCCCAATGAATGGGGATTGGTGAAAGAAGACGGTATCGTATGGCTTGCCTTCAATGAAGATGATTCTGTGCAACTGACCAAGCGCAAAGTTCTGGAAGGGCATGTTTTACAACGTTTGATGCCAGAAGACGCTTTGCACATCCGGGGGCGTCACAACAGCATGAACGCACTGGCGGCGTTGGCACTTATTTATGCTGCGGGTTTGCCCATCAGCGATGCATTGCGGGCGCTGGCTCAATACAGAGGTGAACCGCATCGAGTTGAATACGTAATGACCGTAAATGGGGTTGATTACATCGACGACAGTAAGGGGACCAATGTTGGTGCAACCGTTGCAGCTCTGGAAGGGCTAGGTGCCAACGGAATAAAATTGGTTGTGATTTTAGGCGGAGATGGAAAAGGACAAGACTTTTCTCCGATTGCGGATTCTATGGCGAAGCACGCTCGTGGTGCCGTTTTGATTGGTCGTGATGCACCTTTGATTGAGAAAGCCTTGCAAGGGGCACAGTACCCTATCATCCACGCCAAAGATATGCCGCAGGCGGTTCAGAAAGCCTCTGAATTAGCGCAGCCTCACGATTGTGTATTGTTGTCCCCTGCTTGCGCCAGTTGGGATATGTTTAAAGATTATGCACAACGTTCGGCTATCTTTATTGCCAGTGCTAAGGCTTTAGCCGGTGATGCTCAGCAATGATCAGCATTAAAAACTTTTTCCAAAATCGTAATAAAAAACATGAGGACTGGTCATCTCGGAGTTCTTTTGCGACCATTTCTTCAATTGACTACAGTATCATCGCTGTCATTCTGGCCCTTCTGATTTTAGGGCTCATCATGGTTTATTCGGCTTCCATTTCACTGGGTGATTCGCCGAAATACCAGACTTCAGAGGGCTACTTTGCCGTTCGTCACGCCATTTATATTGTGATTGGATTAATGGCGGCTTTTTTCGTTTTTAAAGTCCCGTTATCTCGTTGGTATCCCCTTAGTTACCCTTTGGGGTTGTTTGGCATTTTGCTCTTAATTTCGGTGTTTGTGCCGGGGCTTGGACACGAGGTAAATGGCTCAACCCGTTGGATTGGGTTTGGCCCGATCAATCTTCAAGTTTCGGAAGTTGTTAAGTTTGTTTCGGTATTGGTGATTTCACACTTTGTGGTGACACGGCAAGCCTATATGCATTCATACACTCGAGGGCTAATTCCTGTCATGCTCTACATTGGAGCCGTGGCAATGCTGTTGTCGTTACAACCTGACTTGGGAGCTACTGTTGTCATCAGCGCGATTGTTTTGGGTGTTGTTTTTTTAGGCGGCTTGAGTTGGAGCATCATTATCCCCTTTGGCATAGTGATTTTTGCCGTCATTGTCTTTTCAATTGCGTTGTCACCTTGGCGTACAGCGCGCGTGTTTGCTTATCTAAATCCGTGGGATATCGAAAATCAATTAGGTAAAGCCTATCAGTTAACTCACTCGTTGATTGCTTTTGGTAGAGGAGAGCTTTTTGGTGTTGGTTTGGGGGCGAGTGTGGAAAAAATGCACTACTTGCCCGAAGCGCACACGGACTTTATCTTAGCCGTCATTGGTGAAGAGCTCGGATTAGTGGGATTCACATTTGTTTTATTGCTCTTTTATTGGTTAGTTAGGCGTGCTTTTGAGATTGGACGTCAAGCGGTGCGTTTGGAGTCCGTTTATTCCGGTCTTGTTGCCCAGGGTGTCGGGCTTTGGATTGGTGTACAAGCTTTGATTAATATTGGCGTAGCAATCGGTGTTTTTCCGACGAAGGGGTTAACTTTGCCGTTAGTAAGCTATGGCGGATCGTCAATCGTTGTAACACTGTGTGCACTAGCCCTATTGCTACGGGTGGACTATGAAAATCGCCTTCTGATGAGAGGAAAGAGGAGACGGTGATGCAAACAAAACATTTGATTATTGCGGCTGCTGGTACGGGCGGACATGTTATGCCCGGATTGGCTGTGGCTGAAGAAATGAAAAAGCGCGGTTGGACGGTATCATGGATTGGAACACCGGTTGGGATGGAATCGCGTTTGGTGGGTCAGAGAAATATTGAATTTGACGCTCTTGACTTTACCGGTATGCGGGGCAAAGGCATCAAGCACATGTTTACCGGTGCATTGAAATTGGTAAAAGCATGTTTTGCCGCCAAAGCACTTGTGGAAAAAAGACAAGCCAGTGCAATGTTTTCAACAGGGGGCTACATTGCCGTGCCGGCTGCTTTCGGAGCCCGAAGCAAAAATAAGCCGCTCATTATGATGAATTGCGATGCTGGCAGCCTCATGAGCGTGCGGGCTGTGATGCCTTGGGCTCAAGCGGTGATGTGCGGATTTGACGGCGAATGCGCTCATCGGGCCGGTTCCAAAGCGATTGTATCCGGCAATCCCGTCCGCGAAGATATTTTGGCTTTGCCCGAACCGCAACAACGTTACGCTGCCCGTACAGGAAAACTCAATTTATTGGTTTTCGGCGGTTCTCTCGGAGCCAAAGTTCTCAATGAAACAGTGCCGGCCGCTATCGCCAAATTCCCTTTAGAAGAACGTCCGATTGTTACCCATCAGTGTGGTAAAAATGCGGTTGAGGATGTTAAAGCTCTCTACGCGAAGTATGGAGTCGAAGCGCAAGTCATCAGTTTTATTGATGATATGGCAAGTGCCTACAATAAAGCCGATGTCGTTGTGTGCAGAGCTGGCGCAACAACAGTCAGTGAATTAACGGCGGGAGGAATTCCTGCGATATTGGTGCCTTTTGTTGTCTCGACAACTCAACATCAATTGGGTAATGCTCGCTACATGCAAGATGAAGGAGCGGGGATTTTGCTTGAACAGAAAGATTTAACCCCTGACTCACTCTATGAAAAAT
The DNA here is from genome assembly GCF_023336895.1 of Parasutterella secunda. Taxonomy (GTDB): domain Bacteria; phylum Pseudomonadota; class Gammaproteobacteria; order Burkholderiales; family Burkholderiaceae_F; genus Aphodousia; species Aphodousia faecalis. Next base: position 74,814 of record NZ_JAMBLT010000004.1, read on the forward strand.
TAAGAAGTCTGACCCGTGAAGATCTTCTGACAATGGCTGACAAGGCCCGAAGCCTTGCAAAACGGGGGGCTGCGAAAACAGTAGCCGATACTATCGAACGTTTGGCAAAATTATAGTTTCTGGTGGTTTAACGAAGGCAAGTAAACAATGAGATTTGCGGTAAACAAAATCCACTTTGTGGGAATTGGCGGAACCGGTATGAATGGTATCGCCGAAGTTTTGGTGACTTTAGGTTACAAGGTGACAGGCTCGGACATGGCAACCAACGCGGCGACTGAACGCCTGAGTGGTTTGGGTGTTCAGATTTTTCATGAGCATGTTGCCGCAAACGTGAAGGGCGCAGATGTCGTTGTTATTTCTTCGGCTATTAAAGCGGATAATCCTGAGGTTGTTGCGGCTAGACAAGCTCGTATTCCGGTTGTTCCCAGAGCGGTAATGTTGGCTGAGTTGATGCGATTCAGAAGCGGCATCGCCATTGCCGGGGCTCACGGTAAAACAACGACCACTTCATTGGTTGCAAGTTTATTGGCAGCCGGCGGTCTTGATCCGACCTTTGTTATCGGCGGTCGTTTGAATTCAGCAGGAGCCAATGCCCGATTGGGCAGAGGGGAATTCATTGTGGCAGAGGCCGATGAGTCGGATGCCTCTTTCCTTTGTTTGTCTCCAGTGATTTCTGCAGTTACCAATATCGATGCTGATCATATGGATACCTATGATCATAACTTCGAAAAGCTCAAACAGGCATTTATTGATTTCCTGACAAGACTGCCGTTTTACGGCAAGGCGGTTTTGTGTTTGGATGATGAAAATGTTCGCTCTATCATCGCCCGCGTGCCGCGTTCTGTTGTAACTTACGGTTTAAGCGAAGAAGCGGACGTTCGAGCCATTAATATTCGTGCTGAAGGCACACAGATGTGCTACACCGTTTTACGTCAAGGACGAGAACCGCTAGATGTGCGTTTGAATTTGCCCGGTTTACATAACGTTCGCAATAGCTTGGCGGCTATTGCGATTGCCACAATGGTTGACGTGCCGGATGACAAAATTCAATTTGCTTTGGAAAACTTCACCGGTGTTGGAAGGCGCTTTAGCCGTTATGGTGAAATTGCTTTGCCGTCCGGCGGATCATTTACGCTGATCGATGATTACGGCCATCATCCGCATGAAATGAAGGCAACACTGGATGCTGTGCGCGGGGCTTTCCCGGGGCGTCGTGTATTGGTGGCTTTCCAACCCCATCGCTACACGAGAACGAGAGATTGCTTCGAGGATTTTGTTAAGGTTCTGAGCAGTGTTGAAGCTCTTGTGCTCGCCGATGTTTATCCGGCGGGAGAAAAGCCCATCGTCGGAGCCGATGGCCGATCACTTGCTCGTGCTATACGAATTGTTGGTCAAACGGAGTTGGTGTTTGTGGATACGCCTGCAGAAATGGATGACGCCATTATGAAATTGGCTCGTGATGGTGACGTAGTTGTGACCATGGGGGCAGGCAGCGTCGGCGGTGTACCGGGTCGTCTGCAAGCTCGTGCCGGTTTATCGAAATAATGAGGATACGATTAAATGCAAGAAGAGAAAAAGGAAATTAAGCCTGAAAGTTTAGGTAAGGTTGTATTGCTTCTCGGTGGAATGTCCAGCGAACGCGAAGTCTCATTGATGAGCGGAAAGGGCGTTTACGATGCATTGGTTGAGGCAGGCGTGGACGTTACGCGTTTTGACCCGAAGGAGCAGAGCATTTCTGAGCTTGAAAAGGGCGCCTTTGACCGCGCGTTTATTGCCTTGCACGGCCGCTATGGTGAAGATGGAACGATTCAAGGTGTTCTGGAATATTTAGGTGTTCCTTATACCGGTCCCGGTGTTAAAACGAGTGCGATTGCCATCGATAAGAATTTGACCAAACAAATTTGGCGTGAACGTCAGATTCCCTGTCCGAAGGGAATGCTAGTGTCAGCTGATAGCGACTTACACTTCGTAATGCAGGAATTGGGACGTGATTTGGTTGTGAAACCTGCACGTGAAGGCTCTAGCATCGGCCTGACTAAATTAAAGGATGCTACTGTTGAAGAGTTGCACGAGGCCATTGAAAAAGCCTTGGTTTTGGATCGCCACGTTTTAGTAGAGGAACGGATTTTTGGGCGTGAATTGACGGTGGCTGTTTTAGGAGCCGGTCAAGACGCAAAAGTCTTACCCATTATCGAGATCATCGCTCCGAATGGTGATTACGACTACCAAAACAAATATTTCACGAATGATGTTCGTTATGAGTGCCCGGCGAAATTGTCCGATGATCTTCATGAAGATATTTCCCGAGCTTGTTTGAGCGCCTATCGAGCCTTGGGGGCACGAGGCTGGAGTCGAATCGACTTGATTTTGTCCGAGGACGGTTCGTTTAACCTTTTGGAAATGAACACTTCTCCCGGAATGACCGCTCACTCATTGGTTCCGTTAGCCGCCAAAAATGCAGGTATGAGTTATCAGGAATTAGTGCTTCAAATGTTGTCTGAAGCTCGTTTAGACTTTCCTCGTCACTAAAGAGTTCTGTTCTTGGGTTGATGAAACGGTTTTTTAAAGCGGTTTTAATTGCATTTGCGTTGGTATTGCTGCTTGCTGCTGTGGCAGTAAGCAGCTTTCCGCGTTATGTGGAAACTTTTTTTACCATTCGCTCTGTGGAATTATCCGGTGAAATTGACCACATCTCATCTTTGCATTTTCGTCGAGTTTTAGGCAACACAGCCTCGGGGACTTTTTTTAACGTTAATTTAGATGCTATCCGAGAGGCTGCGTTAAAGGCTCCTTGGGTTAAATCGGCAAATGTTAGGCGCGTTTGGCCCAATAAAATAAATATTGAAATTACCGAATATAAACCGCTTGCCTTATGGGAAGACGGGCGGTTGGTGTCGGTTAACGGGGAGTTGTTTGCCGCCAATCCCGAGGAAGTGGATAACCCCTTGGCTTTACCCGAATTCTTCGGGCGAGCTGAAATGGTTGAAGAGGTAACGAGACGTTATAAACGCTTCAATAAAATGCTTCAGGTTGTCATGCCTAAAGCGCGTGTAACGGAAGTAAGCGTAAACGATCGTGATAGTTGGGCACTGGCCATAGCTTCAGACACCATTCCGCCCACTCGAATTGAATTGGGGGTAGAGCATGAAAATTGGACCCTTGAGGATCGATTTGGGATTGTTATCGTACAATATCCTGATGTGGTCAAATTGATGAAAGGACCACCGTCCAGTATTGATGCCCGGTATGAATTAGCCTTTTCGGCTACATTACCGGAAAAAAGTTTGAGGCAATATCGTTCACAGGCTGGTCGTCGCCAGGCGGCTGAATCCATTGCAGAGGCTAATAGGCAAAGTAACGCGCGATGAAAGAAAATAAAAAAATTGTCACCGCATTGGATATTGGTTCAAGCAAAATCCTTGCAGTTGTCGCCGAAGTCTATAAGGACGGTACGTTTCGAGTTCTGGCTCAAGGGCGTACCGAGTCTCAGGGAGTACTCGACGGAAATGTAACGAGTATTGAGGAGGTTCAGCCTCAGGTCAAGTCTGCTCTAGTCGAGGCTTTTGGTATTGCAGGCAAAATTCCCAGTAACGATGTTTGCACCAATATTTCTGGCAAATCTGTGGAAGGAAAGGACTCCAGTGCCGAAATGCCGCTTAGGGGCAGGACGGTAACGTTGTCGGACATGAAAAATGTCCAGAGTATGGCCCAGGATGCCGTTGAATTAAAAGAAGATCAGCGTTTGATTAAATCGGAGCTGTTGTATTACATGCTCGATAACCAAGACGAGGGTTATGTCGGCCAAAATCCGATTGATGCGAAAAGCTCTCGTATTTCCGCCCATATGCATTCGGCGGTGGCCAGTGCAGCTAATGCCTTAGCTCGTGTAAAAGTGATTCGTCGCAGCGGCATGGACATTTCCCGAATCCTTCCGGAAGCCTGGGCCAGTGGTTATGCAGTGCTTACGGAAGATGAAATTCAAAATGGTGTAGTGTTGATTGATATCGGGGCCGGGACAACAGATGTGGCGGTCTTTCAGGCCGGTCTTCCCCGTTTCACGTACACTTTAAATTACGGCGGTCGCCGCATAACTCAGCGAATCAGTGGCTTTGTGCATTGTTCCATGCAAGAGGCGGAATCCATTAAGAACAAGTTGGACCTGCGTTGCTCTCCGGAAGATGAAGAGGTCATTCTCTACCGTGCACCTCTGGAAGAGGGAGGTAAAAAGTACTCCAAGCTCGAATTGTCAAAGATGGTTTACCACGAGATTCGCAGTTTGAATCTGACTATTGGTAAAAAACTCTTTGAGGCCGGATGGTACAAGTCTGTTAATGGTGCGCCATGCAATACGCTCACGGGTGGCATTGTGCTCACGGGCGGTACTTCGTTGTTGTTAGGAATAACAGAGCTGTTTTCAGCCATGCCGGGCCCCTTGGCTTATACATTCAGTACTCGTTTAGGTCGGTCGCGTTATACCGGTGATGCTTGCATTGGTTTGAATTCTCCCAAGGAAAGTGCCGCCATGGGATTAATCGCCTACGAGGCACTGCGATTCAAAGAAGGTGATGAGGACGAGGAGGAAAAGGCGGCCTCTGATGACTCTTTGTGGGCTAAAACCAAGCGTTTTTTGATTGAATTCTTTATAGGCCAGTACTAAGCTTTCTTCCTTAACTCGCGCCTCATTTGCACTTGATTTGGATGAACTAAAAAATAGCAATTATGATTTTTAAAATTGAAAAAAGTTTTTGAAAATCCAAGCAAAACGATCCTTATTCATACATAATTACAAGATTGGATTTGGAGGCCTATTCCCATGTTTGAAGTACTCAGTGATAATGATCCCCGTCAGACCGTCATTAAGGTTGTCGGTGTGGGCGGCGGCGGTGGTAACGCCGTAGAACATATGATTGAGCGCGGTGCTCAAGGTATTGAATTTATTGCGATTAATACCGACTATACGGCATTGTCACATTCTAGAGCTCATGCCACTTTGCAAATCGGTAAAACTGGACTTGGAGCCGGTGCTCGTCCGGAAGTTGGCGAGCAGGCTGCAATTGAAGCCAAAGATCGGATTCGTGAACTTTTGCAAGGTGCAAATCTCGTTTTCATTACTGCCGGGATGGGTGGTGGTACCGGTACCGGTGCGGCCCCTGTGGTGGCTCAAATTGCTCGGGAAATGGGTATTTTGACGGTTGCTGTTGTAACTAAGCCCTTCAGTTATGAAGGAGCTCTTCGCATGCAACGCGCCGAAGAAGGTTTAGTCAAACTCAAACAATGCGTGGACAGCCAGATTGTCATTTTGAATGACAAATTGGAAGATGAGTTGGGTGAGGATGCCTCCGTGAGTGAATGCTTTGCCGCAGCCGATGACGTTTTGTTTAAGGCTTGTGCAGGCATCACCGAAATTATTCAAACACCGGGTCTGATCGGTGTGGACTTCGAAGACTTGCGCACGGTGATGAGTGAACGCGGAACGGCCATGATGGGTTCGGCTATTGCCTCCGGTCCTGATCGCGCCCGTATTGCCGCTGAAAATGCAGTGGCCTGTCCGTTGCTTGAGGGGGTAACGCTCAACGGAGCCCGCGGCGTGTTGGTATACATCACGGCTAGTGAAGAAACGATGAAGATGAAGGAAACCAAGACGGTTATGAATATCATCACGAACTTCACGGCAAAAGGCGCTCAAGTTATTTACGGTTCAGCCTACGATGACAGTATGGGCGACTCCATGCGTGTGACAGTGGTTGCCACAGGCCTGGATGGCGGTAAGGACAAAGAAGTTGCTCCGCTCGAAAAACCCGATGAAAAGCGAGATGTTTGGGAACATAACAACCGCAGTTATGCAGAACCGCAACAAGCAGATCCTTGGACCAGTCGTCAAAGTGTAGCTCAGCAGCCTGCCGCTCCGAAGGTGGCTCAACCGCAGGTGGAATCTAAGCCTACGGTTGCCAAGCCCGAGCCTCAACCGAGTATTCCGGCTGCTCAACAACCTGCTCAATCGGAACCCCAACAGCCGCAAGAGCCTGAAAAACAGGAAGAAAAGGCAGCCGATGAATGGGAAACGGGTTGGTGGTCTATTCGTCACGACAATAAGTAAGAACAAATTTAGTTATGCTCAAACAACGAACGCTTAAAAAAGTCGTCCGTACGGTTGGTATCGGTCTGCATTCCGGTCGAAAAGTAAATTTGACTTTACGTCCGGCTGACCCCGATACCGGCATTGTGTATACCCGTGTCGATTTAAATCCGCCCGTTGTTATGCCGGCAGAAGCTACGCGTGTGAATGACACGCGCATGGCAACAACATTAAACGAAGGCCCGGTCAAAATTTCCACCATTGAACACTTGATGAGTGCGTTCAATGGTTTGGGAATTGATAATTGCTATGTTGATGTTGATGCACCGGAAATTCCGATTATGGATGGATCCGGTGCAAGTTTTGTCTTCCTGATCCAAGCTGCCGGCATAGTTGAGCAACCCGCTCCAAAGCGTTTTGTTCGAGTGAAAAAAACTGTTCGTGTAACCGATGGCGATAAATGGGCCCAGCTGGAGCCTCATGAAGGTTTTTCATTGGCTTTTTCCATTAATTTTGGCCACCCTGCAATCGACAGCACTTTGCAATTTACTGAAGTTGATTTGGCTAAGGTTGATTATGCTCATGCTGTCAGCCGAGCCAGAACATTTGGTTTTGTGCAAGACGTAGAGATGCTTCGTTCTATCGGCTTAGCTCAAGGGGGAACTCTTGAAAATGCTGTTGTAATGGATGAGTATCGGGTGCTTAATCCCGAAGGCCTCAGGGGACAGGACGAGTTTGTGAAGCACAAGATCTTGGATGCCATGGGGGATCTTTATGTTTTAGGTCACCCGCTTTTGACTCGCTATAGTGCCAATAAATCCGGTCACGGTTTGAACAACCAGCTCTTAAGAGCGTTGTTGGCTGATGATTCAGCTTGGGAATGGGCAACATTTGAGTCTGAAAAAGCCCCAAGAGATTTTTCTTTTGAGCGTGTTTTTGCGATCTAAAGCCGCGCTGTAACCGATTTTCTATTTGCGGTTGGGTGTTTCTTTTGTGTTTGTCTGCACAGAAAAAGCGTAATATCCAATTGGTTAGAAAATCGGTTGTTTCTTTCTGATATGTCACTTTTTTCCCTATTCCTCATCACCTCATTGGCCAATATCCTGTCGCCGGGAATGGGTGTGATATTTGCCATTGTTTTATCGCTGCAGCAAGGGTGGCATAAGACCGTTTTTTTCAGTTTAGGTCAAGCTATTGGCATATCGATATTGTTTACTGCCGCCATGTCCGGTATGGGGGTGGTTTTAGCCAACAGCCCGACTTTATTTAACGCGATTAAAATCGCCGGTGCTTTTTTCATTCTTTATTTGGGTTGGAGAAGTTGGCATAAACCGGCCATGCACTTTGGCACTTCTCCCGATAAGGAAAAATCTGAAGGTAGGCACGCGGTCCCTGAAGATGGGTTGGCAAACTTTACGAAAGGCATCGTGATCTCGCTTTGCAATCCACAACCGATTATCTTTGGAATCAGTGTCTTACCCCAATTTGTGGATCCGCAACAACCCTATGTCGCTCAAGCCGTATTGATGATTTCCGTTTACGCTGTGATGGTCTTTATCAATCTGGTTGTTTACGCAATTTTGGCTGAAAGAGCCAGACGCTTTTTTACTGGTCCCAGGGGTTCACAGATTATTAACCGGGCAACCGCATGTGTTTTCTTTGCGATCGGTTTTTTGGTGTTGGGGTTCGCTCTGGTCGGTTTCTTCTAATCAGGCTCTGTTTTCCAGCGCGTCAGCCAGTTTTTCAAGAACTTCTTTGATATCTTCGTCTTTAGCTCTTTGCGCGTTTTGCCGAACGGCGTCAGCGGCGCCAGGTTGGGCAATCCGAGGGGGATCCTTGGGATAATTTTCCAAATCAGGCAGGGGGAGAATTTTTCCCGCTTTAATTCCTAGAATCGGAAGATTAAGACCGCTATCAAAAAGATATTTTTCAAGCGAAGGTTGAATTTGCTTGAGTCGATTAGCGATTGTCGGCGTCGTTGTGTTAATGATGATGCCTTGAGAGGCACATTCAACATGCACAGCCCGTTGAAAATCAATATGCAGACGCTTGCTTTGGCAGGCACGTTGCAAAACTTGAGCCACTCTGACGCTTAACATTTGCCGTGCAATGAGCGTATCAGGGTTCAAAGAGTTTAAAAGTTTGTCAATACTTTCCAATCCGTACATGCCGTTTTCCTTTTGCGTGCATTTTCTCACAAATAGGCATTGAAATCGAAACGAAAAAAGTTACAAAAAAGGTCTGATTTCTTAAAAAACAAAGAATTTTCAAAGGAAAATCATTTCTGCAATATGCGATAATTGCCAGCTGTAGTTTATTCTCTCGACAAATTTTGTCGTCCAAAAATTAACAAAACGCGTGCTGCCTGAAAATGCAGTGACGTGCAGGGTATCAAAAGATGTTTTCTGAGCTTTTAACGAAAGTGTTTGGCAGTCGCAATGACCGCTTGATTAAACAGTACCGTCGTCAGTGCGCTGCGATCAATAAGCTGGAGCCGACAATCAAAGCTTTGAGCGATGATGAGCTCAAGGCCAAGACTCAAGAATTCCGTGATCGTTTAGCCAAAGGCGAGACGCTCGAAGCGTTGTTGCCTGAAGCGTTTGCAGTAGTCAGAGAAGCCAGCTGGCGTGTGTTGGGAATGCGTCACTTTGACGTTCAACTTATCGGCGGTATGGTGCTCAATGACGGCAAGATCGCAGAAATGAGAACCGGTGAAGGTAAAACATTAACAGCTACATTGGCCGTTTACTTGAATGCCCTGCCAGCTAAAGGTGTTCACGTTGTGACAGTGAACGACTACCTTGCCAAGCGTGACGCAGAGTGGATGGGACGCGTGTACAACTTCTTAGGGATGACAGTTGGTACCATCTACAGTCAGCAACCTAATGACGAGAAAGTTCAAGCTTACGCGGCCGATATCACCTACGGTACCAATAACGAATTCGGCTTTGACTATCTGCGCGACAACATGGAGTATGACATTCATCATCGTCGTCAACGCGGTTTGCATTATGCAATCGTTGACGAAGTGGACTCCATTTTGATTGATGAAGCGCGTACGCCTTTGATCATTTCCGGCCCGGCTGATGACAACACCGATCTTTATGCCAAGATTAATGAAATTCCTCCGCTTTTAACACGTCAGGCAACCGAAAAGGGTGAAGGTGACTATTGGGTAGATGAAAAAGCCCATCAGGTCTACATCTCCGAACAAGGACACGAACATATTGAGCGAATCCTCACGGAAAGAGGATTGATTCCTCAAGGCCAAAGTCTGTACTCTGCTCAAAATATTATTTTGATGCATCACTTGATGGCCTCTCTTCGCGCTCACTCTTTGTTTAAGCGCGACCAGCACTACGTTGTCCAGAATGGCGAAATTGTCATTGTGGACGAATTTACGGGCCGTTTAATGCCGGGTCGTCGTTGGTCCGAAGGTCTTCATCAGGCTGTCGAAGCTAAAGAAGGCGTGAAGATTAATCAAGAAAACCAAACGTTTGCCTCTATTACATTCCAGAATTACTTCCGTATGTATGAGAAGCTTTCCGGTATGACCGGTACGGCTGATACGGAAGCTTATGAATTCCAGGATATTTATGGTTTGGAAACGGTTGTCATCCCGACTCATAAGAAGATGATTCGTGTTGACCAACAAGATAAGGTTTTCCGCACAATCAACGAAAAGTACCAAGCCATTATTGAAGATATCAAGGAGTGCAATAAGCGCCAACAACCAGTGCTGTTGGGTACGACTTCTATTGAAAATTCTGAAGCGCTCAGCAAACTCTTGGATAAGGAAGGTATTAAGCACAATGTGTTGAACGCCAAGCAACACGAACGGGAAGCTCAGATTGTGCTTGAAGCCGGTCGTCCTGGGGTTGTGACAATCGCCACTAACATGGCCGGTCGTGGTACCGATATTGTTTTGGGCGGTGGCATTAATAAGCATATTGATGATGTTAAGACCAACCCCGATCTTTCTGATGAAGAAAAGAAAGCGGCGATTGAAAAGATCAAGGCTGAGTGGCAGATTGAACACGATAAGGTGGTTGCCGCCGGTGGTTTGCGCATTATCGGCAGTGAACGTCACGAGTCACGTCGTATTGACAACCAATTGCGTGGTCGTGCTGGCCGCCAAGGTGACCCGGGCTCTTCATGCTTTTATCTGTCGATGGAAGATCCGTTGCTTCGAATCTTTGGCGGTGACCGCATGCGCGCCATTGCCGATAAGCTCAAGCTTGAAGAAGGCGTTGCCATCGAATCCAATATGCTTACTCGTATGATTGAGAGCGCTCAGCGTAAGGTTGAAGGCCGAAACTACGATATTCGTAAGCAACTGCTTGAATTCGATGACGTGCAAAATGATCAACGTCGTGAAATTTATCGCTTGCGCAACGAGATTTTGGAAAGTGACGACTTGAGTGAAATGGTGACCAATTTACGTCACGGCTATTTCACCGACTTATTCAGAACTTATGTGCCTGCCGATACCGTTGAAGAGCAATGGGACTTGTCAACCCTTACGACCATTCTCAAGAGTGAATGGGGCATTGATATCGACTTTGCCGGAATGCTTGAAAAGAGCAATTCAACCACCGATGAAGACTTGTTGAAGGTTCTCATTGATGAGTGTGACCGAATTTACAATGACAAGGTTGAATTGGCCGGTCCGCAGGCGATGAATGATTTCGCCAAGCAGGTGACGCTGCAAGTGTTGGATAGCATTTGGAGAGCGCATATCACCGCTTTGGATGCTTTGCGTCAAGGTATTTACTTGCGCGGTTACGCTCAAAAGCAACCTAAGCAAGAATACAAGCGCGAAGCATTCTCGATGTTTGAAACGTTACTTGACCGAGTGCGTGAAAATGTCATGCGTGTATTGATGACAGTCAGAATTCAAACACGAGAAGAAGCGATGGCTGAACAACAACGAGCCCAAGAAGAGGCGCTTGCTCGTGCACAGGCCGCTGCCCGTGCTCAAGCAATTGCTCAAGCTCAACAAGAAGCTAAAAACAAAGTTGTTCACGATGACGAAGGACATGAATTATCCTTCACCGGAATCTCAGCGGCCGGTGTAGACCTTGATAAGGTGGATTGGCGAGGTGTTTCTCGCAACGATCCGTGTCCTTGCGGTTCAGGCAAAAAGTTTAAGAACTGCCACGGTCACATTGACTAATCGCTAAACCAACTTAAAAAGCGCTCTGAAATGGGCGCTTTTTTTGAGAGACGAATATGACGAATCGAACAGAAACACTTGTTGCTTGCGTGGTGATGATCGATAACGAAGGGCGAAGTTTGCTGGGATGCCGACCGGAGGGGAAAGTGTATGCCGGCTGGTGGGAATTTCCCGGTGGAAAATTAGAGGCTATGGAAACTGTGGAGGAAGCCGCCAAGCGTGAAATGCGTGAAGAACTTGGGATTGATCTTCAAAATTCTTCTCCATGGGTAACTTTGGTACACGACTATCCCCATGCACGCGTACGACTTCATTTTGTCAGAAGTTGGCAGTGGCGAGGAGAGCCACGTTCATTGGAGGGACAATCCTTTGGTTTCTTTTCCCCGCTTGATTGGCCGACTCCCATATTGGAAGCGAGCGAACCCATTCAAAAATGGCTTTTAATGCCTAAACATTGGGTAAAAATTCAGTCAGAAAGCGCATTAGAAAACCTTGAGGCTCAAAAAGAAAGAGGTTTTGACGGAGCCATTTTGTGTGGCGATTACATCAAAGAGTTTGATGATTGGAAAAAGCGCTTAATGGCTTTGGGTATTAAAGAAATTTGGGTTGATGCAACGGCAAGTGACGAACAACAAAAAAAGGCAGACGGTGTTTTTGTGGATGAAGGTCAAAGTGTTGGAAACGTTATCCACGAACGTTTTGCCGTCAAAGCTGACTGTTCAAACTGGGAGAGTATCGCTCAAAGCGGGGCATTATTCGCTTGGGTTGATCCGGCCATTCGTGTAGCTTCAAGTGCCTGGTTGCGACTTTTAAGTGATAACCCCGTTCCGTTGTATTTAACTAATGTCAAAATAAACGATGAAAAACTATTGAGACCGCACGGGGCGAACGGTTGGATCGAAACTATTTAGCTTTGGTATCGGTTTTCTTTTCTTCTTGAAGATGAGAGAAAAGTTCTTGGGCAAGTTTGTCTGCTTCGCTTTCATTGGTCTGAGCATACGAATTGCCATGAATGACGTAAGCATCACTTGCCCATTCACCTAAATCAATCAATTTGCATCGTTCAGAGCAAAATGGACGCCAAGGATTCTTCTCCGACCATTCCACTGGTTTTTTGCAGATAGGACACTTCACAATCATACGGGTTCCCCCGCTTTGAGTGATTGTTTTGCCATCGTAAGGTAAAAGTCATGGAGCTTGCGCACTTGTTGGTTAAGTGCCTCAAGTGTTGATTCGTTGACAATGACCTCATTGGCAATAGCCTTACGAGCATCCCGTGTTGCTTGTGTGGCAATAATGGCCATAACTTCTTCACGCGACAATTGGGAGCGTGTCATGACTCGTTCAATTTGGGTTTCAACTTCACAATCAATAACCAGAACTCTGTCACAACGGCTTAACCATTGCGGACTTTCGGCCAAGAGAGGAACAACCAGTACGACGTAAGGAGCATCAGAATGTTGCGATACGGAAGCCATGGTGACGTTAGCGATAAGCGGATGCAAAATGGCTTCCAGTTTGTGTCTGGCTTCAGGATTCGTGAAGACAAGTTCACGCATCTTAGTTCGGTCTAATTTACCTGAGGCATCAATAAGTTCATCTCCGAAAGCCTCTCTGATGGCGGGAATAGCCAGTCCATTCGGAGCAGTAACCGCATGGCTAATCAAATCAGTGTCAATCACCGGAACTCCCAATGCCTCAAAAGCATTGCTTGCTTGAGTTTTTCCGGAGCCGATGCCTCCCGTAAGCCCGACAATCCAAGTCATTATTCAAAAATCCCTGATGATAAATGAAGGTTCTTGAATTATACGTTCTTTGTTTCTGTATTCCTGAACTTAGGCAACAATAACAACGGAATGTAGGCAGATCATCTTACGCATTGGGCGTGGATAAATGAGCCTCATTCCAAACTTATTTGTTTCAGGGATATAGCAGACTACTAACAAATTCGCGGCAACTGTTCACCATTGAGCCAATCAACACTGCGTCTTCCGCCAAGGAGCGTTTCCATTTCAACACTTCCGGCGTTCTCTGCCGTCACTTCGCCGATAATGCAAGCCTCTTGACCGTGAGGATCCGATTTCATGGCCTGCAGAACTTTTAGGCTTTCCTCTTTACGGCAAATCACAATCACTTTTCCTTCGTTAGCGACAAAAAGGGGATCTAACCCAAGAAATTCGCAAGCGGCGGCGACAGCGGGCTTAACCGGAATCTTTTCTTCATACAGGAAAATGCCAACACCGCTTTGGTGAGCAATTTCATTGAGAGTGGCAGCCAAACCTCCTCGGGTTGGATCTCGCAGAACGTGCACATCTGGTGTGACATTGAGAACCGATTCGATTAATCCGTTCAAGGGGGCTGTGTCGCTTTCAATTTCTGTTAAAAACGACATATTTTCTCTTTTGGAAAGGATAGCCGTGCCGTGGTCACCCATCGATCCCGAAATAATCACCACATCCCCCGGTTGGGCATTTCGACCTGATATGGGAAACTCTGTTAACTTTTCACCGATACCGGTTGTAGAAATATAGATACCGTCACCATGACCTTTTTCGACGACTTTAGTGTCTCCGGTAACGATGGCAACGTTTGCTTCTTTCGCAGCATCAGCCATTGATTGTACGATCTGATCAAGTTTAGAGAGTTCAAAACCCTCTTCCAAAATAAAACTTGCCGCAATGTAGAGGGGCTTTGCTCCGCACATGGCGACATCGTTGACCGTTCCGCAAATGGCTAGGCGTCCTATATCTCCTCCCGGAAAGAATAGAGGTGAAATGACATGAGCATCGCATGACACGGCGATTGGTTTTTCAAGACTGGGTAAAACAGCACCATCATGTCCTTCGTCAAGCCATTGATTGGTGAAATGTCGGGAGAAAATTTCTTCAATCAATTGAGCACTGGCAAGTCCTCCTGCGCCATGAGTCATTTCAATGCGGCCGTGACGCAGATCCAATCGACGAACATAATCGGGTTTGACAGAAGACATTATTTATTCCTCAGTGTTTGGAACGGTTTTATGTTTAGGAGCATAGCGCCAGTAAGCGGCGCAGGCTCCTTCAGAACTGACCATGCAAGCCCCCATCGGATGAGCGGGGGTACAAACCGTGCCGAAAAGCTTGCAATCGAACGGCTCCTTTTCTCCTCTGAGAATAGCGCCGCAGGCACAGGCTCTGTTATCCGGGCTATGTCGTTCAGTCATTTGAAAGCGTTTTTCTGCATCAAATTGCGAGTATCTTTCACGCAGTTTTAGAGCCGAGAAGGGAACATAGCCCAAGCCGCGCCATTCGAAAGAATCTCTTAACTCAAAAATCTCATTCATTAAGTCGACGGCCAGTCTGTTGCCCTCACGAGAGACCGCTCGTGTGAATTCATTTTCCACTTCATGTCGACCCTCGTTGACTTGTCGGATCATCATCAAAATCGCCAAAAGCATATCAAGCGGTTCAAAGCCGGCAATGACCACCGGTTTTCCCCATTTCGCTGAAAAAGGTTCATAAGCTTTTGAACCGATAACCGTTGAAACATGAGCGGGGCCGACAAGTCCGTCAAGCTGTGGCGCGCGGCTTCCTTCTTGAGCGGTTTTTAAGATGTGCTCCATCGCGGCAGGCGTGAGGACATGATTGACGAAAACCGAAAAATTATTAAGTCCGAGACGCTTGGCTATTTGAATAGCAACGGCAGTGGGCGGAGTGGTGGTCTCAAATCCAATAGCAAAAAAGACGACTTCTTTGTCTGGATTGGCCTTCGCTATGTTGATCGCGTCCATTGGTGAGTAAACCATGCGAACATCACCGCCAAGTGAGCGGCAATTGAAAAGTGACTGCCCTTTTGATGTCGGCACTCGGAGCGTATCAGCGTATGTACACAAAATCACTTTTTCGCTTAACGCTAAGTCAATCGCCATTTCAATACGACCAACCGGTAACACACAGACCGGGCAGCCCGGACCGTGAATCATTTTTACGTTGTCTGGCAAAAGATCCGTTAATCCCCAGCGTGACAGAACGTGGGTGTGGCCGCCGCAAAATTCCATAAAGCGATAAGAGCGGGCGGGCATTACTTCTTTAGCAATTTCATTGCTTAACGCTTTTGCTTTATCCCGATCGCGATATTCACTGATGTATTGCATAAGCTTAGGCTTTAGCCTCCGAAGGTAATGCATTCAATATTTCCATGGTTTTTCGGGCTTCTTCTTCATCAATACGGTTTAAAGCGAAACCAACATGGACAATAACCCATTCTTGCTCTCGGGGAGAGTCAATCAAGGAAACATTGACTTCTTTTTCGATACCGTTGAAATCGCATAAAGCAGTTTCATTGTTTATCAGTTTGGTGATCTTTGCAGGCACTGCCAAACACATATTTACCTCAATGTAAGTTACAAGTCACCGGAGAACTCATATTTTTCAGCACCGCTTTCTACCATTAGATGCGATAGCCAGACTTGTCCCAAAGCTATACCGCCGTCACCGGCCGGTACCTTTTGCGGGCAATAGCTCTCGATAGAGAGTTTCCCAAGTTCTTGGACTAAAGCGGCGGTCAGCAATCTGTTGGCCATGCAACCTCCGGTCAGCATAACGGGACCTTTGTACTGAATACGCTCACAGGCCTGATATACAAGCTGCGTAAGTCCTAATGCCAGGGTCGCATGGAAATCAGCGGCCAATTGTGACACTTTATCAGCAGATAGTTTCCTTCCTGCCTGAATAACTTCTTCAAAAAACGGTAGGAAACTAATCCGATGATTTTTGATGGTAAATCCCTTTTTATGCGCTTGAGGTTTCATCGTACTCGCAACGCTTTCGAGCAACATTGCAGCTCTTGCATCATCGTGCTGAACGTCACACAGGCCAAGCAATGCAGCTATGGCATCAAAAAGTCTTCCGCTGGAAGTGGTCAAAGGCGAAAGCTGAGAATTTTTAACAAGTTGGCCGAAATATTTAGCATTCGGCAACTCTGGGAAATACTTTTCAATCAGGTCCTCTTTGCCTAAAAGAGTCAGCACGCAAGCGCCCATTCTTCGTGGTTCATGGGCGGCTTTATCGCCACCGGGTAACGGAAGCGGTTCAAGAGCGCCCAATCGGTAGAAATTAGAAGCTCCTACTAATAACAGCTCTCCACCCCAAGCTTCATCATTGGGTCCGAGTCCCACGCCGTCCAACGCTAATCCGACAGTCGTTTCTTTTCGATTGATTTCAGCCATGGCTACTCCGATGTGAGCAGCATGATGGTAGATAGGAACGAAAAGACCTCCATGTTGCTTGGCAACGTGGGCCGCCAATCTTGTGCTGGGAAAATCCGGATGAGCATCAGCAGCAACAATTCTGGGTTTAATTTCATAGAGATGCGCCAGGTGCGAAATTGCATCTCGGTAGGCTTGGTCAGTTTGACTGTTTTCTAAATCACCGATGTGTTGAGTCAGAAAGACATCTTTATCGCGTGTGAGCGCAGCGGTATTTTTAAGGTAAGCACCTGCGGCTAACGTCGGTTTTAAATCAGTCTCCAACTTGACGGCTTCGGGGGCATAACCTCTGGAGCGTCGAATAAAAATGGGGGTTTCACCGATCAAGCGAACGACTGAATCATCACACCGAACAAGAATATCCCGATTGTGCAGCAGTATAAAATCCGCGATTTCTGAGAGTTTGGAGCGCGCCTCATCATTATCGGTGACCAGCGGCTCACCAGAACGGTTTGCTGATGTCATGACCAGTACGGCATCCAAACTCAAGTTGTCCGTCCATTGTGCTCCGTCCGGTTTACCGGCCAAAGAATGGAAAAGCAGCCAATGCACAGGGGTGTATGGAAGCATGATGCCTATGTCACTTAACCCGTCAGCAATTCCTTTGAGTGAGTGTTGATCTTTTCTGGGTAAAAGAGTGATCGGGCGGGCAGAGCTCTCCAACACCTCGCGGGCCTTAGGGCTGACATGGGTATAAATACTCGCACTGATGGCATTGACCATCATGACCGCGAGCGCTTTTTCATCACGTCCTTTGCGTTGTCTAAGTTTTTCAACAGCGCGAGGATTTTTGGCGTCACAAACTAAATGAAATCCCCCCAGTCCTTTTACGGCAACAATTTTTCCGTCTCTAATGGCTTCAACGGCTAGATCTATCGGATCTCCGTCAATTGGCTGGCCTCCTATGTCTTCAAACCATAGTTGTGGCCCACAAACCGGACAGGCATTGGGTTGAGCATGAAAACGTCTGTCCAGAGGGTCTTTGTATTCTGACAAACATTGTTCACACATCTTGAAAGGGGCCATTGTCGTTTGCGGCCTATCGTATGGAAGGTGCTTTGTGATTGTGAAACGAGGGCCGCAGTGCGTGCAATTGGTAAAGGCATAACGATAACGCCTGTTGCCGGTTGTAAACATATCTTGAAGACATGCTTTGCATGTTGCGGCATCAGCGGTAATAGCGGTATTGACCTTGCCTTCCTGGCTTTCAGTGATTGTGAAATCGGTATAGCCTTTAAGATCCACAACGGAAGGATGAATGAAATCAATTCGAGCCAAAGGGGGTTTCTGTTCCCGCAAAAGTGTCGGAAACCGAGAAACCTGATCCGCCTCTCCTTCTAAGATAACCCCGACACCTTCGGCATCGTTGAAAACTTCGCCTTTCAGTCCTAGTTCAGTCGCGATTCGGTAAACAGTCGGCCGAAATCCGACTCCCTGAACAAGTCCGTTAATACGAAAAAATTTCGCGATCATGCTGAGTTCTATCTCAAAGAGTAGCCAATGTTTTTTGGGCTTTCAGCCACATAATCCATTTATCAAGTCCCTCGCCCTTAGTTGCAGAAACTCTCAAGATTTGGATTTCCGGATTGACTCGTCGGGCATATTCTTCGCAAGCTTCAATATTGAAATTTACGTACGGCAGAAGATCAATCTTATTGATGATCATGACATCAGAGACGCGGAACATGTCCGGATACTTCAACGGCTTGTCTTCGCCCTCGGTTACCGACAAAATCACGACTTTATGAGCTTCTCCCAAATCAAATTCCGCCGGACAAACCAAGTTGCCGACATTTTCAATGAAGAGCACACTGTTGTCGGTCAACTCCATATGGCTTAATGCATGTCGGATCATTTCCGCATCCAAATGACAGCCTTTCCCCGTATTGATCTGATGAGCGTGGGCACCGGTTTGGCGAATTCTGTCGGCGTCATTGCTGGTTTGTTGGTCGCCTTCAATTACGCTAACGGAAAGATCATCCTTTGCCGCTTTAATCGTTGCACAGAGCAATTCCGTTTTGCCGGAACCGGGACTGGAGACAAAGTTGAGCGCCAAGATATGCTTTTGCCTGAAGTATTTTCTGTTATCGTCGGCTATGGCGTTATTACGGGCAAGGATGTCTTCTTCGATACTAATGGCGCGTTCTGCCGATATCGCTGAATCGTGTGAATGAGCGGGACCATGGGAATGCTCATGATGATGCTCGTGATCCTCGTGAGTGTGAGTGACCAGATTGCCGTTTTCATCCACATGTGTGTGGGTGTGAGTATGATTGCCTCCGCAGCCGCAAGTCGTGCACATAAAATTTCTCCTTACCAAATTCTTTTATTGAGAGTCATCGGCAATAATGTCGATGACCTTAAGTTCTGTTCCACCCGTTGCCGTTAAATGGAAGCCTCCGCAAATCGGGCAAGCCTCGCCGTATCGCTTCAAAGAAACGGTTTGAGCACAGTCCATGCACCAGGCTTTGCCGGGCGGTCGCTCAATGATGAGTTGTGCGTTTTGTGCGCACCCCTGTCGAGTGACCGATTGCCAAGCAAAGCGTAAACAGTCAATGTCAACACCAGCTAACTCACCGACTGCAATTCGCACGCTTTTCACTCGGTTGACGTTATTGGATTTGGCCGTGCGCTCAACAATCTCGATGATGCCTTCAGCAATAGATAGCTCGTGCATCAACCCTCCTTTTGTGGCCACTTGACATCTATCTTTGTGCAGGGATCAAATGCGCAGGCAATCAGATTTAATCTGGTGATTACCGATTTGACCGCGTTTGATTTTTCTTTAATAAATAGATTCATTGCATCGACCATTGGACTTTCTTCCTGAAATGCCCATTCTGTCGGCGCCACAATATGAAAGCGCATTTTGTTATTGTCAATTTGCAGAAAATGCATCAAAGTGCCGCGAGCAGTTTCTACGAGTCCGACTCCCCAATTGTTCCCTAGGTTAATGCTTCTAACGGTAAAGGGAGAGGGAAGACCGGAGGCAAAATTTTTTAATTCTTCCAGTCTTGCGAGCACCAGATCTCGGATTGAAAAAGGATCTCTTCTGCCTTTATCCGTTTGACTGCGGCAACGAGCCAGTGCGCCGGGTATACGAGCGCCGACCAGTTGCGGCGACAGAGCCCATTCGGGATACTCCTGGAGAATGCGCAGAAACAGTTTGAGGATTTCGCGGTTGCTGACTTCTTCAGGAAAGAGTAACCCTTTACCATCCAATTGGATATTGTCGAATCGTTCAAACGTGTGCTTGATCGCGCCAATGGCTTTCTTTTCGCGAGTAAACCACAAGATAATGAGAGCCTTTAAATCTTCGTTGAAAGACTCAAGGGCGGCGTTGTCAATGCAGGCACTTTTTGACAGATCCCATAACCTGGCTCTTAATTCTCCAAGTGTTTTTAAACATTCCTGACTGACTTTGCCGTGAATCGTGAACGGCTGCAAATCCATGCTTAATACACGGACGGTTTCTAAGATGGCTTCTGCCGTAACCAAACTCTGAATATTTGTATCGTAAGACGAAAACCCTTGATTGGGATTTTGGTGGGTAATTGCGTGTTGAGCAGCTTTAAAAGCACTAACCTGGGCAATAGGGCATAACCCAAGAAGGGCGCGAAGAATTTCAATCGCTTTCTCGGCTCCAAGGCTTTCCGCTGTTTGCGCAATGACTCTAGTGCGATGGTTGTGAAGTTCTACCTTCAGACCATTTTTTTCTTCGTGAACTATCAAAGAAACAGAGGAGAAATCAGGGTTTATCATCTGCGATCATCTCCTTGCTGAAAGTGGTGAAAAAATCTCGCCGAGACAAATTTTCTGGAATGGCACTTCTAGTGCTGTGCGTTGTATGGGAACTATCGCTTTCAGGTGTAAGCATCAACATCAAAGCGCGGGCAGCAAAAGCCTCTGCACTTCGCTGATTGAACAAGGGATCAACCGGACTCATCAGAGAGCATGCTAGAAATTTCCCCAGTCTGTCGCTAGCCATTCCTAGAAAGCTGAAAGCTCCCGCAGGCAAAGTAATCGACAGTATTTTCCCAACTTGAATCTCCGGCCAGTTGCTTTTATTACCCTGCGCAAGAACCACCAAAATGGACCATGGTGTAACCATGGCACCGATCCAGTGTTTTTTGAAGTTTTGAAAACCGATCGCACGCACTTGCAGTCCATTATGACAAATGGGCAAAGCTTTCATGTGATTGTTGAAAATGAGCTGAAACTCGGCTTCAAAATCAGAGGCTGGACAATGGTTAATATTGATCACTTTTCACCTTTAACAGCATACGAGTTCAGCGTACACTTAAATAGACTGAAAAGTGTGAGTAAAATCGTACCGTTTTGGCTATTTTTGTGAAAGTTTTATCAAAAAATAAGCTTTTTAAATGCAGTTATAACAAAATAAGCAAAATATACCTCTTTGGTGTAATAAAAGAAGTCGTTTGCGTCTAAGTATTCGAGTTTTCGTACCATACAATCTAAATTAAGAACGCGAGAGCGTGCAATAAAGCGAGCCTATTTTCGTTTGGCTGGACTCCATGCGAAATAAAAGGCTAAGGAGAATCCCCTTATGTTTGAAACTCAATATGAAGCGTTGCGGCGCCAAGGTGTTAGCCGCCGCAGTTTTTTGCAATTTTGCTCGCTGACGGCCGCCAGTTTGGGATTGGGAAGCGCAGGAGCTCAAGAGATTGCTCAAGCCATTGAAACCAAGCCTAGGATGCCGGTTGTATGGTTACACGGCCTGGAGTGCACCTGTTGTACGGAGTCGTTTATCCGCTCTTACCATCCGGTTGCCAAGGATTTGGTGTTGTCCATGATTTCGCTCGACTATGACGACACCATTATGGCTGCCGCCGGACATCAGGCCGAAGCGGCACTTGAAGAAACCATTACCAAGTACAAAGGCAATTACATTTTGGCCGTTGAAGGCAATGTGCCTTTGAATGATGATGGGGTTAACTGCATTCCTGCAGGAGAAACTTTCCTGCAAAAAATTAAACACGTGGCCGCTGGGGCCAAAGCCGTTATCGGTTGGGGATCATGCGCCGCATGGGGATGCGTGCAGGCGGCTAAACCCAATCCGACGCATTCTGTTCCCATTACAGAAATCATTACGGATAAGCCTATCGTACTTGTTCCGGGTTGCCCGCCGATTCCTGAGGTGATGACAGCCGTTGTGACTTATATTCTTACTTACGATCGCATTCCGCCGCTTGATCGGTTGGGACGGCCGAAGATGTTCTACGGTCAGCGTATTCATGATAAATGCTATCGTCGGGCGCATTTCGATGCCGGTCAGTTCGTTGAGAAATTTGATGACCAAGGCGCCAAATTGGGCTATTGCCTCTATAAGGTCGGGTGTAAAGGACCGACCACATACAATGCTTGTTCAACGATTCGTTGGAATGAGGGATTGAGCTGGCCTGTGCAGTCCGGCCACGGATGCATCGGTTGTTCTGAGCCTAATTTCTTTGACAAGGGCTCGTTCTATGAACATGAAACGACGATTTTGCCGCCGGGACTCGATGGTATTGAGGCGACTGTCGATAAGGTAGGCCTGGCGACGGTTGGCGTTGTTGGTGCTGCAGCTATTGCCCATGCCGCGCTATCGGCTGTTGCTCAAGCGCGAGCAAAAAAGACCAATAAAGATCTCGGGAGGGAAGAATAATGGCAGATCGTCGTATTGTTGTTGACCCGGTGACGCGTATTGAGGGTCATTTGCGCGTTCAAGCGGTGTTGGGTAATGGCGGGAAAGTCATTACGGACTCCCAAAGTACAGGCACGATGTGGCGCGGTCTTGAGGTGATTCTTAAAGGCCGGGATCCTCGCGATGCTTGGGCCTTTGTGGAACGTATTTGCGGGGTGTGTACGGGTATTCACGCCCTGGCAGCTGTCAGAAGCGTTGAAGATGCCATTGGCATCAAAATTCCCAAAAATGCGAACATCATTCGCAACCTAATGAATGCAACGCTTTACACGCACGACCACATTGTTCACTTTTACCAACTTTCTGCATTGGATTGGGTTGACGTGGTCAGTTCTCTGTCGGCTGATCCTCGAGAAGTCTCGGAATTGCAAAAGAAAATCAGTCCGCATCATCCGCTCAGTTCTCCGGGTTATTTCCGTGATGTGCAGAATCGCTTGAAGAAGTTTGTTGCTTCCGGTCAATTGGGGATTTTTGCCAACGGCTATTGGGGGCATCCTGCCATGAAGTTGCCGCCGGCGGTCAATCTCTTGGCGGTAACGCACTACCTAGAGGCACTTGATTTCCAGCGTGAAATCATCAAGATTCATACGATTTTGGGCGGCAAGAACCCGCATCCGAATTACTTGGTCGGTGGTGTGGCTTGCCCGATCAACATGCACGATACCGGCGCGGCTGGCAACATGATCAATGAAGTGACCATGAACTATATGCGCGATATCGCCAAGCAGTCGGTTGAATTTGTGCAGAACGTTTACTTGCCCGATATCAAGGCGATCGCCTCCTTCTATCCGGAATGGTTCAAGTATGGCGGCGGTTTGGTGAAGAAAAATGTGCTTTGCTACGGGGACTTCCCGGAAATTGCCAATGACTGGTCTGAAAAATCTCTGCAGATGCCGGCCGGTGCCATTGTTGACGGGGATTTGGCTCATGTACAGGAAGTGGATTTGAGAGATCTCACCCAAATTCAGGAATTTGTGGATCACTCTTGGTACAAATACCCCGAAGGTAAACTAGGTCTTCACCCCTGGGAAGGCGTGACGGATCAAGCCTTTGAACTGCCCGAAGGCTCAGTTGGCACGAAGACTAAGTTTGAATGGTTGGGTGAAAAAGGCAAGTACTCGTGGATCAAGAGCCCGCGCTGGAAAGGCCACATGATGGAAGTGGGGCCGCTTGCTCGTTTGATCATGTCGGTTGCCAAGGATGTGAAGCATTTCAAGGAACCGGCACTTGATCTTCTGAAGGAACTCAACTTGCCGCTTGAAGCCGTGTACTCCACGTTGGGCCGCCATGCTGCGCGAGCTCTGGAGTGTAATTGGACTGCGCACAAGATGGTTCAGTATGTCGATGACTTGATTGCCAATATCAAAAGCGGTGATGAAGTCGCGGCCAATATGGAATTCTGGGAACCGAAGACGTGGCCTAAAGAATGCCGAGGTGTTGGGTTCTGCGAAGCGCCTCGCGGAGCTTTGGGACACTGGTGCGTGATTAAGAATACACGTATTGAAAATTGGCAAGCCATTGTTCCGACGACATGGAACGCTTCGCCGCGTTCGCCTGAAGGACAACAAAGTGCTTTTGAAACGTCACTGATTGGCACGCCCGTTGCTGATCCGGAACGACCGCTTGAAATCATTCGTACGATTCACAGTTTTGATCCGTGCTTGGCTTGTGCAACGCACGTTTTGGATCCGCAAGGTCACGAGCTCTGCAACGTACGTGTTCGTTAGGAGGGTCTCTTTATGAAGATTGATCCTGTCACTTTTGAAGTTGATACGTCGGGAGGGACCCATCCGATTTACGTTTGGGAAGCTCCTGTGCGGATTTGGCACTGGGCGATGGCGGTTTGCATGGCTGTCATGATTGTGACCGGTTTTCTGATCGGTGCTCCGCTCGTTGCCAATGTAGGCGATACCTGGGTGACTTACGATTTCGGCTATATCCGTCTGGCTCATTTTGTGGCCGGTATGATCTTTACGATCCTTTTCGTATACCGGATCTTTTGGGCTATTGTTGGAAATCGCTACGCTCGGATGATTTTTATTCCGCCACTTTGGTCTCTCAAATGGTGGAAGGGTGTTATCGCTCAAGTGCTTTACTACCTTTTCATCAAGAAAACGGCGCCGGAATACGCAGGCCATAACCCGCTCGCGCAGCTGGCTATGTTTGCCATGTTTGTATTGGGCAGCTTTGTGGTCATCATCACGGGTTTTGCTCTTTATGCGCAAGCCTGGGGATGGGATACAGGGTGGATGGCATGGTTCGGTTGGGTATTTAGCTTGGCTGGAGATGCTCAAGCCGTGCGAACCATTCACCATGCCTGCATGTACGTTTTTATTCTCTTTTCAATTGCTCACATCTATATGTCCTTTAGAGAGGACGTCATGGGCGGGGCAACCACGTTGTCTTCTATGTCAACTGGATTGAGAATGTTTAAGGAAACGCATCATTAATTGCCGACGATAGAAGGCTTGAGGAGTCGCTCTGAAGCTTCTCAGGCCTTTTTTTGTATGTGGGATTAATATAAAAGAATGGATTTAAGGTAGATCGTATGCAGCAGTTTGAAGTTTTAGTGATCGGAATCGGCAATATCCTGTGGGCTGACGAGGGGTTCGGTGTCAGAGCAGTCGAGTCGTATCATGAACGGTTTGCTGATGATCCTAGAGTACGAGTCATTGATGGAGGTACATTGGGAGCCTACCTGATTAATGAGGTTATGAGTGCCAAAAGGTTACTTATTTTTGATTGCTGCGATTTTCAAGATAAGCCAGGAACTTTAAAAGTTCTTCGCGATGACGATATTCGACTTTGGTCATCGACCAAAATATCGGCCCATCAAGCCGGCATGAATGACGTCTTGGTGACAGCCGCTTTGAGCGGTTACGAACCGCAAGCCATTACCGTTATTGGGGTGCAGCCTTTGGAATTAAATGATTATGGTGGTAGCCTAACCTCAGTGGTTGACGCACAAGTCTATCCTGCCGTCAATGAAGCCATGAAGGAAATGACCGCCTGGGGGTTTGCTCCTCAAGAAAGAGTTGGAAACGATCAGCCTAGAGCACTCAGTGAAGAGATTTTAGAGAAAGAACCATACGAAAAAGGACGCCCGAGCGAGCAAGAAGCCTTTCGCTACGGAGATCTTCGCTTTATTAAGGTTAAATAATTTTTAGAGGTGACTTGAAAAGATGTGTGTGGCAATACCCAAAAAAGTCCTGGCCCTGCATAAAACAGCAAGCGGCACGAGCGCGGATGTGGATAATGGCGGCGAGTTGGAACGTGTGGACACCTCACTGATTGAATCGGTATCGGTCGGCGATTTTGTGCTGGTATTCAGAGGCAATGCATTGAGAGTCGTTGATGCAGAGGAAGCGGCGAAGATTCAGTCAGCATTGGATTGCGTCCAGAAAGTAATGGATGGGGAGTTTGATGAAAATCAGATTCAAGCCGGTTTTGCCGATTTAGACAACGCTTCGTCTGCTTTGCCTCCGCATCTGGCTCGTATAGTAGGTAAAAAAGTGATGTAGGGGGAGCCTATGCCTAAAGCCTTTAATGCGGTTACCGCTCAGATCAATCAGCTAGATATGGCTTCGCATCCGGTATTTAAGCGTCTATTCGGCGAGGCCGGTTTTCAGTGGCTGACATCGCAAGAGTTAGAAAACTTCATATATCAAGATGGTTTGAAGATGTTAGTTTTTGCCGATGACCCTAATGAAAGAAAAACAACATTGGACATAGCTGTTATTGCTCCGGAATTAAAAAAAGCTTTCAATGGTGCTTTGACGGCGACGGCTTGGGCTGACTTTAAAGAATCGCGCAGCATGGCTGCTCGTTGGGGTTTGCGTTCAATGCCCGTGGTAGCAATCTTTCGAAATAAGGATTTACTGGGGGCCGTTCAGGGCCTTAAACCGTGGGATGAATATTGTTCTTTGCTATCTGAGATCGTCATTAGAAATAAACCTGTGGTTCGTACAATTGCGATCATGCCTGTTGAAAAACAGGACAGTTGTGATTGCTGAGAAAACTTCAAAAAGGATCAGGTATGGCACAAATATCATCGAGCCGTTGGGCCAATGTAAATTTAGACAGGCAAACCGAACACGAAGCGGCAATTGCGACGGTGAAATTTCTCGAAAAAGTTAGGGATACTTTGTCCGAGGGGGATTTTTCAACCAACAAGACGTTATTAACTATTCCCTTTAGAGAATTCGACCCTAAGCACCTGGATTTTGTTTTAGCAACGGTTGGAAGTGGTGAAGTTAGGGCAACGATAGGCCAATCAGTTCGATTGGAAGAAACGGCTATTGAGGGGCTGTGGCGCGTGCAGGAAAACGGGGTTGATCGTTTTGAAGTCGTTACGGTTCCTTCGGATCTATTAAGAAACCTTTCTACAACGCTGCTAGAGCCTCAATTAACTGAAATTCCTCAAGGTGTCTTTGCTGCTTCGGCTATTCTTCAGGAACTTTCCCAAGCTCAGCGAACAGAAAATCTAGAGAAGTTGTCAGTGGAGCCGCCCTATACGGTTGAAATTTCTCGTCAGCCCCTTAGCCCGGAAGATGGATCTTTTCTTGAGGCCGCATTGGGTAAGGGAATGATAGATATCAGTATTTCGGGTTTTGCGAGCGCTCATATTCAAAGCACTGCGATGAAAGGGATTTGGCGAAATCGGATTTTTAATAATGCCGGTAAAGCGCTTTTTGATGCCTATGTAGTGACGATGTTGCCGCCTGAGGTTGGAGAGTCCGCAGAAGAAATGAAGTTAGGTGCTCAGCATTGTGAAGAAATCTTGCAGTGGCTTAAGGAAGATATTCAAAGCGGTTCGTTATAAAGAGGTCTTGGAGTGGAAATGGCTCAAGAAACGATAGATCGTCTGTTGGATCGGTTAAATCGGGAACGTATCGGGGCTGAAACGAAAATGCAGTGCAAGGTTTGCTGGTATGTGTACGATCCGAAGCAAGGTTGTGAGGAATTTGACATCGCTCCCGATACACCGTTTTATGACTTACCGGACTTTTTTACGTGCCCGGGTTGTGGCAACGAAAAAGCGGGCTTTATCCCTTTAAATTCGGATGAGGAGCCCGCTCAGTAGCTTATTCGCTTTTTTGCGGTTTGAACATTTTCACTGTTTGGGCGACTTCTTCAATGTCGTCTGTGATGCCGATTCGCAAACCGCTGTATTTTCCGGTATTGACAAGATGCTCTAGGAGTGGGTAAACGGGCAATTCCTTTCGCCAAAAATCTACGCCTAAGAAAACCATCAAACTCGAATAACCGTACGTTTTGTAGTGATTAGGGACGGCAGCCTGAAAGATTTCTTGAATAGTACCGGCGCTACCCGGAGTGTAGATAAGCCCACCTCTTGTAATACTTAAGATCGTATCTTCGCGGATGCTGTTATCAAAAAACTTTGCAATATGAGTGGCAAAGGGGGTTGCCGGCTCATGTCCGTAGAGCCAAGTAGGAATGCCCAGACTGATGAAATGCGTTTGACGGAATTTAAGCATTACTTTGAATGCGCTGCTTAACCAGCCTTTATCTTGCCAACTTGGAGCCGCCTTAAGGATAGTGAGAGCCTCTTCAACTTCTTCATCAGATCTTTCTGCAAGCCAAGCTCCTAAATGGGTAGCTTCCATAGCCCCGGCACCACCCCCGCTAACCATGATGAATCCCATTTCTGTCAGGCGCTTACTCAGAAAAACAATTTGTCTGTAGAAAGGATCGGTTCTTAGAAGGTCGTGACCGCCCATAATGCCAACGATTTGACGTTCATGATAGTTAGCCAAGAAGTCCTTGATGGCGTTACTCATGGAGTGATCGTGTAAATACCGTGACAGTGTTTCCTTGATATTTTTGGAAATGACTCCGCTTTGCAAAAAATGTTTATAAACACGCCTGTCGTAAGTATTTTCTATGGAACTCTCATCGCGGGGATCAAATCCGGAATAAAGCGAATTGGCCGAGTACAGATAACTGCGATAGATGTCAAAGGGGGCATCCAGTTTCGGAAAAATCAGGTTTGTTTTATCAAGTTGCTGCGAAAAGGATTCGGGTAAAACACAACCTAAAAATAAACAGTCGCTGTATGTGGACTGGGAGGCCAAGTCCGCTAGATCTGAGAAATCGATATTTTGAAAAACATGATGATCAATGTGTCCTGGTTCGGTAACAAGGCCTAATAATTGAGTGATCGTTTCAATTTCGGTGTATTCGCGCATTGTTTGACTCCATTCGTTCCAATTATCTATTTTAGCGAAGCTTGCCGAAAGCTCTATCCTGATGCTCACAAGCCATCTAGAATAAAAGAAAAGACTCAGGAATAGTCATGATTATTATTGATCGCATACGTATTAACGGTTTTAGAAGTATTCGCAGTTTACAGATGCCTTTGGGGCGTAGTTCTGTTTTACTGGGCGCTAACAATTGTGGCAAAAGCACGGTTTTGAAAGCTTTGGAGTTGGCCCTCAGTGATGAAATCGCCGTTCAAAAGGAAGATTTTCACCTCAACGAGAAAGCAGAGTTTGGCGATGAGCTCTGGGTTGATGTTCGTTTTGTGCCGTTAAATAAAGATTCCAAACGCTTTTCAGCCTTTCAAATCGGTTGGCAAAAGGAATTTGATGGATTAATCCGAAGAGATCATTACAGACGTGAGTATTTTGCTTTTAGAACTAAATTTCAAAGATGGCCTGACGGGACAATTACCAAGCAGCGTTTCATTATCAATCATTGGGATCGGGAAAAGTTAGGCGAGGAACTTCAAGAGGTTCCCCATTCTTTACAGTTTGTCAGTATTGATGCTGAAGAAAATCTCCGAGAGGATCTCAAAAATGAGAACTCCTTTGTCAGTCGTATGGTAAGCGGTTTGGGGAGTGCTTTAAAAAAATATCCCGATTATGCCAATAAGCCGATTGAAGATTTAAGGTCAATGTTGGATTCTTTGTGTCAGACACTGGAAGGGCCGGGGACGCAGTTACCAGAAGAAGTGAGTCTTACGGCTGACAATATTGAAGAGTTCTTTTCGCTCGTGAAAAGTGATTCCGAGAAAATCATTCCTTTTTCGGCCCTGCAAGGTAAGGGTAGTCAAAAAAGTGTTGCCATTTTATCAATCGTTACGTTGGTGGATTTGTTGGCCAAACAAGCGGCCCTTCAGGAGCGCCCCTTATTTATGTTGATTGCTGCAGAAGAGCCTGAAATTCATTTACACCCCAATGCGCAGCGAGCATTGATGACGCAGCTGAAAGCGCTCTCTCATCAATTCATTGTTTCAACGCATTCTCCCTATGTGGCTTCCGTCTGCGAGCCTTATGAATTTAGAAGCATGCAGAGGGATGGTGAAAATATTCAGGTCAGATGGTTGCCTCAAAATATTGATCCGTTAGAAGCCCGGGCAATTAAACGGTTGATATTGCGTTTTCGCGGAGAAACGCTATTTGCTAGGGGGCTTATTTTTGTGGAGGGAGTCACTGAAGAGCAACTAATCCGCGGAATGTTCCAAGCTTATTTCGGAGATGACCCAAGTGCGTTCGGTATCAGCATTATGGGTGTGGACGGTAAGAGTTATGCACCATTTTTGATGTTGGCTTTGAGTCTCAAAAAGCCATTTTGTGTGATCAGTGACAATGATGGGGATGCGAGACACGTCGTGTTAAAGCAGCTTAGCGAAACAGAACGACGCTTACATTGCAAGGCAGAAGATAACCAAAGTGGCGTTTTTTTCCTATCACCCGGATTGGCTATGGAAGGGGAGCTAGTGTACAAGACTGGGCTGAAAAGAGAGCTCTATGATGCGCTTTGGGCTTGTAACGCTTCTCCTAATGTATCTGTTAAGTCGAAAAAGTTGCAATATGAGCGTCTTATGGCGATGGCTCCCAGAGATATAAAACGACGTTTGGAAAAGAAAAAGGCGGAATACTCAGGTTTTTTGGGAGACATCATTGCTCAAAATACGTATTCGCAACCAATAGAAAATATGATCCCATCTGCGATATTACGTGCATTTGAGTTGATTTCGGTTTGGCTTGGAAAAGAAAGGTGAAAACCTAAAATTTCATAAGGCATATCCTGCGTTTCCTGAACTGCTCAGAAACCAACTCGTGGGGAGTAGGTAAGGCGGAATTCAGGAGGCTCTGCATCGTGTTGCCTGCTTTTCTCCAGAGAACTTAAAATTTTTGGAAAGAATGTGTTTCGCTTATCAATAAATCTAATAACCGACGATTAATGAACAGTTTCTCGCGACC
>NZ_JAMBLT010000005.1 GCF_023336895.1 Parasutterella secunda
ACGGTCATGCTGAGAAAATCGATTTTGAAGACCAACAATTTTTGCACAATACTCTCGCCGTCGAGTCTCTGAAATATGTCATCTGACACTCCTTTACTAATCAAAAAGTGTCAACTTTTTTCAGGACAAGACAAATTGTTACTTACTCAGACTACTGTTAGAAACAGTTGAAATGCAGGAGAAAGAAATGAAAAAACCATTCATCGTATGTCATATGATGACTTCCGTTGACGGTCGAATTGACTGCCAAATGACTGAAAAAATTGAGGGGGTTAAGAATATTACGAAACTTTAAAAGCTCTTGATACTCCGACAACGCTCAGTGGCAAAGTAACAGCTCAATTGGAATTGGCTCAGGACGGAGAGTTTCAGTCAGCAGATTCAACACCTTTTGCCAAAGAAGGTTTTTCTAAGAAAATAGCAGCTGACGCTTATAGCATCGTTGTAGATACAAGGGGAACGTTCTTTGGAGTCAACCTAAAGAGTTGAATTTACCTCTTATTGTGATCACAAGTGAGAAAGCCAGAATAGCCTATCTTGACTACTTGGACTCAGAAAATATTTCTTGGATAGCAACGGGCAGAGATCGCATTAATTTGGTTCGCGCCTGTGAAATTCTGGCCGAAGAATTTGATGTTAAACGTATGGCGATCGTAGGTGGCGGTCATATTAATGCCGGCTTTTTAGACGCCGGACTTTTGGATGAAGTTAGTCTTTTAATTGGTCCCGGGATTGACGCCCGGGGATCAATGGCAGCAGTTTTTGACGGATTGCCGATGCAGAAGTTGCCGACTCAATTAAAACTCAAAAGTATAAAAGCCTTTGAAAACGGTGCCGTCCATTTAAGCTATAAAATTCTTTAAAAGCAAAATACCGGTTGCAGGCCAACCGGTATTTTGTTGATACAGTTGTACTAATCAGTTATTTGGTATGAGAGTTATTAGAGCCCCTCATATTATTTCTGTTCGAGATAAAAAATAACAGGGAATTTAACATTAAATCAATGGAAACAATATGTTAGATAAAATAGGATTTTAAATTTAAATTTTATGTGCTAGCTTTTAAAGCGTTGAGCTTCTATGGCATTCATAGAATGTTGACTTATTGTCGAGAAAAAAAATTCTAAACCCTTTACTATTGATTCAGGAACAAAAAAGTCCTCTTTTTATTAAGGAGAAAGAAATGGATTTAAAAGGCACCAAGACCGAAAAGAATTTGATGGAAGCTTTTGCCGGTGAATCCCAAGCCCGCAATAAGTACACATACTATGCAAGCCAAGCCAAGAAAGACGGTTATGTTCAAATCGCTCAGATTTTTGAAGAAACCGCTAAGAACGAACAAGAACACGCCAAGCTTTGGTTTAAGCTCTTGCATGGTGGCGCAGTCCCCACAACTGAAGTAAACCTTCAAGATGCCGCTAACGGTGAAAACTTCGAATGGACCGATATGTATGACCGTATGGCCCGTGAAGCTCGTGAGGAAGGTTTCGAAGAAATCGCTTTCTTGTTTGAAGGTGTCGCTGCCATTGAAAAAGAACACGAAGCTCGCTATCTGAAGCTTCTTGAACGTGTGAAGGGTGGCATGGTCTTCTCTTCTGAAGGCGATACGATGTGGCAATGCTCTAACTGCGGTCACATTGTGATTGGCAAGCAAGCTCCTGAAGTTTGCCCGGTCTGCGCTCACGCTAAGGCCTACTTCCAACGTAAGGCTGAAAACTACTAATCACTGGCTTTTAGCTCGATGAGAAAACCCGCTGTTGTTTTGTGCAAACAGCGGGTTTAATTTTGATACGGTAAAGCTCTATTACTTCTGCGCGCAGCAGCACGTCGGCACTGACGCATCAAAACCAATATCTTCGATGGCTTCTTTAACCTGATCAATACTTACGCCCATTTCTTCCCAAGTGACTTCGCCTTTTTCAAGACTCACTTGAACGCCTTTGGCGCCGGGCAATGCGCTGACCGCTTCTGTAACGGCTTTTACACAGTTTTGACAATGCATCCCATCAACCTTCAACTTGTTCATCATTTAACTCCTTTAGACGTGTTACCATAATGAGAGATATTCTCATTATAGGGCCTATTGCTATCTTGCACCCTATAGTAGCTATAGGGTATAGAGTGTGACCATCTGATTTGGAGAAATTATGTCTAAGATCAAATTTGAATTGGCGATAACAGGTATGCATTGTGCAGCATGCTCGTCAAGGATCGAACGGGTGGTCTCAAAAATGGCAGAAGTTGATTCTGTGAGTGTCAGTTTGCCAACTAATCGCGCGCAAGTCGTTTTAAAGGATGGTATCGATAAAACTAAAGGGGTAAAGGCCGTTATTGCCAGAATTGAAAAAATCAATTTTGGAGCCAAAGTCACAGAAGGAGAGGACTTGGTTGAAGAATGGCAAAAAGAAAATGAGCTGTCGACCCAGAGTCTGCACAATCAGTTCAAATCACTTCCCCCGATGATTGCCTTGGCATTTTTGCTTTTATATGTTTCGATGGGTCACATGATCGGTTTGCCTTTACCGGCCTTTTTGACGCCAGAAGTCGCCCCAGTCGCTTTTGCCCTTATCCAGCTCTTATTGGTTCTGCCCATTATGTATTTGGGTAAGCATTTCTACAAGGATGGTTTCGGCAACCTCGTCCAAGGAGCTCCTAATATGGATAGCCTGGTCGCGGTTGGCACCGGTGCAGCTTTTGTTTACTCATTGTTTTCTTTCATCAAGATCCTGGCAGGAGATGCGCCCTATGTGATGAACCTTTATTTCGAATCGTGCGGTGTGCTCATTGCCATGATTTCAATCGGTCAATACATGGAGGCTAAATCGAAGCGAAAAGCGGGCGACGCAATCGGTTCTTTGATGAAGCTTGTCCCTCAGACAGCCAGAAAGTACGAAAATGGAGCCTCAAGAGTTGTAAAAGTCGCTGAACTTGCGATTGGAGATCAAGTATTGGTTCAGCCTGGAGAAAGAATTCCGGTTGACGGTGTTGTCATAGAAGGAACGAGCGAGGTTGATCAATCGCTTCTCACTGGAGAATCTATCCCTGTTGCTGTAACAGTGAACTCTGAAGTCATTGCGGGCAGTCTCAATGGAACGCATCCGCTCGTTATCGAGATTTCCCATTTGGGTAACGATACAACATTAGCCCAAATTATTCGTTTGGTTAGAAGCGCCCAAAGTTCAAAAGCGCCGGTAGCCGCTTTGGCGGATCGGGTAAGTTTTTATTTTGTCCCAACTGTCATGGTTTTGTCGGTGTTGACTTTTTGTGCTTGGGCGATTTTTTCTGGTGAACCGATCTCGCTTGCGGTCAAAGCCATGATATCGGTACTGGTGATTGCCTGTCCGTGTGCCATGGGTCTGGCAACTCCGACATCCATTATGGTTGCCACTGCCAGGGGCGCTCAGTTGGGAGTGCTGATCAAAAACGCTGTCGCTTTAGAGTTAGCAGGGAAAGTTGATGTCATTGCTTTTGATAAAACTGGAACGCTCACATTAGGTCAACCGAAGGTCGTGGATACGATTACGTTTGGCGGGTACGAGAAAGGACAAATTTTGACGTTGGCGGCCAGTTTGGAAGCGAGGTCTGAGCATCCAATTGCCAAGGCCATCCTGGCAGCCAATCATTCAGATATCTTAGCGATTCAGCCTGTTGTATTGCCGGGTTTAGGCTTGACAGGAAACATCAATGGGAAAAATGTCGCTTTGGGTAATGCCGCTTTAATGCTTCAGCAATCTGTAGACATTACAGTGGCAAAGGAGGCATTGACGAGAATGAGTTCACTGGCAAGAACACCTCTGCTTTTGTCCGTTGATGGAAAACTAGCCGCTGTAATCGGTGTAGCCGATACAGTGAGACCTGAATCGAATAAAGTTCTTAAGGCTTTGAGACAGTTAGGTGTTCGGACATTGATGATTAGCGGTGACAATAAAAGGACTGCCCGCAAAATTGCCGATGAATTGGGAATCGATGAGGTGTATGGTGAGGCTCTTCCTCAAGATAAAGCGAGGATTATCCGCGAGTTACAGGATAAGGGATTAAAAGTGGCGATGGTCGGGGACGGTTTAAATGACGCTCCTGCGCTTGCTCAAGCCGACGTCGGTTTTGCGGTGGCCGATGGCGTAGATGTGAGTGCCCAGGCGGGAGATGTTATTTTGATGCGTCATGGACTGCAATCGGTGTTAACGGCTTTACGCTTATCAAAGGCTGCTTTGAGAAATATTTATCAGAACCTGGGCTGGGCCTTTGGCTACAACATTCTCGGAATCCCGGTGGCGATGGGAGTGCTTCACGCATTATGGGGAGGCCCGATGCTCTCACCGATGATCGGTGGCACGGCAATGGCACTTTCTTCAACTTCTGTTGTTTTAAATGCTTTGAGGTTGCGTTTTTTCCATTAGTCAGTGAAGCAAAGGTTCAATAAATCGGTAGAGGAAATAACAAATAACACCGATAGCCAATGCTCTGAGTAAAAGCATAATCATAGCCAGCATTCGGCCGATGCCTTCTGCAAAAGACATCGGCTCGTTTGTTTCGGATTCTTTTCTATCGTGATTATGGGGCATCAGCGTTTAGGCGATGGAGCACGGGTGGCGCGCCAGCAAATAAGTGAACCGGTTACGACCAATGCTACACCTTGCCAGAAGGCAGTTGTCAATTCGGCGCCAATCCAGACAGAAGCGAAAAGACAGGATAAAACCGGTGTGAAATATGATGCGATGGCTAACACAGTGATATTGCCGTAACTCATCCCATGAGTCCAAGAGGCGTAAGCGACTCCCATCGCCAATCCTCCCAAAATGACACTCAAAATACCGAAACCGGTGATGGCCGGACTGCCGCCAACCCCCATTGTCCAGAATAGGCCAAAGATAATAATGTCAAAAATGAAAATCACCGTACTCATGTTTTCTCCCTTAGACCAGGCACGAGTCATGGAGGAAAAGCCTGCCCAGGTTACAGCAGCCATTAGGGCGAGGAAATAGCTGATAGGATTGATTTTGATGTGTTCAATGAACCCGTCAATAGCGATATGACCGTTACCCAAAATCCAATAAATGCCGCAAAAGCTCAAAAGCGCTCCCGGAGCAATCCACCAACGGGCTTTCTGTCCGTTAAAAAGAATGGCGAACACAATGGTGAGCGTTGGCCAGAGGTAATTGACCATGCCGACTTCCATCGTTTGGGTGCCGCCGTTGGAAAAGTAAAGCGATAAGCAAAAAGAGATGCTTGATAGGTTTGCGGTTGCCAAGCCAATCGTTTTGTATTGCCAAGGAATACGGTCAAATTTTGGGAAACCGACAAGAAAGAATAGGGCTGTAGCGGCCACAATATATAACAGGCACTGCCCTTGGGCAATGCCGAAATTTTCTGCAATGGTTCTTACGAGCGATACGCTTGCTCCCCACATGAAGGGAGCGATAAGGCCGATGAGGGTAGCGCCGGTTATGGATTTAGGGCTGATCATTTTTTACCTCGGTTTTTTTCAGCTCTTTTGTGCAAATGCCGGGGGCGAGGCCATCATATACTTTGCTATGAGGGGATTCAAGCGAAAAAGAGAAAAAGTAACTGGCTGATAACAAAAATCCCAAACTATCGAAGTCTGGGATCTGTACAACTGGCGGAAGGGGAGGGATTCGAACCCTCGGTACGGATAACCGTACGCCGCCTTTCCAGGGCGGTACATTCAACCACTCTGCCACCCTTCCGTGGTGATGTGTCGTAAGCACGAAATTATACTGTGACTTCTGTAAATTTCAAGCCCCGACACTAAAAAATTTTTAAGCCTTGCAACGTTCAATAAATTTTTTCAATTCACTCGGTGTCTGCACTTCGACAATGCGGTCAACTTCGGTTGCGTTTTTGTAGAAAATCATTGTCGGAATATGGCCGACACCATATTGACCGCGAAGTTGTTCCCGTAATTCTCCATCACGGTCACCAACGTCAACATGAGTGAAATAGACATCCGTGAATTCTTCTGAGAATTTTTTATAAAAAGGTGCTGCCCGTCGGCAATCAATGCACCAGGGCGCACCGAAATTCACAATGCACAAATCGTGAGATTTGATAATTTCTTGAACTTGATCATGAGTGATTTCGTTGACCATTTTTCTCTCCATTTAGATGACAGGACAATATTAATGATTTTCATCATCTAAGGGTGCCTTGAAACTATTTCTCTTGTTTCAAAACGCAATTTTCTATACAATAGCGCTCTCACCTCTTGGAAGGGTGGCAGAGTGGTTGAATGCAGCAGTCTTGAAAACTGCCGACGCGCAAGCGTTCGTGGGTTCGAATCCCACCCCTTCCGCCATTTCACAGAACCAAACGTTTTGCGTTTGGTTTTTTTATTTATCTTTTTTAATTTTTTCTCGGTAATACTCCTTAGTATTTTTATCTAGTTGATAAAAAGTCAAATAAGTGTTGTTTTCTTTGCCTTTATTTCCTCATTGTTAATTCTGATAATCCCAAAAACTGGCTGTTAATTGAAAGTTTCTTATTAGAAGAAAATTAAATTAATCAATTAATTTAGCCAATTGTTGAAAAAATCACATTAAATACCTTAAAGGCTAAATAAATGGCAAAGATCACTGTCTCCACTAAGCGTTGGATTATTTTGGTTTTGATTTGTTGCATCAACTTGTGTGCGGGTTCAATTTACGCATGGAGTGTTCTTTCCGCAGCGGCTGCTGAAGAGCTCACTATTATCTCCGGTCATTTGATTTCTGCTGCCGATTTGGCGATAGCTTTTGGCGTAGCCAACAGTGTCGGTCCTATTCCTATGATTCTGGGCGGGGCTTTTAATGACCGTTACGGCCCTCGGTTGGTGATCATCACCGGAGGGCTTCTGATCGGTTTAGGTTTGTGTTTTTGCGGTTGGGCAACGTCTATCGCACAGATCGTTATCGGATACGGCGTGTTCTTTGGTCTCGGATTGGGATTGGCTTATGGGGCGGGAATCAGTACAGCTATCAAATATTTCCCGGATAAGCGAGGATTTGCAGGTGGGTTGGTCACGGCTGTTTATGGTTTTAGCTCCGTGATTGTTCCGCCGGTTGCGCAAGTTTTGACCCAACACTACGGCATTATGAATACGTTTGTGATTCTGGGGACGGTTTTTGCTTTGGTGATTATGTTCTGCGGTTACTTTTGTGAACGTTGCCCCGAGGATTTCAATCCGCTCAATAAACATGGTGATAAGAAAACTTGTGCCGCTGCCACCGGGTTGACGTGGCGCCAGATGTTGGCTAGTCCTATTTTCTGGCCAATGATTGCACTACTGATGTGTGGGGCTGTCAGTGCGATGATGATTTTGTCGCAGGCAGCCAGTATTGCACAAAACGAAATCGGCATGGATGCGGTGGGCGCTGCGGCAGCAGTGTCAACCATTGCATTTTTCAATATGGCCGGCCGTTTGGTAGCCGGAACTTTGTCCGATAAAGTAGGAAGAATCGGCGTCCTTATAACGGGACTTATTTTTTCTGCAATGGGCTTGTCCGTTTTAATGTACTCAGGACAGGGAGACTACGTTTTCTTTTACTGTGGTTGCATATTGATTGGCATTTCATTCGGAACTTTCATGTCTATCTATCCGGGTTTTACTGCTGATCGTTTCGGTGCCAAGCACGCCGGAGTTAATTACGGGATTATGTTTAGCGGTTTTTCCGTCGCCGGTCTCATGGGACCCATTATCATGCAGCAAATGCTTGCTAATGGCATGAACTTTGCCGCTTGTTGTCAGGTCGGCATCGCCTTTTGTGTTTTAGGTCTCGCTTTTGCTCTTGTTTATAAAAAAATGATAGAACATAAAAAAGTTCAGTAGAGCAATTCTGTAGCTTTTTCTGTACCATCAGCTTGTTGAGAGCAGACGAGGTTATTCAAATGAGTACCCATAAAAAAGTTAAAACTCGATTGTTGATGCTGACAGCCAGTGTTGTGGTTGCTTCATCTATTTCTGGTTGTGTCTCCTTTGAGCCTCGTGCGGATCGCGATGTAATGCCCCTAGGGCAACAGTCCTTTCATCAGTATGTGCAGGAAACGACTCAATGGATGAGTGCGCATAGGCGTTATGTGACCGATCAACATGAAGTCGAACTTTCCCATCAATTGCCGTTTGAAATTAGACCCGCTAAGCCCAACGATAAAGGTGTGTTGATGATTCATGGGTTTACGGACTCTCCTTACAACTTTGTCGATATTGCCCATTACCTAGCTGACAAAGGTTTTTTGGTGAGAGCTCTTGTCTTACCGGGACATGGCACGAAGCCAGAAGACATGCTTGAGGTAACTTTTGATGACTGGAACCGCCTAATTGATGAGCAAACCCGCATCATGAGCCGTGATGTCAAGGAAGTGTACCTCGCAGGCTTTTCAACCGGTGCAAATTTAGCCATTCATGAGGCTTACGAAAACCCCAATGTTGATGGCTTGGTACTGATTTCTCCGGCTTTAAGCGTCAGAACGAATTTGGTTAATTTCGTTCCTTTCGTCAGTCTCTTTATTGATTGGTTGAAGACTCCCGAAGAAGCCGCTGGCGGCGTGACTCCATTTCGTTATCGTACAGTCCCGATGCAGGCTTTAAATACTTTTAAAGCGTCTATGGACTCGGCCATGGGGCGTGTTTCAGGCTATCCCTACGATAAGCCGGTGTTGGTTTTCATGGCCCAAAACGATAGCATCGTTAATACGCAGGAACTGTTGCCGTTGATGCAAAAACAGTTCACGAACTCTCGCTCTCAGTTTGTTTGGTACGGTGATAATTTGCCCGATGGAACGATTGCGAGCGACAGGCGCTTAACGGTATTAACAGACTTTTTACCTAAATATAAGATTAGAAGTTTTTCTCATCTGGGACTGGTTTATTCTCCAAAGAACCCGTACTACGGGATTAACGGCAAGGAGCGCTTCTGCCTGCGGGGACAGGACGAAAAGTTGCTTCAATACTGTCACGAAGGTAAATATGTTTGGTATGGTTCATGGACTGAAAACCGCGATGCTCATCCTTATGCTCGCCTGACTTTTAATCCTTATTTTGACCAACAGGTTCAGATGATTGTTGAAACATTCGGAACATCTGATCGATAACTTCAAATCCTGAAGTTAAGATCGTTATACTAGGGCTCATTGTTAACAGTGAGCCTTTTTAACATGCAAGCCATTATTCAGTCAATGTCACAATCTCCCCTCGGTTTTTGGGGATGTGTTTTCGCTCTATTGAGTTTTTTGCTCTTGGTGCTTCTATGGATAGTCACTTCGGGTAAAAAGCAGGACAAAGAAATTTTAGAAGTGATTGCTAAGAGAATTGAAGAAAATAGCGAAGACGATCAGATAAGGATACTTCAATCTGTCAATGACTCGATTCAGAAATCAAACGCTCAGCTTCGTATGGAAGTCAACGACTCGCTAAGTCGGCTTACGCAAACTCAAAACCAGAATATGGTCGGCTTTACTGATCTTATTCAAAAGATTAATCAGGGTAACGCAACAGTTCAGTTGCAAGCCAGGGAGGCATTAAAAACACAGGTTAGTCAGTTGTCCTCCGGAATTAATCAGGAACTATCGGCTATTCGGGATACATTAAATCGACAGCTTCAGACTTTGCAGCAAAACAATGATTCTAAATTGGAGATGATGCGTCAAACCGTTGAAACCAAACTGCAGACGACCTTGGAAGCAAGATTATCGGAGAGTTTTAAACAAGTGGCGGCTCATCTGAAAGACGTGGAGACCGGTTTAGGAGAAATGCGTTCCATAGCCGGACAGGTAGGCGAACTCAAAAGAGTGCTTACGAATGTCAAGACTCGCGGTACCTTCGGAGAAGTCCAGTTGGGGGCAATTCTTGCCAATGTCATTCCGAATCATTATGAAGAGAACGTCGCCACGCGCCCCAACAGCAATGAGCGGGTGGAGTTTGCAATAAAGATGCCGGGTTCCAATGACGGGGAATTTGTATGGCTGCCAATTGACTCCAAATTTCCGATTGAGGACTATCAGAAAATCGAAGATGCACGTGAAATTGGTGATGCGGAGGCTGCTGAAAAGCATGCTAAAGCTTTTGAGGCAAGAATTAAGTCAGAAGCTAAAAAAATCCACGATAAATACGTTGAAGTTCCCTTTACAACGGAATTTGCTCTGATGTTTTTACCCAGTGAATCACTTTATGCAGAATGTCTGAGACGCCCGGGCATGATTGAAGATTTGCAGAATAATTATCGCGTAACAGTTGCCGGTCCTACGGTTTTGAGTGCTTTGCTCAACAGCCTTCAGATGGGATTTAGAACGTTGGCGATTCAAAAGCGAAGCGCCGAAGTCTGGACGGTTTTAGGACAAGTTAAAACCGAATTTATGAAGTTTGCCGATGCCCTCGATACGATGGAAAAGCGAGTCGATGGTGTTAAGAGCGCCATTGCAGGCGTGAGAACCAGAACGAATGTGATGGGGCGCAAATTGCGTGATGTGGAAGAGTTGCCCGGCGATAAAAAAATCGATACAGTATTGCCTTCAAACGAAAGCGAGGACTAAATGTTCAAACGCATAATGCAAATCGGAATCGCTCTGGCCGTCGTTGTGATGGTGGCTTGCGTAGCCGTTCAATTTTTAGGTGCTTTAGCAAAGCTATAGCTCACAGACGAAACGCCGCTTAATGCGGCGTTTCAATTATCAAAGTTCCTTAATTACTTTTTCAAGGCGAGCTGCAATATCAAGCGCCTTTCTGTCTTCAAGCCTTCTGCAGCCTACAGTGATGCCGATCATCGCGTGATTGTGCCGCTGTGCAAGCGGCAAGGCAACATAGGGCGCCCTGGCCACGGCCCACCAAGGGACAAAGCCGACAGCAATGATGGCTTGAGCATTCGTTTCCTTGAGGGTTTCATCAATAGCTCGTGTTGTATTACCGATACCGCGCTGCAAAGCGTTTCGATAAGTCGGATTATTCAAATCGCTCGAAAACTTAAGCGCATCCGTTAGGCGATCCATGCCATAGGGGTGGTGTTGAGCACGCATTTCATACATCTTGACGAGATCTTTGAACGTACCAGGCGTTTTGCCATTGCCGTATTTTTGCAGATAACGATCAAAATCGCCTTGAATTTCTGTCGATGAAATAATCTTGTAATACGTTTCAACGTCTTTCGTTTGAATTTCGGTGATAACAATGTTTTGTTTTTTAGCGGCTTGAACCAATTGAGTGAGAATACTTTTTTCTTCCGCATCAAAAGCTCTGTGTGCGGGCACTAAAAGGGCTACACGAATAATGCTCTTATCTTCACCGAGATCAGTTTGAAAGTCTATTTTTTCTGGGCAATCTTCAGTCGCTACATCATTGGGATCCGTGCCACAAATAGCCTCAAGGAGTTTAGCGGCTTGAGAAACGCTTTGAGCGATGGCTCCTGGTGTGTCCAAGGAGTGCGAGATAGGAATGACACCATCACGGGAAACCAAGCCGACGCTGGGTTTGATTCCGACAACTCCACACGCAATAGCCGGCATCACAATACTGCCGTGAGTTTCTGTACCAATGGCTGCGTGGCAAAAACCGGCAGCAACCGATATGCACGAACCCGAACTTGAGCCGCCCGGTGTAAGAGACGAATCAATGGGATTGATCCCTTGGCCGCCTAACTCTGAATAGCCAGGTGGCATCTTTGTACTTAGGAAACCGGCCAACTCTGACATTGAAGTTTTGCCGAACGGAAGCCCACCGTGCTCACGAAGCTTTTTAATACAAAAGGCGTCTTCGGCTTTAAGTTCCTTTAATGCGTAGCTGCCCGCTGTTGCTCGAAGGCCGGAAACATCGATATTGTCTTTGACCAAGATCGGCCACTGGGTATCCAAGGGAGGTTCGCGCCATTGGCTCACGCCGTGGATGATGTGATTGAACTGGCGGATTCGTTCGTTGATTACCGCAGGATTAGGCAACTTGTCGCGATATAAAAACTCCATGGCCAACTCCCAACGTTTAAGCTTCATAGACAGTTTGGCACGAAGAGGAGAGGCTCGCAATAGAGAAAAGACCTAGAGATTTAAATTTTCAGGCTTGATGACGATGCAGCCGAATCGTTTTGCTTTGCCTTTGGCTTTTAGCACTTTTTTGTCTTTAGAAATCAAGTACCGAGCTGAGCATAAACGAGCCAAATTGAAAAACTTATCATCATCGTGATCTTTGCAATAACCTTCAGTTGGCAAGGGCTCTTTAATAAGCCAATGCAGCTTGATCCATGCATGAAGTTTTTCTTTAATTTGACTTTCAGTTAGCTTAAATTGAGATCGGGAAATGACATCGGCAAACTCATAAAGGGTATCGTAATGACCGAGTGCAAGAAGTTGGCCTGAAGCGAGTGATTTTTGAATTGACTCCGTATTTTTATCAGCAAAGAGCAATATGTCTAGGACGACATTGGTGTCTAAAACGCAGCTCGGAACACTTAAAGGGCGCTCGATAAAACGAGCGCCCTTCAAATAATTGATCAGATCAATTTTTTGCGGTGACATTTAAGGAAGTAAATCGGCCACAGCATTAGCCTCAGCCAAAAGTTCATCACGGGTTACATCCAAGCGATGACGAACTTCTTGAGTGATCGGCATATTGCTGATGATCTGATAACGACCTTCGCCGGGACACAGGCAGGGGAAGCCAAAGACCAGACCTTCCGGAATGCCGTAGCTGCCGTCAGAGGGAACTGCCATTGTGCAACACTTGCCTTGGCTGCCCAAAATCCAGTCACGCATATGATCTAAAGCGGCGCTTGCGGCAGACGCAGCAGAGGATGCACCGCGAGCTTTGATAATTTGTCCGCCACGGGTTGCTACGTTTTTAATAAATTCTTCTTGCCATTGCGCATCGAATTGATCGGCCAAGCGGTGTCCTTTATAACGTAAGAAACGGATGTCTGGATACATCGTGTTGCTGTGGTTGCCCCAAACAAAAACTTGCTCAACACCGGAAACAGGAGCCTGAAGCTTTTCGGCAACGCGGGCCATTGCGCGGTTTTGGTCCAAACGCATCATGGCTGAGAAGCATTCGCGCTTAAGATCCGGTGCATTACGCATGGCAATATAAGCATTTGTATTACAGGGGTTGCCGACGACCAAAACGCGCACATCACGAGAGGCTCGTTCGTTTAAGGCTTGGCCCTGGCGTTTGAAAATTTCCCCATTGGCTCGAAGAAGATCGGAGCGGTCCATACCGTCTTTACGAGGCTGCGCGCCGATTAAGAAGACGCATTGAGCACCGTCGAAAAGTTCCTTTTCGTCCGTATGAGCGCTCATTTCAGCTAAAAGCGGAAAGGCACAGTCGGACAGTTCCATCATCGTGCCCTTCAGACGAGCCTGACTTTCAGGCGTATTGCGAGCGAGAAGTCTTAATTCAACGGGTTGTTGATGACCGAAGAGGTCACCGGATGCAATACGAAACAAAATGGAGTAACCGATGGAGCCGCAGGGGCCCGTCACTGCAATACGGATAGGACGCGTCATTTTTTCTTCCTGA
The DNA here is from genome assembly GCF_023336895.1 of Parasutterella secunda. GTDB lineage: Bacteria > Pseudomonadota > Gammaproteobacteria > Burkholderiales > Burkholderiaceae_F > Aphodousia > Aphodousia faecalis. The sequence continues at coordinate 13,486 of NZ_JAMBLT010000005.1, forward strand.
TAGGCAATACAAACGGGACTATTATAAAAAAATGAGGGCCGATCGTTAAAAATTTGATCGGCCTATCTAATTATTGAGGCTTAGATTATTTATTTCTTTTCAGGCTTTTTGCCGAACCATTTTTCGTAAATTTTGTCGTATTCACCATTTTCTTTGATGGTCTTTAACCCCGTATTGATGATTTTATGCATCTTTTCATTGCCCTTAGCCATGGCAAAACCATTTTGCTTATGGGTATAGAGGTGGGGGACCAAAACGATATCTTTTTCAGCTTTATGAGCGAGATAAAATTCCGTGACGATCTTATCGACTAAGACGGCTTCACAGCCGCCCATTTTCAATTCCATAAAGGCTTCGCCTGTTTGGTCAAAGGCAACGAGCTTTGCATCTTTGATTTCCTTTGCGAGCAAGGCGCCGGTGGAACCGATTTGAGCACATACGCGTTTACCTTCCAGGTCATTCATGTGCTTATATTTATCAACATTTTTGGCATGAACCGCCATAATCAGACCGCCGACATCATAGTAAGGGTCTGAGAAGGTGACTTGTTTTTGACGTTCAGGGGTTATTGTCATGCCGGCTGCCGCCACATCAATCATGTTGCTTTGCAAGGCGGGGATAATGCCTGCAAATTGCATATTTTGAATCTTGGCTTCATTGCCGGTTGCTTTGGCGATGGCTTTGATCAAATCAATATCAAAACCCACAATTTCGTTAGTCTGTGGGTCTTTGTATTCATAGGGTGCGTAGCCCGCATCGGTTCCCACCAAAATGGTGGCAGCGTTAACACTGGTGGCCGCTAAAGCTGTCATGGCAATGGCCGCAAGAATCTTTTTCATTTTTTTCCCTTAAATTGTTGAATCGATTTTTCGCAGTTTACGCAAAGACGGTTTAATCCTTAAACACAGACAAAAATAGAGTCTGAAAACAAAGGTCGACAAAATTAAAATCCAATGCGATATAGAAAAAGATGCGATAAATCAATAAATTATCCTTCTAAGTAAAAATTATTAGATATAAATAGAAGAAATTAGTGGTTTTAAAATTGAAATTCATGGCGAAAATTTGGGATAGATTAACCCATTTCTTGAATAGATCTATAAATCAAGTAGTTAGTAAATATCACATTATTTTTGTCGACATTATTAACAACAAAATCAACAATCTTTAAATTTGATGAATGTCAAATTAAACAAATCTATTTCATGATTTTCAAAAAGTGTTTTTGGTGAGCATCTGTTCAAATTAAAGAAAATCCAATTAGTCTTGATTAAAATTTCTGCGATAACGGTAGATAGGTATTTTTATGCGTAAAAAAATTACAGTCGGGTTAGTCATGATGGCCTTGGCGACTTCTGTTTTCGCAGCCGCCAATGAGGATGCGGAATTCGTAACCCCCGAAGAGCTCGGTTGGGAAGCCGGTGTTGTAGCACCTAGTCCTCTGGATCCGGATTATGTTGATCCGGAATTTAAAACCCTAGAGGAAGCAGAAAAGGCAAAGGCGATCGGTGAAGCGGAACTCAAGCGCATTCAAAGACTTCGCGAGGGACATACCTATCTTTGTCAGAAAAAGGTCTTTGTCAACGATTGCATAGAACGGGCTGAAAGTGTCCTTTATAAACGTACACGCATTGCCAATCAATTGATTCGCAAGGCCGATCACCAGATTCGGATTTTTAAGTCTAAAGAGCGCCGTGCGCAGGCCGCTCAACAACCTTCCATGCCGGCACAACGGGGAAGCGTTAAAAGTAACGATGAAAAAATTGCCAAGCAATCGGCTCGTCAGCAACAAGAGCAGGCCAATGTGGCAGCTTATGAGGCAAAACTTAAAGCACAGGATGAACGCGTAGCGCAGTTGCAAAAGGAAGCGGCTGAACGAAAGGCCAAGCGTCAAGCACGAAAGGCCGCTTATGAAGCTGAACGTCAAAAACGCGAACAAGCTCAGAAGCTTCAGAAAGAAAACAGTCAAAAAGAGGGCCTCTTTTAGTTCATGGATTCCCGCTTAGAAAAAGCCATTGTCGAAGCGTTTGATGCCAACGGTCCATTGTGTCGCCAAATTGAGGGATTCAAGCGCCGTGACAGCCAATTGCAATTTGCTCAAGCAGTGGGGCAAGCCATTCAAACGCAGGGTGTTGCTGTCGTGGAAGCCGGCACCGGCACAGGGAAAACATTTGCTTATTTAGTGCCCGCGATTCTTTCTCGCTCTAAAACGATTGTCTCCACGGCCAGTAAAACACTTCAGGATCAGTTATTCGAAAAAGATGTCGGTCGAATTTGTTCAGCGCTTGCCGTCGATGCCGATGTGGCTGTGCTTAAAGGCCGGGGAAACTATATCTGCAAAGAACGTTTAGAAAGGCTTGTGGATCGAGGTCTTTTGCCTGAAGCAGACAGTTATAAGCGTTTGAAAAAAATCATTGACTTTGCCAGGCGGGACGCAACCGGTGATAAAAACGATATTCCCGGGATACCGGAAAAAGATCCGCTGTGGCCCTGGGTGACGAGTACAAAAGACAATTGTTTGGGTAAATCAAAGTGTCCGCACTATGACGATTGTTTTGTCAATCGTGCCCGAGCTCGCGCTCATGAAGCCGATATTGTCATTGTCAATCATCATCTCTTCATGGCCGATCTCAGTCTCAAAGATGACACCATGGCCGAGTTATTACCCGACGCCGACTTGGTGATTCTCGATGAAGCTCACAAGCTGCCCGATATTGGAATCGATTATTTTTCAGACATCTTCTCGCTTTGGGAATTACAGGATTTTTCTGAGGAAGGCCGCTTGATCGGAAAAGCCCATGCGGCAGGCGTTGTCCGATGGGATGATGTCTTTCTTGATGTAAAAAAAGTTGCCCTTAATCTTCACCAGATTATTCACCGGGGTCTGGGGGTGGAAATTGATACAGAAATTGAAATCAATTCCATCGACGGTTTCGCCCAGAGTATTAAAGAGCCTTTTGAAAAACTGATTGAGTCCGTTCTCACCATTGCCAAGACTTTTAAATCTCTTGAAGGCTCAAATGAGGAGTGCGATCTTTTTTCAGACAGAGCAGCCGATCTTTTAAAACGGATGCAGGACTGGCAAGTCACGCTCACGAATCCTTCGGCGGTTAAGACGGTCGGTGGAATCCCCTCCGTACTTTGGCTTCGTTTAACAGAGCAAAATGTCTTTTTCTCCAATACGCCGCTTTCGCTTGCTCAGCCTTTTGCGAAAGCCCGCGAGAAAATGCATAACGCTTGGATATTAACAAGCGCCACCATTTCAACCCGAAAAGATGACGGCAGTGCTGACTTTTCCTATTTCTTAGGCGAATTGGGTCTTTCAAAAGAAACCCAGACCTACACGTGGGACAGTCCCTTTAATTTTGCCTATCAGGCTCGTTTTTATCTGCCTAAAAATTTACCGGGTGTTTTTGAAGACAATTTTGCTCATGAATTGGTTGAAGCAACCTGGCCTTTATTGCAGAAGACGCAAGGCAGAGCTTTTTTCCTTTGCACGAGTTTCCGTTCAATGGAAGCCATTGCCAATGAATTGCGCTTGAGGATGGGAGCAAACTTCACTTTATGTGTTCAGGGCGAAGCGCCGAAGTCGGAATTGCTCGATCGCTTTAAGTCCATGCCCAATGCGGTGTTGGTGGGTTCAATGAGTTTTTGGGAAGGCGTTGATATGAAGGGTGACGCGCTTCAGCTTGTCGTGATTGATAAGATGCCTTTCGCTCAGTTTGATACCCCGGTGGCTCGAGCAAAGAAAGATTGGTTTGCCGATCAGGGCAAAAATCCTTTCATGAGCTATCAGTTACCGGAAATGATTACGACTTTGCGTCAGGGTGTTGGTCGTCTTATTCGCAGTGAAAATGATTTCGGTGTCATTGTTTTCGGCGATAATCGTCTGCTGCAAAAGCGTTATGGACGTGTCGTTCTTGAAAGCCTGCCGGCCATGATTCGAACGCAGGAATTTGCTCGGGTTTATTCATTTTTAGATAACCCGGATGAGGCATATTGATGGCTCGTCGTGAACAATATGGATTGACTTGGTGGGGAAAGGAGTGGTTAAAAGCGCTCTTAGCCTGTGACCACGACAATCGCTTGCCCCGTGGCAAGACCTATTGCAATAAGGGAAACGTCCTTCAAGTTGATATTAATCCCGAAACTTTTGCCATTGAAGCCGTTGTTCAGGGCAGCGTTATGGCTTATGAGGTTCGTATCCAGCTTGAACGCTTCAGCTCCGATAAAGTGGAAAGACTCATAGACAGTCTGCGAACTCGAAGCGATCTTGTTGCCAGGCTTCTCGATAATGAACTTCCCAGCCAATTGGCGAGTATTTGCAGTGATTTAGGACTAAAACTTTTTCCTTCCACTAGTCTAGATCTTCAATGTTCGTGCAGCTGTCCCGATTCGGCAAGGCTTTGCAAACACATCGCTGCGGTTATTTATTGGCTCTCACGAGCCATCGACTCGGATCCATTTTTAATTTTCACCCTTCACGGCGTTCAACTCGTGGAGAAACTCAAGCAGGCCGGACTGAACGCGTCCGAGGCGGTTGAAGATCGAGCGGTCACGCTTCAAGAGGTGGCTTCATTTGTTGATGATTTGGAGTTTACAAGCAGGCCTTCGCCCTTTAATTTACGCAACTTTCCTTTGAAGTCCCTTGAGTATACGGGTGAGAAAATATTTCCCCTTTTGCCGTCGGTTTTCACTTTAGGCAATTCAAAAAATTTCCCTCAAGAGCTCATGGAGGCTATTCGCTTCAATGCCAATAAGTCACGGGCACTTTTAGTGTTCGATAACGAAGACTCACTCTCTTCTCGTTACCAGGCTCAACTTCAAAAAGACTTGCAAAGGTATTTACGGCATCACTACCGTATCGCTCTGGATCGATCCAACGGTCGTGATATACAGTTGGTCGATGAAAAAGGCAGGGGAATTGATAACGATGAAGTTTTGCGGTTAATCAGTACGCTTTTGTCGTTGCCGGAAACTTTATGCAGTCAGACACTTTCTGAGCCCCTGTATGCATTGAGAGTTTTATTTCGTCTGGTTGACCGCATTTATGAATCGGCCGCGCTTATTCCGGTTGTGGTGGTCTCAAGTGACAAAGAGGATTGTTGGCCCCAAATTTATTGGATGCCAGCGGTCCGTTACTCTTATGTGGGATCGGTTTTTGCTGATTTCTTGCAAACTTTCGTACCGTACTTTGATTCGCTTTTCGATTTCGCAGACTTAGAGTGCCGATCCGATAAGCAAAAGGCTTACTTGGGATTAACCTTTGCGATCACGCTTTGGCATCGAGTTTTATCTTCAGACTTTAAACTCAGTGCAGGTGGTCTGTTTTTTGCTTCGCCTTCGAGTACCGATGTTTATTTTGATTGCAACAGCACACTTTCTCACACGCTCGCGCAATACCTCAGAGTGCTGAATCTGAGTTTTAATTTCCCATGGCATCCGATTTTTGTACTGACTCGATCAAGAGACAAAACGATCAATCTTCACTACCGCATTAAGGCTAAAGAAGGAAAATCGAAAGCTATTGATTTAAAAACGCTCATGCGCGGCAAAGAGTACGAGCAGGAACGATTTGCGGCCCTTAATGTCCTAACAACCCTCAAAGGACATTACCCTTTGTTGGGGGAATTGCTCGAAGCAAAAAATAATACTGTTAAGTTAGATCCCGAAACACTAAAAGCGTTTCTTTTTGAGATTGCGCCAAGCCTGACTTTACTGGGAATATCGCTCTCGATGCCGCAGTCGCTCAAAAATCTTCTTAAGCCAAAGATCACGGCTTCGGTTTCAAGCGCAAGCACAGGTAAGAGTTTTTTCTCCAAAGATGCGCTTACAGACTTCAATTACCATTTGGCAATTGGCAAGCATGTTCTGACCGAAGAAGAATTTGCCGACTTGGTGGCTCACGTCGGAGAGGTGGTTGAGTGGGCTGACGAATACATTTATGTCGATCCTGAAGAGATTGAAAAATATCGACAGAAAATTCAAAAAGCTGAGGAGATTTCTCCGCTTGAGAAGTTGCGCGCGGCTCTGATCGGAGAAATCGACGGCGTGCCGGTGTCGCTGGATAAAAATCTTAAAGAGCAAATTAACGCTATTCATCAAGTTCCAACCATAAATCTACCGAAGCATTTAAGAGCCAAGCTTCGTCCCTACCAAAAGCGCGGCTATGAATGGCTTATGAAGAACATTCATTTAGGTTTAGGGTCCCTGATTGCCGACGATATGGGGCTTGGAAAAACGCTTCAGGTGATTGCTGTTCTTACCGCTCTCAAAGAAGCCGGGCAATTTTCGACTAAAAAAGCGCTTATTGTGGTTCCCACGACACTTTTGACGAATTGGGAGCGAGAGATCAGTAAATTTTCACCCCATTTAAAGGCTGTTATTTACCATGGGGATAAACGTAAGCTTCCTGACCAAGATGACTATGACGTACTTCTGACGACTTACGGCGTTATTCGTCGGGATGTTGAAATTTTGAGGACACTGCCCCTCAGACTTTTAGTTATTGATGAGGCGCAAGCTGTCAAAAATCATTTGACTACGCTGGCACAGTCACTTTCGTTATTAAACGCTCAAAGCGTGATCGCTATGAGTGGGACACCGGTTGAAAACCACTTAAGTGAGTACTGGTCGATTTTTTCGCTTGTGCAGCCCGGTCTATTGGGAACGCAAAAAGATTTCAAACGTACCTTTGCCAAACCGATTGAAAGTGATCGGGATCCGCAGGCCTTAGACGCTTTTAAATCTCTGACAGCGCCTTTTATGCTCAGACGCTTAAAGACCGATAAAGCGATCATCAGTGACTTGCCGGAGCGGTTGGTTAATGACCGGTTTGCAACATTGACCGTTGAGCAAGCCGCTCTTTACCAAAAAACACTGACAGAGATGATGCAAAGGCTAATAACCCTGGAATCCAAAGCTAAGGAAGAGGAAATTGATGCCAAAGCGATCAGACGGGCTCTTGTACTAAAGCTCATCACCTCATTAAAACAGATTTGCAATTCACCGTCTCAGTACCTGAAGACAGAAACAGATGTTCCGGATTCCGGTAAAGGCACAATGCTTTTGGATTTATTGAGTCAAAATTTTGAAGTGTCACGCAAAGTTTTGATCTTCACACAGTACCGTGAAATGGGAAAACGGCTGCAAGGTTGGATCGATAACTGCCTTAACGAGAAAGCACTCTTTTTACATGGAGCGGTCAGCGTTAAAGAACGCATGAAAATGGTTGATCGTTTCCAAAATGATCCGACCGCTCGGGTGATGATCCTGTCACTTAAAGCCGGTGGAACGGGGTTGAATTTGACAGCCGCCTCAAGCGTGATTCATTATGATCTGTGGTGGAATCCCGCCGTTGAGTCTCAAGCGACTGACAGAGCCTATCGAATCGGTCAGAAGCGAGATGTTTTAGTCTACCGTTTTGTGACGGCAGGCACCTTTGAGGAAAAGATCAACGAGATGTTGGCGAGTAAAAAGGAACTCGCGGATTTAACCGTTAATGTTGGAGAGAAGTGGATTGGAGATTTGTCCTCGGAAGAACTCGACCGTGTATTAAAGTTGTCTGTCTGATACAACCGGATGAAAAAGCAGAGAAAAATTAAGGGGTGATTGGTCGACTTGACGAATCACCCCTGATAATCAGAAGGTCGGATAAATTAACGTTCGCGATTTTGGTTGAGTTCAATAACGCGGTTGACGTCAGACTCTAAATCCTTAACCCCGAGTTGTTCATAGCAATCACGGATGAGCTTTAAAGCGTCATCGGAATAGGGCGTTTGTTGGAAAGTGCGCACGACATTTTGAGCGCGTTCAATGGCGGCCACGTAGGCGTGACGGTCGTAGTAGAACTTGGCAATGTTGTATTCAGAGTGGGCCTGAGACAGAACCAGTTCGTGCATACGGCGACGAGCTTCGTGAGCGTAGCGAGATTGCGGGAAGCGTTCCACCAATTCCTTAAACGTATCAAAAGCGGTACGAGCGGCATCAGAATCGCGCTCATAAATATCCTGCGTGAGCAGCGCCGTAAAGATCGTGTCACGTTGGTTAAGCGTTGCCAACGCCTTCAGATAGAGTACATAGTCACTATTGGCGTGGTTGGGATATTGACGCAGGAATCGGTCACAGGCTTGGACGCATTGAGCGGCGTCACCGTCACGCCAATAGGCGTAAGCACTTTCAATTTGTGCCTGTTGGGCGTAGCGGCCAAACGGATAACGGCTTTCCAATTTTGTGTAATAATCTTGCGCCCGAGTCCAGTCGCTGTCTTCAGCGGCCGCGCGAGCTTCTTCGTAGAGACGGTCAGCGTCCCAGCCTTGGGTAACGTCGGTTTCGATTTGCGAGCAGCCGGCGCTCATAGCGGCGATTGCGGCGGCCAATGCAAAAGTTGCCGCACGCTTGCGCAATTGATGTAAAGTTAATGCCATTGATGTGACTCTGATAAATGCGGTCAATTGATTCACGGATTATAGCGATCAGACCGCCTTTGGCTCAAGTAAATAATAAGGATATATATGTCGGCCTCATCCGAAGAAGCTCTGTATTTTGTTGTCGGTGATGAATATTCCGGTGACCGTTTAGATAAAGTGCTCGCACAGCTGATGCCTTCTGTGTCGCGCGCACGACTTCAGACCTGGATTGAACAGGGGGCGGTTACCGTCAACGGTGAGGTTACGGAGAAAATCCGCACTAAAGTGGCCGCCGGCGATGAAATTGAGGTTTTGGAGCAGCCAAGCCCCGAAGAGCTGGCTTTCAAACCGGTTCAAATGCCGCTTGATGTTGTTTATGAAGATGACGATATTCTTGTTGTCAATAAACCTGCGGGTTTGGTTGTTCATCCGGCTGCAGGCCATTGGGATGACACGCTTTTAAATGGTCTTCTTGCCAGAAATCCTGAATTAAAGACTTTGCCCAGAGCCGGTATCGTTCACCGGTTGGATCGTGATACAACCGGTTTAATGGTTGTCGCCAAGACGCTTGAGGCGCAAACCGATCTTATTCGACAGCTCCAGGCTCGAACGGTTAAGCGTGAATACTGGGCCATCGTTCATGGTCAGGCTCCGCAAGCCGGTTTTATTGATGAGCCGATTATGCGGGATCCGCGTTCACCGATTCGTTTCTGCGTGGGACAAGGTCCAAGAGCTAAAGAAGCTAAAACCCATGTACGGTTGGTCGATTTTGCTTATGTTCCCGGAGTCGGTCAGACACCATTGTCGGTTTCGTGGGTAGCCTGCCGTTTGGATACAGGACGCACGCATCAGATTCGCGTACATATGCAGTGGGCAGGATTTCCGCTGGTGGGCGATCCGCTCTATAAAGGTAAAATGAGCAAGTTGCCGGAAGGTTGTCCGCTTTCACTCATAAAACGGCAGGCCCTTCATGCCTCTCGTTTGGGGCTTGAGCACCCGAGAACAAAGGAGCTTATGCAATGGTTTGTACCCGCTCCCGACGATTTAGCTCAATTGATGACAGAAATCGGTTTTGCTCCGACTGATGAACCGGTCAGTGTTTTTGAAAATAGGTGAAAAATGATTGACGATACGACAAAACCTGCATTAGCCATTTTGCAGCCGGATTGGGATTCTATTCGGCCGGCCAATGTGGATGCTTTGATGACGCTTCGCGCCGGCGGTGTTTCTTCCGGTCCTTTTGGTGACAAGGACGGTATCGGTGGTTTTAATGTCGGTATTTACACAGGCGATGTGCCGGTATGCGTCAATATGAATCGTAATTTCGCCGCACAACTGGTGCCCACGGATCCCAAGTGGCTCAAGCAGGTTCATGGAGATCGCGTGGTCGATGCCGAGACAGCTGCACCGGAAGAAGAAGCCGATGCAAGCACAAGCATTACGCCCAATGTTGTCTGCGTGGTCCAAGTGGCTGACTGCTTGCCTGTTTTGATTGCAGAGAAAAACGGCAAGGGGGTTGCGGCTGTACATTGCGGTTGGCGCAGTCTGGCGGCGGGAATTCTTCAAAAAACCATTGAGCGGCTTCGCGAGCGAATCGGCGATCCCGATGCCCAATTTATCGCATGGTTGGGTCCCAGAATCGGTGATGATGATTTTGAGACGGGCAGTGATGTCCTTGAAGCCATGCAAACAAGTATTGACGGGGCAGAGGTTGCCTTTAAGGCCAACGAAGATGGCAAATACCTTTGCTCATTGACGACTTTAGCGCGAATGGCTTTACTGCAAGTCAAGGTCGAAGAGGTCGTTGAAGCCCGTCACAGCACTTATGCCAATCCCGAACTCTTTTATAGCTTCCGCCGTGACGGTAAAACGGGACGTCATGCGGCGATGATTTGGATTAAAGGCTAAACATGCAAAGAATTCCTCGAATCGGCGTTGTTTCCATGGGCTGTCCTAAAGCGCTCGTGGATTCCGAAAGGATCATGACCCAGCTTCGTGCCGAAGGATATGACATTGTCGGCTCCTACACGGATGCGGATTTGGTGATCGTCAATACCTGTGGCTTTTTAAATGAAGCCGTTGCAGAAAGTGTCGATGCCATCAATGAAGCAATGCACGAAAATGGACGAGTTATTGTCACGGGGTGCTTGGGGGCTAAAAAGCATTTGGACGGTACGCCCTATTTGGATGATGTCTGTCCTGATGTTTTGGGAGTGACCGGTCCGGGCGAATTCGATAAGGTCTATGAGTTGGTGCACAAGCATTTGCCTCAGCCGCATAGCCCCTACTGGGATTTGGTTCCGAAAGCCGGTTTAAAGCTAACGCCTTCACACTACGCGTACTTGAAGATTAGCGAAGGCTGTAATCACCGCTGCGCTTTTTGCATCATTCCGCAGTTAAGAGGAAAACTCGTCAGCCGACCGATAGGTGAAGTGTTGCGTGAAGCTGAATTACTGCGCGAAGCGGGCGTTAAAGAGCTGATGGTGATCAGTCAGGATACGTCTGCATATGGAGCCGATTGCCGTTATCGGATTGATTTTAATGATCAAGGGAAGGCGCTTCAGACAAAACTCTACGATTTAGCCCGAGAGTTAGGGGATATGGGCATGTGGATTCGTCTGCACTATGTTTATCCTTACCCGGCAGTTGATCAAGTGGTCGAATTGATGGCCGATGGAAAGATTCTTCCTTATCTGGACATCCCGTTTCAACATGCTCATCCCCGTGTGCTCAAGGCAATGAAGCGGCCGGCTGCAACGGAAAAAACATTGGAACGCATCCAAGCTTGGCGCAGAATTTGTCCGGATTTGACGATTCGATCAACATTCATTGCCGGTTTCCCCGGGGAAACGGAAGAAGAATTCCAATACTTGCTGGATTTCCTTCAGGAAGCTCAATTGGATCGCGTGGGTTGCTTTGCTTATTCACCGATTGAAGGGGCGGCTGCCAATGAATTGCCCGGTGCTTTGCCCGATGAAGTCCGTGAAGAGCGTCGGGATCGCTTCATGCAGGTGCAATCAAAGATTTCAGAAGAAAGAATGGCCCGAAAGATCGGTTCTATTCAAAAGGTCATTATTGATGAACCCGAAGATGAAGATGGTGTGGCAATTGGTCGTACCACGGCTGATGCCCCAGAAATCGATGGCATTATCTATGTGACGACCGATGCTCACCTCAATCCCGGCGATATTGTTGACGTGAAGGTGACGGCTAACCAAGAATATGACCTTATCGGCCGTCATATTCCGTAGGTTGCAGGCATTTGGCAATGCGTATCAGAAAACTTTTGAAATCGCTCTTTTTGGCAATCCTTGCGATTGTTCTTGTTATTGAGGGCTATTACATCGCACAAGTCCTCTGGTACAGCATTGCCCCTGTAGAGACCTCCGCTTATATTGAAAGCGAAAAGGAACGTCTGGGACGCGTTCAATTTAAGCCTGTTTTATTGAGAAATGTCGCCAATGACATGGTTCGCGCCACGGTGGCGGCTGAGGATGCAAGGTTTACCGAGCATTTCGGCATCGAATGGGAAGCGACAGGCGAAGCTTTTGTCAGTAACGTGATTGAGGGCGACCGTGCTCCGGGCGGCTCCACAATTACACAGCAAACGGTTAAAAATCTTTTCCTCACTCATGAAAAGAGTTACTTGAGAAAAGTTCAAGAAATGATTTTGGCCTTGGTTATGGAAGCGACTTGGTCAAAAGGCAGAATTCTTCAGACCTATTTGAATATTGCCGAATTTGGAGAAGGAATTTTCGGTGTCGAGGCTGCTTCGCGCCATTATTACGGTATCAGCGCCAGACGATTGTCTCATTGGCAAAGCGTTTGGCTTGCGGCCATTCTCTCAAACCCCAGGTATTACGAAACGCATGGTTCGACGGACTGGCTTCGTCATCGAATTGATGTGATTGAGGGGTCAATGAAAGAGCCCCAATTTGCGAAAATCAACAACAGGATGCCTTAGCGTGGCGTTCGGCAACGCGTTTGATTAAAAGCAGATAGGCTAGCGCTGAATAAATAATCCCTTGCGCTAAGCTCACACTTAATAAAGAAGCGATTTCAGAAAGTCCTGCGCCTTCTTGACTGGCCAAAACAATTGCCTGACATCCGGGTGTTGTCGGAATGATCCAAGCAAAAGGCAGCGCCCAAGCGGCGAAATTTTCCATCGGAAAAACAAGACCGGATAAAAATACGCTGGGAGCGGAAGCTAATACAAGTCCAGCTGCGTATCGATTAGTATTCATCCAAAGCGTCAGAAAAATAGCCAAGCTTGTCAAAGAGAACGTAAAAGCCAAAACAGCTGCAATTGTTGAGAGAGGATTGACGAGTGTTGGCATTGTCAACAGATGCAACCCCATTGATTCAATAAAGAAGGCCCAGAAAAGAGAGATAACCCAAAAACCTAAAAAGACCGGAAAAAAGGTACGCGTCTTTTGCATCGCCTCAGAGAAAAAGGCAGGAGGTTGCGCAGAAGAAAGCCAGCCGCCCAAAGCGATGCCGACACCAAAGAGCATAACGGCTTGGACAATAACGATAGCAACCATGGGTACGGTGTAGTAACCGTAACCGGCCACGTTGTTAAAAAGGTCTTGCGAAGTAAATGGAGCAGGAGTCATAGCCAATTGCTTAACAAGAATGGGGTTGAGACCTTGGCCAACTAAGCGTGTTGCCGCTTGTGTGATATTTTCTTCCGTGACGATCGTCAATACCGAAGCGCTGACAGCTCGCCCTTTGACAGGTAGAGCGCCGTTACTGAAAACCGTAACGACCGTTTGATCGCCACGCTGTATATCTCTAGCATAATTTTCAGCAATAACGACAATCACATCGGCCTTGGATTGTGAGAAAGCTTTTTTGGCCTGCTCGAAATCCGCAGTCTGCAAGACTGTGTTGATGGACGGAGCCGATTGGAGTTTCTCAACTAATTCGTGAGAAGCGCGGCTTTGATCCATGTCGACAATCGCGGTGGGAATTTTCACAATGATTTGATTGTCGTAGGGCATCCCGTAAAAGACCAGGTAAAAAAGCGAAGCGATGGCAAAAACCATGAAGCTTTCCCTGGACAAAACGGCCGTACGGATTGTTTCAATGAAAATACGCCAGGCACTCATGATCGCACCTCGCTTTCAGCGGCAACTTCATGAGCAATGCGCTTTTTAAATAATGCGAATCCAACCCCGAACCAGAGTAGGGCAAAGATCGCTAATTTCCCCAATGTGTAAAGCGAACTCGTCAATGGTGCATTGAGAATCCATTCTTGGCCCTGAAAATGGAAATAATGTGTAAGGGGGAAAGTCATGGCTAACCATTGAACCGGTTCAGCCATCGAGTCCAATGGGTAAGAAAAGCCCGTGTAGGGGAAAATCGGAGCGATATAACCGACCGTGCAGCTTAAAACAATAACCCAACCCAACGGCATGAAAACCCCAATCAGGAATAAGGGCAGAAGTGTCATCACCGCCATGAAAAAGGCAAGTCCAATGAGCCACAAGAGGAGGCTGCCCTGTACCCACCAACCGAGATAACCGGTCATGACAGCGATGTAGACAAAGCCATAGAATGTGTAAAGAATCCACCAGGGAATGGCTTTCCCAAGAAAAGCAATGAGTGGACTGCCTTTGGCAACATCAAGCCAAAGTTTAACTTTTTTGTCGTGCCACTCGGCAAGCAATCGGCTCGCCAATGCCAAGGCAAGCCCTAAATGCAAAATCCCAGGAATTAACGTGGGCAGAATATAAGCTTGGAAGTTAAAGGCGATGTTGCCCAAAGTAATCGAATGCACACCGATTAACTCGGTCGCTCTTTTGGCTTGCTTTTCGTTTAATCCTGCCGTTTGAGCCAACCTCACTAAATTTTCTTTTTGAAAAGCAAGCAGCGCCTGTTTGATATCCAACTCTAGAGTTGTGGCTATTGCATAGAGGGATTTGGGGAAATAAAGCTCAAGCGAGGAAGCATCAGGCTTACCGCTTCGATCGAGCCACCGGTCAGGAATAGTGAGGTAGGCGTAGATATCAGAACGCTGCAAGGCTTTTTGTGCTTCAAGCGGGGAATCGTAGGAGACTAATTTAACCGAAGGAAGCGCATCCAGTTTCGCCTCTAATTCGATGGATTCGGGTTGATGGTCAAGATTGACCACGCCGACCGGTACATCACGGATCATCCCTTGGCCAAAGAGCCCGGCAATTAAAAGACACCAGATGACAGGCATAACGATAAACATCGCTATGTCCCACGGACTTCTGAGAACAGTCCGCACTTCTCGACAGATGCTTTCATTCAGCGCAACTCTGACACTCATGGTCATTGCCGTTTTTTAGCGGTTGACGATTACGCTCATGCCGGGACGTAAATCGGATACGGGTTGAACAGGACGTGCGCGAACTTCAAAAGTTCTTAAGTCATAGCCGCTGGATTGTCGGGTTGCACGCCAGGTTGCGTAATCGCCTCTTGGGTTAATAAAGTAAACTTTAAATTGGACGTTTTTGGCATTTAACGCGGGAATCTCTGCCGACAGCACTGCCCCCTTAGTGATTTTCGGCATGTCGTCTTCACGGATGTTAAAAACCGCCCATTGATCTGAAAGGTCAACAAGGGTAGCCAATGGCAGCCCTGCAGCAGCGACCTCACCGATTTCCACATAGATTCGAGAGATTTCACTGGCAATGGGGGAGGTTACATTTTTTTCTTTAACTAAACTTTCCACCTGTTCAACACCGCCTGTGGCTTGTGCAGTTAAAGCGGTGGCTGCCTGCTTTTCCTGCGTTCTTGCTCCGGTAAGGGCAATGTCATACTGCTCTTTGGCAGCGGCAAGCAGTTCGTCAGCGCTTTTCTTCTGAGCGAGCGCCTCATCGTGTTTTTGTTTAGAAATCAAGCCTTCGCGATAAAGAGCATGAACACGATTAAATGTTTTTTGTGCTAATTCCTGACCGGCTTGAGCCCTTTGCATTTGGGCTTTGGCGGCACGAATTTCCTGAGGTCTTGCACCTTCATCCACGAGACTTTGTCGGGCGGTTGCCGCTGACTTTAAGGCTTCAACTTCTTTGAGTTTAGCCTCAACTTCGGGAATATCCAGCGTCATAAGCAGTTGGCCGGCACTTACCGAGTCACCTTCATGAACGGGAAGAGTTTCAACACGGCCAGTCACTTTAGCTGCCACATCAACGGTTTTAGCCTGCATAACGCCGTACAAAGGTTCTGCGCTCGGATGAGTTCCCATCCAGAAACCAATCCCCAAGACAACCAAGCAGGCCACTGCTGCCGCGCTCAGTAATACCGGTTTATTTACTTTTTTTGTATTCGATTCTGTCATTGTTCTACAACCGTTATATCGGGACGCTTAAAGGTGTCCATGAAATCCAACATCGTTCCGCTTGCTGCATGCAACAAACTATAAGCTACAACGAATCGGTAGGCTGCTACGCGTTGAGCAACCTGAGCGGCAATCAGTTTATTACGGGCATCATTGACATCATCAACAGTTGATAGCCCCTCTTTAAATGATCGCTCGCGAAGTTTCACATTTTCTTTGGCCAGATCAATGGAACTCGTGCTCAAACGATATTGTTCCAAGGCTTGGTTGCTTTTGAGCCAAGCGACTTCAACCACTTTGTTGATCTCATTTCTGGCTTGACTCTGAGCTGCTTGAGCTTTATTGACCAGCGCCTGAGCGCTGCCGACGCGTGCCGAGCGGTCGCGGTTGTCCCAAAGAGTAAAACTAATACCGATTCCGGCAATCCAATCCGGTTCAGGCAAAGTTAGGTAATGCTTGATCATGTTGTAATGACCGAAGAGGTAAACCTGCGGGTGATAGCTGCCTTTTGCAGCTTGAACACCCATGCGTGCCTGTTCATGTTGCGCTTCAAGCGCTTTGAGCGTCGGGTTGTTGGCGAGAGCCAGGTCTTGCCAGTAAGAAAGTGTTTTAAGGTTTTTCGTGACAAACATCGGCGTATCGAGCTTGCCGATGCTCTCTTCACGAAGTAAATCCGCTAGTTCTGTTTCAGCCACTTTTCGGTCCGTTTGAGAACCGATAAAGTCTCTTTCAGCTGCATCACGGTTGACTTGAGCGCTCATGCGCTCAATTTTGGCAATCATGCCGGCTTTCTCAAAGCGTTTGGCACGGTTTAAGTCACGTTCTTGCTGCTTGAGTAAATCGGCACGAAGTTTTTCAACACTGCGGGCCAACTGCACACCGAAATATTTCTGAACCAAAAGCGAATCGAGTTCATCCTTGGTTTTATCGTGACCGGCTCGGGCCTGTCTTAATGCAGCTTGTGTTGAATTTTGTTTGGCACTAATAGCGCCGCCCGTGTAAATCGGCCAAATCATGTCAACGGAAGCTCTCGGACCGGAAATATCTTCTTCGAAATCAATTTTGAATTTATTTTGACCGAGAAAACTGGTAACGGAGGGAGGCAATTGCAATGCAGGGCCTATTTGACCTAGTCCTGCACCGGCCAATGGATTATCAAAAGACATATTGATGTCTTTTCGTCCCTCAACCTGCTGAGCGTTCAAACTGATTTTCGGCCCGCTTAAAGAACGGGATTCCTTGACTTGCTGTTGCCTTTGCTCAATGTCTGCCTGACTCATTTTGAGCATATCGGCTCTTTCTTGCATGAGCGCCCGTGCATGCTCAAAGCTCACTCCCGCGCCGTAGGCGGGGAATGCACTGACCAGAGTGCAAATTGTGGCTGCCAAAAAAAGTTTTTTCATAAATTAATAAGACCTTATTTGGCTTCATTGTAGCCGCAAATATCAGTAATTTTCATTACCATTTCGGGTATGATCGAGCGCTTTGACAAAACCCCTTAGATAAGCCAGGCGTGACTCAATGGTCGGCGTTGATGTTTCAATTTTGAGTTTTGTTGCGCCCGTCATGCGCATATTTTTGCTCTTTTGCATGAGTTCAATTAAACGCATGGGCTCAAAATGCGGTTTAGCAATGAAAGTGACGATAATGACCGATTCCGTCGCTTCGATACGTTCGATTCCCAGGTGTTGACAATACAGGCGCAAACGATGGGTTTCAATGAGCGTATTGGCTTCAGTGGGCAGTTTCCCGTACCGATCACCAAGTGCCTCTCGTACGGTTTCAATAGCGTTAAAGCTTTCACAGCTAGCTAATTCTTTGTAGAAAGATAAGCGTTGATGGACGTCTTCAACATAGTCTGAGGGTAAAAGCGCCGGTGCATGAAGGTTGATTTCCGCCATGGCTTGAAATGGCGCGTCCAGGTCAAAAGACTCATTGTTGCGCATGCTCTTAACAGCGCGTCTGAGCATTTGGTTATAGAGATCGTAACCGACAGCGGCAATTTCACCTGACTGATGTTCACCGAGTACTTCACCGGCGCCACGAATTTCCAAGTCATGCATCGACAGATAAAAACCGCTTCCCAAGTCTTGGAGATTTTGAATAGCTTCCAAACGCTTTTGGGCATTTTGCGTCATCGCATCCTTACCGGGTGTGAGTAAATAGGCATAGGCTTGGTGGTGACTTCTACCGACGCGACCGCGCAACTGGTGCAATTGGGCCAAGCCGAATTTGTCGGCTCGATGCATGATAATCGTGTTTGCAGTCGGGACATCAATGCCGGTTTCGATAATCGTTGTGCATAACAGCACGTTGTAGCGCTGTTGGTAGAAATCACGCATGACCGATTCAAGTTCTCGCTCATTCATCTGCCCGTGACCGACAACGATGCGGGCTTCAGGAATGAGCTGTGCGAGCTGCTCTCGTCTATTTTCAATCGTTGAGACATCGTTATGAAGGAAATAGACTTGTCCGCCACGCTTTAATTCACGCATGACAGCCTCACGAATAACTTCCGGTGTCTCTTTTCTGACAATGGTTTTAATGGCCAAGCGCTTTTCGGGGGCTGTAGCGATAACAGAGAAAGATCGGATACCCTCCAGGCTCATGGCTAGTGTACGAGGAATCGGTGTTGCGGTCAGTGTCAAAACATCAACTTCAGCACGAAGTTTTTTAAGCACTTCTTTTTGTCTGACACCGAAACGGTGTTCTTCATCAATGACAACCAATCCTAAGCGGGCAAAATTTACTTTTTCGGATAAAAGCTTGTGTGTCCCGACAACAATATCAATCGTGCCGTTCTCAAGGCCCTCAAGAACTTGTGTGCTTTGTTTAGCGCTTCTAAAGCGCGAGAGTTCAGCTACGCGAACGGGCCAGGCTGAGAATCGGTCTTTAAAGGTATGAGCGTGTTGCTCGGCCAATAGAGTGGTCGGGCAGAGAATAGCAACTTGCTTTCCGCCCATGACCGCGGCAAATGCCGCTCGAAGAGCTACTTCTGTTTTGCCGAACCCGACGTCCCCGCAGACAAGCCTATCCATTGGCTTATCCGCCTTCATGTCATCGAGCACCGCTTCAATGGCAGCTTGCTGATCGGCCGTTTCTTCAAAGGGGAAACTTTCAGCAAAGGCCTCATAATCGGCTCGGGAAAAGCGGAAAGCGTGTCCCTGACTTTTTTCACGCATCGCGTAAAGATTTAAAAGTTCCGCTGCCGTATCGCGAACCTTTTCCGCCGCCTTTTTCTTAGCTTTTTCCCAATCATTCTTGCCCAAATGGTGAAGGGGAGCATGTTCGGCGTCACTGCCGCTGTAACGGGAAATAAGCTGAAGCTGCGCAACCGGAACGAAGAGCTTTGCATCATTGGCGTAGTCAAGGCGTAGAAACTCTTCCTTTCCATTAGCCGTGTCAATTGTTTGAAGCCCCGCGTAGCGACCGATACCATGTGTGATATGAACGACAGGATCGCCGATTTTTAATTCTGCGAGATCGCGGATCATCATATCGACGTTGGTGGTGTGAGCCTGACGTCTCAAAGTGCGACGGGGTGCTGTGGCGTAAAGTTCCGTTTCTGTGAGAAGCGTTATGCCTTCAGTACTTAGTCCTTGGTATAAAGGTCCAACTGTCAGCATCACCGGTTCAGTGTCGCTGACGAACTCGCTAAAACTATCTGAGTAAGGAACTTTGAGACCGTTTCGGTCAAAAAGTTGACTGATTGTTTCGCGGCGACCGACACTGGGGGCCATGATCAAAACGCGATGCTTCCGAGTTTTTTCTTCGTCAATGAGTCTTTCCAGATTTTCGAGCGGTCTATCGGCTTTTCGGTCCACGAGAACGCGCGTGCTGATCGGGCTGTCTTCCGTTTTACCTTGAAAGCGAACAAAGCGCTTGAGCTCCGTGAAAAAGCACTCACTTGTCTCATAGAGCATTTCAACGGGTAAAACCGGTCTTTCCGGATCTGCTTTTAAAAATTTGTACCGGCCTTGGGTCTCTTCGATAAAGCGGTTAAGTGCGGTTTCCACGTCGCCCAGCATTCCGATTAACGTGCGCTCTTCATTGAGATAGGAGAAAAACGTTGCCTTTTCTTCGAAAAATAGGGGAAGGTAGTACTCAATGCCGGCGTTGATAATGCCTTGGCTGAGGTCTTTGTAAAGAATGGCTTTAGAGGGATCCCCAGTGAAAAATTCCCGCCATTTTGCCCGAAAGTCAACTAACGCTTGAGCATCCGTTGGAAATTCTCTGCCCGGGAGCACTCGGACTTCATCCACTGTTTCCAAGGAACGTTGTGAATCCGGGTCAAAAGAGCGAATAGAATCAATTTCCGTGTCGAAAAGGTCTAAACGAAATGGGGTCTTAGCGCCCATGGGGAAAATATCAATCAAACTTCCGCGGACACTGAATTCACCGGGAGCGACGACTTGACTGACATTTTGGTAACCGGCGCTCACCAACCGTTCGCGAAGGGTGGCCGCATTAATTTCTTCGCCTTTTTTAAAGAAAAAGACTCGTCCGGATAAATAAGCGGGAGGCGCGATGGTTTGCGCAGCGGTTGTCCCAGTCAGTAAAACAACATCAATTTGAGAACGTGCTTCGTCGGGATTGGCAAGTTTGTAGAGAATTTCCAATCTCTCGCTGACCAAATCCTGATGCGGACTGACCAAATCGTAAGGTAAGGTTTCCCAGTCCGGAAAATAAACGATATTGAGTTCCGGGGCAAAATAGCTGATTTCTTCTTTGAGTCGGAGACACTGTGAAGCATTATCGGCAATCAGAACTAAGAGTTTCCTGTCTTCGTGTGTCTGCAGCGCAGCCAGAGACAGCCAAAGCGAATCGGCACCGCTTGCGCCTAATGTTAGTGTTCTTTTGGCTTTGTTGCTAAGGTGGGAAATGTCCCTTCTGATTCTGTCGCGAAGATTGTCAAACATGTTTGCCTCTTATTTATTCAGAGCGTAATTATGGCTACTTTTTTCTTTTTTCGTTTGTTGGCTTCTGTGGTGTTCCATTCTTTGAATCTTCTATACAATCCGTGCCCATAAGGAGAGTTTCCATGGCTTTAAGTGGCGACGCAAAACTTTGGCGTGGCATTGTTTGTACGCTTGTGGGCGGTATCGGCTGGGGCTTTTCCGGCGCCTGCGGACAATACTTGTTTACTTATCAGGATGTCCGTCCCGATTGGCTGACTGTTGTTCGAATGGTGATCGCGGGCATCTTGCTTTGCATGGCTTTTATTCCAACGCATTACCGAGCGATGCGTCCGATTTTTAAACCGGGCTTACACTGGCTATGGTTATTAATTTATGCCTTGGGCGGTTTGATGATCAGTCAGTTTGGCTACTTAACAGCGGTTGAGTACACCAATTCCGGTACAGCTACGATGCTGGTTTATTTCAATCCGGTTTTCATTTTGGCCGCCGTATGTCTGATTCAGTCCAGGCTTCCGATGCGTCGTGAGATTTTAGCGATCATTTGTGCTTTGGTAGGAACCTTTTTTGTGGCTACTCACGGTGAGCTTAGTCATTTGGCTATTTCTGCAGAAGGTTTGTTTTGGGGACTAACCAGTGCTTTTGGTATCGCTGTTTATACGATTTTGCCGGCCCGCTTTCTTTCCAAATACCCAACTCAGGCACTAATGGGTGTAGGGATGCTGCTTGGCGGATTGATTACCGGTTTTATCATCGATTTTCCTTCAATTAGTTTTCAATTGGATACGTACGGCATTGTTGCTCTGATTCTGATCATTCTTTTAGGAACGATTGTCGCTTTTATGCTTTATATGCAAGGCGTTGCGGATTTAGGCAGCGTCAAAGCCAGCATGATCGCTTGTGTTGAGCCGATATCCGCAGCCGTCTTCTCAGTCGTTTTTTTCGGTACGCAGTTTGCAACGATGGATTACTTGGGCTTTGCCTGCATCCTTGCTACCATATTCATCCTTGGCAGGCGCTAGAAAGGTTTATCGGTATGTCCAAACGTATTTTGTTAATCCCGGCCGCAGGGGTTGGGGAACGGATGAAAATCGGTTATCCGAAGCAATATTATCCCTTGCTTGATAACACTTCCATGCTTGAAGTGACCGTGAATCGGCTACAGGATATGCATCTTTTTGATCAGATTGCGGTAGTGGTATCCAAGAACGATTCCTACATTGATCAGTGTCATTTTCACGGAGATGTTTGTATTTTCCCGTGTGGGGGAGAAACTCGGTCGGAATCTGTTTTAAATGGTTTGGTGGCATTAAATCCGACTGATGATGATTGGGTCTTTGTACACGATGCGGCTCGTCCTTGTCTGGATCGTGAGTCTGTTGAAAGACTGATAGAGACGATTGAGTCGGAAGCGATTGACGGAGCAATTTTGGCTATGCCCGTTACCGACACGATTAAGTGGGTCGGCTCTTGCGGTCTCATCGAAAAAACCATCGACCGCTCGCATTGCTATCGGGCGCAAACTCCACAGGTATTTCAAGCGGGCGCTTTACGCGCTGCATTAGTTGAGGCAAAAGGGCCAGTAACGGATGAAGCAAGTGCGATGGAAGCGCAAAATGCCAAAATCCGAATTGTGGAGGGCTCTGCTTTTAATATTAAGGTCACTTATCCTGACGATATAGAAATTGTCAGAAACTATTTGTTGAATTCAGAACAGAAGAAGGATTGAAAATGAGTTTTCGTATTGGACAAGGCTATGATATTCACCGCCTGGTTGAGGGCCGTCCTTTGATTTTGGGCGGTGTTACGATTGATTATGAAAAAGGACTTTTGGGTCACTCTGATGCCGATGCGCTTTTGCATGCTATCACCGATGCTCTGTTAGGCGCAGCCGGATTGGGGGATATCGGTCGCCATTTTCCGGATACTGATCCTGCTTATAAGGATGCGGACAGCAAAATTTTATTGTCCGATGCGGTCGGTCTTGTGGTTAAAGCCGGTTGGGCAATCGTCAATGTGGATGCTACGGTCATTGCACAAGCGCCTAAACTTGCTTCCCATATGGAAGCCATTCGAGAATCCGTTGCCAAGGCCATCGGCATTGATCTTCAACGCGTGAACATTAAGGCCAAGACCAAGGAAGGGTGCGATGCCGTCGGCCAAAAAGAAGCCATTGAAGTTCACGCCATCGCACTGCTTGAAGCTTTTTAGTATTCAGGCGTGATGATTATTTATTTCTAGGCAAAAGCGTATCGGTCGGTGCCGTTTGTTCTTCGAGAACCGGTTTTTCGTTTCGTTTATTGGCAAGCGGCATCACCAATTCAACGATTAAGCCGTGCGGGTGGTTCGAAGATAGCTTGATGTGACCACCTGAACGTTTAACCACACGAACAACAATGGCGAGGCCCAGACCGGCCCCTTTCGCACCGCCGCGAGCCGTGTCTCCGCGTTCAAACGGACGGACAATTCGAGCCATTTCTTCAGCAGGAACTCCAACACCTTTATCACAGATGCGAAGCATTGCTTCATCGCCTTGACGCAGAACCTGAATATTTAATTCCAAAAGTCCAGACTCGGGCGTTCTGCCGTAGCGGTCAGCATTGACGAGCAGATTTTGGATCGCACGGACAAGTTCTGTTGGATGAGCCATCACGAAGAGGTTACCCATTAGGCTCGTTTCAATCTTCACATCGTCTTTGGTGCGCAGGCGCATGTCACCAATCGTTTCATACACCATTGCCCCAAGGTCAACCCGTTCAAGCGGTTGCTTACTGCGTTTGGCATAGGCCATGAATTGGTTGACGATGCTTTCCATTTGCTCAAGGTCGCTCACCATCGCGTCGCGAGAATCGTCCGGCAAATCAGCTAATTCGATTTCAAGGCGCATGCGGGTTAAGGGCGTGCGTAAGTCATGGGAGACACCGGCTAATAGTAGTTCTCGGTCATCTTCCATGCGCTCAAGTTCTCGCACCATATGGTTAAAGCTGTGATTGACGGCTTCAATTTCGGCAGTTCGAGTGTTTTCCGGCAGGAGATCGGGTTTTTCCCCTCGTCCTAATTTTTTAGCCGCTTCACTTAATTGAGCCAACGGTTTAACTGTGCGTTGTGTGAGAACCGTCGCACCAAGGGTGCCAACTAAAAAGGCCACAAATGCCCAGAAAACCCAAGTCGTGCCGAACGGGGGATCCAATAGGTCGTTACGGATCAATAGCCAATAGTCATCGCCTTCAATAACCATGGATACCCAGACGCCTGTTTCGCCGTTGACTTCACCGGCGACGATCGTGCTGTTGCCTAAGACCTCTTTTGTTTGACTGTCAATGAGTTCAGCGATATTGCCTTGAGCATGTAAGGGTTTCCAAGTATCGGAACTTTCTTTCGGGATAATTCGCACGCCCTCACGATAAGCGAGCACATGCAGCAAATCGGGACGCGCATTGGGATCAGAAGAAATCAAGGCGTAACGCGTCAGATTAACGGTTGAAATAATCTGCTGCGATACACCTTTCGAAAAAGGAACCTCGGATAAAACACGAAAGCTTTGAAGCCACGCGAGAGCGGTGATGATCAATAAGAGCATCAAAAGGGTAAAGGTCCGCCAAAATAAACTCGGTGACTTCAAAGGCATATTGAGTTCCTATTATTGTTGATTCGATTGTCCACCGTCTGGGATGAACACGTAACCGACACCCCAAACCGTTTGCAGGAATCTGGGTTTAGAAGGATCGGGTTCAATCATTTTACGCAGACGAGACACCTGCACGTCAAGCGAGCGGTCAAAAGCTTCATATTCGCGGCCGCGGGCAATCTCCATCAATTTGTCGCGAGACAAAGGTTGTTTGGGATGGCGAGCAAAAGCTTTCAAGACAGCAAATTCACCGGTTGTAAGGGGAACGGGTTCGCCGTTTTTACGCAATACGCGTGTGCCGAGATCCAATTCAAATTCGCCGAATTTAACCACTTCGTCGGTCATCGAAGGTGCACCCGGAGCATCCGCAGCCGGACGACGGCGAAGTACGGCATGAATACGGGCCAAAAGTTCTCTCGGGTTAAAGGGCTTCGGAATGTAGTCATCGGCCCCCATTTCCAAACCAACGATACGATCAACGTCTTCACCGCGGGCGGTGAGCATAATGATCGGGGTCGTGTCTTTTTGTTCGCGCAGACGACGCAGAATCTGCAATCCGTCTTCGCCGGGCATCATGAGGTCCAAAATCAAAGCATCAAAGCGTTCACGAAGCCACAAACGGTTCATCGTCACACCGTTATCGGCCACAAACACTTGGAATCCGTTTTCGCCTAAGTAGCGGCGTAAAAGATCACGGAGACGGGGATCGTCGTCAACGACTAATAATTTGGGTGTACGTTCTGACATGATATTTGTAACTCACTTTAAAATGTAATTGAAGAAAAAATCGTTTTTGTTACATTTATATTTTGATCAAATTTTTGAGTTTGTAAAGGGGGTAAATGGCTTTTTTACACTCAATTACACAAAAGAAATGACATTAAAAATTCGTTTCACCTTTTTGAGTTATTTATCCTTACTATCTGCCTTGTATAGAAGATCGGCCTTTGGGCAAAGGAAATTTTGATGCAAAGACCCTGTCATTTGAAAATGATTACGTTCGCACTATGTGCAGGTGTTTTTACCTGTGCTTCTGCGCACCCATTTTTGACTCCGATAGCCGAACATCATAATTCCTCCACCCCTTATTATGCGGGTGAACCCATTGATCAGATGCTCTTTTCGATGCCGCAATCCGATGGCAATCCCAAGCTCTGGACGGAGATGAGTGCTAAGGAAAGAGCGGAGATATGGCCGTTTCTTTCTCCAAAGATGCAGCGTTACTATTGGCGAAGCATGACAGAACCCGAACGTCGTGCGATGCGTGCTGAATTTAGCCCCTCTATTAATGAAAAGTTCCGCAAACGCTACGTTTCGCCGTCCGAGTGCGATGGGCACATTGTCCGCCACCGCCTTTCACCTGAAGAAAGAGCACAAATGCGTCGGCAAATTCGGGAAATGCATATTGAATACTATCGATTCCGTCATCAAAGAGCACCGATGCCGGGCGCTGAATCTCAATCAGCACAATCAACTCAACCGGCCACTCCGGCTGAGTAAATCAACCTTCTCAGACTTCTCGTGCTAAGATAGCCCATCATTTTTATATTAGTGTGAAGATGGGTAAACCAGTCTTATTGGCTTTTGATACAGCCACCGAATATTGCTCTGTTGCCTTAGCTTATAAAGCGCAGGTTTATTGTCGTACCGAAAAACTCGGTAATTCTCATTCTGAATGCCTGTTACCTTGGATCGACGAGCTGATTAAAAATGCCGGTATTTCTTTAAAGGACCTTGACGGTATCCTATTTAGTAGCGGTCCCGGTTCCTTTACCGGTTTGCGTATCGCCTGTGGTGTTGCTCAGGGATTAGCGTATGGTCTGGATAAAAAATTGTTGCCGACCTCAACACTCACCGCTCTGGGTTATCACTATCGTGATCGTGGCAAACGTATTGCCGTCCTAAATGATGCTCGGATGAACGAGTGTTATGCCGCTATTTATGAAAATAGCGACGGTCGCTTTAAGGTTCTTCAACCTGAACGATTGGTAAAACCGGAAGAAGTGCAACGGTGGCTCGAGCAAAATGAAGTAACCTTTGTGGTTGGAACCGCTATTGGCGTCTATGACATGAATCTCAAAGTCGAGCATCTTTATGCCCACCCTGATGCCTCTTATATGATTGAGTGGTTTAATGGTTGCCGAGATACAGCCGATCAACTTTGGGTAGATCCTGATAAGGCAGCTCCCATGTATATTCGTGATCATGTCGCGCTCACTATTAACGAACGATTGCAAGGAGCAAAACTTTGACGTTGCGTTTTTGCTCGGCTGCAGAGACAGATTTGGAAGCCATCAGTCAATTAGATGCCAGTGCTTTCGAGTTTCCCTGGAGTTTCGCTGATTTTGAAGGATCTTTAAAAGCCGGACATCAATTTTTGTTATTAAAAGACGATGACAGGCTTTTGGGTTTTGCTGTTTACATGCAGATTTTTGAGCAATCGGAGCTTTTGACCATCGCCGTTACGCCGTCTGAACAGGGAATGGGGTACGGTAAATTGATCTTAAATGAGGTTCTTGCTCGCTTAGCTGCCAATCAAGCGGAGAGCTTATTTTTAGAAGTTCGTGTCAGCAACACGCGCGCCCGCGCTTTGTATCATTCGGTTGGGTTTCAAGAAATTTCTTCTCGAAAAGGTTACTATCCGACTCGTGACGGTCGGGAAGATGCGATTGTCATGCAAAAATTATTGGGGAACTAATGGCTGGCTATTCAAAAGAGACTGCGCGCCTATGGATGGCGATGGACATCGGACCGCTGTGGATCGGACGGGACGAAGATGACCCATTGTCTCCGCAGTCTATTGCAAAAGACAGCACTGCAAAAGAAATTACTGAAGCCCCAAAGTTGGCCGCGGAACAAAATTCCGCTCATTCAGACGACTTTAAACCGGCATCACCGCTTAATAAGACGCCGCCTCACGAGCATTCAGTGCTGACGAGTCCAGAGTCGCATAAACCAAAGACTTTTGAACTCAAACCGATTCGTCGAAGTTTTGCCGAGCCCGGCATTGTGGAAGTTGATTCCGAATTGTTGACTCGGGCACAAAACGCTGACTGGAAGACGCTGCAGACGTTGGTTTCTCAGTGTACAGCCTGTAAAGCCTTGAGTCAGAGCCGCCTTTCAACGGTTTTTGGAACGGCAGAAAAGACTGCCAAGATGGTGATTGTCGGGGAAGCTCCAGGGCGTGATGAAGATCTCCAGGGCAAACCGTTTGTTGGTAAAAGCGGTGAATTGCTCGAAAACATCCTTCGCTCTTTGGGCTTAAGGCGTGGAGCTGATGTGGCCATTATTAATGTCTTAAAGTGCCGTCCGCCCAATAATCGTGATCCTCATGACAATGAGATCGCCGCTTGTGCGACATTTTTAACTCGTCAGTTGGAATTGTTGGATCCGAAAGTGATCGTTTTGTCAGGCAGAATTGCTTCCCATGCTTTGCTGAAGACGGAAATGTCTACCGGCAGACTTCGCGGTCAAACCCATCATATTGAAGTTAATGGTAAACCGATCCCAACGGTTGTCACCTACCATCCGTCCTATTTATTGCGTTCGCCTACAGAGAAAATTTGCGCTTGGCGTGACTTCAATCTCGCTAAAAAGCTTCTGCTTGAGCTTTCCTAAATAGAAATTAATTTTTAATGACGTTTTTCTTCACCGATCAGGTGAGTGGAGTCGTATTCGCGTTGATTACGGAAGTGTTTATAGATAACCAAAAGCATGGAAATCAGAACAAATAGTCCGAACGTTACCATGGTGGCCGGTGCGCTCATGCCGAAATGAATCAAAAGTGAATAGATCCCAAGCATGATGAGAATCGAGAGGTTTTCATTGAAGTTTTGCACTGCAATGGATTTACCAGCACTCATCAGAACATACCCACGATGTTGCAGTAAAGCATTCATCGGGACAACGAAAAAGCCCGCGCAGATACCGACAGCAATCATGATGCAAACCGCAACCGACACAGCCCAGGTTACGTGAACGCCAAAACAGTCAAAGCCACCGACCGGAACCATTGATTGGTTGAAATAGGCTGAGCACGTAACGAGTGCCCCCATGATGACACCCATCCACAGAACCTTGAGAGAATTTTTCAGACTGATCAGTTGAGCAGCAAGAACGGCACCGATTGCAATACCGATACTGACAACGGCCTGAAGGATGGCACCTTCGGATAAGTTCATGCCGAGAGCATATTCGGCCCACTTTAAAACAAGGAACTGTAATACGGCGCCTGCGCCCCAAAAGAGGGTTGTGACGGAAAGCGAAATTTGACCTAGACGGTCTTTCCACAAAATAGCGCAGCTTTTATAGAAATTCTTAAGTGTTTCGATCGGTGTAAAGTCAGCTTTGGGATAACGGGCACCGGTATCTGGAATCAATAAGTTGACGGCAGCGGCAGCTAAGTAGATTAGAACAATAATAGAAATGGCCGCTTGTGCCGGGGTGGCGATGCCTAAAGCCACAAAAGGAAAGCCCGAGTGCAAAATGGCGTAGCTTACAGCGTCATTAATTAAAACGCCGCCCATTACAACCCCTAAAATGATTGAAGCTACGGTTAAACCTTCAATCCAACTGTTTGCCAACACCAGTTTAACCGGAGGAAGAAGTTCGGTGAGAATGCCGTACTTGGCAGGGGAGTAGGCCGCCGCACCAATACCGACAACGGCATAAGCCAAAAGGGGATGCGAGCCAAAAAGCATCAACAGACAGCCGCCGACTTTGAGCATATTGGTCAGGAACATTACTCGGCCTTTGGGCATGGAATCGGCAAAAATTCCAACATAGGCCGCCAGACAAATGTAGCTGACAACAAAGAAGAGCTTCAGAAGCGGAGTCATCCAATCGGGCGCATTCATTTGCGTCAGGAGCGCAATGGCGGCAATCAGCAGGGCATTGTCGGCCAGGCTCGAGAGAAACTGAGCGCACATAATGGAATAAAAACCGCGATTCATGAATAATCCCAAATTTCTTAAGCTGAACGATTCTAGCAGATCAACGAAAGAGTGTAGCTGATTAGGTATTAGGGAGAAGTCCCATTGAATTCAAGAAAAAGTTGAATTAAGCAGAAAAAAATTAGGCCCGCTGCGCTAAGATTAGACGAATCTTTTTCTGAAGCTTTTAGATATTAGAGAAGAGTTATGCCACGTCCTATTGCAGCCACCATTCACATGGGGGCACTCAGACACAATCTCCAACGCATGCGTGAGGCAGCCAACGGTCGCACACTTTGGGCAGTTGTCAAAGCAAACGCCTATGGTCACGGTTTATTGCGGGCAGCCCGTGCTTTCGAGGCCGCTGACGGCTTGGCCATGATTGATCTTTGCGATGCTCAAAAGGTTAGGGAACAGGGGTGGAAAAAACGGATTTTGCTTTTGGAAGGTTTTTTTGACGCCACGGATATCCCTTTATTGGAAAAATATGACATTGAAACCATCGTTCATAATCGTCATATGATTGAGCTTTTAAAGGCTCAGGCTCCTTATGCGTCTTTAAAAGTTCATATCAAAATTAATTCCGGTATGAACCGCTTGGGGTTCCTGCCTCAAGAGGAAGAAGAAATTCGGGCGCAACTTCAAACAATTGAAGGCGTTCAAGTAATGGGCGTTGTTACCCACTTTGCCAATGCTGAACCTACCTACGGTCATGAACGACCGGCGACTGTTTCGATTCAATTAAATCGGATGGACAAAATTCAACCGATGCCGAAGAACCTGTGTATGGCTAATTCTGCCGCTACGCTTTGGCAATCCGATGTAAAGGGTGATGCTGTTCGTGCCGGGGTGGCACTTTATGGCGTAAGCCCCGACAGCCACTACAGTTCTGCTGATCTTAATATCCGACCGGCGATGACCTTATCGGCCAAGATTTTGGCTATTCAAAATGTTCCGGCGGGCGAAGCAATCGGTTACGGTTCTCGTTTCGTTACCCATCGTGATTCGCGTATAGCCGTTGTTGCTTGCGGTTATGCTGACGGCTATCCTCGTTCAACCCCTGATGGCACGCCTACCTTTGTTGAAGGCAAAATTGCTCCGATTGCGGGAGCTATTTCCATGGATATGCTCACGATTGATGTTACGGATATTCCCGAAGCTCAATTAGGTAGCGAAGTGGAACTTTGGGGAGCGAATATCTCGGTTAATGATGTCGCAAAGCGGTGCGGTACGATCGGCTACGAACTCATGTGTGCGATAGCCCTGCGTGTTCCGATGCTCGAAGATGAAAATTAGTCCATATGGCAACAAAAAAGAAAAAAATTGAATGGGTTTGTTCCGAGTGCGGCGGAACCACGGTCAAGTGGGCTGGTCGCTGTCCCCATTGCGGTGAATGGAACACGTTAAAAGAATTTGTTGTTGAAACAGGGGCTGCCGCGCGATTTGGTGATTCGCGTCATAAAGGTCTGGTCAGCGCTTCAGAAGTGTTGGACTTGAACGATGTTCAGGCTCAAGAGGTTCCCCGTATTGTTACGGGCTTTCAAGAGTTTGATCGAGTTATGGGCGGCGGTCTTGTTTGTGGAGGCGTCTCCCTTATCGGCGGAGATCCCGGGATCGGTAAGTCCACTCTTTTACTTCAGGTGATGCATCGGCTTGTTCATCAGGATGTGCGTTGCCTGTATGTGAGCGGAGAAGAAAGCCCGGGGCAGATTGCTTTACGTGCTAAACGTTTAGGTCTTGAGCCTCAAGGTTTGAGGTTGATGAGCGAAATTCAGTTGGAAAAGATTGAGGCGACGCTTTTGGAAGAAAAGCCTCAATTTGTCGTTATTGACTCTATTCAAACGCTCTTTTCAGATCAGCTTGAATCTGCGCCCGGTTCCGTGACGCAGGTCCGTGAATGTTCAGCAAGACTGACTCGTATAGCTAAGAGTTCAGGCATTACTTTAATCTTTGTCGGTCATGTGACAAAAGACGGCTCATTGGCCGGTCCCCGTGTTTTAGAGCATATTGTCGATACGGTTCTTTATTTTGAAGGGGATACCCATTCCAATTTCAGATTGATCCGCGCTTTTAAAAATCGCTTTGGTGCGGTCAACGAATTAGGCGTTTTTGCCATGACCGATAGGGGACTGAAGGGTGTCAATAATCCGAGCGCTATCTTTTTGTCAGAACACAAGGCCAATGTTCCCGGTTCTGTCGTTATGGTTACGCAGGAAGGAACCCGCCCATTGCTCGTAGAAGTGCAGGCGTTGGTGGACACAACCCATCTTCCCTCACCTAAACGTTTGTCTGTTGGTATAGATCAACAGCGCCTTTCGATGCTATTGGCTGTACTTCACCGGCATGCAGGATTGGCCTGCTTTGACCAGGATGTATTTGTCAATGCAGTCGGCGGGGTTAAAATTACCGAACCTGCTGCCGACTTGGCGGTATTAATGGCGATATATTCTTCACTGAGAAATCGTTCTTTGCCTGAAGGATTGGTTGTGTTTGGCGAAGTGGGGTTGGCAGGAGAAATCCGACCGGCGCCCAGAGGCCAAGAGCGTCTGAAAGAGGCGGCTAAATTAGGTTTTTCCCGGGCCATTATTCCACGAGCAAACGCTCCGAAACAGCCGATTGAAGGACTTGAAATTATTGCGGTTGATCGATTGAGTAACGCAATAGATGCCATTCGTTAGGATTTTTAAGCGAGAAGAAAATGAAAATTACGAAAATTTTGGCTTCTGAGGCAACCCCGGCAAAAGCCATTTTAAATCGTGCTCAGCATGTGGCTTTAACTAGCCTCGAACGTGATAATCTGCCCGCTCAGGTTATTGTGAATGGGGTGACTGTAGAAACAGAAGTAAGCGACAAGCGTCCTTTGGAAGTTGGTGATGTTCTCTTGGACGATGCCGGTCATTTCTATGTTGTTGATGCTGCTCCCGAATCCGTTCTGATGATCAAGGGCGATGAAGAATTCGCAGCAGAAGCTGCCGTGGCTCTCCTAAACCGAGGCATTCGTGTCGCTCAGGTTGAAAATGGTTTTGCGATTGCTAAAGACGAAGCCTTGCAGCAATTGTTGACTGATGCAGGCTTGGAATTTGAAGAAGTGATGATGCCTTTTGACCCGATTAAGTTGCCCAAACGTCATCATGGAGGTGGTTGTTGCTGTGGCGGGCACCACCATCATGAGCACGGTGAAGGCTGTGGTTGCCATGGCGGACATCACCACCACGATGAGGGTGAGGGATGCTGCTGCGGTCATCATGATCACGAACACTCTGAAGGCTGCGCCTGCGGTGGGGAGCATCATCACCATCATCATGAAGACGGTGAGTGCTGCTGTGGCCACCATGATCATGAAGAGGGATGTGAGTGCGGCGGCGAACATCATCACCATCATGAGGATGGATGCTGTTGTGGTCATCATCATGACCATGATGAGGAACATCACCATCATTCTCATCAACGTCATTACCATCACGAAGAAAAGAATAAAGCCGAATAACAATGAAGATCAGGGCGTGAAGTTAAAGCTTCTCGCCCTTTTTTGCTATGAGTATTGAAAACGTAAAAGCCTATCTGAACGAAAAAGGAATCGGAGACTCTTATATTGAATTTCCGGGTTCAAGTGCTACCGTCACCTTAGCGGCGGAACAATTGAGATGTGAGCCTGATCGAATTGCGAAGTCCCTGGCTATCAAATTAAAAAGCGGACGGCTGCTCGTTATTGTTGTCTCCGGTGAATCGAAATTAGACAATTCAAAATTCAAAAAGCTTTTTAAAGAAACTTCACACTTTTGTCCTGCTGAACTTCTTCCTGAGCTTTACGGTCATCCGATGGGAGGAGTTTGTCCCTTTGCACTTAAGGACAATGTTGAAATCTTTTTGGATGAAAGCTTAAAAAAATACGATATTGTCTATCCGGCCGCAGGAGCCCCTAACAACGCTGTAAAAATTACGCCTGAACGATTGGCTGAGATTTTATCGGCAGGTTGGGTGGCCGTTACGAAGTGATTTCAAATTTTTGAGGGCGCGTTTCTGCTAGCAGTGTTTCCGCTAGCCTTACAAGTTAACAGGCTTTCATGTACAATCTTAGCCTCGTGTGCGGGGATGGCGAAATTGGTAGACGCACCAGGTTTAGGTCCTGACGCCATTTAAACGGCGTGTCGGTTCGAGTCCGATTCCCCGCACCATTACTTCTCTTCTCTATACCTTCTTAAGTGACTTTCCTTGATAGAATTCTCCTGTTTTATCAAGGAACACATCATGTTTAATTTCGTTTTTCAAAATACGACTAAGTTAGTTTTTGGTCGTGGTCAAATCGCACAACTGTCCTCTTTGATTCCGACGGATAAAAAGGTACTGATTACTTTTGGCGGCGGCAGTGTCAAAAGAAACGGTGTGTATGATCAGGTCAAGAAAGCTTTGGCCGGCCACAATGTTGTTGAATTTTGGGGCATTGAACCCAATCCGGCCGTAGAAACTTTGCGTAAGGCGGTTAAGCTTGGGTTAGAAGAAAAAGTTGACATGCTTTTGGCCGTTGGCGGTGGTTCGGTTTTAGATGGTACAAAGCTTATCGCGGCCGCCATTGCCCAACCTAATTTAGATGCTTGGGATATCGTTAAATCGGGCAGCGCTATCAAGCAAATTCCTTTTGCCAGTGTGATGACTCTTCCTGCAACGGGATCTGAAATGAACAACGGAGCAGTTATTTCCTGTCATGAAACGAAGGAAAAATTCTCATTTAGGGGTGATTATCCAGAGTTTTCCATTTTAGATCCAGAAACCACTTATTCGTTGCCTGCGCATCAGATCGCCTGCAGTCTCGCTGACATTGTTGTTCATTGCTTTGAACAATATATGACAACAACAGGGCAAAGTCGTGTTCTTGACCGCTGGGCTGAAGGCGTTATCGCGACGGCTATGGAGATTGCTCCGAAGATTCAGGCTGACCAACATAATTATGACCTCATGTGTGATTACATGTATAGCGCCACCATGGCCTTAAATAACTTTATTCGCATGGGAGTCACTCAAGATTGGAGCACGCACCAAATCGGTCATGAATTGACGGCACTTTGCGGAGTGACCCATGGTGAAAGTTTGGCTATTGTTTATCCGGGAACGATTGATGTGCTTCGTGAGCAAAAGAAAGGCAAACTCCTTCAATTTGGTTCACGCGTCTTAGGTATTAACGAAGGCACAGAAGAAGAACGTATTGATAAGGTTATCGAAAAAATTGAAGCCTTCTTCAAGTCTCTTGGCTTAGCGACGAGATTATCTGAAAAGAAGATTGGGGTTGATGTTGTTGAAGAAATCACCAGACGATTCAACGAGCGCAATGTTCACTTGGGTGAAGCACAGAACGTGACGGGAGATGTTGCTCGAGAAATTTTAATGAAGAGGCTTTAATTCTTTTTTTACTTTAAAATATTCCACAACCAATTGATATTTAAAGTGAAAATAAGATCTTTTAAAGTTTCACATTAAAAGAGGATTGAGTCAAAATAATTAAAAATAAGTGGCTTACAAGTGAAGACTTCACCAAATTAATGGTTGGTAATCACAATTTTGTTGCTACTGTGGCTATAATCAAGCGTTTTTGTGCGAAAAGTAAGATACTTCGTACTGATGACAAATTTTTAATTGGGCGGGGACTAGGTTCCCTGACTATTGAACCGTTCGATGTGACCTTGTTCATGCCGAACACTTTAATTAGTAATAGAAAATGACTGAAAAAGAAACCACGAAGAGTTCTTTGGAACGTACCCTTGATTTGACGATTTCGGCTCAACAATTGCAAGCCGACACCGAAACGATCCTTAAGCGTCGTGCTAAGACGGCTAAGGCTCACGGTTTCCGCCCGGGTAAGGTTCCGATGAAGATGGTCCGCGAAATGTACGGTGCTCAAGCCTACATGGACGCTATGAATCACTTGATCGGCCAAGCTTATGAAAAGGCTGTTGAGGAAGCCGGTTTGAAGGTTGCCGGTGCTCCTGAAATCACCCCGAAGGGCGAAATCAAGGACGGTGAAGATCCGAAATTTACGGCTACGGTTGAAGTTTTCCCGGAAGTTGAAGTGCCGGATTTGAAGGACGTGGAACTCAAGCGTTTCGTCTGTGAAGTCACTGACACCGAAGTTGAAAAGACGCTCGAAATCATGCGTAAGCAACGTGCCACCTATGAAGTGGAAGAAAACGGTGTTGCCGCTGAAGAAAAGCGCGTGACGATTAACTTTGTCGGTAAACTCGACGGCACGCCTTTTGAAGGCGGTACGGCCAACGGTTTCGCTTTTGTGATCGGCGCCGGTCAAATGCTCCCTGACTTTGAAAAGGGTGTGACCGGAATGAAGACCGGTGAAAAGAAGACCTTTGAAATGACGTTCCCGGCTGACTATGTTGAAAAGCTTGCCGGTAAGACCGTTGAATTCGAAGTCGAACTTACCAAGGTTGAAGTAGCCAAGTTGCCTGAAATTGACGATGAATTCGCCAAGAAACTTGGCATCAATGACGGTGTTGCCAAGATGCGCGAAGAAATCGCCGCTAACTTGAAGCGCGAAGTCAAGGCTCGTATCACCCAACAAACCAAAGACGGTGTTATGAATGCTTTGAATGACGCTTGCCACTTTGACCTCCCGAAGGCTTTGGTTGCTGAAGAACAACAAGCCTTGGCCCGTGGCTTTGAACAAAATATGACCGCTCGCGGTATGGATCCGAAGCAACACAAGATCCCGCTTGAAATGTTCAAGGAACAAGCTGAACGTCGCGTTCGTTTGGGCTTGTTGGTGAACGCCTTGGTTGAAAAAGAAAAGTTGACACCGACCAAGGAAGAAGTGGAAGCTCACGTTGCCGATTTGGCCGCCAGCTACGAAGATCCGGAAGAAGTCAAGAAGTGGTTCACGAGCGATGCTCGCCGCATGTCTGATGCACAAGCCTATGTCTTGGAAAACAAGATCACCGAATGGGCTTTGAGCAAGGGCAAGACCACTGAAGAAAAGGTCGAATTCGACAAGTTGATGGGTGGTCTCTAATCAGATCTCCGATAAAAGGATGAATGCTATGGCGATGACTTATGCAGACATGAATCTCGTGCCCACTGTTGTTGAACAAAGTGGACGTGGGGAACGTGCTTTTGACATTTTTTCCCGTTTGTTGCGCGACCGTGTGGTGTTTCTTACCGGTCCGGTGACAACCGAGAGTGCCAATTTAGTCATCGCTCAGCTTTTATTCTTAGAAAGTGAAGATCCGGAAAAAGATATTTCGCTTTACATCAACAGTCCCGGTGGCAGTGTCTACGCCGGTATGGGTATTTACGACACAATGCAATTCATCAAACCTGATGTGAGCACGATTTGTGTCGGGATGGCGGCCAGTATGGGAGCGTTCCTCTTGGCTGCCGGTGCCAAAGGCAAGCGTTTTGCTTTGCCCAATTCCCGTATCATGATTCACCAACCTTCCGGCGGTTCTCAGGGTATGGCCAGTGATATTGAAATTCAAGCCAAAGAAATTTTGGATTTGAAACTCACCCTCAATACCATTTTGGCTGAACGCACCGGTCAGTCTATTGAGACCATTGCCCGAGACACTGATCGTGATAATTACATGAATCCGATTCAAGCCAAACAATACGGTATCATTGATGAGATTTATGTCAAACGCGGACAAATGTTGAAGTAAACGAAACTTCGTACCGTTTCAACAGGGGAGGCGTTGTCCTCCCTTTTCTTAATTAGGGATATCAATGTCGGACAAACAAAATCGCTGTGCTTTTTGTGGTCGTGGTGAAAGTGAAGTCGAACACATGGTAACTGCCAATGGCGTTAGCATTTGTTCGGATTGCGCCCGTATGGCGCTTGAGTCGATGACTGGGGAGACAGCTTCTGCCGCTGCCTCAGACACAGCACCGCAAGAAAGTTTCCTGAATAAACCGCTGCCCAAGCCCAAGGAAATTTTTGATCGTTTAGATCAATACGTTATAGGGCAAGATCGCGCCAAGCGAATTCTTTCTGTCGCGGTTTATAACCACTACAAACGATTGAGACACTTGAGCGATAAAACAACGGACGTTGAATTAGCCAAGAGTAATATTTTGCTCATTGGTCCGACCGGCTCCGGTAAAACGCTTTTTGCGCAAACCCTCGCAAAAATGCTTGATGTCCCCTTTGCTATTGCCGATGCAACAACTTTGACAGAAGCCGGTTATGTCGGCGAAGACGTTGAAAATGTTGTGCTCAAGCTTCTTCAGGCGGCTGACGGCGATATTGAAAAAGCCCAGCGCGGCATTATTTATCTGGATGAATTAGATAAGATTGCCCGTAAAAGTGAAAATCCTTCCATTACCCGTGACGTTTCCGGTGAAGGTGTTCAACAGGCTTTATTAAAACTTATTGAAGGAACTCAAGCCAATCTTCCGCAACAGGGTGGCAGAAAGAACCCCGGCAAAGCCATGGTGACAGTGGATACCACAAATATCCTTTTCATTTGTGGTGGTGCTTTTGACGGACTCGATAAGATTATTCAACGTCGAGGTGAACGTGCCGGAATTGGCTTTGCCGCTCAATTAAAGAGCAAGAACGAAAAGTCGCTCACTGAGCTTTTTGCTCAAGTCGAGCCGACGGATTTAGTCAAGTATGGTCTGATTCCGGAACTGGTGGGCCGTTTGCCAGTGATTGCTTCTTTAGAGGAACTCACGGAAGAAGCTTTGATCAGCATTCTCGTTAAACCCAAGAATGCGCTGATCAAGCAATTTGAAGCGTTATTTGCAATGGAAGGCGTCAAGCTTACTGTAACGGAAGAAGCTCTTGTGGCCATTGCTAAGAAAGCAATCAAACGTAAAACAGGCGCTCGCGGCTTAAGAAGCATTGTCGAAGGTGTCCTCACGGATGTGATGTATGAAGTCCCGAGTTTAGGGGATGTCAAAGAAGTGGTCGTTGATGAGCGCGTGATCAATGAATCTGCTAAACCGATTTATATCCGCAGATGACAGAACTTTTATACCTTTTTGAAGATTCAACAGAATGTACGGCAAGTGTTTTGTCCTGTCTGCCGACCGGTGATGGTCTGTATGCTGTAGCACTTGACCGTACAATTTTTCATCCACAAGGTGGCGGTCAGCCTTCCGATATCGGAACAATTAATAACGTTTCAGTTGTTAAAGTTGTGCACACACCTGAAGCTGTTTTGCATATAACTGACCGTGAAGTTGCCGGAGAAGTTGTCCTCAAAGTTAATTCAGAGAAACGCCATTTGCACTCAAGATTGCATTCAGCAGGGCATATTATCGGCCTGGTCGGCGATCAATTAGGTTGGCACGCAACCCGCGGCAATCATTTCCCGGGTGAAGCTCGGGTGATATTCGAACCTCACGTCCCGGCATCCGTGGAATTGGTTGATTGTGTTCAGTTTCAGGCACAGGTTAATCAAATTATCACTCAAGCCTTTGTGAGAGTTTTAAACGAAAATAACGGAATCCGCACAGTGACTTGGGGCGATCTGCCTGCCTATCCCTGTGGTGGAACCCATGTCAAAACTTTAAACGAAATTGGTCAAGTTGAAATCAAGAAAATTAAGTTGAAAAAAGGTCAAATCACGGTTTCGTATGCGTTAATCTGAAAATATTGCTCAAACGAACCTAATTTGTATCTGTTTGTCTTTGTCTGATTACAAACCTAATTAAAACTGTTACTCTCGCTTTTATAAATAATGTTGTACAGGGCCGTCTGGGGTTGAAATTTTGATTTTCGTCCCCATATACGCCCTGTAATAGTCTCTATGGTATAGAAATCGATGACAACTAAATCTAAAAAGAAACAAGCAGTTTTGCCTGTTCTTCCTCTGCGCGATATGGTGATTTTCCCCGGATGCATCCAACCGGTTTATGCCGGTCGTGCAATGAGTCTGGCGGCCATTCAAGCCATGGGTGAAGGGGATCAGATTGTTATTTTGACTCAGAAAAAGCCCGACGTGAATGAGCCGAAAGCGGAGGATCTGTTTGATGTGGGTGTGGTTGCTCGTGTTTTGCAACGCATCACGCTTCAAGACGGTTCCGTAAAGCTTTTGATTAATGCGTTATATCGTGTGAAGGTTCAATGGCTTGATTTTTCACAAGCCTACATTAGTGCCATGGTCGAACCGATGGTCACCGTTCGTCCAGAGCAGCCTCTTGAAGAGGAAGCCTGGCTGAAGGCATTGATGACGGCCTTTACTAACTTTACGCAGGTCAATACGGCTTTACCCAAAGATCTGATTAATCTTCTGAAGAATAAGAACTCTTTGGAAGAAACGCTTGATGTTGCCAGCCATTATTTGGATATCTCTGCTTCGCAACGTCAGGAATTGCTTGAAGAGCCAGACTTGATTCATCGTGTTGAAAAGGTTTTGGCTCGTGTGAGCGAACTCATTGACAAAGTACAGATTGAAGAGAAGATTCAACGTCAAGTCAAGCGTCAAATGGATCGCAATCAACGTGAGTATTACCTCAACGAACAGATGAAAGCGATTCAGAAAGAATTGGGTCGCGGCGAAGAAGATATGGTCGATATCGACCAATATGCAGAAAAAATCGCTAAAAGCGGCATGAGTGATGAAGCTCGGGAAAAATGCGAAAGTGAGTTAAAGAAACTTCGTATGATGCCGGCCATGTCCGCAGAAGCTACGGTTGTTCGTGGTTATTTGGATACGCTTTTGGCCTTGCCTTGGACCAAAAAGAGTCGCGTCAGCAAGAATATCAAGGAAGCTAGTGATATTCTCGAGGCTGATCACTATGGTTTAGAGAAAGTCAAAGAGCGCATTCTTGAGTATCTGGCTGTTCAGTCTCGAGTTGATAAGGTCAAAGCGCCTATTCTTTGCTTAGTCGGTGCTCCCGGTGTTGGTAAAACCAGTTTAGGTCAGTCCATCGCTAGGGCAACGAATCGTAAGTTCGTCCGTATGGCTTTGGGCGGTGTTCGTGATGAAGCTGAAATTCGTGGTCATAGACGCACTTATATCGGCTCTATGCCCGGGAAAATTATTCAAAGCATCACGAAAGCCGGTGTTCGCAATCCGCTCTTTTTGCTCGATGAAGTAGACAAAATGGGGATGGATAGCCGTGGGGATCCCGCCAGTGCTCTGTTGGAGGTTTTGGATCCTGAACAAAACAATACCTTCCAGGATCACTATGTCGAGGTTGATTACGATCTTTCCGATGTAATGTTTGTCGCAACGAGCAACTCGCTCAATATTCCTCAAGCGTTGCTCGATCGTATGGAAGTGATTTACCTGTCCGGCTACACGGAAGATGAAAAACTCAACATTGCCAAGCGTCATCTGATACCAAAACAGATGAAGTTAAATGGTCTGAAAGATAAAGAACTTCAGATTGAAGATGAGGCGATTTTAGACATTATCCGTTATTACACGCGTGAAGCGGGGGTACGTGGTCTTGAACGTGAAATCAGCAAGATTTGTCGTAAGACGGTTAAAAATGCATTGATTGCACAGGCAGCTGCGCCCAAAAAACGTGGAGCGAAGAAAAAGACAATCGATACGGTGGTCGTTAATTCTTCGAATATCGGCGACTATCTGGGTGTTAAACGCTTCAGTATCGGTTTGGCACAGAAAGAGCCGCAGATTGGTCAGGTTAACGGGTTGGCTTGGACTGAAGTCGGAGGGGACTTGCTTCAAATTGAAGCGGCTGTGTTCCCCGGTAAGGGGCAGGTGCAACGTACGGGCAGCCTTGGTGATGTCATGAAAGAGTCAGTTGAAGCTGCGCGCAGTGTGGTGCGAGCCCGTGCCGATAGTCTTGGACTTGATTCGGACATTTTCGGCAAGACCGATTGGCATTTACACTTCCCGGAAGGTGCAACACCGAAGGATGGACCGAGTGCCGGTGGGGCAATTACGACAGCCATGGTTTCTGCCTTGACTAAGATTCCGGTGCGTCCCGACGTGGCCATGACCGGTGAAATCACGCTTCATGGTGAGATTTTGGAAATCGGCGGCTTGAAAGAAAAGCTTTTGGCAGCGCTCAGAGCCGGTGTAAAGACCGTTTTGATTCCTAAAGACAATGTGAAGGATCTGCAAGAGATTCCGGATAATGTCAAGAACGGTCTGGAAATTATTCCGGTGAAGTGGATTGATGAGATTTTGCCGATTGCGTTGGTGAAAAATCCGATGAAACGCTTTGATGAATTAACTAGCGAAGTGAAAACGGATGTCATCAAACACTCTGTTTTAGGTAGCCAAACGGGATCTGCCGCATCATAACGGAAGCTAGTTTGGTTGGGTGCAAAAGGAGTTCAAATCGGACTCCTTTTGTATCATTGGTCTGTATATGTGAAAAAAGTTTGTTTGGCCCTTGAATTAAGGACTTTTGTAGTGTAATATGCGGGTTTCTGTTTGAGAGTTGTGGGTGCTTAGCTCAGCTGGTAGAGCGGCGCCCTTACAAGGCGTAGGTCAGGAGTTCGAACCTCTTAGCACCCACCACAACTTCAAGCGATTGTAGGTCGACGGAGTGGTAGTTCAGTTGGTTAGAATATCGGCCTGTCACGCCGAGGGTCGCGGGTTCGAGTCCCGTCCACTCCGCCAAGCTTTCTGAAAGCGAGTAGACTTCTCAATTGCACGAAATCAAACAGGTGGAACAATCCGTCCGATAGTGGAGTGGTAGTTCAGTTGGTTAGAATATCGGCCTGTCACGCCGAGGGTCGCGGGTTCGAGTCCCGTCCACTCCGCCAACGCTGATTGTTCATTGATGCCTCTTCGGTTTTGGAGTGGTAGTTCAGTTGGTTAGAATATCGGCCTGTCACGCCGAGGGTCGCGGGTTCGAGTCCCGTCCACTCCGCCAACGATCACCGAAGTTCGCATCGAGCCTCTACGGTTCGGAGTGGTAGTTCAGTTGGTTAGAATATCGGCCTGTCACGCCGAGGGTCGCGGGTTCGAGTCCCGTCCACTCCGCCAGTCTTCTTTCTCTTACCCACATCCTTCTTTCCTGCTGTTTTTCGTAAACTTTTGTTCTTTCTTCGAGCGGTTGCGCCTTGTAATTGCTAGAATTAACGCATTTTTGCGATTCAGTGATCGCATTCCAATTTTTATTTCATTTAGGGATTGAGAAATGCTTCAGGCTTTTCGTACACACAAGCGCTGGATGATGTTTATCGCCATGATTTTCATTATTCCTTCGTTCGTTGTCACGGGTATTTATAGTTATAACCGTATGTCAGATTCTGAAAACGATTTGGCAACCGTTGGTGACACTTCTATCACGATGATGGATTTTGATAACGCCAAACGTCAGTATTTGGATAATTTCCGTCGTCAAATGGGGCAAAGTTTCAAGCCCAATATGCTTGATACGGCTGAGGCACGAGCTTCTATCTTGGCCGCCTTGATCAGCGATCGAGCGATCTCTCTTGAAATCGCCAGTGAATATATGAATGTTGGCGAAGCCGATGCCATTAATTTGGTTAAACAGGCTCCTGCCTTCCAACGCGACGGTAAATTCTCCACCGAAGCCTATCAACAATTTTTAAACAGCATGGGTAAGTCCGATGAGCAGTTCGTGCTTGAACTTCGTCGCGACCTCACGCGTCAAATGCTCTTGTCAGCTGTTTCCCAGACAACTCAGGCAAGCAATACGGTTGCTCAACGCATTCATGATCTTTTAACAGAAGAACGAACCATCCGTACTTTTGAAATTAAGCCGACCGCTTTCTTAAAGAGTGTTTCTGTAACCGATGCTGAAGCACAAAGCTACTACGATCAGAATAAGTCGCTCTTTGCTGTTCCTGAAAGTGTGGATATCGAATACGTTGTCTTATCTCCTGAGAGCTATAAAAACATTAAAGCCAGTGAAGATGACATCAAAACGTTCTACGAGCAAAATCTTCAACGCTTCTCGACCCCCGAAGAGCGCCGTGCCAGCCATATCTTAATTGCTGTCAATAACGAAAAAACGGATGCTGATGCCAAGAAAGAAGCCGATGAAATCTATAAGCAATTGCAAGCGGATCCTTCCAAGTTTGCTCAACTTGCCAAGTCCAAGTCGGCTGACCCGGGTAGCGCCCGTCAAGGCGGTGATTTAGGCTTTTTCCAAAAAGGCATGATGGTTCCCGAATTTGATAATGCTGTCTTTAGCGGCAAGAAGGGGGATTTGGTTGCTCCGGTTAAGACTCAATTTGGCTACCACATCATCAAGATTGTTGATGTTAAGGCTGCTCAAGCGAAGCCTTTGAAGGAAGTTCGCGGTGAAATTGAAGCACTCTATCAGCAACAGGCTGCTATTCGCGCCTTTGCTGAAGACGCTGAAAACTTCTCCAATATGGTCTATGAACAAAGTGAATCGCTTCAACCTGTGGCAGAACGTTTTGGTTTAAAGATTCAAACGGTTAAGAATGTTACGCGAGATTTTGAAGACCCACTCATCAATCCGAATGTCATTGAAGCTCTCTACGGCTTTGACGTGTTGGAAGATAAACGCAATTCAAATGCTATTGAAGTGGCCTCAAATACCTTATTGTCCGCACGCGTGACGGCACACCACAAGCAGACCGTGAAGACTTTTGATGAAGTCAAGGGTGACATTGT
This sequence comes from Parasutterella secunda, assembly GCF_023336895.1. Classification (GTDB taxonomy): domain Bacteria; phylum Pseudomonadota; class Gammaproteobacteria; order Burkholderiales; family Burkholderiaceae_F; genus Aphodousia; species Aphodousia faecalis. The sequence goes on from NZ_JAMBLT010000005.1 coordinate 57,218, forward strand.
CGCCACGTTGAAGAATCAGAAGGCGACGGAAGCCGCTCGTGCTCAAGGATCGGCTGATATTGCAAAGCTTTTGGATAAAAAGTCCGCCAGCGCCAAGTTTGGCGACAAGACGGTTATCTCTCGTGAGCGTCCGGGTGCCTACGCTTATGAAGTGGTGACAGCGGCCTTGCGTCCTGAAGCCAATAAGCTTCCGACCTACACCGGCGTTCAAACGCAGGACGGTTCTTACTTCGTCATCGAAGTTCAAAGCTCCAAGAAGATTGAAGCTTCTCCTGAACAATTGGCAATGCGTAAAGCTGAATTGGCTCAGCTTTACAGCAACCCTGAACAGGCAGCCTTTATCAGTGGCTTAGAAACGAAGTTCGGTACACAAATCCTTAAGGACGAATATAAGCCGGGTTATCAACCCACGGAAGAAGATGTCGCTCCTTAACCTTTAACGGAAAGTCTGCCTTAGGTGGCAGACTGCCAAAAAGGGTAAAAATAATCCCCATATCCTTTTAGGAAATGGGGATTTTTATTGGTTTTTTAAGTCGCTTTCTTAAGCTTCTTCAGAACCCATAGTACGAGCGATGGCTTCACCCGGACCATCTTCATCTAAGATGAACTCACTTTCGTCGTAAGGATCAACCAGATCATCAGGATTGCCGCCCCAACGCAGAATTTCAAGAGCGCGTGCAGCGCGATCACAAATATCCATCGCAACAATACCGGTATTTCTGGCTCGAACGGCTTCGCCATGTAACCAAACGGAGCCTAAAGTGGCACTGACTAAATCAAACTTTTGAGCAAAGAAAGAACCGATCATGCCGGCCAATACATCGCCTGAACCGGCCGTGGCAAGACAGGCGTTGCCGGTCGGATTGATCCATGAGCGCGAACTTCTGAGTGTTACGACTGTGCCTGTTCCTTTCAGAACAGTAATCGCTCCGGTTTGTAACGATAATTCACGAGCGCTTGTTACGCGATCAGCTTGAACGCTCTTAACATCACGATGCAACATTCGGGCCGCTTCACCTGGGTGAGGCGTGATGACAGTGTGAGCTTTACGAGCAAGCACTTCATCTTCAAGTGATTGATCTTCAGAGATCATCGTAAGAGCATCAGCGTCAATGATTAACGGAACATTGGAGCGAACGGCGGCAATTAAACGATCTTTGGCTTTTTGACTGAATCCCATTCCACAGCCGATAACAATGGCATCGGCATTGGAAAAATCGACGGGTTCATCGGTGATCATTAATTCCGGTTGCATCGGATCGTAAAGTGGTGCGTTAGGTGCCATTAATTCGACGGTAACGCTGCCTGCGCCAAGCTTCAGGGCTGAACGAGCGGCTAAAAGTGCGGCGCCGACTTTGCCTTTGTCTCCGCCGATTACCACACAGTGACCGTATGTTCCCTTATGAGAGTGATATTTACGTAACTCAAGAATGTGTTTGAAGTCATCTGTATCAATCAGACTTAAAGAAGAAAGGGGAACGGATACATCCAATTCGGATAACGTGACCATGCCGCTTGCGTCTTTACCGTCATTCATAAAGCAACCGGCTTTGGCGCTGATCAGATTTAGGGTCATATCGGCCACACATCCTTTGATGCCCCCGACCCAATTGCCTTTTTCTGCATCAATGCCAGTTGGAACGTCAATGGCCATATGAAGCGCTTGTCTTTCATTAAACCAAAGCGCAGCATCAATGTAGTCACCCGAAATTGCCTTGGTGATACCGACACCCAACATAGCATCGACCACTACGTCAGCCTTGGGAGCCATATAAGGATCGTCGATAACTTCGCCGCCTTTTTCTAACCAATGGTTATAGGCTCGTAAGGCATCTTGGGTTTTTGGCTTCTTGCCACCGACAGCGACACAAATGACATGATGGCCGCGGCTCTTTAAATGTACTGCTGCCGTGTAGCCGTCACCGCCGTTGTTGCCTTGACCGCAAAGAATAACAATGGTGCTTGCTGCATCGCATTGATCATCAATCCAGTTGGCAGCCACGAATCCGGCGCGATCCATCAAAGTGCCTTCCGGCAACACATGACTTAAACGGGTTTCTAATTCACCCAATTCTTCTAAATTTAAAAGCGTGGTCGACATTGTCTGAGCCGCTCCCTATTTTCCACCAAATAAACGATGACATTTTAATCAATAGAGGGGAAAATTTTCGAAGATTAACCGCGTTGTGACAAGCAATTTGATAATTAGCTTTCAGTAAAGTTAAAAAAGTCAGGCGAAATGCTCGGTAAGCGTTAATTTAATTGGGTTGATTCTTATAATAATTCGATTAAGTCTTTTTCCTTTTCTTCATCAAGAAGATTTTTCAGGGGATTTTATTCGCCATGTCTAACACCGCATCGATGTTTACTTTGATGGCCAGCAGTGCGCTGTCTGAATTTCGTGCCGCACGACTTCTGAAGCGAATTCGTGAAGTCACTCCGGCTGCTCAAGGTGTATCAGCCCGTTTTGTACACTTTGTGCATGCACAAAAAGCATTATCAGAAGATGAAAGCGCCCGTTTACAGGCGCTTTTGCATTATGGCTTTGATAGCGAGGATGTCAAAGCGGATGCGACCTTCATGGTTATCCCACGTTTGGGTACGATCAGTCCCTGGGCCAGTAAAGCTACCGATATCGCCCACAATTGCGGTTTGGATGTCATTGCGCGCATCGAACGAGGTACGCTCTATAACATTGACTTCAACGGTCAAATCCCTGAAGAGTCTGTTTTGGCTCAAGTCGCAGGCGTCCTGCACGACCGCATGACCGAAAGTGTGGTTCAGGCCGATTTTGATGCATCCAAACTCTTTTTGGAATTACCCGGCAAACCGATGGTGACGGTCGACCTGTTAAAAGAAGGCAGACAGGCGCTTGCCGACGCCAACCTTTCCATGGGTTTGGCGATGAGCGAAGATGAAATTGATTACCTGACCGAAGCTTTTACGAAAGCCAAACGCAATCCCACGGATGTGGAATTGATGATGTTTGCACAGGCTAATTCGGAACACTGCCGCCATAAGATTTTTAATGCGAAGTGGACGATTGACGGAAAGGATCAAGACACCACTTTGTTTGGCATGATTCGTGAAACCCACAAGGCACATCCCCAAGGAACCATTGTGGCGTATTCTGATAACGCCGCTATTTTTGAAGGCGCCAAAGTGCCGCGTCTGTACCCGAGAACACCCGATGGAGAAGCTTTCGGTCGTGTGTTTACTGAAGAAGAGGAACTGACTCATACGGTCTTTAAGGTTGAAACCCACAACCACCCGACTGCTATTTCTCCGTTCCCGGGAGCCTCTACCGGTTCCGGCGGTGAAATCCGTGACGAAGGTGCAACCGGTCGCGGTGCTCGTCCCAAAGCCGGTCTTTGCGGTTTTACCGTTTCTTCTTTGCAGTTACCTGAAGCCCCTCAAGGTTGGGAAAACGACAAGGACGTGACAAATGCAGCCGATCATACGGACAAAAAGTATGGTAAACCGGGTCGCATCGCCAGTCCGTTGTCGATTATGATCGATGGGCCATTGGGTGGAGCTGCTTTTAATAACGAATTCGGTCGCCCCAATGTTTTAGGCTACTTCCGTGTTTTTGAAAATAACACAGGAGGAACACGCTACGGTTACCACAAGCCCATCATGTTAGCGGGTGGCATCGGCAACATCCGCAATGACCAAACACATAAAACAAGTTTGCCCCCGGGAACGCTTTTGATCAGTCTCGGCGGTCCGGGCATGCGAATTGGTTTGGGCGGCGGCGCTGCGAGTTCCATGACCACCGGTTCTAACTCTGAAGCCTTGGATTTTGACAGCGTTCAGCGCGGCAACCCCGAAATGGAACGTCGTGCTCAGGAAGTTATTGACCGTTGTTGGGCTAGTGGTGATAAGAATCCGATTTTGGCCATTCACGATGTGGGCGCAGGCGGTCTTTCCAATGCCATGCCCGAATTGGCTGATTTGTCTGGCCATGGTGCCAAGCTTGACTTGACCAAGGTACCCGTTGAGGAAAGCGGTATGAGTCCGCTTGAAATCTGGTGTAACGAAAGTCAGGAACGTTATTCCATCGCGATTGCTCCTGAATCGCTTGAAGTCTTTGATGCAATTTGTAAGCGTGAGCGCTGCCCGTATGCGGTATTGGGTGCCATCAGTGAAGACAACACCTTGGTTGTCGCTCGTGGTGAAACGGAGACACCGGCAGTCGATATGCCGATGGAAGTGCTCTTAGGTAAAGCTCCCCGAATGCATCGCACGGTTGAACACGTTGAACAACACTTGCCTGAGTTTGAAGCCAAAGGTATTGATTTGGCAACTGCCGTTAAGGATGTCTTGCGTCATCCGACTGTCGGTAGCAAGAGTTTCCTGATCACAATTGGTGACCGTACGGTTGGCGGTCTCGTTCATCGTGACCAAATGGTTGGACCGTGGCAGGTTCCGGTTGCTGATGCGGCTGTGACAAACATCAGTTTTGTCGGTCATCGCGGCGAGGCGATGAGTATGGGTGAAAGAACCCCGTTGGCCATTGCTGATGCCGCGGCAGCAAGCCGTATGGCTATTGGTGAAGCGGTCACTAACATTGCCAGTACCGATATTGAATTAGGGTTGGTGAAGCTTTCTGCCAACTGGATGGCTGCCTGTGGCACGAAGGGCGAAGATGCCAAGCTCTTTGACGCTGTTCGCGCGGCCAGCGTCGTTTGCCAAGAAATGGGTTTGGCTATTCCTGTGGGTAAAGACAGCCTTTCTATGAAGACGACATGGGAAGATGATGGTGAAAAGAAGACGGTTACTTCACCGGTTTCTTTAATTGTCTCTGCAGCAGCACCTGTTCGTGATGTCCGCTTGAGTTTGACGCCACAGCTTCGTACTGATATCGGTTCTGTTTTAGTGGCCATTGATCTGGGCGGTGGTAAGAACCGCATGGCCGGCTCCATTTTGTCTCAGGTTACTCAGCAATTCGGTTCACAAACGCCTGACTTAGATGATCCGAAGAAGCTGCAAGCCTTTGTGAAGCTGGTTCGTAAGTTAACGCTGGCCGGTTGCGTATTGGCTTATCACGATCGTGCTGACGGTGGTTTGCTGGCTACGGTTGCTGAAATGATGTTTGCTGGTCATACGGGTGTTCGACTTGATCTGACCTCGATGGCTAAGACTTCTCTGGTTGAAGACGTTATTCCTGCGCTCTTTAATGAAGAATTGGGAGCGGTGCTTCAGATCCGTGCTGACCGTATCGAAGAGGTTCATGCAGCGGTTAAAGATGCAGGCTTAGCAGACTGCACGCATTTTGTAGGTGAAGTGACGGATGCAGATGCCTTGCAAATTCATGTCCACGGAGAAAAACTCTTTGAAGAGTCTCGTGGCGAATTGCAAAAAGCATGGACGGAAGTGTCATGGCAAATTGCCCGTATGCGTGACAATCCTGCCTGCGCAGATCAGGAATACGCCCGCTGCACGATGGAAGATGATACGGGGCTTTTTGTACGCACGACTTTTGATACCGAAGAGGATGTTGCGGCTCCGTTTATTGCTTCCGGTGCTCGTCCTCGTATTGCGATTTTGCGTGAGCAGGGGGTTAACAGTCAGACTGAAATGGCCGCTGCATTTACCAGAGCCGGTTTTGAAGCCATTGATGTGCATATGACTGATCTTTTGTCCGGTAGAAGCGATCTGAAGGATTTCGCCGGTCTGGCCGCTTGTGGCGGATTCTCCTACGGTGACGTTTTAGGTGCTGGTGGCGGTTGGGCAACGACCATTTTGCGTAACCCCAAGATGGTTGAAATGTTCTCAGCCTTCTTTAACCGTCCTGATACATTTGCCTTAGGTATTTGTAACGGTTGTCAGATGATGAGTCATCTGCGTAACATTATTCCTGGCGCAAACCATTGGCCGCAGTTTGTTCGCAATGTCAGCGAGCAATTTGAGGCTCGTTTGGTTGAGGTTGAAGTCATGAAGAGCCCGTCTATTTTCTTTGACGGCATGGCGGGCAGCATGATGCCGATCGTTAACTCTCACGGTGAAGGTCACGTTCAATGGTTATCAGCTGAGGATGCTAAATTGGCTACTTTGGCTGCTCGCTACGTGGATCCGGCCGGACGTCCGACGGAACTTTATCCGTTTAATCCAAACGGTTCACCTGACGGTATTACTGGTGTTACGACACCAGATGGCCGCTTTACGATCATGATGCCGCACCCTGAACGTACACATCGTACGGTTCAAATGAGTTGGGCTCCTGATAGTTTGGGTGAATTCAGTCCGTGGATGAGAATGTTCAGAAACGCAAGAAAGTTTGTCGGTTAAAGTCCGATAACTTCTTAGAGCTTTTCTGAGATCAAGCCTCCGCAACCTTATGGAAACGGAGGCTTTAGTTTTTGAAAGGGTGAAAATGCCATTTGATTTGTGGGTCAGTTTTACAATCGCCGCCGCGGTTTTAGCGGTTGCTCCCGGTCCGGATAATTTATTTGTTTTACTTCAATCGGCCATGTATGGTGCGCGTGCGGGCATTTTTGTCACACTGGGGCTTTGTGTAGGGGTATTTATTCAAACTTTATTGGCAGCTTTCGGAGTCGCTGCCGTTGTGGCTGCTTCGCCCACGCTTTTGATGATTATTCAATTTGCGGGTGCAGCCTATCTGCTTTATCTTGCTTGGGGCGCTTGGAATGCACCGGTTGGCGGTGCAAGCGGGGAGTCCGCTAAAAAATATCCACGGCTGAGCAATTTCCAGCTTTGGCGTCGTGGTATTTTGATGAATATCACCAATCCTAAGGTGCTGATCTTTTTCTTAGCGTTTTTCCCGCAGTTCATTATTAAAGGATCAACGGAATCTCAAGTAATGGTTCAGATGCTGATTATGGGAATGACATTTTTAGTTTGTACTTTGGTTGTGTTTAGCGCCATTGCCTGGTGCGCCGGAACGTTAGCGGATCGCTTGCGCAGCCCAAAGGTTCAGACTATCCTTAACAAGGTCTGTGCGGTCATTTTTACTGTATTGGCAATCTCGACACTTCTTTGGAAAGCTAATTAAGAGAGGTGAGTCCTATGAACGAAGCCCGAAAGCAAGACTTTATCCTCATCACGCTTTTGGGCGTGGCGCATGGGTTGTCTCACTATTTTCATTTAATCATTCCGCCGCTTTTCCCGTGGATCATGCCTGAATTTGGCACGAGCTTTGCCCAGATGGGGGCGGTGATGACCGTCTTTTTCATCTGCAGTTCGTTAGGGCAGGCCACAAGCGGTGTTCTAGTCGATAAATTCGGCGCAAAAGTGTGTCTGTACGGCGGTGTCACGTTATTGATGATTGCCGGTTTTCTTTTCAGCATCGCTCAAAGCTATTGGTGGTTTTATCCGGTGGCTGCCTGCGCGGGTCTTGGCAATAGTGTTTTTCATCCGACGGATTATTCCATCATGAACCGTTGCATTACCAACGAGCGTTTGCCGTTTGCCTTCTCAATTCACTCAGTTGTTGGCAACATTGGTTGGGCATTGGCGCCGATATTTATGGTGGCGGTTGCAACCTATACGGGAAGTTGGCGTTTGGCCGCGGCGACTGCCGGCATTATGGCTTTGGTTGTGTTGGTGGTTCTTCTTTTTCATAATGCTCTTTTTGACCGGGCATTGGCTCAAGGCAATGGCTTAACACAGGAAGAAAAGCAAAATGATGCCAAAGGGGATGCGGGATTTGCTTTTCTTAAACTTCTGGTTGTTTGGCTCTGCTTTCTCTTCTTTTTCTGCAATTCGTTTGCTCTGGGTATTTTGCAGAATTTCGCTCCGTCCATTTTCAACGCCACATATCATGTGGGGCTTGAGATCGCGACAGGAGGTTTGACAGCGTACATGATCGGTTCAATCATTGGGGTACTGTCCGGCGCTTACATAGCCAAGGCTTTTAAACGAAGCGATCATGTCATTGCAGCAAGCATGTCGGTTTCGGCTGTGATGGCTATTTTGCTTGCTTGGCAAGGTTTAGGTCCCTGGTGCGTTTTACCCTTAATGGGAATCATGGGCTTAGGGGTCGGTGTTGCCACTCCGTCACGAGACTTGTTGATCCGTGGCGCCTGCATGAAGTTTTTAGGCAGCCACAGTTTTGGTCGCGTTTACGGTTTCACGTATTGCGGAATGGATGTGGGGCAGACACTGGCTCCGCTTGTTGCCGGGCCTTTGCTTGATGCAGGATTCTTCTCGTTGGCGCTTGTGCTTGTGGGCCTATTCCAAACGGGTGCGCTTTTAACGGCACTGGGCGTGGGACAGCAAAAAGAGAAACCCGCCTAAAAAGTGCTGACACAAAAAATGCCCCGAGAAAACGGGGCATTTTTCTGAGAAGTGTTGTCGATTACTTACCGACCTTAATGTTGGCCTTTTGGAACAACTCTTGAATGTTTTGTTGAACCTTCGTTTGAACTAACATGTTCTTGTAGTGATCCTTGCTCTTGCTGTATTCTGGGAAGAGCTGAGCCTTACGAGAATCATCCACACGGATAATGTAATAGCCGCCGTTGGCACGGATAGGCACTTCGGTATAGTCACCGTCATCGAGTGAACGGATCGCCAAACCGATCATTTGCGGGAAATTGGCAGAAGACGTCCAGTTGTCGATCTTGCCACCCTTATCCTTGGTGCTCTTATCCATGGAATACTTCTTAGCCACATCGGCAAACTTATCACCGTCCTTCAAAGCTTCCGTTACCTTCTTGGCGTCTGCTTCGGTCTTAACCGTAATGACGCTGACCTTGTATTCCTTGTCGCCGTATGCCTTCTTTTGTTCTTCGTAGAACTTCTTCACATCAGCGTCTTTAACCGGATTCTTCTTGGCGAAATCCGCGATAAGAGCGTTAATGAGTACGCTGTCACGAGCGTTATTGATTGCATCACGAACTTCGGCACGGTTGGCGAGCTTCTTACGGTTGGCTTCCTGTAAAAGAACTTCCTTTTGGATGAGCTGATTACGAACCTGCATTTCCAATTCAGGCGTTCTCTTTTGACCATTTTTAACGATTTGTTGAATGATCTTTTCTTGAGCTTGAGCAGAAATCGTCTTGCCGTTGACGGTAACAGCGGTCGGTGCCGCCAAGGCCATTGTGGAGGCCAGGGCCAAGGACAAACCGATGACTAAAGCTTTGTGTTGCATAAATATCCTCAATAACAAAAAGAATAATTAATTATGATGGCCTGTATTTTGCGCTTCTTCAGCGTATTTGGCGACATAAAATCCAAGCCCAATTGTAAAAAGAAGTGTCAGCCCCAAAAGGCCGAAGAGCTTGAAGTCCACCCAAATATCCATACTGAAAGTATAAGCAACAAAAATATTAATAAAACCGATGGCAATTAAAAAGATGAGACAAAAGTTCTCAACTTTCTTCCATGCGTGGTCGGGCATGGAAATGCCGGTGAATACTTTTTTAATGTAATCCTTTTTTCCGAAGCGGCCGAAAAGCAGTATGGCAGCAAAAAGCCAATAAAGTAAAGTGGGTTTCCATTGAATAAAGGCCGGATCCTGAAAAGCGATTGTCATTCCGCCAAAAAGCACAACCAAAAGGGTGGAGAAAATAGCCATTTTGGAGGGTTTTTGACCCTTCATATAAATAAAGCCCATCTGAAGAATGCTTGCCACAATGATGACAGCGGTGGCTGTCACAATGGGAATGAGGTCGGCTGCAACCGGAACAATCGGAGTCAGTTCAGTTGTATAAGAGCCTGCTACTTTGAAGGTAATGAAAAAGCAGATGACGGGTAGGAGATCGAAAAAGGCCTTCACAATAAATCTTCGGCATGATTATTAAACCTCTGCACTATACCTCAAACGGCTATGGCTGTCTAAGGCGGCAATATTCCGATACACTTAGGAACTTTCGTACCAAATGTTGTGGATCAAATTGATTACACTAACGTCGATCCTGTTTGAAAGCGAAGGACGACTCCATGAATAAAAAACAAAAATGGCTTGCCGCAGCCGGCATCGTTGTTGTGTGTGCGGTGGGCTTTACATTTTGGCAAAAGGACACAAGTACCCCTATGAATGACGCATCAACCGTTGCACAGAATACAGAATCCGCTCAGAAAGTTGTGACCGTAGAAGGTGTTACAGAATATCGTTTGGCCAATGGTTTGCGGGTTTTGCTTTTCCCGGATTTCAGTAAACCGACCATTACAGTCAATATGACTTATTTAGTGGGCTCGCGCCATGAAGGTTATGGCGAAACGGGGATGGCTCACTTGCTTGAACACCTGATGTTCAAGGGTTCTAAGAACTGTCCGGAACCGACAAAGGAATTCACGCGCCGTGGTTTTAAGATGAACGGTTCCACTTGGCTTGATCGAACCAATTATTTTGTTTCTTTCAATGCCGTTGATGACAATCTTGATTGGGCTCTCGGCTGGAGTGCTGACGCCATGACCAATTCCTTTATCGCTCAAAAGGATTTGGACACGGAAATGACGGTTGTTCGAAACGAATTTGAAATGGGTGAAAATAACCCGGTGAGTGTGCTTTTAAAGCGCATGCAGTCGGTTCTTTTCGATTGGCACAACTATGGCAACAGCACGATTGGAGCCAGAAGCGATATTGAAAATGTGAAAATCGAAAATCTGCAAGCTTTCTATCGCAAATATTATCAACCCGACAATGCCGTGCTGATGGTTTCCGGTAAGTTTGATGAAGCCGATACGCTCAAGAAAATCGAACGCATTTTCGGTGCTATTCCCAAACCCACTCGCATCTTAGAGCCGGAGTGGACAGAAGAACCCATTGCAGACGGTCCTCGCACTTTTGAAATTCGTCGCGCTGGCGAAATGAAAGTCGTTGCTGTTGGCTACAGGATTCCTGCTGCATTGCATCCTGATGCCCAGCTTATTAATTTAGGTGCTGATGTTTTGGGCGATACGCCGCGTGGCCGTTTACATAAAGCGCTGGTCGAAACCGGCCTGGCTACACAAGTCTTTGCTTGGCCGATGCCGGCTCATGATCCGGGTTTGGCGATGTTTGGTGCCATGCTGCCTAAAGACGGTGATGTGGATAAAGCTCAAAAGATTCTTATCGAAACGGTTGAGTCAACTTTTGATAAAGAACCCTTGCAGGCTGAAGATCTCTCCTTGATGGCTCGAGAAGAAAAAACGCTCTACGAAAGAACTTTTGCCGATCCTGAAACGTTCGGCGTGGATATTTCGGACTTTATTGCTTTAGGGGACTGGCGGCTTTTCTTTATTCATCGTGACAGTTGGGAAAAGATGAAGCCTGAAGATGTGATGCAGGCTTGGAAGCGCTATTTTGTACGTGATAACCGCGTGGTCGGTACGTTTATTCCTGACAATAAGCCTCAGCGCGCTCAAATGACTCCGGCACCGACTCTGGATCAAGTTCTCTCAGAGCATCAATTCAAGGAACAGGGCCAGGAGGCTGAAGTCTTTGATTCCAGCCCTGCCAATCTCAACGCACGCACCGATCGCTTTACCATCGGGGACGTTAATGTCGCCCTTTTACCGAAAAAGACCCGCGGTGAAACCGTTGTGGTCAGGGCGCAATTCCGCTATGGCAACTATGATTCCCGCAAAGATAAGCGAGCCGTGGCGGCTTTGATGAGTGCCATGCTTGAGCGCGGAACAAAAACTATGAGCCGCGAGGAAATCAACGATGCTTTCACAAAACTTCAGATTGAAGGGGATATCGGACAATTTACGACCACTCGTGAACATTTGGCCGATGCCTTGAAACTGATGGGAGAGCTTTGGACGCAATCGTCCATGCCGCAAAAGGATTTTGATGAATTAAAGGCCGAGTTTGCCAATGACGTTCAATCCCGAATGGACGATCCGCGCATTCAAGCCCGTGATGCAATCACCGAACACTTCAATCACTATCCTAAAGATGATCCGCGTTATCGTCTGACAAGCAAGGAGTTGAAGGCGGCGATTGAGAAGACATCACTTGAAGATGTGAAAAACTACTACGACAAACAGTTCGGAATCGAACGCGGGGAAATCTCTATTGTCGGTGATTTCGATGCCCAAGCTGTCCGCGCTCAACTTGAAGGTTTGTTAAATCAAAAAGCTTCTCAGGTTCCATATGAACGAATCGTTCGTGAGCATTTTGATACGCCTGCCACGCGCATCATTATCGACACACCTGATAAGGAAAATGCAACGATTGTCGCTCGGTTCGATTTCGCTCAGAATAAAAACGACCCGGAGACCGACGCGATGTTGCTTGCCAACTGGATTTTTGGCGGCAGCTCCGGTCTTTCCAATCGCCTGATGCTTCGTCTTCGTCAAAAGGACGGTTTAAGTTACGGCGCCGGCAGCAGTGTTAATATTCCTGCTTTTGGCAATGATGCGAGTTGGACCATGCAGGCTATTTTGGCTCCTCAAAATTTGAGAAAAGCTGAAATTGCCCTGTATGAAGAAATTGACCGCGTTTTGAAGGAAGGCTTTACACAAGAGGAATTGGATGAAGCGAAAAAAGGCTTTATCGAATACCGTGCGGTCAATCGCAGTCAGGATAACCTTATTGCCTATCATTGGGTTCAAATGATGAATGAGGGAGTGGACTGGACAGAAGCCCAAGATCGGGATGAAACGGTGCGCAACTTGACTCTTGAAGAAGTCAACAATGCTTTCCGTAAAATGGTCGATCGCAATGGGTTGACGGTTGTTTTGGCCGGTGACCAGAAAAAGGCGATGACTCAAGAATAAGCCACTTTTACGGATGCAAAAAAAGGCCTCGGTTGTCATTTTGTGACCGAGGCTTTTTTGTCAGTAATTTAAAGGCTGTATGGAAGTGCTGACATTGAGAAAGAAACACCATTGATTTGATAGGTGCCGCCTTCCATACTCTTTAATGTGACTTCGGCTAAGACAACGGTTTCAGAGTTTGAATTCACGCTCATTACGACGTTACCGACTGCTTGATTGGCTTGGAAAATGTCCGTGTTAGCTAAGACAGTAACAGAATCGTTGCCCTTTAACACGATCATTCGGCGAGGAGTTGATCCGATGTGCTGAACGCGCGAGATGATTTCTTGGCCGGGATAGCAGCCCTTATCAAAAACTAGGCCGCCAATTTTGTCCAGATTAATCCATTGAGGGATGAAGGCTTCTTTAGTCTTTTCAAAAACCCACGGCGTGCCTGATTCAATATCACTCTTAAACCAAAGAGCGGCATCATCGGTTGCGCCCGTAAAACGATCATTGAGGGTTTGAGCATCGCCAACAACCATAACCCTGGCTTTATTGTTCCAATCACGGACGCGACCGATCAAATAACCATTGGTTAAAACGGCATGGTCAATCTCAGGCAAAGCCATATTCGGATCAATGAGACCGTAAACGGATAATTCTTGAGCTTCTCGGATCGTTACCTTACTTCTCAAAATAAACATGGAAAGACGTTTAACGAATCCTGCGACAAGATCGGAGGGCAAAATGAGCAAGTATGCATCGTTATATTTAACGACACGCATGAGCGCGAGTATTCTGCCTTGCGGCTGACAGTAAGCCGCTAAACGAAAGGACTCGCCGAGATTTTTAATGTGGTTGGTGAATTGACCGTGCAGAAAAGCTTCTGCATCTTCTCCCTTAACTTCAAGAATAGAAAATTCTTTAAGTAAAGAAATAAACGGTTTTACTTCGTTTTTGTCCAATATCCAAGAGCCAGAGATGTGATTTTCCATGTCAGGCGACTCCAAAATTCAATGCAGGCTGATATTATGAAGGCTTCAAAAAAATTGTGCGAATTTGCCTTCAATGTTTAAATTCAATACAGACACTATTGAGAGACTTAAAGCGGTAGATAAACGGTATTGGGCCATGGGACTGGCTGCCGGTGTTGTGGCTGTCGGCCTCTTTTTTGTTTCCGCTAATCAAATTACATTGACTGACGAAGCGTTATCTAAAAAAGAAATCACCTTCAATGTACCGCCCGGAACGCCTGCAGCTCGAATTCCTGCCATCCTAGAAAAAGAGGGGGTTGAGGTAAACGATTTTTACTTCAAGCTTTCACTTCGCCTGACCGGTGCTCATAAAAATCTTCACGCGGGTTTTTATCGTGTGTATCCGGATGATACGGTTGGCAGCATTACCGAACGCCTTTCAAAAGGTGAGGCATATCTTTTTTCCTGGCGCATTCCTGATGGCTCTACCTACTGGGAGGTTCGTAAAAGTTTAAATGCCATGGACAGCATAAAGCACGACTCTCGTGACATGACCGCTGAAGCACTCTTGTTTGCTATCGGCGCAAAGGAAACTCATCTGGAAGGACTTTTTGCACCGGATACTTATAACTTTCACGCCAACGTCTCTGACCTTTTGATTTTAAAAAAGGCCTATGAACAGCAACAGGCAATTCTCACAGAAGAGTGGACTAACAGAGGGACTGATTGTCAGGTTGATACACCGTACGAAGCGCTGATTCTCGCCAGTATCGTGGAGCGCGAGGTCGCCAGAAGTGAAGATCGGGCAATCGTAGCCGGAATTTTCTCCAACCGTTTAAGAATTAAGATGCCTCTGCAAACCGACCCAAGTGTGATTTATGGTGAGGGGGAATCTTTTGGCGGGGATATCAAACGCGAACACCTGAGCAAAAAGACACCTTACAATACGTACCGTTTCGTCGGTTTGCCACCCACTCCGATCGGCAATCCGACCCGAGAAAGCATTCACGCGGTTTTACACCCGGCTAAGACGGACTATCTCTATTTTATTAATAAGGCAAATGGGGATTTAGTTCCATCGAAAACTTTGGCCGAACACAATCGTGCGGTACGACGTTACATTTTAAATAAAGGACAATAGGCTCATGCGAGGACGTTTCATTACTTTTGAAGGCATTGATGGCGCCGGTAAAAGCACCCAGATTGACGTCATTGAGGAAACGCTCAGAGCGCGAGGTTTGGAAGTTATTCGCACACGTGAGCCGGGTGGTACGCCCCTAGGTGAAGTTATCCGCAAAGAACTTTTATCCGTTTCAATGGATCCGTCAACTGAGGCGCTTTTATTTTTTGCTTCCAGAGCCGAGCATATCGCAAAAGTGATCCGTCCGGCCATTGAGCGCGGAGCTTGGGTCTTAAGCGATCGCTTCACCGATGCGACTTACGCCTATCAGGTTGGCGGCCGAGGTTTCCCGGCTCATAAGGTTGAAGAACTTGAACGATGGACCCAAGGGGATTTACAACCTGATCGCACGGTGCTCTTTGACATTGAGCCAGAGGTCGCTGCCGAACGAGTTGCCCGAGCCCGCAATCTTGATCGATTTGAAAAAGAAAATTTAGACTTTTTCAAACGAGTCCGACAGGCGTATTTGACAAGAGCCAATCAGTCGCCTAATCGTTTCCTGATTGTCAACAGCATGCAGGATAAGGATACGGTGAGCGCTATCCTTCGCAAGGAGTTCTCAACATGGGCTTAGCGATTTATCCCTGGCAAGAGGAACTCGCCCGCGAGCTTGTCAGTTTCAAAGATAATCTCCCCAACGGTCTTCTGGTATACGGTCCACGCGGGATCGGCACGATCGACTTGGTCATCGCTTACGCCAAGAGTCTATTTTGCGAGCATCCGCACAAAGACGGCACGCCGTGTGGAGAGTGTAAGGGTTGCAAAATGGCCAACGCCTTTACGCATCCGGACTTGCGTTACGTTGTGAGCGAAGCAGAATCGATCCCTCGCGGTATCCCTTTTGAACCGCCCTCCAATGCGACAAAAGACAGAAAAATTTACCGGGAAATTCTCATTCACCAGCCCCGGGAGCTCACGGACTTTTTAAATTTGGCGCCTCACGTTGATAAAGGACGTCGGATCATTGTGGTCTACCCGGCCGATGCCATTCGAGCCGATGCGGCAGCCACATTCCTGAAAAGTCTAGAAGAGCCGCCGGAGAGAACAACTTTCTTGTTGGTTGCTGATGATATTGACCGCGTGTTGCCTACCATCCGTTCACGCTGCCGATTGTTAAGGGCAAAGGCGCCGACTCACGAAGAATCATTGAATTGGCTCAAAAGTGTGGGGGTTGATGACGCGGAAGAGGCTTTAGCGCGTGCCGCCGAACGTCCGTGCCTTGTAACCGATGAGCGCTCCATTCGTAATAACACGGATATCGACGCCAAAGTCCGTGATCAGCTTTTGACGCTAACAACAATGGCTCCGGCTATTCGAATGGCGCTTTTAAAGACTTTGGCTCAAGGAGCCTTTATTGAATTAACCAATATTGCGGTTAAAGAAGGACGATCTGCCTTGCCGGTGTCTGCCGTATTGCCGGTCTTGGAGCGTTGGAGTTATGACCTCTTGGCTGTTAAGCAAGGACTTGAACCTCATTATTTCCCAGCTTATTCTCCTCAGATGAAAAGGCTGGTCAGTTCAGTGGACGCTGAGAAGCTTTTTAAATACAACGATTCACTCAAGGCAATGAGGCGTGTTGTCACGCATCCGTTAAATGCTCAACTGATTGTCGAACAGGCCATTCTTCGCTACCGCAAAACAATGGCCAATCAGGATTTCGACTAAGTTAGAAGGCTTTTAGTTTTCTCATAGCTCGTGCAACTTCACTTTCTTCAGGCGTGAGGTAGCGGCTGGTTGTCCCGACGCTTGCATGCCCCATTGCGTTTTGCACGACATTAACCGGCATCTCTTTTAAGGCAGTCGTTGCAAAGGTATGCCTTAGCCAGTGTGTGGAACTGGCTCTGAATTTGGCAGCGTCCAATGGATGCTCCGCTTCAACGTGCAAAGCGACTTCTTCGAGAAATTCTTCAAGTGCCCGATAAAGTCCCGAGCGGCTCAGTGCCGTTCGCTTAGCTTGACCGATTCGCTGCTCGGTTTTCTTGCCTCGGCCCAACGAACTCAATAGCGGCGTATCCGGATCAATCAAGCCCAAATGAGCCAGTCCTCGCATTGTCAGATAATGATTAATGAGAGCTACCTGTTCATCTTGGAGGGGAAGGCGTCTGACTTTATCGCCCTTACCGACAACTTCAATAACGGTAATGGTGTCATTGTCTATTCGACGTTCGACAATCCAAGAGGCTCTTGCCTGAAGCATTTCACTTGCGCGCAATCCCAGTCCCTTGCCAAACATCAAAATAACAGCCATTCGAGCGTGACGTTCATTGTCATCCAGAGACTCGAAGAAGTTGTAAATGCTCTGCCATTGATCCTCGCTGAAGGAGCGGTCGGCAAAAGCCTTCGGGGCGCCTTCACCGTCCAGATAGGGAACTTTTGAGGAAATCTGATCAAAGGGGTTGTAGATGATATAGCCCGTTTTCTTTAAAAAATTAAAAAGCTGACGCACCACCGTCACCGACATTTTTCTCGAAGTATGCGAGAGAGCGCTGTTAAACGGACGCCAGTTTTCATTGTCTCGTGGTGTATTTTTTGCGCCAATCCAGTCGTGTTGGGGATTTTTCCAACGTTTAGCCCAATCTTTCTCATTTAATCGTCCGAGTTCTTCAAGCCATCGCAAATAGTCTGCGGCTTCTTGCACACCAACTGAACTCATGGCGATGTCTTTTTCAACTGTGCACCAGAGTAAAAAGCGTTCAGCCTCTTTTCGATACACGCCTTGCGTATTGACATTTCCGGCTCGGGCAGAAAGCCAAGCCTTAACTGCCGACAGATCATCAGAGGCTTCGAGACTTTTCTTTGAATCATCACCTCTGTTTGTGCCGCTTCGTCCATCAAGACCAATGTCAAGATGTATTTTTTCTAAAGGCACAATTCTGGGATTGGGAGGAAAGTCAGGAATTGAAAAATTTTCTTTATCTTTCTTTTTTGTTTGAGTATTTCGGATCAATCCATTCGTAGATAACCACAGCGTTAAAGCTTTTCGATCTTCTTCTGAAGCAATGACCTTACCTAAATCATTTTTTTTGATTAATTTGACAAGATCAGAGACGGTGAGACAGTTTTTTTCAAAAGCTTTAAAAGCCACCTCCGTTATGAAAATATCCTTGAGTCGTGTTTTAGAGGTCACTTTTTCAGGTAATGGATCCAGAAATAAAACAGGCATTTTTTAAACTTATGTTGAATAACGGTGTAATTTTAGCCAGTATTCACTAAGATTAGCCTTTTGGTTGACAAGATATTTTCATCATGCGGCGTTTTCTGATTACCTGTGTTGCCATCTTAGTGGTGCTCTTTTCCGCCATGGGGGTGGAATCCCTCGTTATGGGTGATCATAATTCGATTCTGCGGCAAACCCTGACAAGTCCTGTTAAACAATTTATTGACGGCTCCAGAATCAATTCAAATCAGGTGGTCGTCGCCGTCGATGCGCAAATAGACCCTTATATGCAAAGGACCTATTTCAAAGCGACCATTGATGCCATTGATAAAACTGTTCGAGACGCTGACAAATTCTTAGTTCTAAAGTTTTTGGATCGTGAGACGATTTCTGCCATGTTGGCCGACGGCGAAATCGATTTCCTGATCAGCGAATCCGATTTCTATGCAAGCCTGGCTTTTGAAGACAAGATTAAGGCCATTGCCATGCTTTGGCGAGCACAAGCCAAGTCGCCCAGTTATTCAGCGGCTTCTACCATCGTTGTTAACGCTGAAAACGAAAAAATCTACACATTAACTGACATTGCAACCGGTTCCTATCGTGTGGCAGCCACTTCGAGTGATTCGTTCGCTGGCTTTACGATAGCCAAAGAGCCTTTTGCGGAGAAGAATTTGTCTTGGCAGGCGGCTTTTAAAAATATTGTCTTTACTTCCAATCGAAATCCTTTGGAAGTTTTAAATGCGGTCAAAACCGGCACCGCGGATGTCGGTATCGTTCCGGCCTGTTTTATTGAACAGGTCATGATTCGCAATCAAGCCCACTTGAGTGACTACCGGGTGATTAATCCGCAGCCTGTCACTGAAATGGCTTGTCAGCACTCAACCAATGCCTATCCAAGCCTCATGGTCTCTTATCGAAACGGGGTGGACAGCAACTATATCCTCGATATGACCAATGCTTTGTTGGGGCTCAAGCTTCCCTTCGGTACAACTTGGAGCATGCCGGAAAATACCCGGGAGCTTTACGATTTGATGTATCACTTGAGAATCGGCCCCTACAATAACGTTACATACTCGGCCATCTATCGGACTTTCAGTGAAAATAGAACAATTTTCATTACGGCGATTTTCTTAATCGTTGCGGGCTTTTTCTATAACTTGATTATTTCAGTGGAAGTGGCTTCGCGCACTAAGGCTTTGAAACGAGCTTTGGCGGAAAAAGACCGAATTTCAAAGCAGCAGGAACAAACCAATGAATACATTTCGCGTTTGGAGCGAACCGGCATTGTCGGTCAGATGTCGAGCATGATTGCTCATGAGTTAAAGCAACCTTTAGCAACGGTTTCCAATTATTCAAGAGGGTTGCTGCGACGCATTGAGAGAGGATCGGCCGATAAAGACACGATCGTCAAAATTCTCAAGGAAATTGAGTACCATACCGAGCGCGCCAATGACATCGTCGATCACGTCAGAAGTTACGCCAAACCCCATGAGGTCAAGCGTGAAGAACATGATTTGCGCGATATCGTTGCCAAGACCGTGGCTACTTTTGAAAAGTCCGGCCGTACTACGGTTCCCGTCATTGTTGAAGGGGAGCGTCATGCACTGGTCGAAGCCGACGATTGGGAAATCGAATTGGCTCTTTTGAATCTATTGAAAAATTCCGCGGATGCTTTCACGGAGATTCATCCTGCGATGCGTGATGAAGACGAAGACGTCATTCGCATCCGTATTGAGGATCATGAGGATACGTGGTGGATTCGCGTCATCGATAACGCCAAGCTGGTGGATGAAAGCTTTACAGAGCAATTCTTCCAAAAACTTGAGACAACCAAAGCTCACGGTTTAGGGCTGGGGTTATCAATTGTGAGTTCATTGGCAGAACGTCACGCCGGACGCGTTTGGGCTGAGCCCAATCCGGGGCGAGGCGTTATAGTGACGATTGAATTGCCGAAATACCAGCCTATTGAAGAAAAAATCTGATCACGAACGGGGCCCCAACGGGGTCCCGATTGTTTAGTTGAACGTAATATCGTATTGCTCAGGGCTGTAACAGCTTTCTACCTGAAGCGACACCGGAGAGCCGATAAAATCCTGAAGCAGATCCAAGGCGGCCGCCTCATCTTCAAGAAAGAGATCAATGACTGTTTGGCTGGCGATAATGCAAAAACTTTTAATGCCAGGATACTGTCGCCACTCTCGAAGGATTTCTCGCAGTATCTCGTAGCAGACCGTTCGAGCTGTTTTAATTTCACCGCGGCCGCCGCAAAGCGGGCAGGGCTCACAAAGAATATGGCCGAGCGAGTCCCTCGTGCGCTTACGGGTCATTTCAATTAAACCCAGCTCCGTGAAATTACTCATCGTAATATGCACTCGATCGGTTGAAACCGCTTTTTGAAGTTCGGCGAGAACCGCGGCTCGGTGTGCATCCTTTTCCATGTCAATGAAGTCAATAATGATAATGCCGCCTAAATTACGTAGTCTCAATTGACGTGCAATGACACGGGCCGCTTCAAGGTTGGTTTTGAAGACCGTGTCGCCGAAATCGCGTTTACCGACATAGGCGCCGGTATTCACATCAATTGTGGACATGGCTTCATTTTGATCAAAAATCAAGTAGCCGCCTGATTTTAGGTCAACCCGTCTTGAAAGCGCTTTTTCGATTTCGTTTTCAATGCCGTATTGTTCAAAAAGGGGAATTTCTCCGGTGTACATTTCCAGTTTATCGGCGACCGTCGGAACAAAATTTTCTGCAAATTCCGATAGCGCTTCAATATTGTCATCCCAGGAGTCAACCAGCACGCGGGTGGTGTTTTCATTGACCATGTCGCGCAAAGCGCGGGATTCCAAGTACAAATCCTGATAAAGAATAGAAGGGGCGTTGCAAACGGAAATCTTGGCTGAGATTTGCTTCCACAGTCTGCTCAAGTACTCCATGTCGGTGAGGAAATCCTCACTTGTCGCACCTTCAGCACAGGTGCGCACGATATAGCCGCCTTTTTCAGTTTCAGCTCGGACGGCTGTTACTAAAGCTTTTAATCGCTCACGTTCTGTTTCATCTTCAATACGTTGAGAGACACCGATATGAGGTTCTTTAGGTAGGTAAACCAGTTTGTGACCGGCCAAAGAGATAGTGGTGGTAAGCCTTGCGCCTTTTGTGCCGATCGGATCTTTTGATACTTGAACGATAACGGATTCGCCTTCATGCAAAACGTATTCGATAGGCTTATAGGTTCCGTCATCTTGTCGAGCTGTGAAAATATCATGAACATGCAAAAAAGCGGTTCGCTCAAGACCGATATCGATAAAAGCTGATTGCATGCCGGGCAAAACACGCATCACTTTGCCCTTATAGACGTTGCCGACCAACCCTCTCTGGGCCCGTCTTTCAATATGCAAATCTTCAAGAATGCCGTTAACCATGACAGCCACGCGAGTTTCTTGGGCTGAACAATGGATTAATAATTCTTCGCTCATAATTTTCTTCAACAATTTCTTTTGGCTTCTTAGTCTACTGGATCAGGTCTATGAGCGCCACAGTCAGTTTCTTCCCTCAGACTTAAGAAAGCCATTCTTTGACAAAAGAAAATATCTTCAAGTGCCTTATATCAGAAGGCTCTATTTGTTAGAATGTTTGCCAATTTATAGACCGAGTCGATTTTTCTTAGAGAGTAGCCATGTCTGATATTAAATTGAGCGGTCAAACCGCTTTGAAGGCTCATACGGGGATGGGACTGTACGTTTGTCCCAACGACGATGAAGGCCTCAATTCTCTTTACTACACGATTGAAGTCAATGATGCCCAGGGTGTTGCTTTTCTCAGAAGACTTTTGACAGTGGATGTGAAAAATATCCACCGCGGAGAAGTGCGTCAAAGTTTTATTCTGAATGCTTTGGGCTTAATGACTGATTTTGTTTGGGTAGCTCATTTGCCCGATAGCGATGAACATTTCCGTGTGGTCTTTCAGTCGCTCGACACTTTAGCGTGGATGCACCAAGTAGCAAAAGCCTTTGATGAAGACTTCACAACGCTGAAGACATCGACGGCGATTTTATTTGCCGATCAAACCAATACCCCTCATGGTTTGATGGCGGACGGCAAGGTTCAGGTTATGAAAACGAGCAAGGGCGAGGTGCTTGCCATGCGAGTCGGAGCGATGACCCTTCTTCAGGGAGAAGAGAAAGCCTTTGAAAACTTCACTCACCCTGGAATGGAAATGCTCGATGAACTGTCGGCGATAACACTTTGCTACGTTTCGAAGTCGCCGTTGGCCTTTGCCTGGCAAGCCAATGATTTGATGCCCGGTGACGTTAATGGTGCGGCTTATATTGATTTTTCCGATCCGGCGCGCATGTTTATCGGTCGCGCATTGACCGAAGCTCGTCTTAAAGCCGGCGAAGCGAAAAAAGCGGTTGTTTTGTCGTCTCATCAAGATGAAGCTGAGGCTTGGTTTGAAAATCCCTCTGAAGTGATTCTTTTAACAGAGGAGGGTGTACCGGTTGCCAAAAGTGCCTTTGTCGGTTTATTGGGAGATAAATTGACGTGTGTGGCTTTTGTGCCGCAATCAATTGATTCCTCCCGGCTGATTTGGATGAATGGCGGAGAGGAACAGGCTTACCGAGTGGAAGTCCTTTCCTAATAGCTAGGAGAAAAACGTGAGCGTTAGTGTTTTTGATATTTTCCGTGTCGGGATTGGTCCCTCGTCTTCTCATACAGTGGGACCCATGCGTGCCGCGGCCCGTTTTAGTAAAGAATTGATCGCTAAGGGACTCACGCAAAAGACAGCCCGCATTTGGGTGGATTTGATGGGAAGCTTGGGCGCAACGGGTATTGGCCACGCTACCGACACGGCCTTTCAGCTTGGCCTCATGGGGATGCTTCCCGCTGATGTTGATCTTGATCTGGCACCGAAGATTCTTCAAGCCATCAAGACTGAACACCAACTCAAACTGCCTGACGGTACCGTCATTGAATTTGACCCGAGTAAAGACATTATTCTGAGCCCTGAAAAAGTGGCGATCTACCACACCAATGCCATGCATGTCATTGCTCAGGATAAAGACGGCAAAGTACTTCTTTCGCGTCGTTATTATTCTGTGGGTGGCGGTTTTATTGTTGAAAGCGACCCGGACAATTTCGATAAGGTTTCCGAAGATAAGGAAACGGTTCACACCAAACCGCAACCCTATCCGGTCAATAGCGCTGCCGATCTTCTGAAGTGGTGCCGAGAAACCGGTTTAAGTATTCCTCAAATCGTCCGAGCCAATGAAAAGGTTTGGTGGGAAACGGACGAAAAAATCAACGCGCAGCTCGACTACCTTTGGTCGGTCATGAAGGATTGTGTTGCACGAGGATTAAAAAATGAGGGGATCATGCCCGGTCCCATGAAAGTGCGCCGCCGTGCCAAACAGATGTACGAAAAGCTTGACTACGAACATCGTACATTAAATGATCCCTTGGCTGTTCTCGATTGGGTTAATGCGTTTGCCTTTGCGGCCAACGAAGAAAACGCCTGCGGCGGCCGTGTGGTGACAGCACCAACGAATGGTGCTGCCGGCGTTATTCCGGCTGTCCTTCATTACTACATGAAGTTTATTGACTCGGCTGACATCAATGGGGTGAGAGATTTTCTTCTGACAGCCGGTCAAATCGGAATTCTTTATAAAGAAAACGCGTCCATTTCAGGCGCAGAAGTGGGCTGCCAAGGAGAAGTGGGCGTTGCTTGCTCCATGGCCTCAGGAGGCCTCGCTCAGGTGCTCGGTGCCACGCCTGAGCAGGTAGAAAACGCGGCTGAAATCGGAATGGAACATCATTTAGGGATGACTTGTGACCCTGTGGCAGGCCAAGTTCAAATTCCTTGTATTGAACGAAATGCGGTCGCCGCGGTAAAAGCTATCAATGCCGCACGTCTGGCGCTGATGGGTGATGGTCACCACTACGTTTCATTGGATCAGGTCATTGTGACAATGCTCAAGACCGGTTTGGACTTGCAGATGAAGTACAAAGAAACCAGCCGTGGTGGTTTAGCGGTCAGTGTGGTTGAGTGTTAAAAATTCTTTGACTTTAAGAAGGATCGAGCCGCTTTAAGCGGCTCGTTTCGTCTTGGTTATTTGGTTTTTCGAATGTAGGTTCTGAAGCTGTAGCTAAAGGGGTGCGCATCGGTTGCGGGGAAGGATTCTTCTTCAGCCAGTGCCCATTCATCATCCGATAATGGTGTAAAGAAGGCGTCACCTTCAAAATCGGCATTCAGATAAGTGATATGAGCCACTTCAACCTGAGGCATCGCTTCCTGATAGATTTGCGCTCCGCCCATAATGAAGGCAACGGGCGCGTCCTTCACAGCCTCTAAAGCCTCTTCGAGACTGGCCACAACCGTTGCCCCTTCAGCAACGTAGTCCTTTTGACGCGTAATGACAACATTTCGTCGTCCGGGCAGGGGACGGCCCAAAGACTCCCACGTTTTCCGTCCCATAATGACCGGTTTCCCAAGCGTCGTGCGCTTAAAGTTTTTTAAATCTTCAGGCAAATACCACGGTAATTTGTTGTCCTTGCCGATTACGCCGTT
This sequence comes from Parasutterella secunda, assembly GCF_023336895.1. Taxonomy (GTDB): domain Bacteria; phylum Pseudomonadota; class Gammaproteobacteria; order Burkholderiales; family Burkholderiaceae_F; genus Aphodousia; species Aphodousia faecalis. Next base: position 81,748 of record NZ_JAMBLT010000005.1, read on the forward strand.
GCGGGCGTGGGCGACGATTAAATGTAATTGCGTCATTCATTTCTCCTTTAGACCGCCACCGGGGCTTTAATAGCCGGATGAGGGTCATAGCCCACAATTTCAAAATCCTCATACTTGTAATCGAAAATGGAGTCCGGACGACGTTTGATGACAAGTTTCGGATAAGGACGGGGCTCACGAGACAATTGTAAGCGCACTTGATCAAAGTGGTTGTTGTAAATATGGCAGTCGCCACCGGTCCATACAAAGTCACCCACATCCAAGTCACACTGTTGGGCAAGCATATGTGTCAAAAGTGAATAGCTTGCGATGTTAAAGGGGACGCCTAAGAAAATATCGCAAGAGCGTTGATAGAGTTGACACGATAATTTTCCGCCGGCCACATAGACTTGGAACATCATGTGGCAGGGCGGCAGGGCCATCTTCGGTAATTCAGTGACATTCCACGCAGTGACAATCATGCGGCGAGAGTCAGGATTGTGTTTAATGGTATGAACAAGTTCAGCGATTTGATCAACGGTTTTATCATCAGCCCCGCGCCAATTGCGCCACTGAACACCATAGATGGGACCAAGATCTCCGTTTTCATCGGCCCATTCATCCCAAATCGTCACCCCATTTTCTTTAAGGTAACGGATGTTGCTGTCACCTTTTAAGAACCAGAGCAACTCATGGATGATTGATCGCAAGTGAAGTTTTTTGGTGGTGACAAGAGGAAAACCGTTCTGAAGATTAAAGCGCATTTGATAGCCGAATACGGAACGCGTGCCCGTGCCGGTTCGATCGCTTTTATCGACACCATGGAAGAAAACATGGCGCATCAAATCTTCATATTGATGTTCAACTAACATTTTTATAGCCCTCAATAAATATTTCTATTTATTGTACTGAAGTGTTATTTGAATATTTTTGTCTTCATTCCTACTTTTGTTTATTTGACTAAAAATAATTTTTTATTGTTTTTAGATAAAAAATTATCTATACTCAAAACATGAGCAATAAAAATTTACTTCCCTATTTCTCTGTGGCTGAATTGATTGCGAGGACGTTCCCTGATGCCGAAGTCGTCCTGCACGATCTTTCGCTGCCTCAACATTCCGTCATTTATGTCGCCAACGGTACAGTCACCGGGCGCAAAGTCGGCCAAACCTTTCATCATTTGATCGAAAAAGCGGTTTTCGCGGGCAACCCCGAGGACGGTGTCGTTGATAACTACACATTCGAAAAAGACGGCCGTCAGATCCGATCCTCTTCGCTTTTAATCCGAAACGAACAAAAAAAGCTGATCGGTGCCTTATGCATCAACATTGATACAACGCAAGCGTCTGCACTGCTCAATTTAGCTCAAGGACTGTTAACGGGACGGAGAGCCGATACAAACTCAGGCAGTAAAGCACTTCCCGATAGCTTGGGGCAGAGTTGTCCCGTTACTGTTGAAAAAAGCAATGAAGAAAGCGTCCGACAGTTTGTCAACAACATGGTCGATTCGATGATTCGCGAACTTGAGCTCGAAGGCAAACACACCAAAGAAGACCGCCTGGAGTTGATTCGGTTTATGGACGAAAGAGGAGTGTTCCTCGTTAAAGGATCAATGGAATATGTGGCCGGTAAATTAGGGTTATCAAAAGTAACGTTATACGGCTATTTGGACAAAATTCACGGTAAACGCTGAAAAGGATAGCAAGATGAACTACATATGCACCTGTTGTGGCAAACGTACGCCGACGACCACCAAAGAACCCCGCTGCGAGTGCGGCGGTTTATTTGAACTTGACTTCACACCACCCAAGTGGGATGAATCATTAATTGATAAAAGTGAATGGAGTCAATTCCGTTATCGCCGCTTTATGGCTTTGGAAGATGATGCATGGAAGTCAGTGACAATGGGCGAAGGGATGACGCCGATTATTCGCTTTGACGATGACGTCATGCTCAAGATGGACTATTACATGCCGACTTTATCCTTTAAGGATCGGGGAGCAGCTACTTTGGTTTCGCATATGAAATCCATCGGTATCACCGACTGTGTGCAAGATTCAAGCGGCAACGCCGGTAATGCTGTTGCAGCCTATGCGGCCCGCGCAGGAATCGGCTGTGAGATTTTTGTTAAAGAAGGAACAAGTCCCTCGAAAATCCGAATGATCAAATCGCACGGGGCTAAAGTTACCGAGGTCCCCGGCAGCAGAGATCACTGTGCTGATGTCTGTCGAGCTAAAGTTCGTGATGAGCATGTTTTCTATGCCAACCACGTTTTCAATCCCTTCTTCTACGAAGGGATGAAGGCTTACATTTACGAAACGTTTGAGCAGCTTGGACGAATTCCTGCCAATATCGTTGTTCCGGTTGGAAACGGAACCCTCTACATCGGTGTCGTTAAGGCACTCGAACACTTGTTGGCTTCGGGGGTTATCGATAAATTCCCGCAAATCATCGCGCTTCAGAGCGAAAAATGTGATCCGCTCTTTAGAGCCGTTGAAATGAAAGCTGAAGAGCCTATCGAAGTTGAAGTCGTCGACACGATGGCAGAAGGTATCGCTATTGGTAAACCTTCTCGTGGACACGAGCTTTTAGAAATGGCTTATAAACACAACATCCGCTTTGTGACCGCACCTGAAGATAAAATTCTTGAGGCTCGTGCCAAATTGGCCTCCCGTGGTATTTACTGTGAACACACGACAGCGGCCAATTACGCGGCTTATTTGCATTACTGTGAACAGTACGGACCGACCCCTGATACGCTTATCACCATGTGTGGAGCGGGGATTAAATCGGACCACTAAAGACTGGTTATTGCACATTTTTGCTTTGCTAAAATAAGGCGAATTGCTTAAATGTGCATCCAAAAGCCCGTGTTGCTCTTTTCCCCTTATTTTTGAGTGAACACGGGCAGTAGTCTGTTTTTTCTAATGGATTAGGTTTTGTACAGACTGAAACCAAAGAACGTATAAGGAGAGGGTGTATTGCCTGAGTACAGGTTCTATACCAACTGACTATGAATCCGTTGATTTTCGGCGTATGGGACGGACGCTTTTACGATAACCGATCCACTTTTTCACCGGTGGCACCCGATGATCTGCCCCTGGAACAGTTCTCGCAGTTTAATCCCGGCAACCCCATCATGACCTTTGTTTGTGATCGAGGTTTCCTCGTGATGGATCGACGGGCCAATTTAGCTTTTTCGCTTTGGCGCTACTATCAGAGAGCAGTTCGCGAAACTTGCGGTAAATGCACGCCTTGCCGAGTGGGTGTCCTGGTTATTGCTGAAGCGCTTGAGAAAGCCGTAAAAGGTCATGCCTCGGAAGTCGACTGGGATTACGTCAAGTCCGTGGCGACTCAGATGAAAGAAACAAGTCTCTGCGGTATTGGTCAAACAACACCGGTAGCTTTGTTAGGCGCACTTGAATTTTGTCCTGAAGAATTGCTTCAAGCTCAAGCCGTGGCTGAAAACGTTTATGACTACTACACCGTCATGAGCGCCCCTTGTGTTGAAGCTTGTCCCGCTCACGTTGATGTTCCGCGCTACATTGATTACATCAAAGCCGGTGAACCGGAAATGAGTTCTGCGGTTCTACTTCGCCATTATCCGTTGGTTGGCAGCTGTGGCCGAGTCTGTGTCCGTTATTGTGAAAAAGCCTGTCGCCGTCAGTATCTGGACAGCCCGGTTGATATTAAAAACTTAAAGCGCTACGCGGCTGACGCCACCGGTCCTATGGAAAATCTCTTTCATCAGGCCCGCCGCGAAACCAATCCCATGAGCCCGAAAGTGGCTGTGATCGGTGCGGGTCCCGCCGGTATCAATTGTGCATACCACCTTTTACTGCAAGGCTATAAGGTTGATATCTTTGAAGCCAACAGTCATGCGGGCGGCATGGCTCAGGTGGGTATTCCGCAATACCGCTTGCCAAAAGGGTTGCTTGAGAGCGAAACCGATGTGATTGAAGAGTTGGGAGGACGTTATTTCTACCATCAGCGCCTGGGTTATGACTTCTCCATCGCCGATCTCTTTAAGCGCGGCTATAACGCCATTTTCCTTGGAGTCGGCTGCTCAAAAGGCATGTACCTTGGTCTCGACAACGAAGATACGAGCTTAACGGGTTACTTTAACGGTATTGATTTCCTGCAAAAAGTCGAGCGGGCGGTGACCGGCAATAAACCGTTCAAGTTAACCGGTGATGTGGTCGTGGTGGGCGGCGGTAACGTCGCCATGGACTGTGCCCGCTCCGCTGCTCGTCTTACCGATGGCAAAGTTCACGTCGTTTATCGTCGCACGGAAGAGGGAATGCCCGCAGATCACGAAGAAGTGGTTGCCGCTAAAGAAGAGGGGATTGTTTTCCACTTCCTGTCGGTTCAGAAAGAAATTTTGAACGAGGATGGAAAAGTCACCGGCCTAAAGATCGCCAAGATGCGTGAAGAGAAGGTTCCGGGTTCTAAGCGCGGCAAACTCATCGAAATTGAGGGTACCGACACGGTTTTGCCGTGTACCAATCTGATTGCTGCCATTGGTCAGCGCCTTGACCAAGAAGTTTTGTGCGATGACGACGGCATTATGTTTGATAAGCGTGGCAATATCTCCGTTTCAGAAGCTCTGGCTACGACTCGTCCGGGTGTTTTCGCGGGCGGTGACGCTGCAACAGGTCCCACGACTTTGATTGACGGTCTGGCCCAAGGGCAAATCGCCGCTCAATCGATTAACGAATACTTGACCCGAGGCTCGGTCGGATTTGTCGCCCGTCGTCGTATGGGTGAACTGATCAAGAAGGGAGATCTGATGAAAGAAAAGGATCCTCGGATTGATTTGTGTAAAGCCCCTCGTCATAAACTCTCGACTTTAAGTGCTCAAGAGCGCAAAGGCAATTTTGAAGAAGTGGATCTTCCGATGACAGAAAACGAAGCCATCGAAGAGGCCAATCGCTGTATGCGTTGCTACCGTATTTATGGTGTGGTGACACAGTTGCCGATTCCGGGTAACGTCACTCATATTCAAAACCAAGCGGTTTAAGGAGTCAGATATGGAAAATTTTGCTTGGTTTAACGGACAAAAAGTCGCTTTCACAGATGGTCAAACCATTTTGCAAGTGGCTAAGCAAGCCGATATTTTTATCCCGACACTTTGTGCGTTCATGCCTTTAAACCATACGCCTGGCACGTGCCGTATGTGTTTGGTTGAAGTCTTTGATGAAGGCGATGAAGTCGGCCGCGTAGTGACAGCCTGCACAACACCGATCAAACAAGGACAAAGAATTTTTACGCGCAATGAACGTGTGCGCAAGATGCAGCAGCTGCAAATGCAGCTTCTCTTCGCAGACCACGATCAAGACTGTAAGAGTTGCTCAAGACACGGCAACTGCGAACTTCAGGACGTGGCCTTGTTTATCGGGATGCCCAATACGCCGAATCACTCAAACTATATTGCCAAACGTCCCTATGATGACTCGTCCATGGGCATCATCCGTGACGTCAATAAGTGCATCCGTTGCGGCCGCTGTGTTGAAGTGTGCCGACAGGTGCAGGGAATCGGAGCCTTAACCATTGACAATTTTGGAACGATGGCGGGGGTGGCGATGACTGGGGCCAAACGCTGGGCTGACTCTACCAAGTGTGTCCAGTGCGGTCAATGTACGCTTGTTTGTCCGACAGGTGCCTTAAGTGAAAAAGACGAAACGGACCGAGTGCTTAATATGATCGATGATCCGGAAACGGTGACGATCGTTCAAATGGCACCGGCTGTTCGTGTGACGCTTGGCGAAGAATTCGGTCTGCCGCCCGGCGAAAACGTCGAAGAACTTATTGTCTACGGCCTAAAGCATATCGGTGTTGACTATGTCATGGACACAAACTTTGCCGCCGACGTTGTCATCATGGAAGAGGGCACGGAGTTGCTTCAACGCCTTAAGGCCAGAAAAGCTAATAAGGATGTTGCGCTGCCGATGTTTACGTCCTGCTGCCCGGGTTGGATCAACTACGTTGAAAAACACGCTCCGATGATTATGGAGTATTTGTCGACTACGCGTTCTCCTCAGGCTGTTTTCGGTGCGCTTGCTAAAGCTCTGCTGCCGCAGCGTCTGAATATTCCTCGTGAAAAGCTTCGCGTTATTTCCATCATGCCGTGTACGGCAAAGAAAGGCGAAGCACAACGTCCGACTTTGGCCCGCGAAGAAGGTCTTGATGTGGATGCTGTTTTAACGGTTCGAGAATTGGCAAAGCTTTTGCGTCGTTGCGGGATGCATTTAAAGAATTGCAAACCCATGAAGCACGATCAAAACCTCTTTACCGAATACTCCGGTGCAGGGGCTATTTTCGGTACAACCGGCGGGGTAATGGAAGCGGCGGTCAGAACTGTTTATGCGTTGACGCATAACGGCGAAACTTTAAATCCGATTGTCTTTGAACCGGCTCGTGGGTTAGATGGTGTAAAAGAGGCCGAAGTGGATCTGGGAGAGTTGGGCACGGTCAGGATCGCTATTGTTCATGGACTAGCCAGAACACAAGCGTTGCTCGATAAGATGAGCGCGGGTGAAGTTGTATATGACTTTGTTGAAGTGATGGCTTGCCCCGGTGGCTGTATCGCAGGCGGCGGCACCCCTCGCAAAAAGAATAACTATCAACTCAATACGCTTGAGCGCCAAAAGGGAATTTACCGCATTGACGATAAGGCAAGTGTGCGTGAATCGCACAAGAACCCCGAAATCGCTGCGCTATATCGTGAATCGTTAGGAGAACCGGGCTCTCATCTGGCCCATGAACTCTTACACTGCGAATATCGCTCAAAGAAGAGTGAAAAGAGCGCTTCGGATATTCGTAAACTCTGGCAAGTGTTAAGTTCTCGTTATACGGAACCGACTAAAAAGCGTTAAAATCACCTCCGAGTCTCAGGGCGGGGTGAAATTCCCCACCGGTGGTTACAGTCCACGAGCGCGGGACGGGTTTAAAACATCCGTCCCGGTCAGCAGAATCGGTGCAATTCCGATACCGACGGTTAAAGTCCGGAAGAAAGAGCAATAGCTTTCCTCACAGAGGGTATGAAGTCTTCATATCCTCTTTCTCCCTGATGCGAATTTTGAATTTCTTCTCAATGAAAGGATACTTTTATGCATCAGTCTGAAAACCTTCTGGCGCAATATGGCATTGACAGCTACACGCGCGTTAAGCGTGCGATTGCTGATCTGCGAGCCGGGCGCGGAGTCATGGTTGTCGATGACGAAAACCGTGAAAACGAAGGGGATTTGATTTTATCCACCGATTTTCTGACCGTTGAGCAAATGGCTCTGATGATTCGAGCCTGTTCGGGGATTGTTTGTGTTTGCTTGCGTGATGAGGACTGCAAGCGCCTGGAACTTCCCCAGATGGTTGAAAATAACACCAATACCCAGGGAACTGCTTTCTGCGTTTCCATTGAAGCTGCGCATGGCTGTACGACAGGCGTCAGCGCCAAGGATCGCGTCACCACGATTAAAGCGGCCGCTAATCCCAATGGGAAACCCGAGGATCTCTTGCGCCCGGGTCACGTTTATCCGCTTCGTGCTCGTCCCAACGGCGTGCTTGAGCGCCGTGGTCACACGGAAGCAACGGTTGATCTCATGCGCATTGCCGGACTTAATCCGGCCGGCGTTCTTTGCGAATTGATGAATCCTGATGGAACAATGGCGAAGTTGCCCCAAGTTTGTGAGTTTGCCAATTTGCACGGCTTGTGTGTGATCACCGTTGAAGATTTGGTTCGATACAGGCAAGCTTTTAACTGCTAATCGGTTCAAATGGGTCGTCTTTAAAAGTCCGGGCGTTTGTTCCCGGACTTTTTTGTTTCGCAATCTAAGCGATAGTGCTCATAGCTACAGGTTAATGAGTATTCCCATTTCTCAAATGTTACGGGATAATGAGGCGGTAAATTTTTATGGAGTAAAAAAATATGAAACGTCGATCCCTCATTTCGTTGTGCCTTTGTGCGATTGCAGCCGGCGGTTTGTTGACGGCATGCTCCGATAAAGCAGTAGAAAATGGAGTTTTGAAAGTCGGTGCTTCCCCGGTGCCGCACGCCGATATTTTAAAAGCCGCCCAGCCGATGCTGGCTAAAGAGGGCGTAAAGCTTGAAATCATTGAATTTACCGACTATGTTCAGCCCAATATGGCTCTGGCTGATAAAGAATTAGACGCCAATTTCTTCCAACACAAACCCTACTTAGATAATTTCGCCAAGGAAAGAAAACTTCAACTTGAGTCCTTAGTGGCCGTTCACATTGAGCCGATGGGCGTTTACTCCAAGAAAGTGAAAGACATCAAGGAAGTGGGGGATGCCGCCAAAGTGGCTATTCCAAATGATCCGACGAACGGCGGCCGTGCTTTGAAGATTTTGGCTGATGCCGGTTTCTTTACCTTAAAAGAGGGGGTTGGCGTTAATGGAACGCCCGCTGACATCGTTGACAATCCAAAGAAGATTCAAATTGTGGAAATGGAAGCCGCGGTGTTACCCCGCGCCTTAGACGATGTTGATTTTGCCGTTATTAATTCCAACTATGCTTTAGGCGTCAACCTCAATCCGATGAAGGACGCTCTTTTCATGGAAAGCAAAGATTCTCCCTACGCCAACATTGTGGCCATTCGTAGTGGTGACAAACGCGAAGACTTGCAAAAGCTTGCCAAGGCTTTGACCTCTCCTGAAATGCGTAAGTTCATTGAAGAGAAATATCAAGGTGCAGTCGTTCCAGCCTTCTAATTTAGGGAACGATAAATACAGAAAATCCGGCGCAAAGCCGGATTTTCTGCTTCTAGTGGGTTAAAAACTCACGTGATCGGGTTCTAATCCCGAAAAGCCCATTAGCGGCATATTATCCAAAGCTGCAATATCTTCAGCCGTTAAATCAAAGTCAAAGCTGTTGAGATTTTCTCTTTGATGCTCTGCCGTTAACGCCCTTGTAACCGGAATCACATCATGATGACGGCACCAACGAAGAATCAACTGGGCCACAGATCGGTCATAGTGGCTTGCCACCTCTTTAATGATCGGTTCATCCAAGAGTGTCCCGTGTCCCAGGGGGGACCAGGCTTGCACGGCAATACCGTTTTTCTTACAAAAAGCTACGGCTGATTTTTGCGTGTAGCCCGGATGAAATTCCAGCTGGTTGACAGCCGGTTTGACATTGGCTCTGGCTAAAAAACTCACTAAGTGGTGCATCTGAAAGTTTGATAACCCGATTGTTTTAACCAGCCCCTCTTCGTAGAGTTTTTCAAAAGCGCGCCATGTACCGATATTGACACTTTGCCATGCGAGCGGATCACCCTTGGTAAAGGGCCAATGGATCAAATAGCAGTCAAGATAATCAAGCTTTAGGTTTCTGAGAGACTCTTCAAAGGCTCTCATCACAGAGTCGTAGGTGCGATTGGCCGCCCAACACTTTGAAGAAATGAAAAATTCTGACCGCTTCACGCCGCTTCTTTTTAAGGCTTCGCCCACGGAGGGTTCATTTTCATAAATAGCGGCCGTGTCAATATAGCGATAGCCCAATTGGATCGCACTTAAAATGGAGTCGACCAAGGCTTCGGAATCGGGGATTTGCCAGGTTCCAAGCCCAATGGAAGGAATTTTCACTCCATTATTGAGTTTAACCTTATCAAGTTTTGTCCTCATCTTATCCCCCGAATAGCTAACAATTTGATTTTAGTGGCGTTTGAAAAAATGCTTTTGCCTAAAGCTAAATGCAGAGGAATCTGACTCGAAAAAATGCCAAAGTATTGGATTTTGTCAAATTAATCTAGAATAAAGGGGTTGCAAAATTCAGAACTGTCATGACTCAAGACTTCGATTTCTTTCTGTTATTGTCCGCTTTGACACTTATTTTGGTCATTTGGTTGATGATACGTGCTGTGAAAGGCTCGACCAAAGAAAATAAGTCACCATCTTCTACAGTTAAAGAAGTTCCACAGAATAGCAATCGTCGAGTTGAACGCTTTACTGCAAGAACAAAAGAGTCCTCTAAGGCAGACATTGAAGAAAAGCAAAAGCAGCCGCCCAAAATTGCGACGCTTTATTTCACAACCCAAGATGATCAGCCGTTTGCAGTCATTCGATTAAGTACGATCGGCGCTCAAGTTTGGGGAAATGAATCCATTAAGCTCTCAATCTCCCTTACTCGTTTTATTGATCGGTTCCTTCCGAGAGATGAAGGAGAGTCTTTATTAATTCATCTCGTCTCGCCATTACCTTCTGATACGGCTTTGTACGCTCAAGCCTATGGCGAAGACGGGGAGTGTGTCGCAAAATCCCATCCGGTCGGTCTTACGCCAAATGACTTTCCTCACTATAAAAATATTGATAGTCATTCATTAAAGGATTGGATACGTCAAACACTCGTCACGACTTATCACACTATCTTTTTTACTCTTTCTGCGTCTGAAATGGCCTTTTTGTTGCGCGCTGAAAAAACTAAAAAGATTGATTATTCAGGACTAGAAGTTTCTAATTCCTTTAGTCAAGCCTTAGGCTTACTTTTTCTTTTACGCATTCACAATGAATCGGATAACCTGGTTCGTTCGAGCCTGCTAAATCAATATTTAGGCTTCATTGAATTGAGTCATTTTTCGTACTCAGCACAGCTTGAGTCCTTAGAGCACCTCGTCATTTCACAAATATTTGTCCAAACGCAAAAGTTGCCGTTTTTGCTTATTCAGACCCCTAAAGATTGTGGCAAATGTTATAAGGCCCTGAATTATTAGGATAAATCAAAGAATTACCCCCGTCTTTACAAAATTTCATACGTATAAATCCTAAAGTTGTTAGGGTTTCTACCTACTTTCGAATTTTACAATTTGATACTACATTGAAACCAAGAGATTGAAACCCCAAACGTTTCGGCTCGTTTAATACCGTGTGCAGAGTTGTGTTTCTGCGTTGTTACGGCGCTCAAAAACGACCGCTCGCGATAATAAATATAAATTTGGAAAGGAGAATGCAATGGCAAAATCTAAATCCGGTTCAATGGGTTTGGCAATGCAAATGCTCATTGGTCTTGTCCTAGGTGTGATCGTCGGTATGTTCTTGGACTCTCAGTTCGCCACTACCTACGTGAAACCCTTCGGCGACTTATTCATCCGCTTGATCCGTATGGTCGTTGTACCGTTGGTGTTCGCAACCTTGGTTGCCGGTGCCGCCGGTATTTCTGACGTGAGCAAACTGGGCCGCGTGGCTATCAAGACGTTGTTGATCTTCATGATCACGTCTGCGATTTCCGTGATTTTCGGTTTGATTATCGCCAACATCATCGACCCGGGCATCGGTCTTACGCTTTCAACCGAAGGCTTGAAGGCTGCTCAAGTGAAGGCTCCGAGCTTTGTTCAAACCTTACTTGACATCGTCCCGATTAACCCGATGGAAGCTTTCGCTAAGGGCTCCATCCTTCAGATCATCTTCTTTGCCATCATGTTCGGCTTCTGCTTGAACTTCATGGGTAAGAAAGGTCAAGCCGTTTATGAATTCTTCGACGTTGTCGGCAACGTGATGATTCATATGACGCAAGTTGTCATGCGTTACGCCCCGATCGGTGTGTTCGCTTTGATGGCTGTTGTCGTTTCTCAACACGGTTTGGCAGTTTTGCTCCCGTTGGGCAAGTTGATTCTGTCGTCCTTCATCGCTACGGCTTTGTTGATCATCGTGATCTACATCCCGATCGTGATCTTCATCATTCGTATTCCGGTCGGCCAATACTTCAAGGGCATCTTTGAACCGTGGTTGATCGCTTTCACGACCTGCTCGTCTGCCGCCGCTATGGCCGCCAACTTGGTTGCCGCTCGTCGCTTGGGTGCTACGAACTCGATTGCTTCCTTCGCAGTTCCGTTAGGCAACACCATTAACATGAACGGTACGGCAGTTTACATGGGCGTGTGCGCAGTGTTTGCGGCTCAAATCTATAACCTCCCGTTGTCTCTCGGTGACCAAGTTATCGTCGTTATCACGGGTGTGTTGGCTGCTGTTGGTACGGCTGGTGTGCCGGGCGCCGGTTTGATCATGTCGACCTTGGTCTTCACGCAAATCGGTATCCCGCTCGAAGTGATCGCTTTGATCGCCGGCGTCGACCGTATCCTTGACATGATCCGTACGTCTATCAACGTCGTTGGTGACTCCACCACCGCTTTGATGGTCTCCCGTATGGAAGGTGAATTAGGTTCCGAACCCTTCGAAGAAGAAGAGGAAACTAAATAACACCAATAGGTAGGTGACTACTGTAACGGCGAGGTGAATTCCTCGCCGTTTTTCTTCTTAATAAATATTTCCTCTCTTCTTAATTAATTCCATCTATTCCTTCCAGCTCGTACTTGAAAGAAAGTTACATATTTTTTACAATCGCGCTCGCTGTTGTTAAACAGTGAGAATTATTATCAATTGGAAAGGATCATCAAGATGGAATTTCTTGAATTTCTCCTTCTTTTTGTGGCTGTGATGCTCATCATCATGAAGCCGGAAAAGGAAAAACTCGCCTGGTGGCTGACAGTTGGCAGCTGGTTTGTGGTTGTCTTCATGTATGTCGGTCACGTCTCGACCGCCATTCTCGGTTCCCTTAACCTCTAATCGAACGAAAGGAATTTACGATCATGTCTATTTATGACCACACTCGTCCGATTAATGACGGTGACATCAAAAAAGCGAAGACTTTCTACGATATCGTTTGCTGGGGCGGTCTTTTGATCGTGTTGCTCCCGGTCGGTATCGCCAACATTATCTTAGGTTATATGATGGGCGACAGTCCCTGCACTTTGTGCTGGGGTCAGCGTCAACAAATGGCCTATATCGGTGTCGTCGCGCTCTTTATGGTGCGCTATGGCTTCAAGCCCAAATACCTCGCCACGATGCTCGTGATGGCCGCCTGCGGTTTATATTCGAGCTTCCGTCACTTGGGCAATCACGCCATGCGTGACGTTGGCCAAGGATTCGGTTTGGATGTCTTTGGCATTCACACTCAAATGTGGGCCGAAATTGTTTTCTGGTGCGTGGTGATGCTTTTTGGCCTGGCTTGCTTCCTGGCTCCTCGCGTTGACGCGCTCTTGGCTGAAATGAAGGGTAAGCCCTGGCGTCCTCTCACAAAGTTCTACAAGATCGCCTTCGGTGTCGTCGCCTTCATTGTAGCCTCCAACACCTTCCAAGCTCTTTGGTCCACCGGCGTTCCTCCCAACTGGGGTCAAGGTGATCCGGTTCGCTTCTCCTTTAATCCCAAGTATGTCACGTGGTCTGACGCCAGCTGGCACGGCATGTGGGCAGGGATTAATTTCTTAGGCCGCCGCGACGTCAAGGATCCTGATTTCGCCTACGCGCCGAACGCTGAAAAACTTGGCATCAAGTTTGACAACAATTCCGCCAATAGTCCCGTTGTCTTGAACGGTCAGTTAAAGACGGTGCAAACACGAGCCATCAATGGCATTGATAAACCCATTAACATGATCAGTGAAGTGCGCGGTCAATATTTCGTCGCCTCCAAGTACGATTTCTGGGTTTTGGATGACTCTTTGAATCCGGTTGTGAGCGCCGCGATTGACCCCTGGTTCTCCGCCAACGTTTTGGATATCGTCGGTATCACTCCGTATCAGGAAGACGCATTCGTCATCATGGGTATGAACAAGTCGCTTTTGCGCGCTCGTTTGAATCCCAAGGCTGATGATGTGAAGGGTTGGGCGAATTTCACGGCAGGCCGTACGCAAGTTGAAGCCGTGGGTGGCTTGGGCCGCGCCCGCATCGACACGGAACGCGCGAAGTACTCTTACATCCATTCAACCGCCACCGACGGTCGCTATGTCTTCACAGCTTCTTTGCCTGACAACAAGAATAAGAAAACCTTTGTGATTTCAAAGGCTTTGATGGCTGACTGGATGCTTTCCGCTGAATTCGTGCCCACGGCCGATCTGAAAGACGGCCGTACTTTGGGTGAACTCTATGTCACCGGCATGGTTTATGAAGACGGTAAGCTTTACGCTGTCTCGAAGAACTTCAACACGTTGATCGTGATTGACGTTGCCACTGAAGAAGTGACGGCCGCTTATGGCTTACCCTCTAACTTGACCGATATCCGCGGTCTCGTGAAGAAGGGCAACCAATTTGAAGTCGTTGATCACAATAAGATCGTGACACTCACGCTTCAATAGTTTGATCTGATTATTGATTGAGCAGAGCAGGGGATCGGTTTCGGTCTCCTGCCTTTTTATTTCTTGATTTCAAATAGTTATTTTCAAAGAAGGGGGCACACAACGAAGGTGAAAAAACTAAAGACGTCAAAATTAACAGTACATCGTATAGTGAATGTGGTCGTCTGTTTTTTTAGGCAGTGGAGCTTAGTTTTTAATAACTTTTCTGATCAACAGACCGACTGCTTCACCGAATACCGCGATGACTGCGCCGACAAAAAACATAAGGAATTCCGGACTATTCATAGTATCGTGCCAAGGAAACTTGCGATTTCAATCGCGAGAGGAATTGGCACTCGCCCCGCCGGGGCGATTTTTTTGTATAATAAATCAATCATGTGATTGTGTAAAATTATGCTTGAAATTGTATTCGATCGAAATTGTGTCTACCAAACTGCTTACCATGCGGTTTGGTGCCCAAAGTATCGGAAATCAATTTTGGTCGGTTCAATCGCCGCAGAAACTAAACGGTTTATTGAGACAATCTGTCAGGAACGTCAGTGGTCG
>NZ_JAMBLT010000006.1 GCF_023336895.1 Parasutterella secunda
GGATTTCGTCCTGGAGCAATTGGATCGTTATTTGTTAGAGGCGCAAATGCTTGTGACCGGACACACGACTCACAAAAAGTTTGAGTGCGACACGGTGGATATTGGGGACATTCAACCTGAAGATCTCAAACATTACGCAAGCGCTCTTAAATATCGGGCCACTGTTTTAAGTAATGCGATGGTGAAAAAAACCGATAAGGCAAAACAACCGGGCAAAAAAGCGCTTCGCGTCTGTCACCCGATATTGATTGACGGAACTAACGAGTATTCTAAAAATGGGCTTTTTTACTAAATGCTAAAGTTGTTTTGAGAGTTTTTCTCAAATTGAATGGACTTTTCTTGCATTTGCTCCAACGATAGTCCGATGCGATTCTGGAGTGTTTCCACAAGATCCTTTTTAGAATAATGGTACAAAATTCTAAAATTTTGCACTGCAAACGGTGTTATGTACCAGATTTCATTGAGTTTTTCTGAAAACGGTTTTCCCTGGACATCTTTTGCTGTTAAGTAATCTAAAAAGACCGGAAACCTGGCTGATAACCACTCTTTCCTGAAGACCTTCTCAATATGAAATTCGCTAATCATCAGGAAGGGATTTTTGCTGTTTTGAATTTTCGGGGAGTGTATCCAACCTTTTTCAAAGGCTTTTAAAAAGTGCAAAACGTCTCGTTTATGTAATCCGGCATTGAAAATCCAAATGGGTGTCTGGTAGAAGTCTTCTCGTTCGCTAATAATTTCGGGAGTTAGTCGAGATTGGTGCAATAGAATAATGGTTTTCTTTTCTGTTTGAATATCTGCAAAGTGTTGCTCTCCAGCTCGCTCGATTAGAACTTCTTGCCAATTCTCCTCAAATTCATTGAGCCAACTGTCACGCCATTCGCTATCGTTATCCATCCAATCATCGCATTGCAACTTGTTCTTATGTGCCCAATGGAAAGCGCAAATTTTTCCGCACTTTGCAACTAATTCCGTGTTGCATTTGGGACAAAGAACCCCTTTTAAATGGGGTTCTGGCTTGACTCTTTTACCGTTTAACCGACCAAACTTCATTGCCTTTAATAATCCACAATTTATGTGGATAACCCTGTGGGTACTTGGTTTAATTTTAGTGTGTTTTAAACGGATCCTAATGATTCAATAGGCTTTTATTTAGTTTGGATTCCTTTTTCAGCCAACCAGCGATTGAGCGTCCCCACGCTCAAGCCTTCCTGACTACAAAAGCGTTTCTTAGATCCCGTCCAAATCATGAAACGATCTATCACCTCCAGCCTCTTTTCATCAGAATACCGTCTAGGTCCTTTACGGGAACTCAAAAAAAATCACTACTGTCCATCTATGGAACCGGTAAAGGGAAGCTGTCCATCTCTAAGCAACGAGAGGATATTACGCTTATTTTTATTACTTCGATAGGAGTATTTATCTAAGGTAAATAGCTTATTTTTCATATTTTGGCTAATCTAGTGGTAAACGATAATAGGGTAATATCGAATTGATATGATTAATTAAAATAAAAGTGTTATGTTCACAAATAAGTTGTAACAATTGAAGCGACAAAATAAAAAAATAAGGGAGTATGCTCATCTAAGCAATTCATACTACGATGAATTACCT
The DNA here is from genome assembly GCF_023336895.1 of Parasutterella secunda. Taxonomy (GTDB): domain Bacteria; phylum Pseudomonadota; class Gammaproteobacteria; order Burkholderiales; family Burkholderiaceae_F; genus Aphodousia; species Aphodousia faecalis. Next base: position 1,612 of record NZ_JAMBLT010000006.1, read on the forward strand.
AGAAAGGAGACAGACATGACAGTATCTCGTCGCGATATGCTCTCAGCCACTATTTTGGGAGCTGCTGCTTTGGTGAGTGGAGTTGCACAAGCCAAGCAAAAAACACCCCTCAAACCAATGAAGGTTAGCCCGAAGCGCCGTGTTTTGATTCAATCGAGCTCGCGCTATCACAATTCCGGCTACCTTGATTTCGCCGGTGACCAATACGAACGTCTCTTCGGTAAAGAAAAGTATGAAATCCTTTTCATCCCGTATGCCAAAGTTGCCGGTACGTACGACGACTATGAAAAGCAAGTGCAAGATGCCTTCAAGCCCTATGGTCACAAGATCGTCGGTATCCATCGCTTTAAGGATCCGAAGAAGGCTGTCCGTGAAGCCAAGGCTATTGCTGTCGGTGGCGGCAACACGTGGGCTCTCGTAACACGCATGTATGAAGCCGGCATCATTGAATTGATCCGCGAACGCGTCAACGCCGGCGTGCCGTACTGCGGCTGGTCTGCCGGTGGTAACGTGGCTTGCCCGACGTTGCGTACGACAAACGATATGCCGATCGCCGAACCGCCGTCCTTTAATACATTCGGCTTTATCCCGTTCCAAACCAATCCGCACTTTATCTCCGGTGGTACGCAAGGTTTGAATAACGAAACCCGTGAAGACCGTCTCGAAGAATTCTTGTGGTACAACAAGGACGAAGAAGTGATCGGCTTGCCTGAAGGTACGGCCTTGTTTGTGACGGGTGAGTACGACTGCGAAGTGATCGGTCCGAAGGACAGCGAAGCCCTCTACTGGTTCCGTCAAGCACCGAAGGGCATGAAGCTGGAACGTATCCCGTTAGGTACGAAGTTCGACGTTCGTAAGATTGTTCCGGGTGGAAAGATTTAATCTATTGAAGACGATCCAACTTTCCTGATAGGAAGTTTTGCCAGGGCCTCGGAGTACTCCGGGGCTCTAGCTTTTTCTGAGTCTCAATTTTGTTTTTTAACAACAGGAAAATAGCAGATAAATTATTAAAAACAAGTTTTTATCGCGATATTGATAGCCGTCAAGTTGCAAAATTAGGGAGGGGGCATAATCAGCTTGACTTTTGATTATTAGGAGAGCCTAAATGTCTCAATTTAAATTATTTACTCCCTCTCTCTGTGCAGCTGCTGTTTTAGCCTGTTGGATTGCTCCTTCATTTGCTCAAGCACCAACTTTGGATTGGAACTCTGGAGAGGTTCCGGATTTTAAGGAAACAACCGTTGTCATTAATCAAGATGAAGCCTCAGCCTCAACCTCAGCCCCTGGTGTATACACATATCTGACTGTACAAGGTGCTGCAAGTGGTCAATTGAATAATTTCACTGCGGATCTTACCCTTAATAGCACTTCGAATTCTCCCGAGCCTCAATTGTCTGTGATCGATATATTGGGAACTTCAAATGTAGAGTTTGGTGGTTCTAGTCTCAACTTATCGATTACCACAGATATTGCGGGTGGCGGAAATAATATGGTTGATGCCATTTATCTTGGTAGTAGTAACGCCTCTACCGTGATTTCCGCTGATACAACAAATATTACAGTCAAGACCACCAACACTAATGGTAAGAGTGCTTATGGTATTGCTGCGTCTGCCGGTAAGCTTTCTTTGACAGGTTCTCAGGTGAATATCAATGTCGAAACGGCAACGGATAGAGACGAAACTAACTATAGTGAATCCATTGGACTTGATGTGTCAGGAGCTGAAGTCGAAGGTTCTGCAAACACGGTCATGAATGTGAACATGGTATCAAGTGGAAGCCATGAAACTGGTAAGTTTAAAGATCACTCAAATTCTGATTACAACGGAAATTGGTGGGGTGCTTCACCTGTAACAGCCGTGAAACTAGAGGGTGGTTCGTTGGTTTTTAAAGGAACTATCAATGCGACGGTTTCCGCTAACGCAGGAAATGCTACGGGTTTGGCAGTTACCAACTATTTTGCTACTACAGTGAACGGTCAAAATTGGAATGATGCCGCCGGCATAATCAATAACTTTAATGCCACTGTAAGCAGTCAATCCGGACGAGCGGCCGGTATTTCAGTTGAATATGTGCCCGATGAAACTCCAGAAGACAAAACCAATGTCATTTTAAAAATGGATGGCGTATCAAACATCTCTGTCAGTACAGAAAAAGGTGAAGCCTACGGTATCTATATGGATGGTGAAACAACGGTAGACGTTAACAACAATATGAATGTTGTAGCAACAGCGGGTGAAAATGGAACGGCTTATTCATTGTCTGTGAACGGAGGAAGTTTAGGTCTTAATGGCGCTAGCAATTCTTTAACCGGTGATGTCAAGTTAACGGGTGGCTCAGAAGTTAGATTTGCTAATGGTACAACCACTATTGATGGCAATGTCACCTCTGAAGGCAGCTCAAGTATTGATGTCAAAAACGCAACGATTGATTTAGCCGAAGGCAATACTTTACAAGCTGAGAAATTTAACAGCATGAAAGGTACGGTTCGTTTAAGTTCGACTGCAGAAGATACCATCGATATTGATGTGCTGACAGGGAATGAACTTAATGTTGTTGCCTCTTCGAGATTAGGTAACCAATTTGCTTCTGTTCAGGACGCTGCTAAAGCCTTGGGCGACAGTATCACAATCGGCAATGAAGCTGGAACTTTAACTGACGTGATTTTGGCGGGCGAAGAAAGTGACATATTAGGTTCTTGGCAAGTGGGTGCCAATGGCGAAGTTATCGCACGCGAAAATACAAAGCTTGCATCCATGAGAGGACTGAATGCTGTTGCATTTGCCGCATGGCGCGATGAAGTGGCTTACACGAATCAGCGCATGGAGTACCTGCGTGATCACTCCCACGCTTATGGTGCCTGGGCTCAGGTATATGGTGGCGAAAGTTCATATGAAGATAAAACCGATTTGAAGACGACGACAATCCAAGTGGGTGCGGATACCGCCGTTGGAAATTGGGTTATTGGTGCTGCCTTCTCATACATGAATGGTGATGCTGATTTAGTTCGTGGTTCAGCCGACACGGATGCCTATACATTGTCTCTTTATGGTGAACGTCGTTTTGATTCAGGTCTCTTTGTTAACGGCTTGGCTCGTTATGGTCGTCTCTCGACCGATGCAAAGAGCGGCAATATGGATTCCTCCTACGACAACAACGCCTTCAGTGTGGGCGGTAATGTTGGTTTTAGATTTAACTTTGCTCAACAAGCTTTTGTCGAACCGACATTCGGGTTGCAATACGCTTATGTGATGGGGGACGACTATAAGGCAAGCAACGGCGTTAAAGTTGAGCAAGACAATTTTGATGCTTTGATTGCAAGTCTTGGCTCAAGAGTTGGTTTTAACTTCCCGAAGGACGCCGGCAAGATTTTTGCCAGAGTTTCTGTTAATCACGACTTCTTAGGTGAAATTGACGGCAAGGCAAGTAACGGTATCGCTGTCGATGACATGTACGTCGATTTAGGCGGTACATGGGTGAGCTACGGTGTTGGTATGCAATTTAATGTCACAGACAGCTTGTCTGTTTGGGGTAATGCTGACCGCACAACGGGAGGAGACGTTTCTACTAACTACATGCTCAATGCCGGTATTCGTTACGTCTTTTAAAGCATAAATACTTATTAACCAGGAAAAGTGTCGAGGATGCTCTGTTCTCGGCACTTTTTAGTTTCTCATTCAGATTTGAAAAACAATATTTTTTTGTGAAATAAGGTCGTAGTTTCGGAATTTTGATTCTCACTTTCTTTTAAATAATTGGTAGAAATTTCGTTAGAGCCTGAATGAAGTTGCTTTTGATCAATTGCTCGATCAAATCTGCTCAACCCACATAATGAATACTCCTATTTTTCATATGAATTAACAGGAAAAGCTTCTGTTTGGGATGTACGTAATCGCTTTTATTATTGAAATGGAAATAATCGTCATCTAACAAGCAACTGGAAATTCTTATAAAACGGATTGTCCCATCATCTGAGAATTCTCAGCCCCAACGGCGCATTAGCTCTTCAGGTAACAAAATCCCTTTCACTTTCCCTTATAAACTTCGTTAGAATTTTCTACCTATTTCATTTAGGTAATAGAAATGACTGAAACCGTAATTAAATCCGAATTAATAGATAAGCTGGCAGCCAGATTTCCTAAAAAGCGCTATATTGAAGTCAGTGATGCAACTAATGAGTTATTGGAAGCTATGTTAGCCTTTTTAGGTTCAGGCCATCGTATTGAGATTCGAGGTTTCGGAACATTTAATATCAGAGAGGTTCAAGGTAAAGTCGGGCGGAATCCCAGAACTGGGGCTTCTGTTGAAGTGTCGCCATCTAATAAAGTACTCTTTAAGTGTTCAAAACACATTATGTACAAATTAAATAAATAACCATTACCGACTATTCGATCTATTCGACTCTATGGAAAAACATTACGATACACTTCGCTTTGAGATCTTCGATCCCTATGAAGCAAAAGAAACTTGGGCTGTAGAGTTTGATAAACGCAACTGGCATTCAGTCAAAATCTTTGTTAACGATAATGAACTTAATGCTCTTTTAGTCGAACTAGAAGATAAAGAAAAAGGAGTCCTCACTCCTACAAATCCAGCAAACGAGTACGGTCACAATGGAGTTTACATAGTCGACCAACTGGAATCAGATTATGCTGATTCATATGGCGCTTCGGTCTGTTGCTGTGCCGGTTGCGGCGAAGAAGGATGCTGGGGCATAAGAGTAAAAGTACGTAAGAGCGAACATGAAGTAGTCTGGCACGACTTTGAGCATGAGCATATGTCATACACTTACGGTGGTCTTGAATTTCACTTCGAACGCAACGCTTACGACGCCGAAATCAGAAAACTTCAACAGTGGGCAAAACAATATAAACATTAAGTCGCCTAGTTCTAATTAGGATTTTGACATTACCCAATTATTCACTAGTCATATCTAAGTAGACCTCTTAAATTCAATTGTCGACTAAATAACAAAGCCGACCTAAAATAAAAATGAAGGCTTGATTCTCAGATAAATCAAGCAAGTTAATTCGCTTGTGTTGAATAATCGAGACGTGAATGGGAACTAAAAGTATTTACACCAAGCAAGAAAAGCAAATTGTCTTAGCCTGTTTTCGAGCAGGGTTAAGCGCCACCGCAGTCTCAACAAAATTAGGCTTCCCAATTCAAACAGTGAAAAATTGGCGTGCCCTTTATTTTAAGCATGACAACTCCTGGGCTTCATTTGACGATGATGAATTCAAGCTTCGGCAAGAAGCATTGATGATGTTTAGGGAAGGACTGGGATATAAAAAAGTCGCTGCTAAATTAAAGATGCCACCATCCAAGATTAAATATTGGTATTTGCAGTACCGTCATGAACAGCTAGCTTTCTTTGATGGCACTAAAAAAGCCTCAAAACACATCCCAGTCGAAGAAAGAATAAAAATATTGAATGATTACGCCAAAACGACGCTTTCCAAGAAAGCCTTTTGCATATCAAATGGTATTTCAGTTGCCACCCTAAATAATTGGCTTAAAAAGGATATATCGTTTAACAATCTCAAAGGATTGTGACTTCTTCTGCTCTTTCAACCAGAGCAATGTCATAGTTGTCATTAAGATAGTAGATCGTCTTTAAATTTGTTCGCCCCTGGTAAATGGCAAATTCTAAAATGGCGTCATAAGGGGGATTTCTCTTAGCTTCTTGCCAACACTCTTCTTTGGTTCCGCGATAAAAGTCTTCGTAATGGTTTTGTTCAAGTACCAAACAATGCAACCGTACCTCTTTACCTTCCCTTTGTAAGTTTTCAATGTATTGTTGATCGTTAGCAGTCGAATGATCCAAGAAGACAATTTCAGGCATATTTCCCCTCTTTTTAGAGTTAGTAAAACTAAAAATATTATTTTTGATTTTTTAAAGGATGCAAAAATTCCATATCCGATAAAGGTTGGAATGCATCTGCTTTAAACGAGTCCCATTGCCGAATAATGAGTTCTCGAGGAATATTCCAGTGCCTGGCGTGCTTGAGTGCTTGTGTCCCCACTAACTTCTCTGCTCTATGAGCCAGCATAATAACGGTTGCCCCCAAATGGTAGTCCGGCCAATGTTTAGATTGTCCCAATAATGGTCCGGGTGTGTAGCCATACAGTGCTCCACAAGGTGTTGTCAGTTCATGACGCACCCATCCTCGTCTTTGAATAATTGCCTGACCGCTCGTAGTCGCTGCACAGTCGTTCCTCATCGCCACTTCTTTTGGAGAAAGAAAACGTGGAAGAAGCTTTTCAGGTAAAAAAGTCTCTAATCCCGGCAAGGTCACGCGCGTCACCGAAGATTTCTGCTGCTTTTGCTTCAGATCTTCCAAGTCATTTTCCCACTCAAGCACTTCAACCAATACGTTAGGCGCTATGTGTTTAGCTACACTTTCCCAATGATTTGTAATGGGCACAATTCTCTTTTTACTGTTCTTCTCCCCTAACCAGTAATGCTTCTCTTCAATAAAGTCATGTCTAAACGCCTCAATATCATTGACGAAAAGGGAAACAGGAACCAAAACCGAGTGCAACGTACTTTTTAGATTATCTCGAAAATAAGTTACCAAGTCCCTGGCGCTATAAAGTTTCGAAGCTCGCTTCCCATAGACACTCAATGAGTCAAGTTCTTTTGAAAAAAAATCTCTTGCTGTGCGATTAACAAAAATAAATGGCAAAACCCCATGAGCCGTTCTGATAAAAGAGTTCTTGCTCCAGGGAAAAACTTCCAAAACATCTTGGCCACACATACGATATTCAGAAAGATATGTTTGAAAATCTTGCAATCCTCTCACCACGATGCAGTTAGGATATTTGGAGCGAATCTCATCCGCTTTTTTTTCATACTCAATCATGAATTCGGCCGCACCGGATAAGAGCATTTTTTCGTCACTGGGCATCTTATAAAACCTTAATGAGTGAACTGAGAGAGAATTAATTTAGTATTATCTCATACATAATGACGTTTCATGGAACGTATCGATCATATCAAATATTGAGACTAGTTAATAAGAAATTTTCAGAATTTTTTGATGATTCCACCCTAATTAAAAAGAAGCATTAGCTACATCTTAAAAAGAAGTTCGGTTTGTTAGATATATTGATAAGAAAAACAGTTTACAGGAGTTTTCTACCATGACTCTCAAAATGCCTGTTATTGTCCTGCACGATTTCTATATTCAAAAAAAGAAGAGTCGTCTCAGTAAGCGACAACAAAAAATTAAAGCCAATAAGCTCAAACCTATCCCATATCAATATTTGATTCCTCAAATTTTCCCAAAAATCACGGAGTCTTCAGAGACTTTCGGTAGCGCCTGTGAACCCTCTCGATTTGTTATTTTGGATGGGAATACGCCTGGAAATAAAATAGCCTTAAGAACTTTAGTATGTGGCAAATTTAAAACTTTCAAAGAAGGCCCGCAGCTCCTACTTGAATATCTCGGTTATACGGGCAAAGAGGGTGACTTTATCGATGAACATCTAAATATTTGGCCCTGGCTTCCTGGTACGTATTTGCAGTTTATACCTCGAGGCTACCGTCATTGTGAAAACTATCCCAATTGTTGTGAACTACGCTTTAAAGCCTCTCGCTCACAAATTAAAAAACGGTTCTATTCATGCACATTACCATTTTTCTATTTCCATCAAAATGAAGACGGAATGTTCCCCAGCAGCGATGTGCTTGAGGTATTTGGGTTGTCAATATTCATTCAAAAGACTGAACTCAAAGATATGATTATTCGAGAAGGCAATCTTTACGAAGAAGAGAAGGCCCGTTTCCTCGCAGAACACCCCGATTTTGATCCTAATGAGTTCTACGTTACTGTTCGAAAAGCCAACTTCTGTAAAGTCACACCGAGTTCTAAAAACTCAAGTGTCGATGAAATTATCGCTGAAGTGATTGCTGCTGAAAAAATCAAAGCTTATGGGCAAAACATTTGGAAGCTGACCGTCCCTTGGATAGTCCTGGACAAAGACCACGACCAAATGATTCCACTCAACATTTACACACCTGAATTAGACTGCTCCGGAAAGAAGCAGGCATTTGCGCCAGGCGATGTAATCTACAGCGAAACCTTTCTGATGGGACGGGTTTTATCAAAAGAAGAATGGGAGCATTGCTCTTTGAATTACTATGGGATAAAAGATGACTAATAGGAAACAAAGCGCAAAAGAAAGACCTTTTATTAACCTACCTAATGGTAAAAGAACTTCTTTTGCTTATTTATCTCGGGTTGCAAACGGTGACAAACCAATTAGTCTTGAACAGTTGAAGGAGTCACACATATGGTCTACCTTAGAGCAAAATGAAAAATTAAGACTTTTAAGCTATTTCAAGACGAAGTGAAAAACTCTTTCAATCGAGAAAATTCACTACCGCTGAGAAACCGTAAATAAAGAAAAATATCCCTTTTCTGAAAAGTTTTGAATGTTAAAAAGCCGACCTCCTAAAGACAGGAAGTCGGCTGCGGTTAATTAACGTAAGCTAGGTTAGAAATTCCAACGCAAGCCGACGTTAAAGAGGTACGGGTTTTCAACATCGCCACCGGAAGTGCGTTCCAGTTCACCGTAAACGTAGGCTTGTTTCCCTAATTGGAATTGGGTGCCAACGCCATAGGTAACCCAACCGCCTCCGAGATCTTCGCTGAGATCGCTCGTGAGGTTGTTCTTAATGGCTTTGCCTTCGGCTTCGCCCAAGAAATCATACGAATAGGAAACTGTGGCATAGACGGTTCCCGCCTTTTCAGGGAAATTCATCCCGGCGCGAACGCCGAGTCTGGTGATCAAGCTTTGATAGTCATCTTGCTCGATTTTGACTTGATTGGACGCTTTAGCGTTATCGCCGGAAATAAAGCCGTAGGTTAATTCGACTTGAGGTTCAATGTAGGCACGTTCTTGCAAGAAACGGAATGTGTGCCCGCCTTCCATGGACAGACTGAAGGCATTGGAGTCCGTGTCAAGCTTCATGTTGCCGGCATGAATATCATTCTTCAAATAACCATACCGACCAATGACGTCCAAATAAGAGCCGGTGTTCGTGAGGTATGTGGCATAAGCGGCAAGACTGTAAGACTTGCCGTCTGCGCTGCCATTGACCAGATCCGCGTCAGAGTCTGTATAGGAGAAGGCGCCGCCGACAATCAAATTGGGATTGATGCGATAGTCGCTGCCGACCTGAATGGTGGTGTGATCCATGCTGATTTCGTCGCCGGAGCCCCATTCGGATTCACCGCCATAAACACGAGCCCAGGCGCCAATCGCAGACTCAGAAGCGCGAACTTCGCCCAAACGTTTGGTGAGGTGATTGATTTCATTTCTCCACTGGACCAAGCTCATGGCGTTGACAGAACTGTAGTCGGCAAGCTTGGTGTTGGCCGCTTGTGTCGTATTCGTTTGGCCATCAGCCGTTGTCGTTCTTGTCCATTTACCGTTAATGTCGCCTTCTTCGACCACTTCAGTCATGGCAATACCATCGGCTGTTTCAGCCAATTGAACCGCTTGCAGGTCGGAGACATTTTCTTCAGTGATTTGGTCGGAATTGATGCCGGAATAGTTAACATTGAGAGCGCCGCCTTGGCCTTCTTCAACAGAGCCGACAGAAAGCGTGGCGGTGGAGATAGAGCCATCTTGATTGGCAACGCTTGAAGCGTTAAATGTGCCGCCATTTTGACTGAGCTTTAATGTTTGCACTTCCACTTTTTGTTCGGCAGAAGAGGTTTGAATCACGCCGCCGTCCATGGAAAGATTGTCGGCTGAGAAAGTGCCCGTTTCCTTGAGAAGCGACACGGAACCTGCGTCTTGCAGATTGAGGTGGTTAACAAAACTGTCTCCGGTTACTTTCCACGTGCCGCCTTGGGTCATTGTCATAGAGAAGTTTTTAACGTCAGACTTCTCTTGCGGGGGATTGCCTGTAATTTTGCTTTGGCCTTCAAGGTAGGAATTTTCACCGGATAATGTTATGTCAACAGTAGCGTCAACGCCTGTGCCCGAAGTGGCCTCATCGTAACTGAAAGAAATATCACCATTAATTTGCGTGGTGGATTGAGTTTCTTTATTGATAACAACAGAGGCGTCTCCACGAGCAACAATGGCGTTATCTGCGTTAATGATGGTATTACCCTCGATTGATACATCTCCTGCGCTCATGGCAGAAATACCGCTCGAGTTGCGTTCAGCATTTGTGGACTTTGCTTCAATGACGATATTGTCGGCCTTGATGGAAAGCTTAGAACGTTTAGCTGGATCAAGGTCATTACTGGCGACGTGAATCGCTCTCGTATCGGTTCCACCTTCAGCGTAAATTGAAACATTTTGTCCGGTGATGTTTGCTTGACCACCGTTCTTTTTCCATTCAGCAGTATTATCAACCCATATACCGAAGGCTCTGGAGGAAGGATTTGATTGAGTGTTGATTGCCTTAATTAAAACCTGATCCGTTTCCTTCGTTCCAATGTTTAATGTTCCATTTGTACCAATATAGGCACCGACCGCCTCGATATTTCCTGTTGCATTGGACGTAATATTTGTACCAATCATTGTCAAGCTGGAGTGATTGTCGAGACTGCTATAGACTTGAATGCCATTCGCACTAGAGAGTGCATCTTCAGTTTGTGTACCAGTACTAATTGTTGTCAGAGAAATGAGACTGTCTTCAGCTCCAATTGAAATGTCACCGCCATGTAATGCAGAGATTCCACTAGCTTGATGCCCAGCTTCTGTCGTAATGAAAATATATTTTGCAGCAGCTTCTATTGATGAGTCTGGAGCAGACTCCTTACCTTCGGCCCAAATGCCCGTCGCATTATTTGAAAAGATAGTTTTTATATCAATATCATTTACTTCGGAATTGCCAAGCGTGATGTTTGCACCATCTAGTGCTTTAATGCCTGATATTACATGTGGGTTATACGTTGATGTGGATGCCGTTTGAGTTTGTATTTTTATGGTTTGCGCATTTTGACCTATGGTAATCTGGCCATTATTTTGGCCAAAAACAGAAATGAGGTCTTTATTTAAATCTGTTATCGTGGTTCCTATATTAATCTCTTTTGCATTAACGACTAGGGATGAATCCGTTCCGTTTCTAACGCCATAGACTTTCCCATCTAATCTCACATAATCAGTAGAGGAAGAACCGATAAGTACCTCTGAGCCTTTATTTGCATATACAGCTGCGGCTGCCCCCTCAACGTCAATCTTAGAGCCCTCAACAGTTAATTTAGCTCCATACGCATATAATGAGTCGCCGCTCTTTCCTTTTTCTACTCTAATGTCATCAGTGATTTGACCAATTGATGCAGAAACGCTGACATCGTCTTTAATTACTCCCCCCTCGCCAAATTCTTGAGTTTGGTCATTAACAAATAAAGTTCCATTTAACTTTACTGTTGCAGCATTAGTAGTAGAAAAAACACTCGTCATCAGCACTGCCGTAGCGATAGCAGAAAGCCGTGCCAATTGATATTTTTGTTTTGATTTCATGGAGAAGACTCCTTTTGAGTTAAGTACAAAGCTATTATAGGATTGAGTATTTTTGTAACTCAACTATTTTTTGAATTTAAAGAGTGAGGAGTTTTGAAAACAGAATTATTCTTTTCTTTTAAAAGGTTCGAAACGAGCTATCTTTATGAAATTCCATAGAAAATTAGACTGACAAACTATTGATCAAGTTTGTATAAAAACAACATATTTGGAATAGGGTTGCAGAACAGGAATTTTGAATCTCTATAGAAACCTCATTAAATCGAGTTCAGAAGCTGAACGTAGTACTCATTGGGCGATTTCATCCCCAATTTTGAATGAGGCCGACGTCCATTATAGTAGTAAAGCCAGTCCTGCACATGGCTCTTGGCCTCCTCTCGTGAATTAAAGCTTCCGTTTAAAGGCAATGTTTCTCGTTTTACAGTGGCCCAAAAAGCTTCTGCAGGAGCGTTATCCCAACATTGAGCACGTCGACTCATTGAGCTTCGTAATTGGTATTCTTGCAGTGTTTCTTGAAAAGCTTGGCTACAGTATTGAGAGCCTTGATCGCTATGAAAAATACAACCTGCATCGGGTTGTTCATTCTCATAAGCCTTTTTTAAAGCATTGATAACCAGTTGTTTGGTCATGCGCTTATCAAAGCAATAGCCAACCAATCTGCGCGTCCCCAGATCAATCACACTGGCTAAATACAGCCAACCTTCAGCCGTTGGAATATAAGTAATATCACCGCACCAAGCTTGATTAATTCCAAACTCATCAAAGCGCCTATCTGGCAAATTGGGCGCTTTGAGCAAATCGTGTTCACTGTCAGTGGTACAAACATACTTTCGATGAAAACGATGGAATAATCCCTCCGCTTTCATCAATCGACGTAGGCGTTTTATATCAATACTGATGCCCTTTTGCCTAAGCAATCGATAGCAAACAAGTACGCCGGGGACATAGCTTTTTGTCACGGTTTTAATTTCTGCTTTGAGCGTTTCAAGAATAAAAGCGTCGGTATGAACCACTCCAAACCGATGCTCTTTATCACTATTTCTCTAGGCATAAAAACCGCTGACGCTGACGCCCAACAAATGACAAGCACGGGTGACTGGCAAAGCAGCATGCCGACCAACTTCTGCACAACGAATGCAGTGTTCAAGGAAGGCGTACCTCGTTACGACATCTTTGCGAAGTACGCCGCTGCTTTTTTTTAGAAAAGCAATTTCTGCTTCTCGTTCTTTCAGAGCCTTGCGTAACCGAGCATTTTCTTCAGATAAGGAAACATTCTCTGAAGGCATTTGCCCTTTGGCTTGAATGATCCAACGATTGAGTGTTTTGTAACTGATCCCAAGACTATTGGCAACGCTCAGTTGAGATTCTCCGTTTTGGACACGGATGATGGCTGATTTTTTAAATTCTTCAGAAAAGCGTTTGTGCATTTTGATCCTCATTTCTGTCAAGTATTTTAAAAAAGTGAGAATCAAAATTCCGAAACTACGACCTTATTTCACCCTTTTCAAATCCTCCGGCTTACCGCCGGAGGGATCTGAATAGAATAAAGATTGAATAGCTACCCGATGAGTCTTTTGACTAAAACATCATTAAAGTCAACGCCTTTGACGCCTTCAGGGATATCCATTTCTGGCACATGTACCAAAACCTTAATTCCCTCTTGCATCAAACGAGTCTTGAGGTCCTCGGCTGCACGCTCCCCCTCCCCGCTTGTGTCTTTGTCCGCATAAATGTGAACTTTTTTGACACCAGCTGGAACTTGAAAGGTTCTCATCCCGTTTGCACTGATCACAGACCAACACGCCATACCGGTTAACCGCATGACCGATAATGCAGTCTCCAGCCCCTCGGCAATGCCGAGCTCCGGTTTTACCGAAGTTAACCGGATTGCCGCCCCGTTAATACTCATGCCGTCAGGCACGCTCATTAACTTTTTGGGTGATGGCACTTTGGCCTTAAAACCGTTAAAGCTTAAGTAGGTTCTGTGTAGTGTCACCAAATTGCCTTCACAATCGGTGACGCGGCAAATAAGTGCCGGGTAGGTGCCCAACACTTTCTCACCATCAGCATAAAAAAGTCCAGGATGCACAGCAAAGCTCTCCAATCCCTTGCCGTTTGCCGGCAGAATAAATCGCCGCATGAGATAACGTCTGGCCGCAAGAATAGCCGCATGATTGGTAGACAACGGCAACGAGTCTTTCCATATCTTTAATATGGCTCCCCTCTTTTGCTCAGCTGCCCTATCATGCTGCGCTTTTTCTGCTTGAGCTTTAGCCTCGCGTTGCTCAGGTGAATCGGCTTTGTGGGCCGACCAAATCGTTTTATTAAAACTCTTGTCATCAAACTTAATGGCACGTTTGCCAATCCGTTTGACATTCACCCAATCACCCGCCTGAGCTCTGATGCCTTCTAGCGCCGTCTTCAAATCCATTCCCCAGAGCGTTACGGTCTTTTGATTCTCCAATTGGAGAGTCACCGTAAAACTTTGAGCATTTTTAGGATTATTCAAATAAGGAGCATCGTGCAGGACTTTGATGCAGCCCGTGTACTCCTCTTCCTTATCAGGACGTTCTATTCTGGCACCACCCAAATTTCTCACTCCCAGTACTCGACCGACTTCGCGTACTGTTTGTGGAAAATTCCAGTTGTTAACCCACATCAGCAACGCAAAACCATCCGGGAAATGCCCACAGGTATTGCAAATGCCGTCACCACGTGCTTCGTAGTGAGGGAAAAGACGAAATCCATCCACACCTCCATGTACAGGACAAGGAACGTGGCGTCCGGCTTTTTCAATCGCCGGCTGCAATTGAGGGGCCAGAGCCAGGAAGATTTCTTTCCAGCGATAAGACGCTTGGCGTTTGACCTCTTCAATCACATTTGGATTCATAGTCATTAACCTCATTTTGTTTTAAAAGTGTTCATTGATGCAATGCGAACGACATTGACTCATTTTTAATCACTCAGAAGAACCATTAAAGCGTGAGTACGCACCTGAAAGTTTTCATCATTTACAGGCATAAAGATGCGCAATCAAGGGACTGCAAGAATTTTTAATTGGCTTAAAAAGATATCTGGGCGGATTGTATCAAGAGCGTATTGAGCCAAAATCCCATTTAGGCACAAAGAAGACTCCTTAATTCCATGAGCACTATATTCAAAAATTGAATGGACATTGAAGCTATAAGTTTCTTGAAATTATCCGAATACCTTTCACAAAAATAAACGTCTTCAAAGTTTTGCCGGCAAAACTCTTTTTTCAGTGTATCGTATATTCAATAAAGGCATTGACAACCCCACCCAATCTGACAGATAACTATCTGGAAGACGAATTACAAAAAGATGATGATCAAAGATACTGAATTATCGCAAGATACAAAAATTCAACGAAAAAAAGAACTAGGTAAGGCTCTCGCCACCGCGACAAAATTTGGCTTACGCCTCGAATGGATCTTTCGGACGAGATGTTGGAGCGAATTTTCAAAGATGAGTAGCCAATCACTGACAAAATACTTCTCAAACTAATGGAGTTATACGGAATAAAAAAGAACCAGTGAATATCGGACGTTTATATGAGATTAATGGACGGTTATTTGAGATTATCCGAAATGCCTTTCTTATTTTTAATTACGAAAAGTCGCTCAGGGTTTTAAAACTTTTTCCCTGACCGACCTTTCGCACACAAAATTATCAAAAAGATTAAATTTGCTCTTCTATTTCTTTGGCAGCAAAGGGTAACGCAAATCTCAAATATCCTTCATTCAAAAATATAAAATCCCCTTCATTAACTGGGCGTTTCTGCATCGCCGGCATTACCTCAAGTATCTTTTCATTTTTAAGATCATCAATCATTATTATGTGGTTGTCTCTTCTTATTAAATGGTAGTTTTTCCCTTCAAGATAGTTGATCAACGGTTTTAGTAATTCAAATTGTTCATCGACACTCTTTCTTTCAGGCAATGAAGAGTTTTTTGCCCAATTTAATAAATCTAAGGCTGATTTTCTGTCTAACAAATGATGAACTCTTTGGTTTTGATAATGTTTTAAACAATCAAAACAGGCGCTCTCGCAGGAACATTTGCTTAATAATTCTGTTGTCTCTTTTAATAAAATTTGAGCTTGATCTGTCAGTGAGGTTGCATAACCGGCACCACTCGACAGACTGTCATAAATAAAGATATCAATAAAGTCCCCACTTGAATTATGTCTAAAACGATAACCGGCGTTGATTTCTGAAAATTCAATATCCAATATTTTGCAAGCCGCCATCCTTAAAGCTTCGGCCAATGTACAAGCCGCCCTATCTTTCCACGGATTATTTTCGAGGGATAAATTCATGCACTCGTGATCGAGGATAAATTCCATCACCATCATATCTGTTGTGAAATTAAATCCAAGATTTACATGAACCGGAGTATGTTTGCATACCGCACTACTTCCTCGATAGGGACGTAAAACATCAGCGCTAAACTCTTCACTATCTGCGGGAGCAGCTGCTCCACATTTGGTACATACTAGGAACCCTTTGTTTTTAGGACCAGGATTTAGTAGAAGAATCTGTTGTTTCTTTCTTGAAGCGACTTTTATTCCTTTGTATCCGATGACTTCGTCCATGACTTCATTATCGTCTGGCAAAGTACTATACATGGGGATGCCTGTATAAGAATATTCCTCTACTGCCCTTACTTTGGGAATCGATCTTCCATTTTTAGGTGCAAATCCCCAAGGTTTCAAAGTATCCGGCATTCTCTCAATTGACTTATTCCCACAGAAGGGACAACTTTCTTCCGCATTGTGGTCTGTGCCAAACCACCCACAAGAGGTACAGCGATACGTTGGTTTTAAGTAGTTCTCATCATTAAAGTAACTTTGAGCCTCATTCACTTTCTTATGATTGGTGTGGTTATAAATACCTCCAATTAAATAGGTTTGTTTATCCACAACAATTGAACGACCTGGTGCGTATTCGTTAATAGCTATATCCAAGCTTCTTTCGATTTTATGAGTTAATTTCCCATTCCAATCTTCAATATTCATGGAAACAACGTTTTTGGGAAATGAGTAGGTTGCCACCAATCCGTCTTGGTATAAAACATCAAGCAAAGAAACGTCATTCTCAAACAAATCCGGATGTTTTTTAAAACGTGCCCGGATATTATTTAGGCCTTCCAACATAAAATCACAGGCCTGGGGAATAAATTTCCGGTTCTTTAGATTGCTGTGATCCTCTTTTCTCCATTTATTAATAAATTGCTTAAAATCATCAAAGTCTTCAATTAAGAAGTCTTTAGCTCCATACTGATCAATATCTATCGATTGCGGCAGAAAATAATCATGGAAAGCTATCAAAGATAAATGGCGCATAATCAACGTAGGGTTGTTGACATCAATCCAAGGCTTTCTGGCGTCTCCTCTAACCATGGGAGAGGGATCTCTGAAATAAATAGAGTCATGGGCACTATCACTACAGTAAGTGAGAATTGTTGAAAGACTTGTTCCCCGTCTACCCGCGCGACCGGCTCGCTGCTGATAATTTTCACGTTTAGGCGGCATGTTTCTCAATCCGACCGCTACTAACGAACCAATATCTATGCCGACCTCCATCGTCGTTGTACAACTTAATACATCTACCGGCTTCTCATGCTCTGTAATAATGTCTTGAAAACGTAATTCGTACTGTTCAGTTTTTGACCACAAATCCAAATTTTGTTCTTTATGGGACAGCTGAGCAGTATGCTCCTCAACATCTATCTGATTTATATGATATTTATCGTCTAAGCAATCAAGTAACGGTTTGCGCCAGTAATCAATCTTATGAAGAGAATCCTCATCCATACGATGAATATTTGCTGATCCGCAGTGCGGACACGCCTTATTCCACGTGAAAGCTGATATTTCCGAACAATCATCGCAGCGATACCACGGATGGTCTTTTGCAAAACATGCTCGAATTTTTCTAAGAGAAATAAAATAATTCTGATTCTTAGTATCAATATCTAACAGTAAATCTTTGAAAATTTCCACAAGTTTTTTCAAATCTTTTTCTGGAATTTTGGTTCGATTTGTGTCTAAACCTTCAAATATCTTATTTGATTGGATACCCCAAGATTGATAACCAATTCGAACCTCATCTCTAGCTTGAGTACTTATGTCTTGTCCTAATGCCAAAGAATCTTGACAGACATTAATAAACCACAGATTAAACAGTTCAATAATTTTTTCTTTTTCAAGCCCCGAAATATGCTGATATTCCAACTCATCCATAATCATATCGAGTACTTCAGGAGTTGGCTCTAACCAACAAATTGCAGAATCGTAAAGCGTATTAAAGGTGCCGCAAAATAGTTTTAGGAACTCAACTCCGTATGCAAATGGAAATTGACTTTTCGGCTCAGGACGGTATTGTTTCTCTCTTCCATTACGGCTATACCTGTCATAACTGTTATATTCTTTTTTAGCATGGACTGCGAAATTTTCTCGGCTCTCCCCTTCAAAAAGATCAAGCTGACTGAGATAAGCCTCTAATGCTGTATAGCCATACAAATCCTCAAGAGTATAGTCGTCACCAGCCATTTTCATTTTATTGATTGCCCGGAGAGTTAATTGTCGAAATGCTGTATTGTCTGCATATTCAGACATATCTCGTGCCAGTTTTGCAGCCTGCTGACGACTATCTGAAAAGACTAGGACTTTTTTACCTTTGTTAAGTAAATTTTCCTTACCCGGTACTTCTGGCTGTAGAAAGAACTGAGATCGAATTAAGTTATAAAACGGTAAATTACCCCGGGTAGCGAAACTTGTAATTTCTCTTCTTTGGAGTTTATGTTGACAATGGGGACAGCTGTAAAAAGTCATTACTTCAGGTTTACCGCTATCTTGATAATCGCTGAAATACAACTCTCTAACATCTTTCTTCCCCAACCAACTATCATCATTGGCTTTTACAAAACCACTGGTTGTATCTAAATAACACTTATTCAAAGGATGCTTTGATGAGTTCTGAGGAGCTTTATAACCTGTTGGAGGTATGTAGAAATAGACTTCCTTTAAGTCTTCTTTTAAATGAGCCCCAGGCTGATCCCACATGAAGGATCCTTCTTCACTTAAAAGTGCACTTTTATACGTATAAGCTTTAAAGAATAAAGCCCCACAGCGTCGGTCGTTGTACAGTTCTAATACTTTATGGTGACACACTGGGCAATATTGATATGTGTCACTTAAAAATAATTTGCCCAATTTTATCCCACCGATGTCATGAGCTTCCTCGCAATTGGGATTGGAACAAGCATATAAGCCCTTAATCCCTCGGAAAAACATGTGTAATCGTGCTGAAAATAACCGATTACCCTCTTTATCGATCGCTTGCGGTGCAATGTCTAACAGCACATTGATTGCTTTCAATCTTTCCGGTAAAGATAATTGAGGATAGAGTTTTTGACCTAATTCCAAAAGTGATAGAGCATTCCCTTGGCATAACTGTAAAAGTTTCTGAAAATCAACATACTCTAAGAGATGGTCAAATAGCCAACTTTGGGCCTCTTCAAGAGAGTTCCATTTTGGAATCGATCGATCCACGCTCTGCCAGAAATTAATTAAAAACAGCAACTGGCCTTCGGCATCTTTTTTGTAGTCTAAATCGATTTTTAATAAGGTTTTTACAGGTATTTCTTTTTTTAAATCCAGAAGATAAGTTTGTTTTTCTCCAAGAATAATTGGAAATTTATCGACACTATTCGTTAAATCAGAAGCAAATTTTTGTACGCTGCTTAGTTCGCCGCTGGGTAAACTGGCAGTGGTTAATATAAATTGGACTTGATGTCGTTTAACCCCTAAATAATGAAGCATACGCTCGAACAACAGAGCGACTTCGCCGCCTGCAGCTCCTCGATATACGTGGGCTTCATCAATCACAAATAAAATCTTGTTTTTGGGCGAAGCGGCTAACCATTTTTTTGTTTGATTCCAAATTGTTTGTTCAATTGGTCTCAAAAGCATGTATTCCAACATTGAATAGTTAGTAACTAAAATGTCCGGTGCTGAGCGCTGCATTTCAAACCGAGTCAACATCTCAGCATCTGAATTAAATGTCCGATGCCGATCAGACATTTTTTCAGACGATAAGTTATCAACAAATGCTTTCAAATCCCTTTTAGCCGGATATCTTCCTTCTTTTTTCAATCTTCTTTGGAAGTCTTTATCTTCCATATCCGTCAAGTGAGATAAGGTTTGGGCTAATTTCTTATCTTTTTCACTATCAGGCTTTTTACCGGGATACGGGGTTCTTCCCGTATACATCCCAAACTGAGGACACCGAACTATATTTGAAGAAAACTCTCTAAAAATTCTTTGATATTTACCCTCTTCATCACCCAAAATTTTTCTCAATCTGCTTATCTGATCACTGACTAAAGCATTCATCGGATAGAGTGCAACCACCCGTACTGCTCTTTGATCCCAAGTTCTTGGGCTATTTCTTGCTTCATTTATTAATTTGGACAAAACCGGCCATAGAAAACATTCTGTTTTACCAGAACCTGTTCCAGTAGCAACCACGAAATCTTTTTCATGGAACCCCAGTTCTAGCGCCTCTATTTGATGCCGATACGGCGTAGTAAAAACACCCAATTTTTGTGAAGCTAATTGTGAGAAATAGTCTTTTAGCCACTGAGGTAATTCTTTAGAGTGTTGTATCCCATCAGGTACTCGAACATAAGACGGCGTTGATTCGATATAGGGCAAACGATAAAGACCGCCCTTCTCATCTAATAATTCCGGAACTGTTTGGGCTAAAAACTCTGATTTGCTGAAATATTGAGCTATCAGATATTTTTTCATTTCTGAAAAAATTTGTTCATGAATATTCCAGGCGGTGTACTGAGCGGACACAATAATCCCCTTTTTAAGAATAGGTTCCAAAAGTTATGCAATTTTTAGCTAACAACGGTATAAGAGAATCAATAATTTCTTTTTTTATCAAATAATTTGATTGGTTATCCTGATAAAGGTATTTCAAAGGCCACGAATAAATGTTTAAAAATGAACGAAGTTCACGAGGTAAGGGAAGTTCGTTCATTTTATAAAGATAATAGTCTCCACTTCGATATATCTTGCACTTTAGCCGACCATGGTAATTTTGGATGAATGCAGATGCTAGGTCTATCCATATTTGCTCAGTTTTGAAAAAGTCCGGCAGATAGGAAACAAATAAGTAACTCATCGCACCAATATTTTTAGTTTTACTTAAAAAATATCGGTAAGGCTCAACAGTTGTTCGAGCTAGTGAGACTTGGTCAACATCGCTACTCCACCTAAAACCATTTAAAGAAGCTTTGATATCCAGTATTGAAACGTAGGCCCCATTCCCTTGATATTGCTCCCAATGTGCTGTATGAAGATAATGTTCAAGCAATGGCCTTAAGGTATCTAACTTTAAATCCCAAAAATTGGATAAATCATCTGATTGTTTTGCTGAGTTAACTTTATATGGCCCTAAGCCCGACATATAAACCAATTCACTTGCTCTCATACCCCTAAGTAAAAGAACTTGATTGAGCGAACATTCTTTATAGACCGAATTCGAGAGTGTTTTACCTTGTTGATAATAAAAGCCTCCATTTCTGTACTGATCATAGATATAGTCAGCCATTTTATTCAGATCGATATCGTCTGATCCTGACGGATTAATAGCACGGAATACATTAATAAATGCTTTTTTGAAGTGATGTACAGAAACAAATCCCGCTATTCCTTCTGAATTAGTATCACTTAACGAAGCCAATGCCCAGCGACCGGCGAGACTGTAAGCAACCCGGGCAAGATGTTCCTGCTCAGATTCCTGCGGTCTTTTAGGAATATTCAAACCGTTTTTTATTTCAATTAACAGTTCAGAAACTTCTCTCATAGCATCTTATTTTCAATGAGATTAATCATTTCTTGTTTATTCAAAACAAAATCTACGTCTTGAACTACACTAGAAAGCTCTTCAACATCGTCTTCTAACGTATACCATGGCAAAACTGTGCTATGGAATAGATAAGTATTTACTTGTTTCGGTTCAAACTTAAAAGTCTCTGCTAAACCTAATTCCTTTTTGACATCTATTTGAATAGCCTTTGGCAACGCCAACCTTTTGAACCATGCCGGAGTTTCTCCGTCCACTTTCTTTGTAAATAGATTTGTTATATCAATCCTGGCCCCAAATAACTCTGTTGATTCACAGTTCTCGATATAAAAGTCTGTCAAAAGCGGTTTTACATATTTGAAAGCACTCTTTGGAAGAAGTTTTAACTCCTCGGGCAAATTTGCTGAGTAGATTACCTTGTTATTCTTTATTTTTTGTGTTTCAACTAATTGCCAAAAATATGGTTTTAAAAGAACATTGTCCACTAAAACCATTCCGTCGCCTTTAAATTTAGTTAACGCATTGATTGCATCCTGATATGTTGCGTCATTTTCTAAATAGAGATAATTCGCTCTTCGATTAAATAATGAAGCACTCAAACAATCTGCTACAGTTCTTGCTCCGGCACCAAAAATGAGAAGAGGTTTAGATGAAGGGATTAGACTTGATATAAGCAATGTTGCCATTGACGCTGTTAAATTTTTTGCAGCGCCGATTGATTCCAGATTATCTTTCAAAATTTCGGACAAGTCGTCCAAATTACTTAAAACTTCACACCTATCCCCGCTTTCTACTAAAGCACCCTCTTCAACGATATATTTTGATGCTTCTTGAACTGTATTTTTTACTTCATTTTTTTCTTCATTTACTTCTATTTTGGGTTCTATCATTTTTTGAACAAAAGGAATCGAACTCAAAAAACTTGAAATATCTGTTTGTATAGCAGTAAATTTTTCTTCTGACTTTTTAATTAAATTCTCATAAGTATCGGCTTCTGACCGAAGTTCTTCTACTTTTATCTCATTGTTGGATATTTCTTCCTGAAGTGCGTTAACTTCGTTTTGCAACGTAACCTTTTTATCTTCTAAACTCAAGATATCTTGTCGAACATTCGGATGCTCAGCGATTAGTTGTTGACGCAAGCGATCTAGTAAGACGTTTTTGATTGTCTCATCCCCCATAACATAACTGTCAATATCTTTGGCGAATTGATTTTCCGAACTGAGTAAAGCAAAAAATTGAGACTTAATTAATTCTTCATATTTTTTTATTTCATCCTCTGGCATACCAAGTTGCATTGATAAGTTCTCATAAAACCCACCATGTGCAATAGCCTGTAATATGTTTCTAAATTCAGTGTGGTAACTGTGCGTCGTTAGATTTCTTACCTTTGCCCATGTCGCGCAGCGCTTAAGTTCATTTGCAATTACTTCGATTGGATTTTTGATAAAAATAGTCTCACACGTTGGGGGCAATTCCATTTGGTTATATAAAGTGAATTCTCCGTGCCTAAATAAATCCCTAGCAGACAATTCAACTCTATTTGTAACAAACACATTAGAGTTTAAAGTTTGAGTTTGATTATCTAGTTCTGAAAATTTCAGTAATAGACCGGAAAATCTGGAAGAATTTACTGTCGGTGCCGCGAAGATGTAATTAGCAAGATAGATGGGTTTATTACTTATTTTCTTATAGTGTTCTAAGCAAGTTCCCACATCCCCTTTTTGAATCATCGGAGCATAGTCACTGTTGATTTCAATTATTGTAGGTGCGGTACTAATAGAACAACTTATTAATTCTTGATAGCCTTTTGGACGCTCTTCGATAGGCTTTACGGTCCACTCTACTTTATAAAATAAGCCATCTTTTAACTGAACATTTGCTTTATATACTAAAAATAAACGTGAACATCGCAGTCCATACATATCTCTCATTTGGCTTATATCAAATAATTTATCTGATTCAATGTCGGAAATCGGATCGAAAAATTTCTGCATGGACCCATCTTCTATTAATTCTTCTCTGTATACACACAGTGATGTGTAATGCTCAATCATTTTAAGTCTCCAAATATTACTTTATAAGTTTGTAAACTTGAACCGTTGATATACCTTTTAATTTCCAAAATTCTTTGATTTCATTTGGAAATTTTTTTCTATAGGCCATCGCTGTTAATGGCGAAACCTGGTTTAAGGGCGCCATTGAATAGATTCTCTGGTCGGTAAAGTCATTGTCAGAATTTGTTTTTGCTTTTGCCCTTTTCAAACCCTTTATGCAAAGTTCTTTCTGAAGATCTTTTCCATTGAAAACTTTAATAGTTTGCCCTCTGAGAAGATCAATCTTATTTTCTACATTAGATTGAATATCTCCGATTGCAATAAGTGCTCGATCTTTATAAATCTCATACTTCAGATTGATATTTGTTGTACAAATCAAAATATCTTTCCTTAAACTTTCATGCAATACATCTTCAGTTATCTCATTGCCATCAATATCACGAAAATTTAAATCTGCAATAAAAAGCCTTGGAGTTTCTTCTTGTGGCTTATAAACAACCTGCACAAATTTAATTAAGTTACTTCTACCCAGCGAAATTACAGGCCTAAATACTGTTTTTATCTCAAAAACACTATGTAACGGGTTGTTTATGTTCTTGTTGCTATCCAACTCTAAGAAGCAGCCATCGGGTTGGATTTTTGATCGTACATCACCTGTAAAAGCGATATAAATTACTTTTGATCCAGAACTTATTTCGTATGAAGATCTTGTTGTTAGCGGCCAAACAGGAGTAATTGATACCGGTCTATCTGTTAAGTTAGCCGAATATTCAAAGAAGAAATTTGCTGCGCTTATAGTTGGTTTGTCTGCTTTGCACACAATCAGATCCCAACCATTTAAATCAATTTCTTTCTTATCTATGCTTACAGCAAAACGATAGCGATTTTTTCTCAACTCCCCTGATTTGAGCAGTAAAAAATATTCTTTCCCTACCTCTACATCCGCGTCATTGGGTAATAATTTCCCTGAATGAGCATCAAATAAGGAACCTGTCTGCTTCACTCCTTTTCTACTTTCCGGCCATTCAGTTTCTTCCGGTGAATTCACAATGACACTGACTGGAGGACGCCGTCCAATTCCCAAATATGTCGTTGTTGAATAAAAAAGACGATCTGAGCTAAATTTTTTTGTCTCCCAGTCTTGATTTTCTGTTTCTACTTCAAGACTAAATTTAAAACCGATCTTTAAAAGCTCGTCGCTTACCTTGAAAAATCCCATTAAAAATTGAACTTTTTTATTCTCAATTTCAATTTTTAATGGAAATTCACGTTCTCCTGCATAAAAACCATACAACGAATAGGACTGCGCTCTTAATGCACAACTCTTATCTTCTTCTGCTGAAGGATGTCTAAAATAAGGAACCTTGTTATAAGCGCAAACAAGGCTTAGGAGCTGATGGCAACAAGGACAACGCAATAACTCCGAGTCCATTCGGATACCTGAGGGATAATTTTTTGATAACGAATACGCCGTCCGCGTTTCCCAACGTGTCTCGTTACGAAATTTTGCTTCATTGCTCATCACTACCCTATTACGTTATGGTGATTTAGATGACAGAATAACATTTAATTTTCATGTTGAATAGGCAAATTTCTTCAATGTGGCTTAGCCTGCTAAACAGTTCGTTTCATATTTTTTGACTTTTTTTTCTAAAATACGAAATCTTCCTTCAATTTGTGAAGTCTTAAAATATTTTTTTGTCAAGTGTCTACTGCACCTTTTCTGTTATAACATTCGTTGCATCCAATTCAGCTTTCACAGGTTACGTAATGTTTGATAAAGACAAATTTTTAGAACTTTTAACTTCTTACAAAGGTTCTTTTCGTCAATATTGGTCCAGTGATTCTTTCAGTTTGTGAAGCACAAAAAACAAACTACCTGCTTCTTATTCTGAAGTAGGTTTTGATCTAATGATTAAAAGAGTTAATGGAGGAAATTTACCATGTGCGATAGTTACAACATTCCTCAAAGAGAAGAACCTCCCTATGTCCCATTAATGCCTGCTTCGCTAGAAATTAAGACTCAAAAGATCAATGTTGGCTGGTGGAAATGGAACATTTCTATTAATGAGGAACTATACGAGGATCACGAGATTGTTACATGGAAAGAAACGGGGCGATCAAGACGTCAATATCAAATTCATTTGCAGTGCAGTGAGACCTTTGATCCTGTGCCAGAACTCCACTACTTCAACCGAGCACTGTTAATAAATGGTGACGATGATGATGTCAAAATCTGGAAAGTTAATGAAGAAGGACGAATAACCATCTTCAAGGTTTGGACACTTTCCTGTAAACTTTTACAACTTCAAATTGAAGCCAGAAGTGCTCAAGTGGATTATCACTACGATCTTGTTGTCGACCGGGATGCTTTTATTTCGCATTTAATGAAAACATATTGTGACTTTGGCAAACAAGGCGGCTGGGGGTGGTACGGTGATCGAGTATATGAAGAAGATTGGAATATGGAGCCTGAAAGAATAATTCTTGATTGTGGAAAATTTAAACAATATTTTCCATAACCAGCACAATCTGTTTTGCCGGCAAAATTTATTGTTAGCCCAAGCGAAAGATTTTTTACCGCTCCCCTCCCCTTTTTCGTAACTGTTCAGCCCAACAAAGCAATCATTGCATTAGTTCTGTATTCGAATTAAAAAATAATTTACGTTATCAAAGTCAGCGTAACTGGTTTTAGACCCAACATGAAATGCTGGGTCAGACCTTTTTATCAGACTGAAATTTGATCAAATAAACATATCGCGGCACTACGCTGGTAAAACCTAATCGGCAACAGTTTTGCCGGCAAAACTTTTCATCAAATTTTCTTGGCCAAATGACTCAAACTGATACCCATTGCCAACATCACAAAACTCACTATGAAAGGTATCAGTATTGGTGGAATTGCAAATGGCATTAAAAATAAAACAAAGAAACCAATAGTCAATAAACCGCACGCTCTCCATGAATAACGAAGTACAGTTGGCGATGTATATGAAAAATTCGTTCGCTTTATTTGTCTCTCAAGCAAGCCATAAGCTGCTGCTGCCAATAAGGCGGGTATAGAAATTGGCAACCACATTGCAAACAGTGCCATTCGTCTAAAAAACCAATAAATCAAGTCCAAAAGAGCTTCGACTCGTTCATAAACTGGGTTATCCAATATTCGTCCCACTTCTAACATGCCCAGAGAATTTGTACGCTCATAAGCGGTAGGCAACAGATAATTTACGAGATTTTCCTCAACATTATTTTTGACAACAAATTCTTCGTACCAGTGATTAGCTTTTTGAATGACGTAGTATGAACTTTCAGTACCAAATGCATTCTTCACCAATCGAGATTCTGTTTTAGCCGCGGACTGGATGTATGAAGGAGAGAGTAGCAAGACGGCAATAAAAAACTCAACCACCATCACTGAAATGCCGATCACGATTCCCTTATTCATTACTTTCCCTTTCGTTGTTCTGAAACGAGTAGGCGAGGAATAACTTTATTTCCTACCAAGAAGGGGAATCGTATCTTATGCGGTTCTCTACTTAATTCAATTAAAGCAGTTTTAGACAACCTATTGAGTTTTGCCGGCAAAACTCTTTACATGAATGTTTACCTTCTGATTAATTTCTAAAACTCTGGCAAGCGACAACCCAACTTTTCCTCAACATCAAGGACATAGGCGCCAAGATTCAAAATATCTATTCCAGAGGTCACCCCTTTTCTTGGACAGCCAAGAGCTGCCATAACCAAATGAAGTTGTTCTTCCAAACTTTTTGAATTCCAATCAGCCCAAAAGGCATCTAAAACAATTGGAACAGTACCTCTTGGAACTGTCTGCATTCCTTCTGCATACTCTGAAATTGTGATTTCACCATCGTCATGTTTCCTTCGCCAGGCTCTAGCTTCAGCGGAGGGTCTTTCCATAGTTGAATTAGAGGAATGTACCCCAACACGCTCTCGAGCAAATTCTTCAAACGCAATTTCATTGGATTCTATGTTCGGCGTAATTAAACTCCTATCCTCTGTATCGCGAAGATTTTTTAATTTAAGTCGTAAGTTCATTAAATCTTCCGAAGATGGAATATTTTCCATAAGACAAAGCGCGACTTTGCTCATCGCTTTTTTCTTCTCACACCATTGCTTGTTATCCCAGTCAACCCAGAATTCATCAAGGATATTTTTATTCATTATCCAACCTCAAAAGTTTTGCCGGCAAAACTTTCTAAATTCTTAGCCTTAAGATTTAATTCTATCTTTTTCTTCTTCGCTATAAAGAATTGGGACGCGCCCCTTGACAACATAGCCTCCGGAGATCACGCCAAAATATTCTAAATTGGGAAGAAGACCTAAAACTTCAGGCGGCACCAGCTCCGATTCTTCTTCCACTAAGCGTTCTCCTGTCGAGCCTCCCATCAAAATCGGTTCATGGGCTAAGGTACTTTGTCCCTGGTCTTGAGCAACATAACGAATCTTTGTTTTAGGCATACGAGCGCAGAAAAACTTCTGCGTTTCCGGATCCTGACTTCGTAACGTAAAAATATTGTTTAAGTTGCCGAAAACTTGAGTGGCCTTGCTGCTTGAGCCAGTTCTCACGGAAAAGTCAGCGAACGTTTGCGTCGCAACAAACAAGCGGAAATTGGCGCCACGGCCTTTATTGAGAAGCTGAATAAATCCATCGTTTGCAATTTCATTAGCTTCGTCTACAAACACATCAATACGCCGGCCACTTTTACCTTGGAAGTTATAGATGGAACCGGCCACGGCCGTGAGGTCGGCTATAAACATTGCTCCCAAGGCGCCTCCCACTTCTGCATTGGAAAGCATATCGAGCCCCACATAAACCACGCAGCCTTTTCCGATCATTTCACCAAAATCTCGATACTCATGCAAAGCCGCCTCCTCTTCGTTAGGAGGGGAGAGGGCATCACCCAACTGACCGGATGTCAATTTATTAAGAATCGGCAAAAGGGAGGTAATCATCTTGGAGTAGTGCTCTGCATCGTGCTCAAGCAAATCGATAATACCGTCCAAAACTGTCGAATGATGTTTAAGACGCATGGCTGTTTTGTAGTGACTCACCAAACGTTCGGTGTACTTTTTCGAATTAGGTCTAAAGTCTTTGACCACCTCATCAATGACCTTCTGTGCATTTTCCTTATAAACCGTTTTCATCCACATTATGATGGAGCGAGCTGTGAGTGTTTCAACTCCTCCTTCAATGTAGGCTCTAAGACGTTTGAGAGTCGGTTTATCTCCGCAGAGCACCATGGCATGCACGATGGAATTCATGGCTGACCAGGCAAAGTTGGTGAAGGGGGCGGAGCTTCCGGTTGTCGGCATGATGGAAGAAACACGAGACGGCACTTCCGTTGCATTAGACCAGTTCGCAAGAGGATTGATACGGCTGGACTCATCAAGATGCGCCAAGTGAAACTTAACAAAAGCATCAGCTCTACCTAAAGCTTCACAAGACCGTTTGGCATTATTCATCAAATCTATATCACCCTTAGGATCCAAAATAATGATGGAATCACCTTGGCAAATTGCTTGAGTAATTAAAAGATCGAAAAATCGGGTTTTCCCGGAACCAGTAGTTCCAAAAATCATGGTGTGACCATCCATATGACTGAGCTTTTGCAAAATCTTGCTTTCCTTAGGCTCCAACCCATGAATCCATGTTTGCCCAACGTGCTCAGAAATAACCTCAGCATCTTTAAAGGCTAACGTTTGAAGAATCCCCTTAGGCGTTCTTCCAAACTCTGCCCAATTACGTTTTAGAGCCTCACAGAGCTCTTGTGTATGGCGAGGCATCCATTTAAATCCATAGCCTAACCAACACACATCAGGGTGCTTTTTAGATAAAACAAACTGACGAACTTTTTCAATGGAGACGAAATTAAGGTCGTGACCCGCTAAAAGACTTTGCCGTTGCCAAACCTTATAAGCCGCAGGTATTTTTATCATTGCAAATAGAACAAAAATACTCGCAATAATCATGACCGGTGTTTGAACCCCAGGATTGAAAAATCCATAGAGAAGATAAAAGAGAGCGCCTGAGAGCATCACCAACACCTGATAGAGTTCATAGTTAGGACGCCAAGTGAGGGAATATTTCAAATTATCAAATTTAGCCATTATCTTTTTCAGTCTTTTATACGTAAACAAAATTGATGAGCTGCACGATCCGCGCGGAGTAGGGGATCAGGAGATCGCTCAAGATAGGTTACAAAACCATCCAAACTCAAATCTTTTGCAGCAAGCACCTGAGCAATCACGTCATCGTTTGTTTTTCTTTCACCATCTTCCAATACGACATTGGAAAGCATGGGTCCCTTCCCGGCTTTTAGTTGCTTAACTAGCCCTAAAGCAAGGACCTCAAAAATCTGTTCTCCTTTGGATGGTTTTAAAGATTCAGAGGACTGTGCCTTTTTGCGCTCAACACGTTGTCCGGCAACCGTGTCTTTAAAGTCTTTTTGGTTTTCAGATGACCTTTTATTAGTCTGCGTGCTCTTATTCGTAGCCTCCTCCTGAGAAGCTTTCTTTTCAATGTCGTGACTTCTTGTTTTAATCGGCTGATTCTCCTTAGACCTTTTCTTATGATTGGAAGATTTCAGAGGTTTTTCTTCCTTACCTGAAATTTGCTTTTCGGTTGACGAGTTTTGCCGGCAAAACTTTTCATCAACTTCTGGCACTTTTATACACATCCCCTTAACTGACTTTTTCTTCGTCTCAGACTTCGTATTTTTTTGCAAAGAATGAGTACATGATTTCTTCTTTTTATTGTCTTTCGGCTCTTTCTGCTCCGTAAAAAGTTTTTCTTGTGGCTTTGATTCGCTTGTTTTATCGGCGCACTCTGTGCTCTTAGGAAGTTCACTTTTTGACAAAGCATCCTCAACGTTTTTAACGTGTTTAGCCACCAATTCAGGCTTTTCAATACCTTCTTTTTCTTTCTGTGTAACTATGGCGACAGGCTTAATGACCTGTGAGACAATAAAATTCACCTTATTTTCTTCAGCCGCATTCGAATTGCAGCCCTCCGGTAGCGCGCATTTCGTGAGTTCGATCCATCGAAGAGCTTCATCAGCATCAACCGGGACACCTTTAACGACAGCCAACGTGCAGCTTGGTCGCTTAACATGCGCAAAGACATTGGAGTCATCTGCTAAACGTAAACACAAAAGGAAATTAAATTCAATAGATCGAAGTTTGCCCGGACTGTCATTGATTCCATTTTCTAATTCTTCTGACTCTTCTGCCTGAAACTCTGAAATCTCGTCTACGTTTCCAATATAGGAACTCATCTCCTGATTGAGTTCAGCATTAAGTTCTGCTTTTTCTTCGTCCGTCAAGAAAGTCTCTTTTTGCTCCCCATTTTCAAAGCCAGACTCATTGAAACTTTCGCCTTGCGGTTGCAATATTCTTGCATCTAAAGGATCTACTCCTGAAATTGAAGCAGCCGGCACAACTTTCCAAATAAAACGGTTGACTTCCTCTGTTTTATTGAATTCACACAGGCCACCCTCACAGAGCTTTTCAGCCAAAATATCGGCATTTCTGGGAACAGATCCAATGCCTCGCTTATCCAGTTCTTTCACAATATCCAAGTAGGCTATTTTCCAAACGAGGAATACACCGAGAGACGTAACAAGAAGCGGGGAGAGGAGCTTACCTTCTGAACTAAACTGGTTTGCCTCCCAATGATTTTCTTCAATAATTGTTGTGATAATGCCTTCGATGATTGAGCAAATAGGCGTGTCAACGCCTGGATTGACTTTCGATTTATTCTGATACTCGATATCCAATTGCGTGCTGCGGGCATCAGCCTTTTTCACAAGATTAGGAATGAGCATTTGAGAGTCTGTCTCTCCAGAGAGAGCCTTAACGAGTTCTGACATCAGCATTAGCGAATTAGCTTCTTCGAGATACTTTCTGGTTGGCAAGCCTACGAGATTCCAGAAGAATAGGGGAGTGGCCTTCATATGAAGCTCATACATATCAGCTTTGGTGTTCCAAGCAATGTTGTAACTGGCAATCCCTTCACGTTCAGCCCATTGAACAATAGATTCTGATAATGGGTGCCAGACTGTCTGGCCTTCTTTCCCGGTGACTGTCACACTGGTGAGTACCTTACCCACATCATGCAAGAGTCCTGCCAGACAACAAGCCAAATACCATCGACCTGTGTTTTTAAAGTTTTCCTCAGCTGATTGTCCATTACCGAAGATATGAGTTTTTGCGATATTAATGCTGTAAAGCCCTACTTCGAGCGAATGCCTGAATAGACCGCCCCGTCCTTTATGGTGGTAAAAACTTGAGGCTGGAATTAAGTGAACGAGTTCTCCCAAGTTGTAGATCACTGGAAACAGCAACTCGTCACACTCGTCACTACTAAGTGGAATCGATCTTTTAATCGACTGAATCAGGCGCCCTTGACTTTTGATAACATCATCAACGCTGACCACTGGTACAGGAGCTTCCCTTGTTGGGTAGGTATTGTCATCTAATTTAATTTCTTCCGTGTGCGCAACGTCAGCAAAACTAAAAACTTGTCGAGCTACGTCGTTTTGTGCTGTCGGTTGTTCAACCGGAACCGACTTAAACGAAAGATGACGCAATAACTGTGCAAAGAATCCCATTTTCAACTTCAAAAAATGAAAACGGGCAATATTGTCTCAATTGAAATACTTGATATTTGGGTTAATAAGTCAAGAATTTCTGACGTAAAACTAATTTTTTGAATTGGTAGCTTTAGACTACATTTTTAGAAAAGTTTTGCCGGCAAAACTCAAATAAAATGCTCCCCATATTTTTATAGAGAGCATTTTTTAAATATTAAAAATTTAGGACACTATTCAAACCACTCAGGATTGAATGCACCGTAATCTTCCACAACGTAATAACCTGTTCGATTTTTACGCACGAAGTATATTTTCACGCCAAAGACTTCACGTAGTACTCGTAAGTAGCGATTTATTGTTGATTTTGAAATTCCTAATTGCTCCTGAAATACAGGCATGGAGGCTTTTTCGCCCTCTTTTACAATGATCCTGACAAGAGCCACGAGTTGTGTGTAGTCCTTAGGAGGCCAAGGAATTTTGACTGACATGACAAACTCCTCAGATAACAGTAGTGCCCAACATCACAACATCTTCTACAGAAACCACGTGCACTTTTCCATTCACCACTACACAAACGTTGTTTTTATCCTTGCAAATTGCATGGGGATGAATGTATCCGCCAACAGGGGATTGTCCGTTTAAAACGACCGACACGCTGACAACTACCTGGCCTTTTTCGACATAGGTAGCGCCCACAGGAAGTTTTTCTCCCTTTTGGGCCTTCTCCTTGGACTCTTTTGTTGTTGGCTCGTGACTAGACTTTTTCTCTCCAGGTTTTTTACCTGTTTCTTTATTTTGTTTTGTTTCAATAGCCTGCGCTATTTCACGGACATCAGCACGCGTGACTTGTTCCAATTTTTCGAGTTTGGTTAAAAATTCTTGACCGTATTTGCGTTCTGACTCACCCATAGCAATTAAAACATCCGCACTATCGACGCCCTTAGCCTTTGCTATGTTCTTCAAATTGTCAGAAACTAATGAAAGCGACATCATTCGACTAACGTATGTCTTGCTTTTTCCTAATCGTTTAGCAATATCAACTGATGCAACACCGTTATCTTTTAAGAGATGCATCGCTGCAGAAACTTCAAACGGATCCATATCATCACGTTGAAGATTTTCGGTTAACTGAGCAAGCACTCTTTGCTTTTCATCTTCTGGAGCCTTACGAATGATTGCGGGAATATGCTTTAACCCCAGTTGTTTGCAGGCGCGATAGCGACGTTCGCCTTGAACAATAATGAATTTGCCTTCCTTGTTGGCGGGTTCAACAATAATCGGCTGCTGCAAGCCAATTTCTTTAATACTGTTGGCAAGCTCTTCAATTTTTTTAAATTGCTTGCGGACTTGTTCACGGGTAACGACAGAATCGATTTCTAAGTTACGCAATTCTTCTTTGCTAACCGACTCGATTCGCTTTCTCATTTCCTTAAGGTTTTTAAAGTCAATCGGCATTTTTAGTTCCCGCTTTCAATTTTTTTAATTCGTTTAATCATTTCTTTGACCACAGCCTGCATTTCTTCTGCAGCTCGTTTGCCATTTCTGACGCGCCAAATAGGTTCGCCTTCCATCGTCGCACTATCCAACGGAGGACGATGACGCAAGTAGTTGTCAAAGACCATATCATCCATGGCTTCCTTAACTCCAGCCAGGGCCTTGTTGTGTGCCGCCGATTGGTCGTATTCATTAATCAGAATGCCCAAAACTTCCAGTTCATGGTTAATTTGTTCTTTGACATCAAAAATTGTCATGAACAGACCTTCCAAACCATCAACAGCAAATCCGGATAATTTCACTGGACAGAGAACGTACTTAGTTGCGTTCAATGCTGAAAGAAGTTTACGACCCAAGGAAGGTGGACAGTCTATTAAAACGTAGTCATATTGATCCCAAATACGTTCCAAATTTGAACGGGGGACGAGGGCTGCACTAATTGGTAAGGATTCGGCATCGTAACCTTCACGGTCATTTTTGGGGGATCCAATTAAATCAATCCCGTATTCCGTTTCCGTCGCTTCAACTTTGTCTAAGTTTTCATCAAACAGCTGGACGGTTCTAGTGCCAGTAAGCTCTTGGCCTTTTAAAAGAACGGTAGTTGTATTGCCTTGGGCATCCATATCAACTACAAGAACTTTCTTTTTTTCTTTGATCGCAAGCTGAAAAGCAACTTGTGTGCAAATCGTAGATTTACCAACCCCACCTTTTTGGTTGGCAAACGCAATGCGTATAGGCATAACTGACTCCGATAATATCGGTTCATACATTTATAAACAGCAGTCACTATATCATATTATGAGATTGAATATCGATTATTTAAAACAGATTTTTATAAAATTATTTGCTATTCTGTACAATCTTCGAAGTAGTCTTTTCAATGCGGCAAAGATATACGTGGTATCTTCTTTGCCACGAAGTGAGACTTGTTTGTTTCTTTTATTGTGCGTGAAAAACCTTTATTAACGTTAGGCCCTTGGAGCAGCTGTTATGCCTAAGAAAAAGCAAAATGAAGATTTTCATCTTGAAGAACTGACCCAAGAAGAAGAGGCAGAAATCTTAAAGAAGCCCAAGCAGAGACGGACACGTTCATCGAAGAAAAATGCATTGGCAACTGCTGTTCAAGAGGCTGAACAGCTACTTTTATTTGAGAAAATTCCTGGAAAGATTTCATCTGTGAAGGATGATATCGCATCAATGGAATTTTCTTTTTATTCTGTATCGACTAAGGTCGATAACCTGCCCTATGAATTTAATAACGGGCACCAAATCATTCGTATTGTTCCCAGTGTTATTGGCCGCCCCAATCAACAATTTGATAAGGATTTGATGCTTTACATCAATTCTTTATTAGCCCGGGCTCAATTTGAACATGAAGATGACCATTTGAAGTATCGTCGCATTGAAATCAATTTGGCCGACTTCTGCCGCTTTACACATCGCGAGTTTGACGGAACGATGAGCGAAGCCTTTATGAATTCGTTGTTGCGTCTTCGTGGTACGACTATTCAAACAACGGTGAGAAGTACCGCTGAAGATGAATTAATTAATGGTTTTTCTCTAATTGAGTCTTATAAAGTCTTAAAGCGTTCATCTGGCAAGCGTGAAGGGGTTTTAAGTGCAGAGGTGACTATTTCAAAGTGGCAGGCCAGGCAAGTTCATGATAAGTATGTCCTGACTATTGATGATGATTATTTTTCCATCAAGCGCCCAACTGAAAGAAGGCTTTACGAAATTGCACGGAAGTTCTGTGGAAATCAGAAGATTCTTTTCAGAATCGCCTTGTCAAATTTGTTACTGAGAATGGGATTGTCAGCTTCGAAAACATTAAGAGCTTTCCGTTATCAAATTAAGCAAATGGTGTTGCGTAATGAGATACCAAAATACAATCTCGCCTATGACGCCCAAAATGATCATTTGATTATCTTCCCTAGAGATTTAAAGGTTCGAGAATTTTTGAGATCGGCGGCTGAGAATGTTCAATCTAATTCATTGATGACCAATAAGTCATTTGAGGAATTGGAAAATTGGTTTAAAGGTTTAGTTATTCATCCGGATGCTGATCCTTATGCGGTTCATAAATATCTAGCGGGCACTAAAAAATAATGCCTGTGTTGCAATACTTTCAAAGACGTTGCTTTGGGTTTTATTTGGGAATCGGTTTAAATAAGGCGCTTCGTTATTAAATATATTTATTTTTATTATTTATATTACGGAGCGGTTTCTATATTTTTTGATTTTTCTTAACTTTTTGTTTTTAATGTGAAATTTGTTCTTTTTTGGTCTTATTTTATTAGA
The DNA here is from genome assembly GCF_023336895.1 of Parasutterella secunda. GTDB lineage: Bacteria > Pseudomonadota > Gammaproteobacteria > Burkholderiales > Burkholderiaceae_F > Aphodousia > Aphodousia faecalis. The sequence continues at coordinate 37,466 of NZ_JAMBLT010000006.1, forward strand.
TTGAGTGTTCACGATTCACGGCAAAGTGTTCACGTATCACGGTAATGTGTTCACGCATCACGGTAGAGTGTTTACAGTTCACGTTTGAGTGATTTTATTGATGTTTTTACCGTTTACGATTCACGGTTTGTCAATTTTAAGTCTTTAAAAATCAAGCAGTTTTTTCAAGGTCCTTTTCTAAAGCGTTCACGAATCACGGTAAACGAGGTCTAAAAATGCAATAAAATCACCTGATTTTTAATAAATATGTGGATAAGTCGGTGGATAAGTTTCTTAACCCTTTGTCTATATTAAGTATTTTGTTTGTGGATAAGTGGTTAATTTCGAGAGAGATCTTTTAATGTAGTGTTTTATGAAATTTCATTTAAATCAATAAGATAGCAAGGTTTTGTTTTAAAAGTGGGATTCTTTAGTGTTCTATGCCCCACTTTTGTTGTCATTTAGAGGCAACGTTTTTGTAGATTCTTTATTAAGATGTTCGCGATTCACGGTGTTTTGTGTTTGATAGTTGAGTGCTATTCTTGAAATAGTGTTAAATATTCAAAGGGTTACGTGCTAATTTCATTAAGAGTACTCTTGTTTACGATTCACGGTTTTTATTTCTTTCGACTGTGTTATGGTTTGATGTGTTCACAGATCACGGAATCTCTTTTTCTTTTTTGAGTAATGTTGCCGGAATGCTTTTTGATGTGAATTAACCTTCCGAGCAAAAAATTTTAGCTTAAGCGTTCACGATTCACGGTATATATGACACTGATTCACTTTGCGACTCATGATTCTATATTTAACCTATTGATTTGTCTGCGATTTGTGTTCTTGTTTACAGATCACGGTTTTTAATGTATTGACATTTTTGTTCACGATTCACGGTTTAATCTTTCTTTTTCAGTATTTATTTTGCGGTTTTTTGTTCACGGATCACGGCATCTTATATATCAACTGAGGTTATGAGCGTTCACGGTTCACGGTAATTTTGATTCCTTTTGGGTTGATAAATTTCTTGAGGTAATATCTAACATAGCGATAATTAAAGAAATTTTTGGAAGCGTTCACAAAACACGGTTTTATTAAATTAAGGTTTTTGAGCATTTAAATGTTCACGATTCACGGTATTTGATCGTTTTTCCTTTCTTTTGGAAAAACAGATCGTGGCAAATGTGTTTACGGATCACGGTGTTTTATTTAATCATAAATATAGAAAATATCGGGAAATCAAATAGATAGTGAAAAGAAGTCTAAATTACAACTTTCTGGAGAGTGTTTACGATTCACGGTTTGTGTTAGGGGAATGTTCACGAATCACGGTTTTGGTTTTGGGTTTTTATTGTCCAGTGTTTCCAGCGTTCACAGATCACGTTAATTGGGTTTATTAGGCAAAATGTTCACGATTCACGGTTAAGAAATAACCGGTTCTGTTAGTTCTATTAGTTAGAACCCTTATAAATCAAAGAGATAAGTATCTGTACTTTTATGAGTTAAATAGTTTTATATTTTTTTAAGTTCGAATAAGCGTTCACGATTCACGGTATAGAGCTGTTCATTTCGCCTAAATCTAGGTTATGTGTTTGCAATTCACGGTGTATGCTCGATCGATTTTTAAATTTTTTTGTTGTTTATGATTCATGGTAGTGGTTGAGTAAAGAGAGTTTTCATTGGAACAGAAAGCCTGATTTCGAGAACAAGTCAAAGTTGTTGCCTTTATACATCAGTTGGTTAGATAGGGGGTTGACAGAAACTCGGGGGGGGGCACATATAGGCCATGTTGTCAAGTGATCTTCCTAACGGAGAGTTATCCACATTTTTCGAAGCGCTCATCCTCAATCATGGGCCGTAGCGAGAAAAATCGTGGGTAACTCGGTTCTGTCTTGCGTCCTTTTCTGTCAATTAATCACTGTACTCCCGTGACTATTATGGGAGACAGTTACCGAATTAAGGCCAATTTGAAATCAAAAATTTTGGATAAAAACTGACCCAACCAGGGGGGAAGAAAATGTCGTTTAGGGGTTAACTTGGGTGACGCTTGATAAAAGATGTTTAAAGTTCAATACTATCGGTTAACTTCGGCAAACAAAAGGTTTGATATCTACTCTAGGATATTATACGTCGGATATAATTAAAACCATTTAAGTTGTTCTATCTCTCAAATTCCGATCCAAGTTGTTAAAGGAGTATTGAGTAATATGAACAGGCTTTACTTTATGGAGAATAAAATGTTTCCTACCTTGAAACCAAGTGCATTAGCTTTGGCCGTATCGATGGTGTTGCCAGTTGCTCAAGCTGTAGAATTTGATGTTACGACGGGTGTTGATGGAGTAGAGTACGGTTATGCAGGGATCTTTAATCCGGCTTCTGATTTTGTCGAAGATGTAGTCATCATCGCTAAAGACGTACCCAATGACATCACATGGGCTTATGGCTACCGCAATCAAACGGGTAAAGCGAATCAAATTAATGGTAATTTGTTTGTCAGTATCGAAAATCTTGAAAAAGACCCGGGCATTTTTGGCGTTCGTATCCAAAATGGTTCCTCGTTAACAGTCGGAGGAGACACATTCGTTACTTCGAAAACCAGCTCTACACAATCTGTTGGTATTTTAGCTTTCACAACCGGAACTATCCTAGATTTAAGTCACGGAAACACGGTGCTCAATGTTGCCTCCCATACGGGGCGTGTTATGGGTATCGACATTGAGCAAAGTTCCAAAGCGATTTTGGGCAAGGCTGAAATCAATCTCAACGCCAGTGGTAAAGCAACTTCTGGCACTCGCTGGATTCAAGGACTTTATGGAGCTGGAGGTAACATTGAAGTCAAAGATGATATTGTTTTTAATGTTACGACCTACAATAATAATCAGCAACTAGTTGATAGTGGGACTTCTGTTATCCGAGTAATTAACCTTGAAGGCAGCGCATATAGCACAAATGCTCAGTTTAATAAAAACCTCAATATCGTAGTGAATGCTAATGCCCAAGAGGCTCTTGGCATTTATGTAAGTGGAGATAAAGAATCAACCTCCGATCTTCATGCTGGCGTCAATATTGATGGGCAATTAGGAATTGATATTCAAGGCGCTTTTGATTCAGCTGTGGGAATTTATGCTCAAGGGGAGTCTGGAGTTTCAACGAATCAGGCAAATATTTCGATTCATTCGACAAAAAGTGAAGGTTCTGTCTACGGCATTTATTCAACAGCCAATCCCGATAGTTACCCAGGTCCTGGGTATGTCAATGTTGAGAACGGATTGACGGTTGACGTACATGGGAAAGGCCAAACAGTCGGTATTTTGTCAATAGGCTCCTCTGATGACAATCGAGCATCATTGGTTAATGTTGGAGGCGCAACTGATATTAATGTGATATCTGATGAAGGTTCTGCTATCGGGGTTGCTGTTCAAGAGGGGGCTACTTCAACATTACATAACGTCATCGCTAATGTACAAAGTCAAGCTGCAGACGGAAAAGCAATCGGTTTGGATTTAAGCAGCGCTGATGTAACCTTGCTAGGTAACCATACTATTAGTGTGGAAGGCTCTTCATCTATTGGTATCAACGCCGCTGACACCGTGTTAGATATCAACGGATCCGCAGTAGTTACCTCCGATACAGCCATGGTTTCAGATGCAAAATCCGTTATCAGTGTAGCGGGTGACGATGAAGTGGCTCGTTTAGTTCTCAATGGCAATGTTTCTAACGAAGGAATCCTAAAGCTTGATAACGCTACGATGTCTGTTAATGACACCACTGAAGAAGTCACGCTTGGCACAATCAATACGATAGGTAGTAAAGAAAGTACTGTTGAGCTTTCTGCGGGAACCTATGATATTAAATCCTTCAATGGTGAAAATAAGACCTTACTTTTAAATGACTTAGCTAATACTCAAAGCGTCACTATTGCTAAAAAGACAGGCGACTTGCGTATGGTAGCAAGTGCTCACTCCAACGACCAATATGCAAATGCTCAAGCAGCTGCCGAGGCTCTGAAAGATACTATCGTTATAACCGAAGATGAAGCTCAAGCGCAAAATAGCCTTGATGTACAAGCTGGTGATGTTAACGATGCTTTGACTGCTGAACTCAATCGAGATGGGTCATTATCCAATGTACGCATTGTTAAGAATGACAAATTAGATGCCTTTGGTTCAGTTGCTGCTCTATCTGCTATGTCTCTACGCCACGAGATGAACAGTCTTTCTAAGCGCATGGGAGACCTGCGTGACGCTCCGGAAGGTGTTGGCGTGTGGATGCGCGGCTATGGTTCTGAAATGGAATACGGTGCCCAAGACCTCAAGATGAGAAGCAAGTCCGTTCAGTTTGGTACGGATCAATCTGTCGGGGATTGGAAGTTGGGAGTTGCTTTCACCTATACAGACGGAGACACTTCTTATGATTTAGGCTCTGCTGACACTAAGGGTTACGGCGTTGCTCTATACGGAACGTGGTTTGTGCCTTGCGGCGCTTACATTGATTTGATGGCTAAGTACAACCGTTTGGAAAATGACTTCAAACTCAATGGTATGGACGGAGACTACAACAGTAACGCCTATGGCGTGAGCGTCGAAACCGGCTATCGTTTCGAATTCATGGATGGTGGCTTGTACCTTGAACCACAAGTTGGTTTGAACTACGGTCATATTGAAGGTGAAACGATCAAGACAAGCAATAATGTCCGTATTGATCAAGACAGTTACGACAGTCTGATCGGTCGCGCGGGGCTGCGAGCCGGCTTTAAGTTCCCGAAAGATAAGGGAACAATCTATGCTCGTTTGTCCGGTTTGTATGACTTCGATGGCGAAGTCAATGGAACGGCCACTAAAGGTGTGGCGCACAATACCATTGAAGAAGACTTAGGCGGCGCTTGGGTTGAAATGGGTGTTGGTGCCAACTTTAACTGGACGCCGAATACGTACACCTACATTGATTTTGAGCGCACCAATGGTGGAGATGTCAAAGAAAACTATCGTTGGAATGTCGGTATTCGTCATACTTTCTAATCAGTTCGGCTGATAACTCAGAAAGGCGTTGGGTTGCTATGAATTTCAGGTGACTCAACGCCTTTTGAATTAGATTACTGTGATAAAAAATTTTGCCAGCAAAACTTTTCCTAATGAGGATACATATTAAAAACACGTATCGTTTAAGTGATACGTTCTTTCCAACCATTCGTCCATTTTTTTCCCATTAATGACGATCTCAAGATTTTTGTTATCGGCTAAATCGTCAGGTTCAATACCGGCGAGCGCCAAAATATCCTCTGGAATATCGTTGTTTTCTAAAGAAAGTGTTCCTCTGCTCAGAGCGTAGTAAGAGGCGGTAAGGTCTGAGAGTCGATAAAGAATTTTTCTCATAGAGTGCAGCAGATCATTTTGTTCCCTCAAAATGCTCAATCGTTTTTCCGCACGCTTTCCGTTTTCTTTCGCCCAAGAAGGTTCCTTATTAAACACTTTAGGGGAGTAGGCGTACTTGTAGTCTCGAGATAATGTTTCGTGACAAATTTCACCGTAACGATATTTTTCCCGATACCATTCGGCCATCAGAGTATGTTTTTTAGATAAACGCACACGAAATCTTAAATTTGATTTTTTACCGCGTTCGCTTTCGTGTAAAAGCTTTTCTCGTTCTTTGACGTCGGTATAGATATTTTTGTATTCGTCCTGGATGCGTTTGGCATTAAAGCAAACAATGTGGTTAAGTAGAAAAGTGGCTTTGGCTAGTTGCTCAATTCGATCTTGAGTTTCCTCTTCGAGTTCTTCCAAATCAATAGCTGTTCGCTCTTGTGATGTAGCATTGATAAGTTCATACCATTTATCCGACATTCAAAAACTCCTTTTAAGGGCAAGACACCACTTACTTATCTATGTGGGATTTCAGGACTGCATACCCGTAGCAGCCTATGAGAAAGCTAATCCTAAAAAGAAGGGGTTTAAGTTATCTCTTTTTAAAGGCGCAATGTACGAACCTTAAGTTCATAACCCATTGAAACAGAAGCTATAAAACACAAAACCCGAGTTTAATTTTTCATTCAACACACCACTGTGGAGATCTTTGGAAATAAACTTCTTTTTAGAGAAGCCTTTTAACCAACCGTTTTAGTCATCTGCAGCGGCTCCCCGAATGTTTAATAAGGGATTCTGAACCTGAGAATTAAAGGGTAAAAAAGGAATATCCATGTTTTTTAAAACCGGCTTAGGAGCGTCAGAGAAGCCTTCATCAGGTTCATCAAATTGGTAAGGATCGTATGGAGAACAAATCATATTTGAGATCTTTTTGTATTCTTTATTTTTGGGTTTAACCAAAAAATTAAAGCCCTGACAAAAGGGGCAGCTGCAATCATGATTTGCCCAGCGCATAGAAAAATTGTTGTTTTTAAATGAATTCTCTTCAATGACTGGATAAAAAGATCGGGTGCGGTAACAGTACTCGAAAGTTACTTTCCTTTGGCTAAGTCCTAATGCCAAATCAAATAATTTACTGCCGTGTGGGACATATCCTGATAAGCAAAGTGACTTCAGTTTGTGATGGTGGATGATGTCGTGAGTTAGGACACTAGCCATTAAAAAAGCACGAACATGAACGTCTTTGAAAATACTATTGCCGGCAAGACGATGATAGAGCTTAGAAAAAATAGCGGTTGGAATCGCCTCCCAAAAGTGTTTGGGATGGATGTCATGAGTGAGACGTTTTGACAATGTTTCCGTGACGCCTTCAAACTCTTTCAAGAAGGAGATGCATGTACTTTTCCCAATTTTGAGGAAGTTCATAATATCGATGCGCTGAACGCCGGCCAGATGCAACAGCTGTGAAATATGTTTTTGCTCTTTTATGGTTAATGCGGCAACCGGCACTTTTCTTTTTATAGATGTTGGCTCTACGAGGGTCGTTGGATTAAATAGTTGGTTTTCATCTTCTAAAGATAGAAGATGATGAATCTGTAGTAACTTAAGAAAATCATCATTGTGTTCAATGAGAATCCCTAAAAGCGCTTCGGAATGAGCAAGAGAAAAATGGCGATTGATTGGCTCTTTTGCATACTCAACGATTTGAGCGGCATCCATTTTGCCAATTTCCTCAACTTCTGTTTCACTTAAATGAAAACAGAGGCTTGCTCTAAACGGAGTGCTGGATGCTACGTTCCAAACCGAAAGCCAGTAGGTTAAAGAGAAATCTTCAGATTGTAAGAAGGATTGGCTGACTGATCGTTGTGGTACAAAGTTGCAGAAATGGCTGCAACAAAGTTGAGACAACTTATAGGCTGAGCAAGAAGATAGCTTCATGAGCATCTCCCTTTTGAGTCCGCTTAACGTCATAGCCTCTAAGATGTTCTTTTGAGCTAGGAACTGAAGTTTCTGAAAAAGTAAAAAGTTAGTTTGCTCAATAATCTTGAAATCAAAATTCTCCAGACTTAAAAGACGAGTTTCAATTAAGGTTTTATCAAGGTGATTTGCATCATGCCTGGCTGCATGAAGATCCGTTGTGAGGAGTTTTTCGCAGGCAAGCTTGATGCGTTGTGAGTGACTATGAGAGAGATAGGCCATTTAATTAATCTTTATTTCTTTTGTGTTGAACGCTCAAAGTTTGTTAAGTCAACTTTGGTGTTTTGCCCAAGATCTTTCAATGAGTCCGAAAATTGTGCGGAGTCATTAGCTTTTCTAGTCAGTTGATCTTTGTATTCTTCGGGGCTCTTGTAGGAAACACCTCCGAAGAAAGCGTTCCCCAGCACAGTGGAGACACCGGACTCTTTTTCTTCATAAAGAGTCTTTGCAGAAGCGGTTGCGCCACGCTCTTTTAAAACCTCGCCCTGAAGTTCTTCTCTATCCGCAGTTAAAGAGGCTATTTCTCTATTAACCGTTTGTCGAACGCGGTTGGTATCCGGGGAGGCTGAGACATCACGATCGCCCATCGTAGTTTTTCGAGCTGATTCAGTATCAAGACGATTAGCCGAGACCGCTTCATCAAAATGAGAAGTGATTTCAGATTCAAAACTTTGACGATGCGGGCGGGCCATTGTGTCGATATCAGCTGTGGACAATGGTTGTTTTGTGCCGTCGTTCCATTTGGTTTTATTCATTTCTTTATGAAGCTCTTGAGCAAAATAGCTTCTGGCCGCTGGACTGTGGAAAAGAGCGTTTTGAGCAGCTTCAGCCGATCCGAACGTTTCAATGGCTTTTTGCATGGCCATCGGGGAGTTATCAATCATGGTGCGGAGATCTTGATTGGACACGTAACCCAGTTCAGAAGAAGCACTTTGATTAGCGCTTTGCTCAAAGTTCATTCGATTTCCATACTGATAAGCACGAGTGAGCTGCGCCTCAAAGTTTTGAGCGGCATTTCTAATGCCAGCGTCAGTTGTGCTTTCAGCAATTTGTCGTGTGGCGGCCAAGAGAGATTTGTAGGCCTCTTGTCTTTGAAGGCTATTACTCGAAGAGTCTTGTTGAGTAACCGTATCCAGTAATTGTTGTGAGGTTTGTACCTGGCCGTTGACGCCGAGATTAAGATTGGGCTCAAATGATGTTTGTGCACCAGACGCCAAGACAGGAAGTTTGTTGTTAAACGTAGCCAAATTCCCAGAACTTAAAGAGGGGCTGGCAGATGATAATTGAGCGGAAGCCGGAGCGCTGACATTTCCTAAACTAGAGGTTTTGTTTTGGACACCTAAATTCAAAGAAGTCTGAACTGCAGCGCTTTGACCATTGTTTAATTGAGAACCAATGGTTTGACCGGAAGTTGCCCCAAAAGTTTGGGAGCTGAGGTCGGAACGACTGTCTGTGGATTGAAGGCCTGATTGCGTACTCAGTGTGGAATTGAGTAATCGTGTAAAACCCGCCATCGACTTATCTGCCGTTTGCGTCGTGTATGAGCGTAGGGCTTGGATAGAGTCCGAATAGCCAAAGCTATTGCTCATTGAGCTGGTTGCACTTTGAGAATTAGCCTCTCCCAATGACATGGCGCTTGAGACACCCATCGAGACCGGTGTCATGGACATACCGGTTACTGTACCGGAGCCATTGCGCGTAACCGAGCCATAGGCCGAAGCGGTTTGAAGCATCGAGGAGTCGGTAAAGCTCATCGAGCGGTCGCTCTTATTGCCGGATTGGGTATTGGTTGAGACATTGCCCCAACTTGTGTTGCCTAAAGAAATATTGCCGGAGGTGAGACTTGCGCCTTGAGACTGCGCGGCGCTTTGAGCCGGCGCCATGACGCTTGCGGCTAACTGCGCCGTTGCAAAGTCGCTTCCTTTGGCAATGGCAAAAGCGATGACCGGAGCCAGAATTGTTAAGAATCCGGCAATGGCTTGAGAGCTTGCGCCGGCTTCGCGGATGAGACTGGCGGCATAGATGGTGTTGGCCCCATATTCAGCGATGATCTGATTCATGGGGTGGCTGTCCGTGTGGATAATGAGGTAATTCATCACAGCCGAAATTGGTGCCCAAAGCTGTATCCAAACCAATAGCGTCAAATAGCTTCTGAGGATGGTTCCGGCCATGTGGCCCGCCGCCAACATCATGATGAAAATCAGTGGGAAAGACGCCAGAATGATAAATTCCAAGGAGTTTCTAACTTTTGGTAGAGCATCTTTAGCAATCTCAGCCATCGTTCGATAGTTGATTTCAGAGGAGAGATTGCCTTGGGCTTTGGCCAAGGCCGTGGCGGTGGCTAAGGGATGCCCGGCTAAAGCGGCCACATTGTCAATATCGCTTTGCAGGGTATTCATAAAGACCGAGTGCTTAATGGAACTCGCCAAACTTTGCGATACGCCCAAAAGGAGACTTTCAGCCTGGGGCAGGACTCTCAGAATTAAAGTGCTCGCATCCAGCTGATCGGGCAGCAGCTTCATAGCTAAATGCTTTTGAATGGCCGGCAGCTCTTTCGTTGCCATGTGATTGTCGATAAAGGCGATGGCTTCATCGCAGCCTAACCAGTTGCTTGCCGTGTCTTGTGTTTTTCGGGCGGGATTGACCCATCCGGTTTGAGCGATTGTCTGCCAGAGGTTGCCGCTGGTGCTCAAAGCTTCAATCTTTTGGGGATAGTCAATGAGTTCGGGCATGACACAGTTGCGGTTAAAGTCGGAAATGAGCGTTCTGCCTTGAGCGGTCACAGGACCGGCGGCAAGGATGGCATTGACTGCTCTTTCCGGAAAGACCATGCCAAAGCGTGAAAAGCGCTCGGCTTCAACGCCGGCAAACGTGTCTTCAAAGATTTCCGTGAGCCAGTGGCCGACGTGGGAGGTGGTGCTTGCCATAAAGGCCAGTCCCAAAGGAACATTAGAAACCACATAAACGGAACCGGATCGCTCATCATTGATGGCCAGGTCTGTTTTGGGTACGAGCGTGACGCCATAGAAAAGCGCCACGGCAAAGATGAAGCTGCCCGCGTCCAGTCCTCGGTATCTTAGGGCGCAAACGGTAATGACACACAGAAATCCGAACAGAATAATGGTTTTCAATAGCCCCGTGAAGTCAGCCGACCCGGTGATGGCCACCACCGCTTCAAAAAGATCTCGGATTTGAGAGCCGTTCCAATAGGCAAAAAATTCCATCGTCATCGGTTACTCCTTAGTTACGGGTTCCCCAGCGGGAAGCGATGTTTTGGGCGGCGTTGCCTAAAAGGCTGCGTTCAATGTGTTCGACTTGCTCCATGAAGCTTCTGGCCCGAGCCATTTGCTGATAGATGCGGTCGCTTCGGGCAGAGAGGTCTAAACGGACCGAAGCAATACGGGCGGAAATCCGCTTAACGTGATCGGCGTTGATTTGATTGGCGGCAGCGCCGCTTGCACTGGTGATCACTTTTTCAATGTCAATGGTTAATTGATCGAGCGCCCTGACAATGGCTTCATAAGAGGCGGCTTCCACATAGACGCGGAGGATATCTTCTGAAAAACCAACGTAGCGGTTAATCGTTACCGTGTTAATTAATTTGATTAATGGAATGGAAGAAACCGACCCCAATAGGAGGATGTCTTCTTCAGAGACTCTGGACGGATCCCGAGCCAGAAGAGACTGACGGTAATGGGTGGCGGCTTCCCAGAGACGGTGGGTGAGGTTGATGTCATCCATGGCAACGCGCTCCGGGTACAGGCATTTGGTGTCCTTGGTAGGGCACATCAGTCGAGTGGCGTTATTGAGGCTGACGCTTTCCGAGGAACCGAAGAGTTGATTGGCGATATCCTCGCCCATGATGAAGCGGGAGCGGGCCACGGCGGAGGAATCATCGCCGGCTTGGGTGTAAATGGTTGTGCCCACCAGCGTCATCATGAGTTCTTTGAGTTCCTTGGGATACTTGGACGTCAAAGTCCCGCCGCCCAGTAAAGCCCAGGTTAGGTTGATTTCCGAGGCTTCGATGGTGTTGCCGCCCGAGTCCGTCCGAGTGGGGACATTTTTAAAAACGGTTGCCCCATCGGTACGGGTCATGGAGTCGGCTTCATAAGCATCCGACGCTGTACCGGAGTCTCTTAAATGGTTAGTGGCTGAATAACGCAGTTTTTCCATGTAGCCCTGAGCGCCCGTCATATCCAGAAGGGTCTGAGCAGCGGTACAAGAATCCTGAAACTTAGAGCTGTATTCCCGGATCAAATCGCGAAAGCTTGTGACTTGTTCGGATAAGTCAGGAGACAAAGTCTGAAGGGCTAACTGGAAAGCCAGGCCCGGTAATGAAGAGCCGATTGCTCTTAAATAATTTAAAAACTCTTCTTTAGAGGGGATGCTGAAAGCGCCCATGAAGAGATCGATGCCGCCGCAGCCCGCAGAGAGTTTGGGTGGCGTGAACTGAAACGGCGTGAAGTCGGTTCTGGGAGCGCGGTACACAAAGCCTCCGCCCGTGGCGATATTAAGGTGGGCGGACTCGTAGATGCCGGCCGCCGTCACGTTGGCTTGACCGGCACCGGAAGAAGAATCGTAGAAGTCTTCGAGAAAACCGGCGTGAGCGGCTGGGATAGTCAAAGACAATAAGAGAGCGACTACTGAATGGCGTACAGTCATTGATAATCCTTACAAGCGAGGGAGAGTTTGAATGGTTGAATTTGTGGAACGTGTAAGACCGGAGGCTTGAACGAGTCGATCCTTCAGATCTTCAAGCGACAAGGCACCTGAGGCAATCAGGTGAGCCTCCTTACCCTGGCGGTCCACCAGGAAGATGGCGGGTGTGACGGTCGGCACCGAGCCGCTTAGTGTCATTAAGCGCTTCACAATGCCGTTATTCGGTTTGGCGCCGGGCCATTCGGAGGAGACGTCACCCTTAATGGAAATAGCTAAAGCCTCAATACCGGTTTCTTGCTGAAGTCTTTGAATAACGGGCGCCATCAGAGAGCAGAAGGAGCAGCCCGCCTGCACAAGAATGACCAACCCGGCCCGAGAGGAGAGTTGTTTAAGAATATCTTCCTTTTCTGACTTTGCTTCATCTTTCAAAGCCACTTGCGCAAAGTTAGCGTTTGGGTGGACCACCGTATGATCAAAACCGGGATTGGCCCAAAGGGTTTCTTTCCAGCGTTGAGCAAACTGTGTGGATTTCTCCAGCATTAACGTGTTGATTTCTAGGTACGCTTTGAGATTGCTCTCCGTCGGATTCATCACCGCGACGTTAAGTCTCTTTTGAGCTTCAAACTTTAGTTCTTCTACCGTTTCAAATTCTTTGGGGTCTTTGGATTCATCGGGCTTCTTTTCTCCATAGAAAAGAAAGCCGCGATCGGGATTCTTCCAGACGTCTTCCGTCCAGAAGCTTTCTTCGGCTCCGAGCGATAGGGCAGGAGCCAGTAATAAAAGAAAAGGGAGAATGGTTTTATTCATTTTTATCTTTCTAACAATCTGTTCCGTAACAGGTTCCCTCTTTGCCGGGCATATCGGCATAAGGATCTTTTTTGAGTTCTTCACGTCTGGCTTTGGCGCGTGTTTCCACTTTCTTTGCGTCAGGCAGCGTCACTTTGGAGGTGTCTATCAAAGCGCCCAGCTGCGTCGGATCGATCTTTCCCAAGTCCACTCGGCTCATTTCATAAGCGGTGAGCCCCTGGCAGACATGCTGGTCGGCCGTGTTCCAACCGAGTCCTAGTTGCTCATGGGCGGCTTCCTGCACCAAAAGCGCGAGCTTAGAGTTGTAGCAACAGTAAGACTCGGTCTTAATGAGGCACCGCCCCATGAAGTATTCGGTGCAGACGCTGCCCACGTAGCGGCAGGTGTCCGCTCCGCGCTTTAATTGCAAAGTCTGTTCTTCAGGTGTACAGGACAGATATTCGGAGGCGACTTCTAAGGCGACCATCGCAAAGAACGTCCAGGGATCAAACGAAAATTGGACCGATCCCCCCACATAACTGACTGACAGTCCGTAGTAGGAGAGGTTAGGGGAATAGGCCTGGCCGGCTGCCTCGCCATAGAGTTTTGTCATGACGTTGGCGATGTTCTCGTTACTCATCAGGATGTCATTGACGTAGGGAGAGCCCAGGGTATGAATCGTTTCTTTGGCGACTTTGCCGGCAAAGATGTAGGAGACGGGAAGGCCAGCGGAGTTGGCGTGAGAGCCCTTCACCTTTCCTTTGCAGCAAGAGACGCCTCCTAATTTATTGCGGCAGGTATTGAGTTCTCCGGTAAAGAAATGAAGGTTGTTGTAGTCGCCATAGACCGCGGCCTGACGCACAACTTCAAGCTTAGTGATGACGTCGGCTAAATTCGTATTGGGGGCGTCATCGGTTGGTGTGCACAAACCGTTCTGACAGATAGACTCTGAACAAACCTCTTCTTCAATAACCTGATCAGGCGTTTCTTCACACTTATAGGTGGAAGTCCAAAAGGAACATTGGCTTTCATTGCCTGCCAGGCATTTCTTTTCAATGAGCTCGCACTTGGGGTTACTGCTCAATTCCTCACAGGTATTTACCGATGTACCGTCATCAGAGCAGGAATATTGGACTTCATAGCGCCAGCAATCCTTATAGACAGGTTGTCCATTCACAATGCGGGTTTCGGGCCCTTCGGTACAGACTTTGTTAGAAATAGAGCAAGACGCACGTTCTTCGATCTTTTTGCTTAAATTGTCAGCATCAAATGGGCAGTTGGATTCTTCCGTCATCCCGGTGATGACTTCTTCGCTTCCGGTCCACTCAATGTGTGAGGGGAGAGGGGAAACCGGACTTTGGCATGAAAAAAGAGAAGAGTCAGGTTCTTCTTCTTTTACCGTACAACCTTTATCAGTTAAAGCTTCACAGGTTTTCTTTTCACCCGTCTCGCAGAGCTGGACCTTATTTTCTTTGAGACAAACCTCGGTAAAAATGGGATGGGTGACTTCGCAGGCACTTTCCTTTTCCTCACAACTGTCACTACAGGTGTTAGAGGTAATCATGACACCGTCAAGGATATTGAGTTTTTCAACAAACTGGATGTCCTCATGGGGTTTGAAAGCAACTTCTTCCCGGCAATCATAGGAAAGCGTTTCCGCTTTCTTGTTATCAGTACTCGGTTTACAACCGGCCTCCTGCAGGTAGGAGCACGAAGGGTTTTCCGGTCGGATCACGCAGGAGAAGTTAAACTCCCGCTCCCAACAGGGCAGCGTTACCTCAACGCCATCGACCACGCGGGTTTCATCCGGCGCTGTGCAGATCATTTGGGTTTGAGAGCAAGCCGCATTGGTTGCCGCTTCACAATACTTATCTGTCTCAAAGCGGTCGGTGACCTCCGTTTTAATAGGTTGCTCGGTAATACCTTCCGACACTTCCTCTAGAGGCATCTCGCAGCTGTACGCATTCTCCCGAACTTCACAAACGCCGGGTTTGGAAGATTCCAGACAGTTGGTTTCGGTTTGTTGGCAAGAGTCATTATTTTCTAATGGCTCGCAATAATTAACGGAGCCTCCCGACTCACATTCAGAAACGGTTTCCCACTGCCAGCATTCCCGATAGATTTCTTCCCCACCAATAATTCGGGTCTCGGGCCCTTGCAGACAGGTCTGCTTGGTTATTTCACAGTTTGCCCAAGAAGACTGAGCAATAAAAAAGAGTAGGGGGAGAAGTATTAACGGCATACACTCTCCCAGTGATCGGTGATCTGAGGATAGGGTTTATAAATCGGTAAAGTCACGGAAACCGTCTTTGTTCCTTTGCCTTTATCCGTATTGGTAATGGTGACTTCGTAGTAGTCGTGGCCGTCCTTTTGAATGATTTCAATGGAGCATATGAACTCAATTCGATAAGTTTTCGTAAAAGAAGAGGGGGCTTCGGTAAAGGTGCCCATCGTTCGGGGACCGAACTTCACCGTCACTTTCATATCCTCTGAGCACGTATAGCCCACATTGGCCGTGAGGTAAGAACCGCTTGCGCTATAGCCCACTTCTTTAAAGTCTTTAAGGCTGACCGTGGCGTCTTGGTCATCGGAACAGGCACGAATGACGCTGACATTAAGTGTCTTAATGCAGGTTTCAGTCGTGGCCGGCTTTGTTTCAATCCGACAGGTGTAGGGATAGGTTTTCTTAACGTCGACTGTGACCGGCACGGTGCAGGACGATTGCGCGGTTTCGCCATCGTCTTTAACGCACGAGTAACGGTTTTCAATGTGAGAGCGCACTTCCCGTTCAATCGAGCAAGTTTGTTCGGAAGAAACGAATCCTGTGTGGCAGCGGTAGAGTTCACGGGTGCCCATTTCCATTGTCCAGCCCTCTGAACAGGTGCCGGCGCTCACCCCGCCCGTTGCTTCATCACAGACTTCAATCTGGGAAACGCCGGGGATGACAGTTTCAACCGTTTCGCAATTGGTTTCGGAACTTACGATAGAATCTGCATCGCCAATGATGGAGTCGGCGTTACCAATCGTGTCCTCATAGTCTCCCATGATTTCGTTTTTCTCAGACTCATCCAACTCCGGCTTATTAGCACCGCCTTGATAAACAAGTTGCACGGCCAAACACTCTGGATCGTTCTTGCTCAAACAACCATTGGCCTTGTTAGAGCCGGGGGTGAAAAGATCGCCCATGCCATGTTTATCACGAAGGTTGGAGAGATCAGACGTATCTCCAACGAAGTCTTTACTGATGACATCGTTTCGTTTGTCGTTGGTGACAATAGAACCGTAATTGGGGCGGGGAACGGACTGAGCGGCCAAGGCGGCTTCGTTGACCGTCACATCTTTGGCCGGGCAAAATGGAGAAATCACCAACAGACAAGAAGCCAGTAGGGCTTTTGAGAACAAGGGTTTCATCATTCTCGATCTCCTAACTGCAGAAGCTTCTCCTCAAGAAGGCTCTTAGCTTTCAGAAGTTGTTTGTTTTCAGGCTCTGTTTTAAATCGGTTAGTGACGTCTTTAAAAAGAGCGTCCAACGCATAGCGAAGACTCACATCGCCTCTGGCAACCAGGATCGCTTGAGTGCGTTCGCAAGCCGAACGGCAAACAGGAACAACCATGACACGGGGTACATCGGTGATGTTGTGGCGAGTAAATAAAACCGGATCAATCTGAACGTTGGCGCCGGCATCCGTGAGGAATTTAAAGTCCTCCATGTGACGGGCAATGAGTCCCTTGCCGTAGCGTTGGGCAATGGTTCGTGGTTTTTCATCCGGTCTGTTTTGTATTTCAGTGCCCACGCCTCTAAAAGTCAGAGCTAAACCGGCATCCCGGGCATCTTGTCCCAATTTCAGCAATGAGGCACGGGGCATAGAAAGCGAGACGGTTATCGCAATGGCGATATCTTCCTCTTGGGTTTGAGGCAGAGTCTGTACGGATTCCTGAGCTTGCTGAACAATGGCTTGCACCTCGCCCGGTGTCAGGGCATATGTATTTAAAGGCAATAAGAAAGCAAGTGTCATAAGGAAGCGTTTCATTATGATCCTCCTAAACTCATGCCTTGGCAGCAGTCGCGACGGCGCCAAATAAGTAGAGCGGCGTCCTCCCCACGCACAGGCGGCGTTGTTCCCCCTAAGGCATCCATGGCGGTGGCAGCCCCAAAGGGGCGGCAGCAGGTGCCCTGCGTTTGACGGGAAGGCCACACCATCTGTGTGCGGTAAACGTCTTTACTCATGAGAAGTTCAAGTTGCGGTCCGCATTGACCGTCTTTACCCCACTGACGCCACAAGAGCCCTTCCCGGTGAAGCTTCAAAGTGAAGCGCTGGGTCAAGAGGCTGAAAGCCTGCTCATCGGTAATGTGGGCATTAACCCAACCGGTGAGGGGAAAGAGGCTTCCCGCACAGCCCGCGCACCAATAAAGCGAATTAATCGGCAGATCAATCGTGGCTGAGACACAGTCAAGACTGCAAGCGCCCACGGCGATCGGATTAGAAAAAAGGGTGACATCAGGGTTTAACAGGAAAGAACTCATAGAGTCATCCCACAAGGGATCAAGTTCAGTCATGTAGGCCACGTCCCAGGGAGAGGCTTCCAGACACTTCGTATCAAAAAGCACCTCAAGCAGGTATAGCCAGGGCGTGTGATACCAATGAACCTGGTAAAAACTGGTTCGATGTCCGCGCTTTTTGGGGTTGGGTGTGCGGCCGTGCGCGGGCGCCGTGAACCGTCCGCCCATGGTGAGACCACCTAAAGAGGGAAAACAGAAGGGCTCGCGCACAATTTCAATCGTGCGAATGGGCTCCCAAAAGCCTAGATTCATGCCCAGGGTTACGGAGCCGTTTGTCACACAACTGCACATTGAATCCGCATCGGTTGTGACATCGGTAAAGCCGGAGCTACTGATTAAGCTTGTATTTTGACCGACTGTGATGGGAAAGACGCATTCCCAGCAGACGTCGGTGACCGGATTGGTGATGCGGCCGTAGCAGGCTGCCAACGCATTTCCCTTAAACAATAAAAGGGATAGGAAAAGAGCAATGAGTTGTTTCATTGAAAGTCCTTTCCTTTGAGGAAGTCATTGACCGGAGCCTGTGTGACAGTAATGCCAGTAGCATCCATGAGCACAAAAGCGGGGATTGCCTCAATGCGAAGTCGTTTAATCAAGGTGCCGGCTTGGTCAAACCAAACCCTTTGCTGAAGTTTCTTCTGTGCCTTATCAACTGAACCTGACACTAAAACCACGCGTCGAACGCCTTTCTTGTCTTGATAAAAAGCCAGGGCTAGATCCAAATGCTGAGGGCGGTTCGCATCAATGAAAAGCCATTCGCGGCGGTAGTTCTCGCCCAGAAAAGACTTTGCCTCCGGAGAACTTTCAAAACGGTGGCGTTTGATTTCTGTGGCTTCAGGGATGGCCTGACCGATGGGTTCTTTTGCCCACTGTTTAAGGCGGTCTTTTTGTTGATTAAGACGCGATGCGCTATTGGCCGATTCTTCAGTGGCGTGCTGCTTCATGAGTGCCAAAAGATCCGGTTCAATGACCGGGTACATGGGCCCCAGTGCCTCTGCACTGAAAGAAGGGGAAGTACACAGACTCAGACACAAAGCGAGTAAGACAGAAGGGATTTTCATCGAACAGTCTTTCTTACCAAAGAAGAATCGCGTGGCCCCGAACGGCGCTTGTTGAGATAAGGCCGGGTTTGGCGTAGCGGCTATCAAAACTGTCGGGATGGTCAGCTGAAGCGTAAAAATAGCCATAGGGTATGATGGAGTCCGATGTCGCCGTTAAAGGCTCGCCGCTACGGGAGTGAGTCTTGGCCACGCCCACCTTTTGACCGTTTATGAAAACCGTGCGGTTGATGACCGTTACACGGTCTTCTTCAATACCGGCCACTCGCTTAATGACGGTAACGCCATCCGGAACGGGTGCGGCGCCTTTCCAGCGGAAAGCCACATAACGACCGCGAGACACTGCCTTATCCTTCTTATCAATAAGAAAGACGGTTCCGGGGAGGCTCTCGGTCACGTTGATCGCCAACTGGTAGCGGCTTGTGAATAACATCAAAGCCACTCCCAACCCCAATAGGATGAAGCAATACCGTTTAGCCAACTCAAAAAAGCTGAGTGCCAGGCGCAAAGCGTTCTCTTTCATTTAGGGGCGATCCTTTCTCATCGTGGGAAAGTCTGAAAAAAGTTCGTTTTCCAATGTTTGGCGCAACTTTTGAGTTTCAGAAATGGATAAGCCGAGACGTTCCATAATGATTGGCGTCATGTCTGTAACATCTGATCCGGCAATCAAGGCATTTTTGTCAAAAATGACTGTATTGGATTTCACAGTAATGTCGTTCAAAACCCCTTCTAATTTGTCCTGGAACTCTCTCGAACTAGCAATAACTTGACTTTTTTCTCCCAGCCTCATTCTTTGAAGCCAAGCAAGCTTTTGCGCGTCCATAATGCTTTGCATATCTGCGACAGCTATCGTCTGTGTTTTGGTTGTAGAGGTCTGATAAACCGATATGCCAGCCAATAAAAAGGCAGACGCTGACATGGTGATAGCCAATGTTCTCGGATCTCTTAACAGGTTCATTATTAATTTCATAAGAGTCTTTCGTTAGTTTTCTGTTTGATTGGTGGTCAAAATATGCGTAATCGCTTCTGTCACGGACAACCCTCTCTGAGTAAGACTTTCGATTCTCGCAACATCGCTTGCCCGGCTTGAGTACAAAAGGCGGGAGAAAGGATCAAAACGGATTTGCAAAATGGCTGGCACCGTGTCTGGAGTTGCGAATAAACATTCTGAATATTCGCCTTCACGCATCTTGATTTGCTTAATAGCGTTCATTTCCCAAGGGCTAAATGAAACCTTTTTCTGACTTTCCATGAAACGAAGAGACTCTTCTTTTTGTCGAAGTACAAACCGAATATCTGCGTTTTCCAACGCTGCGCGAGCCGTATCGTTTTGGTAGTAGTCAGCAAAAGATTGTGTAATCGTAATGAAGGAGGCGTTTTGTTTACGCGCCCGACGGTAACCGTTTTGAATAAAGCTACCCGCATGTTTGTGACTTAATAGGTCCCAGGCTTCATCAATGACGACCATTTTGCGAATATGTTTATCCCCTGAAGTCAAATCTTGCGTAATTAGGAAGATAAGACAAAGAAGCACCACGCTTTGAAGAGTCTTACGCCCCTTGAGACCTTCAAGTTCAAGGACAATAAAATCGTTGTCAAAATTTACTGTGGAATGACCATCAAAGTGTCGTCCATAAGCACCATCTCGGGCAAATGGGGAAAGCTGGACGGCTAAATCCATTACTCGCCGATCAGGATTAGACGGTTTGTTAGGATGTACGAGACCACTAGAGAGGCTTTCTACCAGGTCAGTAACAGTTGCGCTTTTCCCATTTTCGTTTGCTTTTTGTAAACAATGAATGGCGTGCGCTTGTAAAACACTTTGGGCAAAGTCCGTCAGTCCCTCATTTGGCGAAGCCATTTCTGTCAAAATTGGAAGCAAAAAGCCCATGTCCTCCTTGATGTCTCGAACCAGTTCAAAAGGATTGATGACAAGATCGGTATCGTGACCATATTCAATCCATTGACCGTCAAGCAATTGACAGAGTTTTTTGTATGAGGCGCCAACGTCAATCACGTAGGTTTTGCCTCCGGTACCGAGATTCCCAGTAATAAGATCGTTAGTTAATGCACTTTTACCGGCACCTGACGTTCCTACAATAATGGCGTTGTAATTGCCGGAACTAGCAAAAGGATCAACAGGGGTGATTTGCCCGCGCTGACCGGTCAAAAGGAGAAGAGGTGTTAAAGACTCTTCGCCGTTTCTGGGGCCTGTTCCTTGGAACTCAGCTAAAAAGGGAGAAAAATTAGCCGCATTGGTTAAAGTTTTAGTGCTCTGACGTTGAGCAATATGCAAATCTTTTGACAAAATTGGTCCCATTGTCATGGGAAGTGTTGTCATCAGACTTTGCCAATGCATTCGTGTATCGCGAGTTAAATCTAAGTGAGCATCTTTAAAAACGGCGACTGTTGCCTCAATGCACTCTTCAGCACTTTGGATTGGTGCCAACAGGAGCACCTGGTGAGTCATTTTGCAAAGCCCGCCATTATCTGCGTACTCTTCTGTAACGATGTCATAATCCCGCTCGCGCTTTTTTAAGTAAGGTAAATAACGTGCCAATTCGCTGTCAGCAATCTGCTTTGCGCGTGCAGCCATAAGGTTGGCTTTTGCCTTAGTAGCTTCAAAATCAGGCATGTTGACAGCACAAGTCACTAAAAAGGGACAAGGGATGTCAAGTGCTTTATGGCCGATGAAGCGATTCGTTAATGCAAGAGCGTAATCACTTGGGTAGCCGGTAACGGAAAGTCCGGTTAGTAGTACCCTGTCCGTTTTGTAACCAGAGAGTTCAATACCATCTTCACGGATTTGAACACGAGTGTCAGGATCTACAAGACCAAGGGACAAACTTTGCAGTGGGTTGGGTTCAGCTTTTGACTTGAGCTGTTCCATACCTTTATGGGCATTCAAAATCGTGCGTATAGTCCGATAAAGATCCCTAGCGGACCATGTATGACTGTAGAGATACTGTGACTTTAATAGCGTGATGTGACGATCTCGTTCTTTTTTAGCTTTTTCAATTGCTACAAAAAGGTTTTTATCGCCAACAGGGAGGGCAACCGAAACCCATGCGCGATAATGTCTGACTCTAAAATGACTTCCTTTTGAAAGCGGCTGAGAAATTCCTTTTTTTAGATAACGTACTCGTTCATGCGCCAAGTGCGTTAAGGTTCCGGCGATCGTTTTCTTATGTTTCGGGGCGATAAACTCAGGCGTGCGGCTTGCCGTGTAGGCGTTTGCGGCCCAGTCGATCGAGGGTTCAGCAAAGAGCGTGACCTGTATGCCGGTGTCTGTTGGCAAGTCCGAAGAAAATAAGGACGATAGCTGAGAGGCCATTTCGGGTGATGCGCCGGTCTGTGGCGTCACTTCCAATGTGTAGCCAATCGATTCAACCGACATATTCTTTTCATCCATGATGGTGAAAAGCCCTGGTTCAATTTCATAGCCATAGGGTAAGAGAGTGCTCAAGCGATCGACAACAAAGCCTTTGCCACGATAGACGACGAGATCCTCATCCTCAGCGGAAAGGTTCGTTTTCAGTGTTTCTAAAGAGAAGCGCTTTTTAAGCGAACGTAAGAGTGTTCTCATCAGGGTTTACTCACTAATGGCGTAATCATTTTGTCCGTAGCGGCTTTTATAGGCTTAATATCCAATGTTTCCGGTGCCCAACGAGCGCCACGCACAGTTGTGAAGATCACGTGTTCGGCGTGTAAATCGCCGTCAGTATCAATGTAGGGAGCAACCCATACCCGAAGGATTTCTTCCGGGGCGCGCTTTGGCGTCATCAGAGGAGTGTCGTAAGCCAAACGATCAATGTTTTGCCCTTCTGTTGTAATCGGTTGGATTTGTACCGAATCATTAGAAGATGACTCAAAAGAAAAATTATTTTTAATCTCTTCCTTGTCAAGCGATTCATGCACAGCGGAAAGCGAAGCGCAGCGTGGCGTCATGTCCACCGAACAGGCGAAATTCGACTCTGCGTCCTGCAGCCCCGTGATTGAACCGCAACCGGTGAGTGTTAAAGCACCAAAAAGAGCGGTCACTAAAAAGCGGTAATACTTCATCAATTAGCCTCCTTGATCGCTTTTTTGATGGCGGCCATGGCTTCAAACTTCTTTTGGATGGCTTCTGCAGACAAAGCTCCTGTGGCTCGTTCGCCGTTTTCAAAGAAGATCGTGGGCGTACCTTTGATGCCCAATTCAGTCAACAGGCGTTCATTAGCCTCAAGTGTCGTTTGACACTGGGCGGGCTCACTGATTTCTTTACCCTTGAGCATGAAGTCTTCAAACGCTTTCGCCTTGTCCTTTGCGCACAAAATACGGGCGGAGACTTCCTTGGCGTCCGGATGCAGGCTTGTTAACGGTGTCAAGAAGGTGTGGATTCGCACGTTCTCAAGTTTCACAAGTTCCGCTTCGAGCTTTTTACAGAAAGGGCAGCGGGGATCGGTGAAGACAAAAAGCGTGTTTTCCGCTTTGCCCACTTCTCGTGTAATGGCGTTTTCTACCGGAAGCTTGCTTACGTCCACCATTTGCGCAAGTTTTTTCATGGGGGCTGTGAGATCAATTTGATTTTTCATGTCGTAGAAAACACCGCCAAAGATCCAATGCTGAAAATACGCGTCACGGTTTTTCTCGTTGATTAAATCTAACTTTTCAAGAGTATCGGCAGCGATAAAAACGTAGCTCACACCTTCTCCCAGAATCACCTCATAAAATCCTGTTACCTGCGTTTCGCGAGCCAAGCGGATGCGGTTTTGGGGATAGGCTTTCTGAAGCGCCGCTAAAACTTTTTGATCTTTTTCACTTAAAGCGGTTTGAGCGAAATTCTGCGCATAGGGTTGGTTTTGGCTTGCAGCCAACACGTCGGTAATCGAAAAATTCATGGCAAGTCCTAACAAAAGGGCAAGTAGAGTCGGTTTCATAAAAGAGTTTGAATTAGAAAATGGATTTCTCGGTCACAATGGACGAGCTTTGAGTAATGACAATGTCCACATCACGGCCGGCGTCGACTTCCAAAACGGGGAAAATCTTGTCGGCGAGTTTGAGGTAATAGTCCGCGACGCGGTCCATGGCGTCTTTCATGCCGTCACCCAAACCGGCGCGCCAAGGATTGTTGACGGAATTGGTCACGGTGCCTGCGAAATTGGTGGTGGAATCCTGGGCGGCCAGACTCACGGCTTCGCCGAGTCCCGACAAGGTGCCCACAAGCAGGGCGTTCGCAATGGCTTGGCCCGAGCGTGTCACCACACGTGCTTTAAGACCGGTTTTGCCGTCTTCACCGGTAACGTAGCCCGTCACACGGACGTCAATGGCGCCTCGAGAGTTGGTGATGCAGCTCATGCGGTCCAAACGCACCAAGACCCGTTCGGAACTTAGGTCGCCCGTGGCGTTTGCCGTCACCATGCAGCGCTTAATATCCGAGCGGTAGCGGTTGGGTAAAAAGGCAGGATCCTTGATTTCAAGAAGCATCGGAACCGGATTGCCATTAGCTTGGCCGCCGGTAGGGGCTTCGACACCGTTAAGAAGACGAGCTCTTGCGAAGCTGCCGGTTATTAATAAGTCATCGGCCTTTTTTTCACGAGTGCGGTTCTTGGCGATATCATCTTTTTTATGATTGTCCGTGGAATCGACAGTCGAGATGTCACTAACCTTTTTAATGACAATTCTTGGTCCATCAATTGGTTGAGTTTTCTTGGAAACAGGGCGAAAACCGTTTGAGTTGTCGGAGGTGGCAGTAATGTCACCAACGGATTCATATTCCACAGAATCGAAAGCGTCATTAAAGCGTTCTTCCCGAGCCTTAACTTTGGCTTCGCGATTTTTACGTTCTTCTTCCCGCTTAATTTGAGCTTGAAGATTAGCAACTTCTTTTTCCAATTCAGACATTTTTGCCCCATAGGTGGTAACAAAATGCTCTTCGTTAAAAGAATGATTGTCCAAATTAATTGTTGTTGCCGGGGTGGGCTTTTCTTGTTTTTCTCGACCTTGAGAAAAGATGGCCATAATAATGGCAAACGTAATGACAACAGTTGTCAAAATAGCCAAAGTCACCCATTGCTTAATGCGCACCTGTGAGTTGCTCATTCTTGACCTCCTGAAATGAGGGCATTTTCATTTTTCATGACAACGTAAACACGGGTTAGTTCGTTCGGAGCCAGAGAGGGTTTTTCGATCGCAACGGCTAATACGTTCTTTTGATAAAAAAACTTCTCTTCAAGCGTTATCGTTGAGGAAGAGGTATTGGTATGAATTAAAACTTTGCCCATTAGAGTGTCTGATGAGAGTGTTTTCAGACAGGCTTTCCCACAACGATTTGAGGCATGAAATCCATCCGGTAACTCATTTCGAGCTAATGCACGAATAAGACGTGTTACTTTATTGTCAATATCCGGAGCTGTTTCAATGGCTTCTTGAAACACTCTTTGTGGGTAAGTAGAAGCTTTTATCCTTTTTGAACTTTCATCATTCAATACAATTTCCTGACTTCGCACGTTCTGAGGCAAAAGTGTCAAAGCGTGTGTTTCCTTATCCTCCGTTGTAATAAAGAGAGCGGCAGAATCTTGTATTTTCGGGAAAACAAATACTTGCCCGGTAAGAGAGTCCGTTTGTACTTCAAGTTGTGAAGCATCGTAGATGGCATTAATGATCTTTTTGCCCTTAACGGCAATACGATTAGGTCCGGAAAGGCTAACAGCATACGAAGGTGCGCTCTGTGCGCTACCTTTTGGTTGCACTACCGCGGTGGCAGCAATTTGAGCGTCAGACTCAAAGCCGTAATCGTTTTCAGGAGCCATTCCGGCCATAGAGATCGGGCTTAATAAGGCACAAAAAGAGGCTGTCAGACTAAAAGTCCAATGGTGTTTCATACGGAAAAAATGAGAGATTAATGGGAATCTACGGCAGCTGAATTTTTATTTTTCAAGTGCTCTATCTCTTCAAGAGACAGCAACTGAAGCTTGCCGGCAATAAGGTTAAAGCGCATTAAAACATCGGTTTTTTGTCGAAGTGTTTCTGTTTTGCCAATGAAATGACTTTTGATTCCTTGAGCATGGACGACAAGATTTTTAGTATCGATATCCATGTTTTCTACAGCAAAATAGGAACTTGCTCTTAAGCGCTTAATTTGTGAAGCTTTTTCTTCCAGGGCTTCATCAAGTGTTCCAAAACTCGATGGCGAAGCGTGTTTGAGCAACATCTTTCGATTAAAGTCCACATTGACCGGACTGACATTCATAGCTAAAGACAAAAGGTCACGAGCAACGAGCATTAAATAGTCTTGGTCCACATGTGAATCCGATACGGTAAGCGGATGGGTGGACTCATTAAGCCCTATCGGAATGAGAACTGTAGTGACAGCTTCATCTTTCAAGGTGATCATTGCGCCCAAAAAACAATTCGTCAATAAAGACACACATAACATAGTTAGTGTTAAGCGCTTTAGACCAAGACGTGCTGCCATGTCAGCAGAGATAAGTTCGTAAGCTTTCATGGTGTTTTATCCAATGAAATCGCGTCGAAATGATTCAGGCGAGCGGCGAAATGGTTTACCGGGCAGATACCAGTAAAGGGTATGGATGCCAAAGCCCTTGGCACGACCTTGTCGGATTTTGCTCCAGACTTTGGACAAAACGACACCCAGCATAACTCCCATAGCCAGGCTACCAACCATAACTCCCATGGCTATCCCGAAAATAAACAAAGCCGCAACGTCAAAATCCCAGATAAAGATCTTGGCGTTAGCATCCAGTTCTCTCGGAACTGGGACTAGGCCTGTTTCATTTCGATGCGAGGTCATAGGATTCCTTCCGGATTAGATGATGGCAGTTAAGATGCCTTCAACCACGCTCGGAGCGACCACTAAGCAGATGGCTGCGGCCACACATCCGACAGCGCCCATGATGGAACCACGGATAATGCCGATACCAAGACCAACCAACAAAAAGATCAAAGCGATGGCGCGACCAAGATAGCCGGTAGCCCACTTATAGACCATGTCGTAAAGTTGAGAGAATTCGGCACCGGTGTTAGCGGCAAAAACAGCCGAAGAGGCCAACCCCAATACGAGGAGTAACGGAAGAGATTTCTTCATTTAGTTTTCCTTTACTTGTTTGAAAAAGTGCCTTATGCAACAAAGCGCATAAAAGCACGGGAGCGAATCCTGCATGAATGAAGAATACTCAATCAACTCAGGGATAACCCTAACTTGACAGCCTATTTTCTGAGCAAAAATGGCGGAAATTAGATGAATATTTAAAACTTATCCATTTTTTTTAAAAAAAATGAATGAAGAACAGCAAAATTGAATTTTTCCAATGAACGACTCTTGAAAAGAATTCTTGATAAATGTCAAAAATGTTTTAAGACTGGTTGTACCGAAAAATGGTGGGGAAGACGAATAAAGAGAATCTTTTCCAAAAAAAAGACCGCACAAAAAAGAGCGGTCGGAAAGTTATGCGAAACTGCCGGAATAGTAACGACAAAGAACTTTATCTAACGATTGCCGGTACGTAATCGCCTCATTTATGGCTGTTAAAAATCGCTTATGCTCAATATCTAAGCCATGAGGGATGGGAAATATGCCCATATTTTTTATGTTTGGAATACGTTGCGAATTTTGATGGTCAAAATACGAATGAACACTTTCCGGAAAAATCTCAGGCGTGATTTCCTCTTGTTCATCTTGGAAAAGAGTTGGCAATAAATGATGAGCCCTAAGCCAGTAATAAAGATTAACGGACAGATGGCATTCCGAAGACATATTTGCCTTTATGGTCGGAGCGTGCTCAAGGATTTCTATTGTCCTTAAATAGGCTTCAATGGGCTGATAATTAAGAACGGATAATAATTTAAAGTAGCAAACCGCTATAAATAAGCTAAATCGATCAAAGCTATGACGATCAAGAGCCTGCTTCTGCACTTTCTTTTTTCTCAAAAAGAACCCATTGTGAATTAACGCCGCACGTATTTGTTTGACTTTGATAAGGGGAAGCCCTGTCAGAGCGGAAACAATGTCGTGGGGCAAATTTGTTTGAATAATCCTATCGAACGGTATCCGTAAATTATTTTCAATTCCAGAAGGATTGCAGCCATTGTCGGGAGAACGTCCAATTCGTGTAAATACCTGACGGACATCTTTCACATTATGACGATTTAGTAACACCCAATGATCTGCAGATAAAGATAACTTATCGTACAACTCATGAGGATCGCTAATTAACGATGTTAGAGTCAAAGCATGATTGGTGTTGTAAATCTTATTGGAGAAATAAATGCTGCGCCACAAACTTGATATAACGCTTGTCTCCTTTGTAATTGTTGCTCGACGATCGGTTTTTAAAGAAAAGAAAGGTAGGGGATAGAGCCCAATCATTTTTATGATGTGCTCCATTTCCATTTTGTCGAGTTCATTAAAACACACATCATAAATATGGTTGGAATGGAAGTGAGAGCCGTTTAGCGCCTTAACTTTTCCACAATTTAATATTGTTATTAGGTTGTAAGAAGGGAGGTTTTTCATTTTTTTCTTTTTAAGCAAAACATAAAAAATCTCCGCTGGGAGTAGGCGGAAAGCGAACGGCGAATTCTAATGATGACCTTGTATGGCGTATCTGACATAAGTCAAAATTTATGAACGAAATGGCAAAGCTAAACAATGCGTTCCATGAAATGTCATTATTTCCAAAGATCCCATCCTCTATCGCTGAATCACGAGGATAAATGGGATAAGTTAATAAAGGGTAAGGCGCGATATTTTGTTGTAATTTCAACCGATTTACTTCTATTTGATATTGTATTACAATAATCATAGGTAAAGGATTTTTGTATTTCGCAAGGGGAAAAAGCATGACAGGGGTGAAGTTCTATTTACAGGCGAAATTACATGGAATGAGTCGATTCTCAGGGATTTCTGTTTATGGAATTAGAAATCCAAACTATCGACTGCAAAGAAGTAAGAACTGGACAAGCTTCTTTGAAACGGAAGAGGCGGCTCAAGATATTAAGAACAAGTTGCAGAGCCGATACCCTCAAGTGTCCTTCAAAATCAAAAAAGATAAGGGATACGGAAGTACCGGATATGGATGGAATTAAAACTGAAGTTCACAAGACTCAAATCATGTGCCGATACTTGGATGAACCAGGAGAACCGACCAGAACATACATTTATGGATCGGATGGTTCATTTGAAGTGTTGGAGGATAACGTGCGAAGTGTCATGGTTTATGCATCGGACGATTCTTTGGCGCCTGTTGTGGAAAAGGGGATGCGGCTACTCGTTGACACGGCTGCTAAAACCTATGATGGGGATGATATTTATGTGTTTTATCAGGGAAAAGATCGTTTAATCGATATTGCGAAACTTGTCCGTTGCGAGGATGGAAGCTTTAGCTATATTTCTGACTATTCACATCCAAAGAATTTAAAGACGCTCGATAACCTTGAGTTTCTTGGTAAAGTTTACGAAATTCAGATTAAAGTGCCTCGTTTGAAACTAAGTGACCTAAACGAGAAATTTACGAATAAGGAAGACCATTTCCATGTCTGATAAAAAAAGAGGAGGCTATCGACCCAATGCAGGTAGAAAGCCCATCGGTGATGAAGCACTCTCGGCAACGATTATTGCTCGGGTGACGCCTAAACAGAAAGAAAATTTCAAAACATTTGGCGGCGGAGATTGGTTGCGCTCGGCTCTGACTTTACCTGAGGTAATGGAGTCACGGGATCTGCCGGATTGGGTGCAAAGGGTCAATCCAGTCAAACAGCTATCGGTGCCAGTGTTTCAATATTCCGTTCAGGCAGGCTTCCCGTCGCCTGCGGAAAGCTACAAGGAAACATTGGACTTCAATGAATTGCTTGTCAATAACGAATCTTCGACATTTGTTCTGCGCGTCAGCGGTGAATCCATGGTTGATGCCGGGATTTTTGAAGATGATCTAATTGTTGTTGATCGTTCAAGAACGCCAAAAAATGGCGATATTGTGGTGATGCAGATTGACAATGAGTATACAGTCAAGCGCTTTATGAAAACGAGTGACGGTTTTTATTTAAAAGCGGAGAACTCTTCAGGACTTTATAAGGATATTTACCCGGAAGAAGATCAAGAATGGCATTTATTCGGCGTTGTGAACTACGCGATTAAATCACTTGCGGCTCGAAAGGTGTCTTAATTATGGGTATTGAGCAAATAGTAGAGGTTTGCCTACTTTCTATTGTTTTGTTTTTCTTTCTTCTTTTCTTGATTGAGTGGATCAAACAGGAAAGATGCATTAAGAACGGAGCCGGGTGGATAGAAAAAATTAAGCAGTCAAGAAGCAAATAAAACGATGGATAGAGCCAGATTTATCCCCAAAAATTGTGGATGGTTTTGTGAATATTTGTTGAATAGGTTGTGTAAAAAAGTTTTGCCGGCTAAACTTTTTAATCAGATTGGTATTGGATTTTTGGGTTTTAAAGATGTCGATTTTTGGGAAAAAATCTCAGTTAATTAATTATTTCAAGCAGTTTGCTGAAAGTGAGGAGCGATTTTCATCCAGTCGGTCCGAAAACAGCTATGCTCCGGTTCGAACTATTTTGGAAGAAATTGAATGTGAAGGGATAAATTCCCACTCAGTGCTTACGCAGTATTTAGACGGAAAAGTTAAAAAGTCAGATTTAGTTGGTGAAGAACCGATAATTTATCCCTTTGGTTGTAACCAGAGCCAAAAGAAAGCTGTTGAACAAGCGTTATCGAATTCATTGAGTGTGATTCAAGGGCCTCCAGGAACTGGCAAAACGCAGACTATTCTCAACATCATCGCCAATCTTATGATCCGAGGAAAAAAGGTGGCGGTCGCTTCTAATAACAATGCTGCGACAGAAAATGTTAAAGAAAAGTTGGATAAAGCTGAATTTGGGTTAGGGTGGCTGGTTGCAGAACTGGGTAACAGAAAGATTCGTGAAAAGTTTTTCTCTGATTTGCCGAAAATAAAGTTGCAAGATGCATGGGGCGATTTTGAGTTAAAGCCCAATGAAATCGTTCAGTTGGGGCAGATAGTTGACACCTATTATGAAAAGCAGCTTCTTTTGCAAAATATTAGGAAAGAACTCCATGAACTGGAACTCCAAGGTTCTGTTTTTATTGAAGAAGCTGAAAAAGATGGTCGAAAAATCAAAGATAGTCCTTGGTTTAATCAACTATCTCAACGTTCGGTTGGCAGTCTTAGAGAGATTGAGCACTATGTACGAGCCCTTTCAGTGCCAGAGAAGTCACTTAAGTATTACTGGTCGCGGTTTGAGCTCTTTTTAAATGGTGTTCGGCAGCATGAAGAAATTCAAAAACAGATGGATGTTTTCTTGGATGCCGTCATTTGTGCAAGAGCCCAAGTGCAGCAAAAAAGCCTTCAAAGGGAAGCGGCTGATTTGGAAAAATGGTTAAAGAGTCATTCGGAAGATGAAAGAAGACTCATTGATCTTTCCAAACAATATCTCTTACGTAAGATCTATGACCGGTATTCCACAAGGGTAGTTGATCGCCCATTTTCTCCTGAGCGCTATCGCAGTAACGCTGCTCTTTATCGGCGCTATCCAATCGTAATAGCTTCTACTTTTGTGATGCCGTTTTCGTCTCCCTGGAAGCGGTTGTTTGATTTTTTGATTATTGACGAAGCATCACAAGTAAGCGCTGCGGCCGGAGCAGCTTGTTTAAATTACGCGGCACAGGCGGTGATCGTTGGGGACTCCAAACAGCTGCCAATGATTGTAAAGAGTAAATCAGACGAGTTACCCAAGGTCCCGGAAGAGTTTGATGCCACAAAGAAAACAATTTTGGATTCAGTCATTGCCAGTATGGGGGAGAGGTTGCCAGTCACCATTTTGAGAGAGCATTATCGCTGTCACCCAGACATTATTGAATTCTGCAACCGACGCTTTTATGGTGGCGAACTCATTGCTATGACTAAGCGCCTCCATCATTCAAAGCCTTTCGAATGGGTACAAATGACTGAATCTCGAGTGACTCGAACGGATGCGGGAAGCTACTTTAATGATCGGCAGTTACAAGAGACTCGCCAAAAAATAGAAGAATTGAAAAAGCAGGGACTGGCAGATTCAAATATTGGAGTCATTGCTCCTTATCGTGCTCATGCCTACAAAATTAATCAGAGCAGCTCAAAAGTTATTGCGGATACCGTCCATCGATTTCAGGGACGTGAAACCGATGTCATTATTTTTGATGTTGTTCGTAATAGGGCGGATGCCTTTATTGATGATCCGAATTTAATCAATGTGGCTGTTTCTCGTGCAAAGGACCAATTTATTTTGGTTTCTGCGCCACTTTCTGATCAAAAAGACTCCAATATCGGTGCTTTGATTGAATACATCAGTCACTTGGATCCAGAATCCCGCAAAATTTCACAATCGAATCTTCGTTCAGTGTTTGATGTGCTTTATCGGAAAGATGACAACGTAACCATTAAAACTAAGAAAGGGGAGTCACCAGCTGAAGCGATTTTCCGAGAGTTGTTGGGGTCGCTTCTTAAAGAGCTACCGATGTGCAGTTGGTCTTTTATTCAGGAATATCCATTAAGGCTTTTACCATCTAGTTTTGCTGGGTTTAGTGAAGAAGAAAAGCGCTTCATGAGAAATGGTTCCAGATTAGATTTTCTGCTTTACGATCGGATGAATAACCAACCGCTTGCTGCCTTTGAAGTCGACGGTGCGTCATTTCATGAAAAAGGGACAAAGCAAGCCGAAAGAGATAACCTAAAAGACAATATTCTTAAAAGCCTGAATGTTCCCTTGATTCGATTCCGCACGGATACAGTAGTAGGAGGTGAGCAGTCTCAATTAAGGTCGTTCTTAAATTCTATTTATTGTCAGCGCAATAAAGAAGAGCGAATATGAAAGGGCTAGCGGAATTGGTATTAAGACATCGGGGGTTTTCGTCTTTATCTCTAGGCTACGCGACAATATGCAGCGATTTTATGCCCTTCATAATCGGTAATTGAGGATTTAAAGATAATTTCAAACGCTCCGCAACGGGGAAGATTGGGCTAATCTGGATGACTCCTATGGTCAAAGATCCAATATCCGGAAATGGTTTTCCTGAAGAATCGTTTGGTAGAGCAGGGGAAGGCGCCATCAACCATTAATCTGAAAATTTCCCTGTTAAAGGATTGGCTTTCCAATGATGGGCACAGCGATCATACTTGGATAACCATCAAGTCCATTATGGGGGTAAGAGGTTCTAGAGTAGAAAGAGGACGAGCGCTCAAACCAATGGAAATGGCCAAAATTGTTTTCCGCTGCGAAGACGGGGAGAGTGTAAAGGGTATTCGTGACGCTGCGATTTTGGCGCTTGGTGCCGGCTGCGGTTTTCGCCGGGCAGATATAGTTAATGTTCGACTCGATGGTGTTGACCGGGATAACTGGTCAGTTAGAGTAATTGGAAAGGGGAATAAGGAACGGTTGGTTTTATGTCCCGATATATTTTGCGCTATTTACAAGGGTGGCCACCTAGATACTCTAAGACCACTTATAGAATCCGCAGTTTATTTCATGTTAAAAAAGCGGGTAGAGGAAAGTGGCGGCGGCGCTTTTACACCCCACGACCTCCGTCGATCGTTCGCTACAAGGCTTTTTGAAAATGGTAATGATGCCAACATTGTTCGAGAAAATATGGGGTACACTAGCATTCTTACAACCCAACGGTACGATAAGCGGGATAGAGATCGAGCAAAGGAAGCGACTCGAGGTGTTCGACTCTTTTGAGTAGATTGAAGTAGGGGGGGGGGATTTATTAAGTTTAGGAACGAGTCCTTTAACTCAATAAATCCCAATTGTGTGCATTTCAAACGAAAAATTCAACCAATTACAACAAACTTATTTATTGATAGCTTTTTTTGTAGCCTCAATTTTGTTGTCAGCATATTCAACAACATCTTTAATGACTAGTTTTTTTACTGCGGAAATGAGAGTTTCCATAGTGTTGAAGTCAGGTAGCCCATCATCAGAAGCAGGTAATACGACAATACTATTTTTTGCAACAGACCAATGACGAGAGTAACCTAGGTTTGGGATAGCCTTTTTCCAAGCGGAGCAAATATATAGTGCTTCGCTGATTTTTTTGAATTTTGGCACTAACACTTTTACATTATCTGTCACAGAAAAATTCTTCCTGGCAATATTCATTGAGCGTGTATGATCACCAAAAACGATATAGAAGGGGATGTTTTCTGATACCAGGTAATCGGCTTCTAAATCTGTTTGACCAATAATGCCATTGTTTGAGGAATCAGACGAGAAAACATCCACGGTTCCGTCATTGGTTAAGTCATCCTTTGTTAGTTTTCTTTTTCCAGAAAGAGGTGTAATAAAATTCTGGATGGGGAATTTACACCAACTCTTAGTATTGAAATTATCAATCGCAAAACGTTCTTTCTCTGTCAGCTCATAGTCCTTTAATCCAGTGACGGTTAGATAAGCTTCCAGCTCCGCCATGCGCTCCGCTTCCAGCTCCGCCATGCGCTCCGCTTCCAGC
Organism: Parasutterella secunda; assembly: GCF_023336895.1. Taxonomy (GTDB): domain Bacteria; phylum Pseudomonadota; class Gammaproteobacteria; order Burkholderiales; family Burkholderiaceae_F; genus Aphodousia; species Aphodousia faecalis. The sequence continues at coordinate 71,351 of NZ_JAMBLT010000006.1, forward strand.
TCCGCTACGCACCTTTCCATAAAAACAAAATCAATGTCTCCATTGGATAGTACAGGTAACAAAATAGAATTGATTTTAACGCGTTCCCAACTAGCCTTTTTCTCGTAACCATAAAGATGTTTAATAGCTTTACCAATCGCAGTTGATAAAAACATTAAAAGTCTTGAATTGTTGAGACGACTGTATTTGGCTTTGATTAAATAGGCGTTGTATAAGACTCCGGTTTTTTGAGGTTGAGGGTAGACGTCTCCAGTAGAAATGGCACCGTCATTAACGATGTCAATAGACATGGTGACAGAATCCCATTCATCTTCACGCCCATAATACATAACACCATTATTACCATGCTTAGCATTGACTAGGGGCAAATTAAATTCTTGGTTTCTTTCGGTTGAAATATCGCGTTGTTTATCGAAATTTTCTTTTAATCCAATGGGGCATTTCTCAAATAAATCACCTACTTTAAATTCACCCCACTTAACCTGTTCAAGTTTTTTGTTAAGTGGGGACGCTATTTTCCCAGAGAATCATCACTCCTAGAATTTCTTAGTAAGTTAGCAACTTCCCAAGCTAAATAATCGCTCACTGTCTTTTTCAAATCAGCGAGAGTAGGTTTGGTATCCACAGGTGCAGACTGATTCCAATCTGCACCATTTTCAGGGTCAATCGTTCCTTCGTAATAATCTTTTTCCGAAAGATATTTAAATTTTTTCTTACCATACCGAACCACTTGAACAAGCTCATCGTATCTTTCTTTGGCGTGGTCAGTATCTCTTAGATTAACACTGGCTTTCTTTCGGTTGGTTCTTGTATACCCATCATTGGAAAAGTCAATAAATTTGACAATATCATCTTTCTGATGGGGCTCACTGACCCGGAAAACATAAATATTTGTTTGCACGCTGGATTTACCAATAAAAAGGTCTCCAGGCATTTTGATACTGGCAAGTAATGTATTCTTTTCTAGAATTCGTTTATTGTATTCAATAGCTTTTCCTGATCCGGCAGAGTTTTGAATGATGATTGCTGCATAGCCTTTTTTCATTTTTGATAAAGCTTTCTCAACAAAAATCATCCCATTGCCTTTAGCGGAATAAGGGGGATTTAGTACAAAAGCATCAGCGGGGAAATCTTGCCCGGTCTTACCAAATCCATATTTACCATCAAAATCAGTTAAGGAGTCTTTATTGAGAATGTTAGAACTACCGTCTCCCATAAGAATCATGTTGAGGATGGCCAGCATATAAACACTTGGAAGAACTTCAATTCCAAGAAGTTGCTCCGCTTTTATTTGGGCTTCTTTTTTGGTGAGTTCGGCTGGAGAATGAGAGTGTTCTTTAGCATCGTTAAGCATTTCGTGCATCGCTGCTACGAGGAGACCAGCAGAACCAGTGGCAAAATCCCATACGTAAGAATCACGATTGACACGGGCTAGTTTGACCAAAAGAGTCGCGACATATGAAGGTGTTAAAACAACGTCGTTGAGTTTATCTTGGGAAAAACCAAGCCAACCGTACATTTCATTGAATAGCTTACCGGTAAAATCTGTTGTTAAACCGATTTTGTAATACATTCCCAGATCATCAACGATCTTGTTAAATACACGTTTTAGTTGTGTTTCACCATCAACGACTTTATTCAGATTGTCGCTTGTTAATGTGTTCTGTAAAGTTCTTACAATAAGTTCTCTTTTATTTTCGGGGAGTTGTTTCTCTTTCAAGAAGGATTTAATTTTTCTGAGGATAATTTCCCCATCAGTTTCCCCTTGTTCGGTTGAGCACTTTAAGTCTTCTTTTTCTAATGGTTTGACCTTGCCTGGGATGCCAAGCGTTGCAATGATTGAAGAGGCAACCAAGTACACACGGTCGTTTTCAGTCAGCCCTTTTTCGTTTTGGTAAATGTCGTTATTAAGTTTCGTTAAGCTGGCGGAGATCTCTTGTTCTCTTTTTTCTCTTAGTTGTTCGAGTTCTTCGGCAGACAAACTAAGATTCCTAACCTTTTCAATAAATTTGTCAACTTGAGAGGGAGCTAAGAATGAAAAATCAGTATATTCATCAACTTTTTGTCCGACACCTAAATTCTTTTTAGATACGTAATAAACGCCGATTTGATACCGAATCTTCCCTAACTCATCTTTGTAACCAGTCATACCAATAGCAATGATATCTGTGTAACTGGTGTGATGTAATAGCGCATTAGCATAATGAACGGCGCCATTAACAGCATAGGAGTTAATATTTTTGAAGTTAGGTTGTTTTTTGGGCGTTAGATTGTCAACGTTGCCGGCGGAGTCTAATTTTACTAGTCTGTCTTTGTAACCTTTATATTCAATGAGTACAGGCCAATAATTAAGCTCTTTATCTCGTAACAACAATTTGGCATCGGGGCGATTACCACCTAGCCCCCCACTTTTAGACAAATAATTGTCAAGTGCTTTATCAATTTCAGAATTTAAACTTTCTTGTTCTAACTTGTAGTCAAGACCGTAGGATTTAAGCCAACCATTAGCTAAATCTGCAATATTTGGTTCGATAGATTGAGTTGTCTTTGCCATAGTTGTTATAAGCTTTTTTGGAAGCTAAAGTACATATAAACACACGAGAATCCATAATACACTAATCATCTTAATACAAAGTATTAAAGTCAATAATCACAAAACCATTACTTGATGCCTGCTTGTTGAGATTTTGCGCAACATATGGATACTTATGTTGAGTTATGTTTAAAAAATTTTTAGGGACGAATCCTTGGATCTCGCCCCTTTTCATTGAGTTTGCTGAAGATCTTAATTCCTTGCTTTCAAATAGTTATTGTCTTATTGGGACAATAGCCTTCTCCTTCGCGCATGATCAGATAGCCCAGTTGGTTGGAAAGAAGGATTTTTAACATCAGTTAGAGCTGCAGGAATAGCTTTGACTGAATAATTTTAGGGGATCAATTTAAAGGGCGTTGAACGGGGTCATTTTAAAGTTCACTTGACATCCATTAGAAAGGTCACTGCTGACACCGGAGTCCCCAAATCATTAAGGTGACAGAAAAAAGGCTGAACATCCAGTGCTGGGCGGCGAACTTCCAGCATTTGCGCCGACTTCCCATGGGTACAATCAGCCTTTTTTCAAACATGCGAATGCTCAGAACAAAATCGCCGCTTCTGAGATTAAAAGAAAGAGCGAACCACTGTCTTTCCCACTCGCACCAGAAGTTGTCCTTATTCCAAGGCTGACCGCGACTCGTCAGCAAACGCGATGACTTTCTTTGGACCATCAAACAACCTCTGGGCTTTCAGTTTACCATTTTTTATATTCAACATACGCCACCGGTGGTAGTAAAACACCTTTCTGTCAGCTCTGGTTTCACGTATCCATAACTTATCGAATTTCCAAGTAAATTCTTTCCATGTTTTTTGCATCGCGAAACATTAACCATTCGCCTTCTTTAACAGATAGTGGAGAGCAAGGGAGGATTGTAAAACCAACACCTGAAGTGCGCTTTTCGTTATAGCGCATTCCGTGGCAATTGGCATTACCGGGGCCGCTAGCTTCAATGCGTGCATACCCTTTAGCGGGAATTTGAACCATATCTCCCTTTGACGAACGGTTTGTAAATAACGTGATCTCTTGTTTGGACATATTTATCTCCAAGGTAAATTTAAAGAAAACGTTAAGTACAGAAAGTTTAATAAAAAAATCTATGCTATTGCGATGAAAAATGGAAGACTCGAGGGGTTATCTCTACAACCGCTCGATCGGGATTAAATAGATATTTTGCATCCGCCATTCTTACTATAATGAAAAAGATTTCAAAAGCATTGAGCGTTTTACTATTAGGAATACAGCGCTTCCTTGGTAACTGCTATGGCTTGAATAAGGCGATTGATACAAAAAAGGGCTTTTTGTTTCTGCTACGCAGTCACCTGAAAGCCCAATTAGCAAATAAAGGATTGAACCTGTTCAAATTAATAAGCATTCAATCTTTGAGCGATGCTTTATCTTGTGTAATGAGAGCCAATTTGTCTACCTTTTTCATCATAAACGTAGACATAGCTACCCCTCTTAACAGATACCGCAGAACCGGTAAAACCAACTAATTCGCCCTGCTTGCTATATAGCTGTCTGTTTTTCTCTCCGTATACGTACACATACGATCCACGCTGAACGGCCGTTGTAATCATAAGCGCCTCCTTAAACAACTCATTCTCAACTTTATTGTATACCTAACGTCAATAACGCTTCAAAACAGCAATAATAAATCAGAGATTGGAGAAAATTACAAAGGGTGTTCTAATTTTTATTGAAATAAGGCACTAATTTCTATCTGATTCTAAAATTAACAACAATGCTTGTTAGCAGAAAGTTGATCCAATCCTTACACAAAAATAATGTCCAAATGAAAGCTTTTTCCTATAAACATTGGAAGAGGGTTGAATTTTCGGAATATTTGATCTGATTAAATGCCCAGTCAATTAGCCTTTAAAAGGCTGACAAAATACTCATTAGGGGACATCATCCCTAACTTTGAGTGCGGACGTTTGCCATTGTAATAGAAAATCCATTGTTGTATCTGAGCCTGAGCCTCTGCTCGGGAATTAAAGCACTGCTTGACCGGCAACGTTTCCCGCTTCAGAGTTGCCCAAAACGATTCAGCAGCCGCGTTATCCCAACACTGTGCTCGTCGACTCATCGAGCTGCGAAAACCATATTCTTGAAGCATCGCTTGAAACGCTTGACTGCAATATTGTGAGTCCCTGTCGCTATGGAAAAGACAACCTCGCTCAGGTAGCTCGTTGTCATAAGCCTTCTGCAAGGCCTCAACAACCAGAGACTGAGTCATTCGACTGCCGAAGCTGTAACCCACTAAACGCCGTGTACCTAAATCAATGACGCTGGCTAGATAAAGCCACCCTTGCTTGGTCGGAATGTAGGAGATGTCACCGCACCAGGCTTCATTGATGCCAAAGTCATCAAAGCGACGATCAAGCAGGTTGCTCGCACAGCTCAATTGATGTTCACTGTCAGTCGTTTTGACATATTTACGATGGTAGCGATGATACAAACCATTGTCTCGCATAATGCGTCTTAACCGTTTGTAATCAATGCTCAGGCCTTGTTTTCTGAGATGACGATAACAACTCATCAATCCCGGTGTATAGCCTCGTGATTGCTTGATAAAACCTTTAACAGCAGTCAGGATGAACTCATCGGTGTGAACCACACCATGACGGTGTTGTTGATCCGATTTCGACCACGAATAGAAGCCACTAGCACTCACGTGAAGTAACTGACAGGCTCGAGTAATGGGCAGATAACAGTGACGCCCTATCTCTGCACGCTCAATGCAGCGCTTTAAATAGACGTACTTCTTTAGGGCATTTTGGCGAAGTACGCCGTCGCTTTTTAAGAAGTCGATCTCAGCTTCCCTTTCGCGCAGAAGTTTCTTCAAGCGGGCAATTTCTTGTTCGGCAGACAACTGTTCTTGGGGAAGTTCTTGTTTGGCCTACGTCCACCAGCTGTTAACCGTCTTACAACTGATTCCCAGGCTTTTGGCGACACCCATTTGGGACTCACCATTGCGAATACGCTCAATAACGGAAGCTTTAAATTCTTGGGAAAGTTGTTTCATCTTGATCCTTTCAATGCTTTATTTTAAAAAATTCAGGATCAAAATTCCGAATCTACAACCTTACTTCAGCTGGATACTGGCAACGACGCTTACCAATGGCTTTCTTCATCGAAAAGGATGGGTCTGTCTTGGGGATGTTTATAAGAAACGTACTCAAGGAAGTTATTAATAACCGCCCATTACGGAACCGTACGATGGGTGGTGTGGAAGGACGGTAGACAGAATAACTGCCTACCTCCTATCCGATTAGCGGTTAATTACTTTTATAGTTTGTCTTCATAGCCTTCGGTTGCAATCCTAAGGCTCGTTTCATCATTTCAACTTCTTTCTTCAAATCTTCCAGCTCTTTTTGAGATTTGGAAACTTTTTCAGCCATACTTTGTTCACGGATTTGAGCACTTCTAAGCTGCATTTCCAGTGAGCGGTTATGGTCCGATAAAGCTACGACCTTCGATTTCAAAGCGGAAGTTGACATTGAGTTATAAGACGACGGAGCGCCGAAGCGGTAAGCAATACCGGCATTAACCATAGCATCACCTCCCGTCGCAGCCGAACCACCGAAGTTAACCATGACGTTTTCTGTCGGTTTGTAGAACACACCGACGGCAAGCGCTTGTTCTCCAGAATAGTTGCCTACGCCAGCAGCCGCTGACCACTTGTGGTCTTCATCCAACCCCAAAGGTTGAAGCGCTGCCATGGCTGCGGCATTAGCGGCCGCACGGTTGATATCTTTCTTCAACGAATGAGCAACTTGGCGAATCGATCTTGAATTCTGAGCAATTGCCTGTTGGGTTTCATAAAGTTGACCACCGTTGACAGCATCAGTGCTGCCGGCCGACACATCACCAGCGGCAACGTTCACAACCTTGCGCTTAACAGTACTTGAACCAACACTAACTGCATTGCTCACACCGACGGACCCCGCGCCTAAAACCACGGCATTTTGTGCAGAAGTCGTCACGTTACTGCCTAAAATGAAGGTATTTGACGCGTTTTCATTAATCGTGTTGTTATTGCCTATGGCAAAACTATTGTCTGCGCCGCTGGCGATTTTATTGTTATTGCCAACTGCGTAAGCATTGTTAGCCGCCACCGTGCTTCCCGATCCGAATCCTCCCGCATTATTACCAGAAACAGTGCTTCCGTTTCCATAAACAAAGGCGTTTGTTCCCGTTACCGTTGATCCTTCGCCCAAACCTAAGGATTCTGAATGCAAGTAGTTATAGACATTTTGTCCGCTAACAGCTCGTTCGTCGTCACTAGCCACTTGACCTACAGGTTTCATATTCTGCGCGATGTTATTCAGCGTTTGCTCACTTTGCAAAGCATTATTGATCGCCACCTGGACATTGCTATTGTTGATGACTGCTTCCGAAACGGCGTCTTGGAAAATGTCATTATTCGTCAATGCGTTGTTGATCGCTTCCTGAATGGCGTCTTCGGAAATAGAGATCCCTTGCAAAGCATCCCAAACCTGATCACCGGTTACCAGACCTGAACTGTTTTGAGCGATTTCACCGGCTGAGACTCCACCAATGGTGAAACCTCCGTTTTCTTTGGCAACGGTAATTAACCCGCTACCTGAGATGTTTAAGCTATCGTAGGCAATGCTGGCGATAGTCCCCTTGCCCGTTTCCGTCAGATTACTCAACGAAGTATCCAAGGCATTGGTAGGAATAGATTGTTGAACTTCACTTAACTTGTCGTCCAACGCGACAAGGTTTTGACCAACAGTGTAACCAGATGAAATTGCATAATAAGGTTCCACCCTGCTTTCCGGTGTTCCCCATTGATAAATGGCATTGCCGGTCACGAAACCTAAACCTGTTTGATCATTTGCAATGGATCCACCTAAAGCCGTTAACCATTCACCCTTATAGTTGGCGATATTGTCCGCATTCACATTGGCCTTGTTTTGATCTAGTCTTACAAGACCTTGATCAAGATTAGTCAAATTAGTCGCGGTAGTCTGGGTGCTTGAAACATATGTGCCATCTTCAGCTGGGCGAACTTCGCTAAAAAGAGCTCCGCCTGTGACGAGGCCGGCGTTCCCCTCGACCACAGCCCCATTGCCCAACTTGGCTTGCCACTGCTGAACATTGGCATCAGACAAATTGCCGGCGTCAACGTCCGCCTTCGTTGAAAGACCCTCAGTGATGGAGGTGTTCTGATTTTTCAGCGCCTCGTCTAAAGTATCGCTCGTTACCAACGCATTTTCACCATCGGCTGCATTTTCAGTTGTTTTCAAAGACAAGGCGTAGTTTCGAGTGTTGCCGTCTTGGGTATCGCTCTTAGAGATGGCAAGAAATTCCCCATCCCCTACGACACCAACAGAACTCTTTAAACGTTCAACACCGTCACTAGAAAGGTTATCCAACGATCGCGTGGCAAGCACCAAATTTCCTTGGGAGTCAAAGACATTGCGACTGACTAAGCCCAATTGAGCATCTAAAGAGGTTAAATTCCCGGCAACTGTGTTTTGCCCCTTCACATACTGCCCGTCAGTACCGATATGCACTTCATTAAAAAGTTCGGAACCAGTAATAAACCGGTTGTTCTCTGTGGATACTGGCGAGATATCTTTGGGTGTGCCTAGGACAGAAATCCAGCTACCCACTTCAATGTTGTCACCGGAAATGGTGGCAAACCCAGCACCTGTAGTGAAATCTTTCACATAGTTATAAACGGTCTGGCCGGTCACCAACTTATCACTATCTTCGCTAATTGTTCCAGTGTCATCGACGTTTAATGTCCAAGAGACCAAATCATCGGAGGTGGTCTTTTCCGCGGCAATATGTTGACCTCCAATGATGGTGAAAGAGTTGGAAGCCAAATTTTTGATCTTCGTTTCTCCTGTTAACGTCAGCCCTTGAAGACTTTGCAGGTTGGTCACGGTTGTGGATAATGAACCAAAATTTGTTCCCAACGCAGACAGATTGGTATCTAACGCCGTTAAGTTGTCTCCCGTGGTTGCGTCACGACGAACAATTGAACCGTCTTTAACAGGGCGCACCTCATTAAAGACCATGCTTGAAGAAACCAAACCTTCTGCGGCTCCCCCAATTCTGTCCGCCATTGTCAAGCCGATTGAATAGGTATCAATATTGGTTTGATCATCAGAAGTCTTCGTAACAGACAAATACTGATTTCCTTCTGCAGCTTTGACGTTAATCGCTTGTTGGGCCTGATCTTTAACGGCATCACCTTGAGTCGTGCCATCTAAATTTCCAAAGGTTTCGCTAATGGCATCATAAACCGTTCCGCCGGCCACCAATCCGGTATTTCCCTGTTCTACTTTGCCATTTCCCAGCGTGTTTTGCCATGCCAATAAATCAATTCCTGTGGCGTCGTTGTTGGCCTTAGTGCCAATGGCAACTGTATTGGCAACGATGGCCGTTTCATTTTCTTTGATTTCAGAATCCAACGCCGTCAAATTCTGCGCTGCCGACGTATTGGACTTGATAAAGTTTCCATCAGTGGACACCCGAGTTTCAGTATCAATGGCCGACGCAACTGTCGCTCCAGTAACCAAATGATCGTCTACGCTACCCTTCACGGTTCCGTCGGAGACCACGTTCACCGTGTACCCGTCACTTTCTGATGATACCGTGACGTGATTACCTGCCTTTACTTTGACAGAGCCCTTGGCAATTTGAGCGATCTCATCTCTACCATCTTCAGACAAATTCCCCAAGTTTGGATCTAACTTATTGCCAACTGACGATTTAATACTAGAAATAGCGCCACTGACAGTCGTTTCTCCGGTTTGACCAATGTTGCCGGCTGTCATAGATGTACCATTATCTGTGACAGTGACCCCTAAGATATTTTCAAGGCTATTTTTAATGTTTGAACGACTGATGGAACCGACTTGACCGATCGTTGCTGCGTCGGAGTTATTAATACCATCGGCAACATTGATAATACGTCGTTTAAAACCTGTACTTTCATCAGAACTGCCGACAGATACAACGCCTGAAGTTTCAGATGCCTTGATATCTGAGCTAAAAACGTTGGAATTAGCACCCAATGCAACCGAATTTGTCGCTTCAACAGACGCTTTATAACCAACAGCCAATGATTGAGAACCTTTTGCAGTTGCTCCTTCACCAAGAGCAGTGGATCGAGCTCCGATAGCTTTAGCAGAGGTAGAAGGGGAGGCTTCTTCGTCGCTTGCGTTAACGCTTAGATACTCGTTACCTCCAGTTGCGATTTGTTGTTGTAGTTCGTATAGCTGGCTTCCGTTTATTGCATCATAACTATCTGCACTAATTTCACCTTTGGCCACACCAGTTAATCGTCTCGCTACAGAGCCGTTATATTGGTACCTTGATTCACTTCCTCCAGTGACATTTCCTGTTAGATAACTTGAGATTTGAGAAGATATTTCTTGAATTTTTTCTCTGTCATCAGAATCCAATGATCCAGTAAATATTGGGCAATTTGAATCCGTGTTACTACAAGTAAATGATTCTCGACCATTGTAAACAATGCTTATTTTCCCATTTTCGTCCTTTGATACTTTTGAATATTTGATAGTATACGAATAATTTCCATTTTGTTCTTGTGCTGAAATAGAATCTACAAATCCTACGGATTCCCCTTCTTTTAGATCTCTAAAAAATCCTCCATAACTATCGCCGTATCCAAAATAAACCGTTTGGCTATCCGGCATATTTTCAATACCACCTATGGAGAAACTATTATTGTTCAGATTTTGATTAATGTGAGCACTAATAACACCATGTTGATTTTGTGATGCACCACCCATGTTTTGTCTGTAATTTGTGAATTCTATTTCTACGTTATTAAATAAATGATATGTACCGCTATAGTCATCAGATCCAGAATATGCATTTGCATTATGAACACCCACAATTCGTACAAAAGAATAGGCAGGACTAATACTTATCAATAACGCCAAAGCACCAACCAGAGAAGATGACACTATTTTCGATTTAGCTTTGGAATGTTCACTACTAACAACACAGCAACACTTATTTCTATTGAAGAAAGCTTTAAAAATGCGGTTCATGGTATTCGCTCCACATTACAGGTTGTTTTTGCCAATTTCTTGAGACCAAAAATAAAGATCAATTACGCGCATGATTGGATACTTTTTAACGCGCGCATTTTCATCTATAAATTCAGGACAAATATCTTTAAAAAACTCTTGAACTTCAGGTGCGTTAGCGAAATCTATCCATGTCTGAGGACCTGTCTTAAGTCCAACAGTTAGTTGCTTAATCAGCGTATTCTTTGAATTCTTAGATTTAAATTTATTGATGGATTCTTTGAAAATAGAATCAAAGGCTGGGATGCACCCAAATACTCCCATCAAGATTTTTGTGAAAAGTATTCTTTCTGACTTAATGTTTAGACCAGATTCTTTAAAGCCTGCACGAATTGCATTAAATAAATTTTTAATAGTCTCGGCCGAAACAATTGGTTCATAAGGCCTGATACCTTGTTTAGAGACAACTTTAAAAAGTCGTTTAATTATGGGACGGTAGACTGAATGATTATGATGGAAGAGAACCGTTGAGGAACGATACATTCCATAACTGGCAAGATAAAAACCTAATTCAGCTTCGGCGTGTTGTAAGAGTTCTTCAGATGGTTTACTTGAAGCAAGTGCGTCGAAATTATTTTGGAAAAATAAATAACAACTATCCCAAGAACGAAGTCTGCCATTTTCAGAGGTGAGATGCTGTTTACAGAAATTCTTGAATTTTCTCTTGGCTACCGAATTAAAACATTTAATTCGTAGGGGGGGGGTTGTGAGTTTGGAGGTCATGTCAGCTTTTCCCGAAAGGACAATAATTACAAATTGTAACGCCGCTATAACATCTTGAATGTATTTTTGCTTCACAGACTATTGGTTTAAATCAAATAATCAATTAGACGGCTTGACCTATGAAATGTCCTTCTTTAAAGGGAGTAAGAAGTAAAAACAAAGCAGTTTTGATTCCAACCGAGCACAGTCGGTTCCAACCGGGCAGAAAGAACTTCATATTTCATCGCTATCCTCCTATTCAGTAAACAGTGAGAAGTTTACTTTGGATAGCGGAAAGATTATCGGCGGGTCTTTTTAATCGCTTCAATCCAACCTTCACCGGTTGTGGGTGAAGAATTTCCTCGGAGCAAGCCGCTAATAAAAATACAGGCGAAAGCCATAACAGCCACCACCATCACCACCAATTCAACATCGATGTTTTCCATCGCATCAAGATCCTTTGAATGAGAGAGGCTTGCAGTTTAGCCTATGAAAATGACAAAACCGGTTGATTGTGTCGTTCATGCGACAAAACTAGCCCACGGCTAGAACTTCGCTGAAACGTGTGGTATAGGACGGACTGCGGTGTTCCCGTTTCATTTTCCAGTCCTCCCCTTCCCTCTTGATGGTTGAAAAACTGACTGTGCCTTTCCCAAAACGATTATTGAGCTGATCGATGACGGCCGACAGGCGATCCGCCCGGTCATTTTCAAAAGCAAAGAGATCTTGCTCGATTTCGTTCTCGCGTTGGATGTTCTCCAGTGAGACCCCCGCCTTTTTGTAAGCGATTTCCGGTCGATAAAGCTTGTCGAGGAGCTTTACAACGGCATTCATGAAAGTTGGGGTGTCGTTTACCGGAATTCCAAGATCCTCAACATCGAACCCATAGTACCGGGGGACTTCCAATTTGAAGTAATTGGAAATAATGAAAACACCGATCCGGCTCGTTTTGAGTTTTTCAGCTCGCAACACTTGCGCAGCTTCTTCAGTGTGCATCGTTAATGCACTTAATAAATCATCTTTGCTGTACACGTCCTTCGAAAAGCTTCGGCTTCGCACTAAACGCTGCCGAGTAGGTGCCACAGGCTCAAATTCAATGCAAGGGATGCCTCTTAACTCACGGGCCGTCTGAAGGACGGTAACCGGAAAGAATTGTTTAATCAGAGATTCCGGTGCTTGAGCGAGCGCCAGGGGCGTTTCGATCCCAAGCTTAATCATGCGCTTACTTAATTGGGATCCAATTCCCCACACTTCGTCAATCGGCTCGTAGGCCAAGGCCTTCTTTTGCCGTTCGGGCGTTAAATCATTCCAATTGAGAACACCATGAAAGCCAGGAATATGCTTGGCCAAGTGATTGCAGTATTTGGCCAGAGTCTTTGTAGGGGCGATGCCAACGCAGGACGGGATCCCCACCCAGCGCCAAACCCGCTGCCGGATTTGTTTACCGAGATCCGACAGATTGCAAGTCAGTCCGGTTAAATTGGCAAAACACTCGTCAATGGAATAGACCTCAATTTCTGGAACCAGCGATGCAATGCTTCGCATCATCCGACCGGACATATCCCCATACAGCTCATAATTGCTCGAAAAGACGGCCACGTCGTACCGCTCGACAATATCTTTAACTTTAAATAGTGGAGTTCCCCTCTTTAGCCCTAAGGCTTTGGCTTCCCGCGTTAATGTCACGATGCAGCCATCGTTGTTGCTTAATACCACAACCGGCCGTTTTAAAAGATCCGGCCGGAAAACTCGCTCGCACCACGCGTAAAAAGAATTGCCATCAATCAACGCGTACATGATCACCCCATTCTCGTGGCTGTCATGGGTTTGATCACATAATTCACCACCCCGAAAAGCATCCACTGCTCCCCTTCTTTCGGGTAAATATCCGGATAGAGGCCGGAGGCGTTTTCCGCCTTCAGATAAAAACCATCTGAGGTTTTGATAAAGCGCTTGACGGTGTAATCGTTGTCAATTTGCATGACAACAATATCGTTGTTTTTGGGCGTCCTGGAGCGATCCACCACCATGAGATCGCCGTCACACATGCCAGCGTCAATCATCGACTGCCCGGAAACACGCAACACAAAGGTCGCCGGGGCGTTTTCAATCAACAAGTCATTGAAGTCCAACGTTTCCTTGTAGCTTTCGGCTGGTGATGGGAAACCCGCTTGGACAGAATACTCAAATAATGGCACAGACGCATGATGCACCGGCATAACAGCTTGAGCCCAGGAAGGGATGGATCGCTGGTTTTCTTTTAAATTAGTCAGCGCCAGTCGTAGCCACTGTCCGCCTCCATTGGCTTTGAAGGTTTCTTTTTGTCCGGGTGTTACCCGAGCGATGATGGTGGCGGCCAAAATCTTGTCACCGAGCGGTTTTCGCCCGGCGTTGTCTCTTTTTCCACCGCGTCCTTTAGTCATTTTTGTATTCCTTGAGATTGGCTGTCGGGATTTCATGTTCATTGGCATAGCCCATAAAAGGTATGCGTATTTGCACTTCGTGCACCTTTCCTAGAAAGACAAGATTCTCCAGATCAGGTATTCGTTGTGGATTCGATACATCGGAAATATAAGTAAAGCTACCGTCAACATTACGGACTAATTTGGCGATGTCTTTAGGCTTTCCCACTCCCCTTTCAAAAACATAAAAGTCATCCCCGTCATAAGATTTAATGGCCGTGTTCACTAAAAGACGCATCCCTTTTTCAATGTCGGGAGCTAATGCGTCATCGGCAGCATAGACCATAACACCAGAAACTTGATCTTCTTCGATCTCAAAAGCATTACCAGGCCCATAAATGTATGTCCGCTCCGGTTCATTAGGCTCAGTCAAAAAACGAGCCACAATTTTTATACGCTTGTTTTGATCTTCTTTATCAATTAAATCCATAGCCCGTATTTCCATAATGACTGTCCTTTTTCACTTTAAAAATGACTTTAGGGTAGCGGTTTTCCAATTTGGCCTTCACATCGTTGGCAACGCTTTCAGAATCAAAAAAACTCATCCAGTCTTTATTGCGTTGCAACCGGTAATTTGGTCGTTGATACTGCGCCCCAAATACCGAAATACCTGAGAATCTGCGCATTCCGTGTAATTTCGCTTGTAAATAAAACTTCACTCCTGTCATGTTGTCACCCCTTGCGAAATACTGAAATTCCCTATTTATTTGATATTGTATTACATAATCATAGAAAAGCCAAAATTTTTCAGAAATCTGTTCTTTTCATTAAACTTCTAAGAATCATGCAATACATCACTGGCCTTCACGCACTTCAATGCCCTTGCGCTCTCAACACTCCGGGGGACACCCACCACGCGAGCGTGGACTGGACGTATCCGGCCTTGGCCGATACGGAAACGGCGTTCTTCGGTGACTATGGGGTTGAGACGGACAAAGAAGTTGCCCGGTTATCCGGGACGCGGAATGTGGCCAACCACCTCCGAGCGGTTTTGGATTTGCTCTATGAGGGAAAATTCAAAGATCTGGCCGGGCTCAAGCGAGAGATTATCGCCAACGATCAGCTAACCTCGGAACTCTTTGATAAAGTGGTCGAGCTTCATACGCAAAACGTATGGAATCAGGTGAGTTGGTTTATCGGCTGCGAGTATGGTCTTCAATGGCTAGAATTTTTGAAGTCAAAGAACATCGATTGGCCCACCAATCCCAATTCGACTTTTGAACCGGTGGCGCCTGGCGACAATAGCTTGTTGGCTTTTGTAGAGGCCCGCATTAGCGAGTTTAAGCAGTTTCAGAAAATATCAACCTTGGCCGGACTCTTTCACTCGGTCTTATTCCGCGAGGCGGAAGTCAACCGGATGGTCAAAATTGAGTTACGCGCCTTCTTAGCGAAGCTCCATCCTGAAGAATTGTGGTTCTTAAAAGAAATAGATCACTACCCTTCCGATCAAGTATTGGAAGAAGACTATCAAAAGCTTTGCGCTTTCCTAAAAATTTCTTAATTTCAGCGAATGAAAAGTGCCCTGGTAAAGTCAATATGGGGTACACCGTAATTAGACATTGCTGTATTCATTGAAAAGTGTCAATTTAGAGTAGATAATTTGTTTAATTAGACAAAAATGTCATTTGACTAGCCTAAATTGACAAAATGAGTAGTTATGCCAAAATTGCCTACGCTCGCGTGAGCACCGATGACCAAAATTTGGATCGTCAGTTGGAAACGCTCAAAGCGTATTGCCCGGACAAAATTTTCACCGATCATTTATCCGGGAAAAATTTAGAACGCCCCGGTTTTCAACAAATGATGGATTATGTCCGGGAAGGCGACATCATTTATGTGGCGTCGATGGATCGAATGGCCAGAAATTTGGATGATCTCTTGGCCACCACGAAACGTTTGCAATCGAAGGGCATCACTGTTCACTTCTTAAAGGAAAATATTTGTTTGAATCCCGGTGCTGAAACCTCTTCCATGAGCAAACTCATTATGTCCATCATGGGAGCCGTGG
The DNA here is from genome assembly GCF_023336895.1 of Parasutterella secunda. Lineage (GTDB taxonomy): Bacteria > Pseudomonadota > Gammaproteobacteria > Burkholderiales > Burkholderiaceae_F > Aphodousia > Aphodousia faecalis. Next base: position 87,216 of record NZ_JAMBLT010000006.1, read on the forward strand.
CGGAGTTTGAACGCTCCCTAATCCGGGAGCGCCAGCGCGAAGGGATCCTTTTAGCTAAAGCGCGCGGGGTTTATAAAGGACGCAAGCCCATCGATCCGGACAAAATGCAGGAAGCCCGCAAACTCATTGACGAAGGTTTTACCAAGACAAAGGTCTGCGAGAAGCTTAACATTTCCCGGCAAACGCTTTATAAATACCTCAAACAAAGCGCCTAACACACGAACCATCAATTTAAGATAGATCTAAAATGCGTTATTCCTCGAATTCTGACAAGTCCTAATTCCAAGCGTTCAAGCTGGAGGGCAAAAAACGTGTCAAAGTGGCCGTGATCTACATGATTCTTTTGGATGCGCGCCGTCATTGGTTTGGGAAAGGAAAATATTCAGCCATTGGCTACATGGTGAGTTCGACGGATAACGCAACCGACGAGGATTTGCTAACCATTCAAAGAGACCTTCCCCGGCTCAAGCGTCAACGGCT
>NZ_JAMBLT010000007.1 GCF_023336895.1 Parasutterella secunda
TCCCATTGAGAAGAGATTCTCAATGGGAGCGGGTAAAAGAGCTTGCACTTGGTCAAAAGAAACCTTCCCTCTTCAGAGGGGAGTTGTTTAGCAATGTCTTTTTCTTTATCCTTCAAGTAGCCGTTGATCACAAAAATATTTTTCAAAAAGCGTTGCGTCAGTTGCCGATTTGTTTTGTGTTCGGGATGATTTTTGATGTGGCTTTATGGATTAGCGCTCATGTTGTTCCGCAAAACTATATTAAGCAAGTTTTAATGGCTTTTGCGGGCAGTGCCTTAACCGGCCTTGGTATCGCATCCATGGTGTTTGCCCGTTTGGCCATTTTGCCGCCGGAAGGATTTGTGTTGGCTGTTATGAATCGATGGGGTGGCTCTTTTGGAACACTTCGCATGACGGTTGATTTATTTTTGCTCGCAAGCGCGGCCATTCTCTCGCTTTTGGTTTTTGGAACCATTTTGGGTATTCGCGAAGGGACTTTGATTACTGCGGTTTGTTCCGGTCCGATCGCCAAACAGTTTCTGAAAGTCTGGGGAAGACTTTTTCCGAAGCATCGTCCGATTGACTAAAAAATTTATTCGCATTAAAGCTGAAAAGAACAGGTACCTTGTTCTAAAATAACAGACTGTATTGACAGATTTTTCCGAAGAGTTTTTTTCGGGAACGCTTTCGCGCGAGCGTTGCGCTTTTGAGGTTTTTTATGAATGAAACAGTTCTTTTTCTGGTGATCGGCGCGGCCGTGATCTTAGTGGGCTTGTTTTTATGGTCCAGAATGGAAGCCAAGAAAAATGACCAAAGCAAAGTCGGTTTAAGTAAAGAATCCAGAGATGAAATATATCAGCGGATGACCCAAATCCGACCGCCGATGCGCGAGAACAATCAGAAAGATCTTGTCTCACAGCTAAAAGGGGACGAAGCGCTGTCGGAAAGCTCTTTTGATGTCGTTGATGTCAAAGATCATGATGTGCCGGCTGCCTCAGAAATTCAGCTCAAACCCGCTCAAAATCAAACCCCAGTGTCTAACGCTGCTGCTGTTGTGACACCGATGGTTTCAACGGCTGCTCCGAAAGCATCGGCTAAGGAAGAGTCTCCCAAAGACACGCATGAAGCGACTCAAGAATCTCTTAATTTCGACTCGCCCGCCAAGCCAGCAGAAGAGCTTAAACCAACAGAGAAAGATAAAGAAGAACCCGTTGTTGCGCCGACGGCTTTCCCGAAAGAAGGCTTGGCACGGTTTAAGTACGATGAAGTAACCGAAACGGTCGGCATGGTTCAGTCGGTTCGTCCGATTGAAGGGGCCAAGATGATGGAAATGGTGGCAACCCTTCAAAAGTTGGGGCTGGCTCTTCGCATTTATGTTCGTCGAGTGGACAATAAGCGCTGGTATCAGCCGAGCGCCGTTGGTCGTTACAATGAATTGGCGGTTGTGCTTTTGTTGGCAAACCGTCAAGGTTGCATCAATGAAATGGATGCAAGTCGTTTTGTGATTACGGTTCAGCAAATCGGTATTGCGCTTGAAGCCGATAGCGATACGGAAGCCACGCACGAGATCGTCAAACGGGCTCAGAAACTTTATAACGATGTGCTGCGTTTGGACGTGCAATTGAATTTTGTGATGGCCTCTAAAGAACCGCTCAATCCCAACGATGTGGCTGAAGCCGCGCGCCTTGCCGGCTTCACACAACTTAATCCTGTGCGCTATTTCTTGGGCAGTGTTCGAGACATCGCTTCGGCCACCATTTTCCTTACGCACGACGATTTTGACCGCCGCTATTTGACGCTCGCTTTGGATGCACCGTTGGCGCAACCCGATTCCAATCCGCTTCGCACTCTTTTTAGCGTTGCCAACGATTTGTGCGCCCGCTTGAATCTGCAGCTTCAAGACTCGCGTGACCGTGCGATCAATACCGAGTCGGCCCAATCCATCAATCATCAGTTAAAGAAGTACTACGGTGAAATGATCAAAGCCAACATTGAACCGGGTAGCCCCCGCGCCCGAGTGCTCTTTACTCGTGATTAACACACTTAAGAAAGGGAGCGGCCTTGAAGGTCGCTCTTTTCGCTCTTATGACTGAAAAACAATCAAACGCCACTTTGAGTTTATTTGACGATTTTCCGGAAAACGACGATAAGCTAGATCATCAGGCTGCGGCCGCTCGTGTGCGTGCGCTCGAAAAAGATCTGGAACGTTGGAACTATGAGTACTATGTGCTCGATGCACCAAGCGTTCCTGATAGTGAATACGACAAAGCTTTCAGAGAGCTTTCTGAACTTGAAAAGCAATTCCCGGATTTAAAGTCGCCTGCCTCGCCGACTCAACGAGTGGGCGGAGAAGCGCGCAGTGATTTGGCTAAAGTTCGTCACGCGGTTCCTATGCTCTCAATTCACACCGAAACGGACTTTGAAGCGCAGGGAGCGCAAGCCTTTGATGAGCGGGTAAGAAAGGGCTTGGGATTAGGTGAGACAGACGATGATGTGGCCTACGATGTCGAACTGAAGTTTGACGGTTTAGCCATGAATCTTCGCTATGAAAAAGGGATTTTGGTCTCGGCCGCTACACGCGGAGATGGGCTTGTCGGTGAAGATGTCACGGCCAACGTTAAAACCATTCGAACGATTCCGCTTCATTTGCCAGAGGGGGTGCCGGATATCCTTGAGGTGCGTGGTGAAGTCATCATGCATAAGGCCGACTTTGAGCGTCTCAATGACGAGCAGCGGCTTGACGGCTTGAAACCGTTCGTGAATCCCAGAAATGCCGCGGCCGGCTGCCTTCGTCAATTGGATCCCAAAGTAACCGCTAAACGGAAACTTTCGTTTTACGCCTACGGTTTGGGAGAAGTGAGCGCCGCCGTTGCCCTTACCCATAGCGGCATTTTGGATAAGCTCGAAAAATGGGGTTTCCCTGTTGCTAAAGAGCGCCGTGTCGTTAAGGGCTGGAAGGCACTGGCTGAATTTCACGATTGGGTGAAGTCGATTCGTCAGAGCCTGCCTTTTGAGATCGATGGGGTCGTGTATAAAGTCAATGATTTGGCTCAGCAGAATGAATTGGGTTTTATTTCTCGCGAGCCGCGTTGGGCGTGTGCCCACAAATACCCTCCTGAAGAGGCGATGACAAGCGTCGAAGATATTGATGTGCAGGTGGGGCGCACCGGGAAGCTAACGCCGGTTGCACGGCTTAAGCCTGTTTTTGTCGGTGGCGTGACGATTTCAAATGCCACACTTCATAACGAAGATTTTATTGCCGAACTAGGACTTAAGATCGGCGATACGGTGGTTGTCAGACGGGCTGGCGACGTCATTCCTGAAGTGGTTCGCGTGTTATCCGACAGACGCACAGGAAAAGAACGTGATTTTGTGATGCCCGATCATTGTCCCGTATGTGGCTCGGAAACCTTCCGGGATGAAGAGGAAAAAGATACCCGATGCACGGGCGGTCTTTTCTGCCCGGCTCAGAGAAGAGAGTCGTTGGTTCATTTTGCCTCACGTTTGGCGCTTAACATTGACGGCTTGGGAGAAAAGGTCATTGATCAACTGCTTGAGGCCGAACTCATAAAAACGCCCGCCGATCTTTATAAGCTCACTGACGAAAAGCTGTTGTCACTGGATCGTTTCGGTAAAAAGAGCGCGGCTAACTTATTGGCAGCCTTAGAAAAAAGTAAAGAGACAACGCTTGCTCGTTTTATCTACGCTTTGGGAATTCGCCATGTCGGTGAAAGTACGGCAAGAGACTTGGCTTCGCATTTCAGAAGCCTCGATAAATTAATGCAGGCTGACGCGGATGCTCTTTTACAAGTCAATGATGTTGGAGAGGTTATCGCGCAGTCCATTATTCACTTTTTTGAAGAGTCACATAATCGAGAAGTCATCGGTGAATTGCTTGCCGAGGGTGTGCATTGGCCAACGCCTGAAGCGGTTGCGGTCAATGAAAAAGTCTCAGGTAAGACTTTTGTGCTCACCGGTACGCTTCCCAACATGGGACGTGAAGAAGCCAAAGCGCTTCTATTAGCACAAGGCGCCAAGGTTGCTTCCAGTGTCAGCAAGAAAACCGACTATGTCGTTGCGGGGGCTGAGGTCGGCAGTAAATTAGAAAAGGCTCAAGCTTTGGGTGTAACCATAATTGATGAAGCGCAGATGCTTGAGCTGCTGAAAGGACAATAATCATGTTAGGTTTGATCGTTGGTAGCGGTTTTGAACATTTCGAACTCGTTGATGTCAAAACAAAGACTGTCGAGACACCGTTTGGTGAAGTCGAATTAGACGTTGGTCTGATGGAAAACAAAGAAGTTGCTCTTTTGCATCGTCATGGGAAAGACCACCATTTGGCTCCGCACCAAATTCCATATCGCGCTCAAATGTGGGCTTTGAAGGAACTCGGTGTAAAGACGGTTGTTGCCGTGGGATCGGTTGGTGGAATGGCGGCGGAAAATGCCCCCGGGCACTTTACGGTTCCTGATCAGATTGTTGATTACACCTTTGGTCGGGAAAGCTCGTATTGGGGTGAAGCCGGTATGCCGATGACGCATATTGATTTCACCAATCCGTTTGATGAATCCGTGCGTCAGGCTATTTTGGGTGCGGCCCAAAGTGCCAAGATCTTTGTTCACAATCGTGGAACTTATGCTTGCACGCAGGGCCCGCGCCTTGAAACAGCGGCAGAAGTCAGACGGATGATCATGGACGGCTGCGACATGGTTGGGATGACGGCGATGCCTGAAGCCGCCTTGGCCAGAGAGCTTGGGCTTCGTTACGCGATGGTTTGCTTTAGTGTCAATTGGGCGGCCGGTTTGGTTGAAGGGGCTTTGGATTTTGAAGCTATTAAGGCCAATATGAATCACTCTGTGAAGTCACTTGTGAATTTGCTCGGCGTCTTGGTTTCAGCCAATAATTTCTGAGAGGCGAAAATGAAATTAAGAAATTTTTCTATGGCTTTAATTTTAGGTCTCGGTGTTTCCTGCGCTTGGGCCGGAAGTATTTCCGCTTCAATGGTTCCGGCCGAAGTGAAAACCGCATTTGCCCAACAGTATCCTTCAGCACAAGTTATGGAATGGGATTTTGAGGACGATGAGAATGCCTATGAGGTTGAAGCCAGATTGGGACAAGCGGAAATCAAAGCGCTTTATCGGGAAAACGGGCAATTGATTTCTTCCAAGGAGGATGTCTCAGCCGATAAAATCCCGGCTCCTGTTTTAAAACAAATCCACGAAAAGTGGGCTAGAGCTGAAGTTTTAGGGGCTAACAAAATTACCACTCCCAAAGGTGTTGTCTGGGATGTGGGATTGAAATTCAGAAATCGTTATCACAACGTGGAAATACACGAATAAGTCTGAATTGAGGCTGGAAGTTTTCTCCAGCCTCTTTACTCATAACTCGGGTGTCAGCACCTCCAATAAATCCTTTTCAATGGCAACCGTGGTAGGGATATCCTTGAGCGCTTCGCCATCAATCAAAAAGACGTCCTCCACACGTTCGCCCATCGTCATAATTTTCGCAGTTTGAAGATTAACATGATATTTATTTAATATTGTTGCAATATCAAATAACAATCCGATTCGGTCCATGCAAGTGATAGAGAGCAGATAATTTTTACCCGATTCATCGGCCTCGATATTAACGAGAGGCTGAAGCGGAAAATGGCGCGAGCGGCGGGAAAGTTTTCCGGGTTTTGTTTTTGGCAGCTCACGAGGATTCGACAACCATTCGGTGAGTTCGTCGGCTAATTTTTCATTGAGTTCGCCGATGTCTCTGCCTCCGTTATCGCTGACGACAAACGTATTAAAGGCTTTATGATCCAGTGTTGTGTAAATTCTTGCATCCAAAACCGAGAAACGTTTCTTTTGCAAGAATCCCAAAATACTGGCAAAAAGGCCGGTTCGGTCAGGGGTGTAGACAAGAATTTCGATACCGGCGTTTTGAGGCAGTATGCGCGTGGCCACGAAAGGCTCATCAGTCGGAAACACTTTGGCTAACGAAATGGTTTGCCAGGCAATGCCTTCGGCAGTATGCCGGAGGTAGTACTGAAGCGTGAGCGTTTTCCAGATGGCTTCGATTTTCTTTGGCGTCACCCCAGCCTTAACGATCATTTCACCGGCTTCTTTTTGTCTTTGAAGCAAAAGCGATTCTCTGTCCGGGGCACCGCCTTGGCGGACAAGCGGTAAGGTTTGCCAATAGAGGTCTTGAAGCAGTTGGCTCTTCCATTGTGTCCAGACTTTGGGGCCGGTGGCGCGAATATCGCAGACGGTGAGCAGAAACAGTCCGTTTAAACGATCTTCTGTTTGGACAATTTGAGCAAAGCGCTTAATAACATCCGGGTCAGAGAGATCTTGCTTTTGAGCAACAAGACTCATTGTTAAGTGTTCACGAACAAGAAAAACCAAATAATCCGTGGTTTCTTGATCAATACTGAAACGATCGCAAAAGGCTTGGAGAATTTTCGCCCCGGCCTTTTCGTGATGCCCTCCCAACCCTTTGCCGATATCGTGGAAAAGAGCGGCTAAAACCAAACGCCAATTGTCTTTCATGCCTTGCATTAAACGTGTGCAAATGGGGTACTCGTGAGCGTATTCGCTTCGGGTAAAGTAGCGGATATTTCGCACAACACGCATGGTGTGTTGATCAACCGTGTAGGTATGAAAGAGGTCATGCTGCATTTGACCGACGATGTGCTGAAATTCCGGTAAAAACAGTCCTAATATGCCCCATTGATTAAGATCCTGCAGCGCATGACTGACGCCATGAGGCATTTTAAGAATCTGCATAAACATGGCCTTATTGGCAGGATCATCCCGGAATCGTTCATCAATTAATTCACGAGCGCTCATTAATTCTCGTAAAAGTGAAACGCTCAAGCGTTTGAGCGGCGCGGAACTCTCCAGTAGGTAAAAGGCTCTGAGAATGGCATTGGGATCATCTCTGAAAGCGCCCTCGTGAGTGATGTCCAGAGTATAGCCTCGTGCGATAAAGGTTCTGTCAATGACCGTTTCTTGAACATAGCCTTCGTCATAGAACTTGTCCTCAAACATCTGCATGAAGATGTCAGTTAATTGACGAACCGATTTAGCGGTCAAATAGTAGCGTTTCATCAATGCTTCGCTTGCAAGCTGATGTTCGGTGTCTTTATAGCCAGCTGCTTGAGCCAGTGCCGTTTGCAAATCGAAAATCAATCTGTCTTCATGGCGCCCGGCAATTAAATGAAGGTAAATTCGGAACGATTTGAGCGCGTGATGGACTTCTTTTAATTTATCGGCCTCTTGATTTGAAATAGTGCCCGCGGCAAGCATTTCTTCGGGCGTTGCGCCCATGCCGGCGGCGTGCGAACACCAAAAAAGCATATGCAGATCGCGCAGTCCGCCCGGGCTTTCCTTGACGTTGGGTTCAAGTGAGTAGGGGGTGTCTTCATGCTTTTGATGGCGTTGGCGCAATTCAAGCGCTTTAGCTCTGAAAAAGCCCGCCGCATCCATTTGACTGAAAAATTCTTTCTGTAGCCGCGCAAATAAAAGAAGATCGCCTTCTATCAGGCGGGCCTCCAAAAGAGCGGTTTGCACAGTGATATCTTTAGCGCTTTCCTCAAGAGCACTTTCAATGGTTCGGACACTGCTGCCGACCGTAAGTCCCATATCCCAAAGCTTCATCAGAAAACGCTCGATTTTCTCGGCCGTTTCTTGATCGGGATTTTGTTCCAGCAAAACCATGACATCCAGATCGGAATAGGGAAAGAGCTCCCGCCGACCGTACCCGCCCAAGGCAACCAGAGCAACGCGGCCAAAAATGCCTTCTGATTGTGCGAGTTGTTTAATGCACTCGTCGGCAGCGGCCGTGTGTCCTCTTAGATAGTTGCTGACCCGGCCATCTTGTAAAAAACGCTGACCTAATTGAGCAGAGAGGTTTTTAAAGTTTTCAATGCAATTTGTCATGAGGGTGCCTGAAATAGACTTTTATCCTTGAAGTTTAGCCAAAATAGGTGATCCCCAACAGACTTTTGTTTTGTTACCATCAATGCGATTTAGGTTCGTTGGCTGTATCGGAGGCCGACGATCGCTTGTGTATTTAATTTTTATGATGGGAAATGTTTTATGCGTCGGGTTGTTGTAACAGGATTGGGGGCAGTGTGCCCAATCGGCAATGATGTCCAAACAATTTGGGAAAACGCTCTTAAGGGGACAAGCGGCGTTGGGCCGGTGACTCGTTTCGATGCCTCTCAGTTTGGCTGCCAAATTGCTGCAGAAGTAAAAGATTTTGATGTCTCTCCCTATATGCCTATCAAGGAAGCCAGACGTTTTGACCGTTTCATTCATTTTGGGATTGCGGCGGCTTTTCAAGCCATTCGTGACAGCGGTTTGGATTGTGAACATGAAAATCTTCGCCGTATAGGTTGTGCGGTCGGATCCGGCATCGGCGGCATTCCGATGATTACCGACAATCACAAGACGCTTTTGGATCGCGGTCCTCGCCGAGTCTCTCCCTTCTTGATTCCCGGCTGCATCATTAACATGGTGTCCGGACAGCTTGCCATCATGACTGGCTTTAAAGGTCCGAACATGGCTCATGTGAGCGCTTGTTCGACGGGTTTACACAGTATCGGCGAAGCCGCGTGGATGATTAAGCGCGGCGATGCCGACGTGATGATTGCGGGCGGCACCGATGCTCCGATTTGCGCCTTGTCGATGGCCGGTTTCGACAGCATGCATGCCATGTCTCGCCGCAATGATGATCCCGCTCACGCTTCCCGTCCTTTTGATAAAGACCGTGATGGTTTTGTTTTCGGCGAAGGCGCGGGCGTCTTGGTTCTTGAAGACTATGACCATGCCGTGGCTCGCGGCGCGAAGATTTATGCTGAATTGGTGGGCTACGGCTTGACCGCCGATGCGCATCACATCACCACGCCCAATACCGAAGGTCCTTCCTATTGCATGCAAATGGCCATTAATCAGGCCGGTATTCGTCCTGAGGATATTGATTATTTGAATGCTCACGGTACTTCAACGGTTTTGGGTGACGCTAACGAAACAAAAGCCGTTAAAGAAGTATTTGGTGAACACGCTAAAGAACTTGTGATCAGCTCTTCGAAATCAATGATCGGTCACCTTTTTGGCGGAGCGGGCGGCATGGAATCGGTTTTAACGGTTTTGGCACTGCACAATCAAGTTATTCCGCCGACTATTAACCTTGAAAATCCGGATCCTGAATGTGATTTAGATTACTGCGCTAATGAGGCTCGTGAAAAGACAATTCGTTACGCCATGAAGAATTCATTTGGCTTTGGCGGCACAAACGGAAGTCTTATCTTTAAGAAATTGGATTAAGCAAAAAGGAGTCACCCCCCAAACAAATCGGCCGCTCGGATTATTTCGGGCGGCCGGTTTGTTATACGATTAGCGCTTAATGTAGTCGGGGATCGGAGGATATCCATCGGAAAGGGTGAGTACTTCGTACCCCGTTTCCGTGACTAATACCGTGTGCTCCCACTGAGCGGAAAGACTGCGGTCAGCCGTCACCACGGTCCAGCCGTCATTGAGTTCGGAGATTTGGCGGCGACCGGCGTTGAGCATTGGTTCGACCGTGAAAATCATGCCCGGTTTCATAATGACACGGTTGTCCTGAGTGTTGTAGTGGCAAACAAAGGGGTCTTCGTGGAAGTTGCGTCCCACACCGTGACCACCGTATTCATGAACAACAGACAAGCCTTCGGCGCGAGCCACTTTTTCACAGGCAATGCCGACATCGTTTAAAGGACGCCCCGGAGCAATCGCTGCGATTCCTCGCCACATACACTCATAAGTGGCTTCAACCAGGTGGCGTGCAGAGACGGAAATTTTATTGCCCACCATAAACATGCGGCTCGTATCACCGTAAAAGCCGTCCAGAATAACGGTTACGTCAATATTGACAATGTCGCCCTTTTTCAGTGTTTTTTCTGAGGGAATACCGTGACAGACAACATGGTTGACGGAAATGCAGGTCGAACCCGGGTAGGGTGTGAAGCCTTTGGGGGCGTACCCTAAGCAGGCCGACTTTGCACCGTGAGCGAGCATGAAGTCGTTCATGCGTTGATCAAGGTCGATTGTCTTTGCACCGGGGACGACAAATGGTTCAATAAAATCAAGAACTTCGCTGGCTAATCGGCAGGCCTTGCGCATGCCTTCGATTTCCTCAGCGGTTTTAATGACAATAGCCATGGTGAATCTTTTCTTACTTATTAAAAATATTGAGAATTTTTTGCTTTTTTCAAGCCGATTTCGCATATAATAGCGAGCTGTGCGAAAAAAGCTAATTTTTTTCGTGTCGAGAAGCGGTTTTTTGGCTTTCCGTCCGCTTGCTCGGCTTTTTTATTTTCGGGAAGCTCTAATAGCGCAACGCGTCATCTAACGGTTGTTTTGCCATTTGGCCGCAATTGTCTGAACAGATGATCGGTCCGCAAAATAGCGGCGCGTTGTCAGAATGAAACCTTAGAAGGAAAAAATTATCATGGTTAGCATGCGCGAAATGCTCGAAGCCGGTTGCCACTTCGGTCACCAAACTCGCTTCTGGAATCCGAAGATGGGTCAATACATTTTCGGCGCCCGCAACAAGATTCACATCATCAACCTCGAAAAGACGGTTGTGAAGTTTGAAGAAGCCCTTAAGTTCGCTCGCGAACTCTCTGCCAAGGGCGGTAAGGTCCTGTTCGTTGACACCAAGCGCGGCGGTCGTGACACGATCGTTGCCGAAGCTCAACGCGCCGGTTGCTGCTATGTTGATCAACGCTGGCTGGGCGGCACGCTCACCAACTTCAAGACCGTGAAGCTCACGATCAAGCGTTTGAAGGACATGGAAGAAACCATCGCCAACGGCGGCTTGGAAAAGATGACCAAGAAGGAAGCTCTCGACTTCACCCGTGAAGTTGAAAAATTGAACCGCTCCATCGGTGGTATCAAGGATATGACAAGCTTGCCCGATGCTTTGTTCATCGTTGACGTCGGCTATCACAAGATTGCCGTTCAAGAAGCCAACAAGTTGGGCATCCCCGTGATCGGTGTTGTGGATACGAACTGCAGCCCGCTCGGCATCGACTATGTTATCCCTGGCAACGATGATTCGGCCAAGGCCGTTTCCATCTACGCCTCCGGAATGGCTGACGCCATTTTGTCCGGCCGTCAAGATAGCGAAGAAGGCTTGAAGGAAGTCGCCGGTGAAGAAGAATTCGTTGAAGTTGCTGAAGAAGCCTAATAAACTTCAATAGCGTTTTCTTTTTCGGGGCGAGGAGTTGAGTCAATGCCTCGCCCCTTTTTGAAATTCACAAACCAAACTCTACTGGAGAAATACATGGCCGTTATTACTGCCGCTATGGTTAAAGAATTGCGCGTCAAGACCGACGCTCCGATGATGGAATGCAAGAAGGCCTTGACCGAAGCCGATGGTGACATGGCTCGTGCAGAAGAAATTCTTCGCGTCAAGCTTGGCAACAAGGCTAGCAAGGCTGCCGCCCGTATCGCTGCTGAAGGTGTCGTGAGCATCTACATTGCTGAAGACGGCAAGCTCGGTTCCATTTTCGAAGTGAACTCCGAAACGGACTTCGTTGCCAAGAATCCTGAATTCCAACAAATGGCTGCTGACGCTGCTCGCTTGGTTGCTGAAAAGAACCCGGCTGACATCGCTGCTTTGGGCGCTTTGGAAGTCAACGGTCAAACGTTGGAAGCCATCCGCACGGGCTTGGTCGGTAAGATCGGTGAAAACATGACCTTCCGTCGCTTCAAGCGCATTGAAGCTCAAGGCAAGCTTCATCAATACGTGCACGGCGGCTCCAAGATCGGTGTGCTCGTTGATATGATCGGCGGCAATGACGAAGTCGGTCACGACATCGCCATGCACATCGCCGCTTTGAAGCCGAAGGCCTTGGACGCCAACGGTGTTGATCCGGAACTCTTGGCCACTGAACGTCGCGTGGCTGTTGAAAAGGCTCGCGAAGCCGGTAAGCCTGAAGCCATGCTCGAACGCATCGCCGAAGGTACGGTTCAAAAGTATTTGAAGGAAGTCACGCTCTTGTCTCAACCGTTCGTTAAGAACGATAAGATGAGCGTTGCCGAATTGCTCAAGCAAAACGGTGCTTCCATTGCCTCCTTCGTGCTCTTCGTTGTCGGCGAAGGCATTGAAAAGAAGCAAACCGACTTTGCTGCTGAAGTGGCTGAACAAATGGCTGCTGCTCAAAAGGCCTAATTATTTAGGGCACTTTTGAACAAAAATAAAAGACTCCCGCTTCCCTTGATTGGGGTAAATCAGTCGGGAGTCTTTTTTTGTCATTTTTTTTGAAAAGAATACCTTTTTCTTGCGTTTATTCATGCCAAGCGTAAGGCTTTTCATTAAAATGGCACTAACGCGTAGGTAACGATGCGCCTGCGGCCATGAAGTCGCAAGCGCACTTTGTTGTGCGCTTATGACTGAGCAATTATTTTCAGGAGTTCTATAAATGACGGAACAAACGCCTGTAAAGTACAAGCGAGTGCTTTTGAAGCTCTCCGGTGAATCTTTAATGGGACCGGATGCCTTCGGTATCAATCGTGAGACGATTCAATCAACGGTTGAAGATATTAAAGAAGCTTACGACATGGGAGTGCAGATCGGCATCGTCGTGGGCGGCGGTAACATTTTCCGCGGCGTGGCTTTAGGTTCAACCGGTATGGAGCGCACCCAAGGCGACCACATGGGGATGCTCGCCACGTTGATGAATGCGTTGGCTCTTCAGGATGCATTGCGTAAAAATGGCGTTGAAGCTCGAGTACAAAGCGCTTTGAATATCGAGCGAATCGCAGAATCCTATATTCGTGGCAAAGCGTTGCGTCATTTAGAAAAGGGCCGTATTGTGATTTTTGCGGCCGGTACCGGCAATCCTTACTTCACTACCGATACAACAGCCGCTTTGCGCGGTGCTGAAATCGGCGCTGACATTGTGCTTAAGGCAACGATGGTGGACGGTATTTATTCGGCTGATCCGAAGAAAGTGCCCGATGCTACGTTCTATAAGACCATCACGTTCGATGAAGTGATCAAGCGTGATCTTAAAGTGATGGATGCTACGGCTTTCGCTTTGTGCCGCGAACAGAATCTGCCGATCAAGGTCTTTAATATCCGCAAGAAGGGCTCTATTGCCCGAGTTTGCCGCGGTGAAGAAGAAGGTACCTTGGTCTACAACCCTTAACCAGAGACGCTAATCGTCAACGGAGTGATTTTTATGTCAATCAGTGAAATTCAAAAACAAACCGAATATAAGATGAATCGTACGGTGGAAACCTTGCGTGAAGATTTCATCAAGATCCGTACGGGCCGTGCATCTACCGGTTTGCTCGATCACGTGATGGTCGACTATTACGGTACGATGACCCCGATTAATCAAGTTGCTCAAGTAGGCGTTGCCGATGCTCGCACGCTGACGGTTCAGCCCTGGGAAAAGACGATGGTGGCTCCGATTGAAAAGGCTATCCGTTCGTCTGATTTGGGTTTGAATCCGGCAACTTCTGGCATGCTGATCCGTGTACCGCTTCCTCCGCTTACTGAAGAACGTCGTCGCGAATTGACGAAGGTCGTTCGTCATTTGGGTGAAGAAGCCAAGGTGGCTGTGCGCAACTTGCGCCGTGACGCAAACGAACAGATCAAGAAGTTGACGAAGGCTAAGGAAATTTCTGAGGATGATGAATCCCGCGCCGAAAAAGAAATCCAAAAGTTGACGGATAACTTTGTGGTTGCCATCGATAAGTGCGTGGCCGAAAAAGAAAAAGAAGTGATGACGGTTTAATCAGCAACCGCCCCGATGAGTCAAACTAATCAAAAAGGCGGCGGGGCACCTTGCCACGTCGCCATTATTATGGATGGAAACGGCCGCTGGGCTCAGCGCCGTTTTCTGCCCCGTGCAGAAGGTCACCGGCGTGGTGTGCGAAGTGTACGCCGCGTTATCGAAGCTGCCGCCCAAAGCGGCGTGCGGTATCTGTCCCTTTTTGCTTTCAGCAGCGAAAATTGGAAACGTCCTGCCGACGAAGTCAATGCTTTAATGGGACTGTTTGCCACAGCTCTTAAAAAAGAAGCTCAGGCAATGCGGGAAAACGGCGTTAAGCTTCGTGTCGCAGGGGACCTTTCTGCATTTTCCAAAGACATTCAAGAAAGCATTAAAGAAAGTGAAGCCATGACCGCTCATGGTGAGACCATGACACTGACCATTTGCGCCAACTATGGCGGCCGCTGGGATATCGTGGAAGCTTTCCGAAATATTTTGCGCAAGGATCCTTCCATTGCCCAAGAACCTGAACGGGTGACCGAGGCATTGGTGGATGCTAATTTAGCTTTCGATTGGGCGCCGCCCGTGGATTTGATGATCCGCACAGGGGGCGAGCAGCGCATTAGTAATTTTATTTTGTGGCAGGCGGCTTATGCTGAGCTCTACGCCTCGCCTCGTTTATGGCCTGACTTTGATGAGAATGATCTCAAAGAGGCCCTTGATTGGTATGCCGGCCGTGAACGTCGGTTTGGCATGACCGGAGAACAAATTAAAGCCCTCGGCCACGGAGAGTGACGATGCTGAAGCAACGTGTGATTACGGCTATTGTTTTACTGCTGATTTTGATCGGCTCATACTGGTTAGGACCTGTTGAATTTGCCGGAGTGATGGCCGTCGCATTTATCCTCGCTCAGTGGGAGTGGCTGAAACTGGCAGGTTTAAGTTCAGCCGTCTCCGCAGTCATCGCTATTCTTGTCGGCGGATCTATTTCAGGGCTCACTTATCTGGCTTATCTCGATTTGCAGATGATCGATCAGGCTGCCCGTGAGTACCAAATGCTCTATGCCAACCTTTCGGGCATTTTTGTGATGTACCTTGCCGTCATCACGTTGCTTTGGGTCGGTATCTCCATCCGCGTTTTCTTTGCCAGAAATACCGGTTTGCCCGTCAATAAAGTGGTGGTCGGTGTAACTGGCGTATTCTTTCCTCCAGCGGCTTGGTTGGCTTTTGTGGCCATGTACGCCTCTTTTGGCATCACCATGGTGATTTCACTTTTGGCCATTGTTTGGGTGGCTGACATCATGGCCTACTTCACCGGCATGGCTTTCGGTAAACACCGCATGTCTCCGGCTATCAGCCCCAAAAAGAGTTGGGAAGGTGTTGCGGGAGGCATGTTGAGCGTGATGATTTTAGGGCTTATCTTTGCCTGGTTCTTCTCTTGGATGAATACTATTCCCGGTGTGATCGTTGAGTCCATGGGGGTTGTGGCCTGGATTGTTGCCGCTTTCATTTTGGTCTCCCTTTCGATTGTGGGGGATTTGTTTGAAAGTGCTTTGAAGCGTCAGGCAGGCATCAAAGATTCCAGTAATTTATTACCGGGTCACGGCGGCTTTTATGACCGTCTTGATGCCATGATGCCGACACTTCCGGCCGGTTTTCTTTTGACCGTATTGATTCTCTCGGGAACAATCGGCTAATTGAGTAGATTGGATTAAATAACCGTTATGCAGAATATTGCCATTTTCGGTGCAACGGGGTCGATCGGGGGATCGACCCTTGATGTCTTGTCGCACTATAAAGATCGTTATCGAGTTTTCGCTTTAACAGCCAATAGCCGAGTGGAGGAATTGGTCCGTCTTTGTGAATCACATCACCCCCGAATCGCTCTTGTGGCCGATGAGTCTAAAAAAGATGTTTTAGCCTCTTCGCTTAAAACTCGAGGACTGACCGACATTGAAGTATGGGCAGGGGAATCGGATTTGGTGCGATTGGCTGCTTTGCCTGAAGTCGATGTTGCGGTTTTAGCCATTGTCGGAGCGGCGGGATTAGCGCCGACTTTTTCGGCTGCGCGAGCCGGGAAACGTTTGCTGTTAGCCAATAAAGAAAGTGTTGTGTGCGGCGGAGCGCTTTTGATGAAGAGCATCAAAGAGCATGGTGCAGAACTGTTACCTGTTGACAGTGAACACAATGCGATCTTTCAGTGCTTGACTTCGGCCAGTGACGAAGACAGAAAAAACGCGCGGCTTATTCTGACGGCTTCGGGCGGCCCTTTTAGAAAGCGCATGGATTTAACCGAGGTGACACCCGAAGATGCTGTTGCCCATCCGACTTGGAATATGGGGCGCAAGATCAGTGTTGACAGCGCCACGTTGATGAATAAGGGACTGGAAGTGATTGAAGCGTCCTGGCTCTTTGGTTTTCCGCCCGATCGCATTGATGTGGTGATTCATCCGCAAAGTTTGATTCATTCAATGGTTCAATATGCTGACGGCTGCATCCTTGCACAAATGGGGGCGCCCGATATGCGTACGCCCATTGCCTACTCGTTAGGGTGGCCGGAGCGTCTCGATGGTTTTGCCAAGCGAGTGGATTTCGCCGCTTTGGGCAGTGTGACTTTTGAAGCGCCCGATATCCAACGCTTTCCCCAATTGGGATACGCCTATGAAGCTTTGCGCATGGGCGGGGCGGCGAGTATCGTTTTAAATGCTGCCAATGAAATTGCCGTTGAGGCATTCTTGGATCGCAGAATTCGTTTCCTTGATATCGCGCGAAGCTGCCGTCAAATGATGGACAGTATGGTTCTTACGGCTCCAAAGTCTTTGGAAGAAGTTTTGGCAGCAGACCGTGAAGCCAGAATCAAAACCCGTGAGGTGATCGCTCAATGGTAACGGCCCTTTTAGCCTTTGCCGTTGCGCTCGGCATTTTGATTACATTTCACGAACTCGGCCACTATCTTGTTGCGAGACTGTGCGGTGTAAAAGTTCTTACTTTTAGTTTTGGTTTCGGTCCCAAGCTTTTCAGTAAACGTTTGGGCAGAGACAAAACCGAGTGGTGCATTTCTGCGTTACCCTTGGGTGGCTACGTTTCGATGTTGGACGAGCGCCAAGAGGGGATGGTGGTAGATCCTGCGGAAGCTCACCGAGCTTTTAATCGTCAATCCGTTTATAAGCGTTTTGCCATCGTTGCGGCCGGTCCCATAGCCAATATTCTTTTGGCCATTATTTTTTATGCCATTATGGCTTGGAGCGGTCAGCCGGAAATTCGTCCGGTCATGGATACGCCGGTTGCTCAATCACAAGCCGCGCAACTTCAAATTCAGCGTCTTGACCAAGTGGTCAGTTTCGGTGACAAGAAAATCGAAGGCTTGGAAGATTTCAACTGGGCGATTTTGGAACATATCGGTGAATCCAATGTTCCCTTGGTTCTGGATCGGGGAGGTACCCGTTTTACCGTTGATTTTGATTTAAAAGATATCAAAATTGATGAAGACAGCACCAGTCCCTTTACTCAGCTGGGCATTAATCTTTGGTACGGTTATCCAGTCCTTTTTAATATTCAAAAGGATTCTCCGGCGGCTCAGGCTGGCATTAAGGATGGCGATGTTGTCTTGAGTGCGGACGGCCGTTACGGTTTGTCCGTGCAGGAGCTAGTCAATTACATCAAGGATAAAGACCAAACCCCTATTCGTTTGGTACTTCAAAATGAAAAGGGGCAAGCTCGTGAGGTGATTGTTCGACCGGAGGTTCGCGCCGTTGACGATGGCAAGGGTAATCTCGTTGAGCGCCCGGTTATTGGCGTGAACGTTGGAATTAAGCCCAATTTGATTTGGATCTCCAAAGGTCCCGTTGATGGGTTAATGGCTGGCGTTGACCGTACCATTTCAATTACAAAGACAACGTATAAGGCTGTGGTTCAAATGATCACAGGAGAGGCCAGCACGAAAAACCTCACCGGTCCCGTGACCATCGCCGATTATGCGGGTAAAACCGCCCAGATGGGCTGGCGCGTTTATTTATCCTTTTTGGCTATGATTTCGGTCAGTTTGGGCCTTTTGAATTTACTGCCGATACCGTTGTTAGACGGGGGACACCTCCTGTATTATTTGGTTGAAATTCTGAGAGGCCGGCCTTTGCCCGAGTGGGCGATGCAGGCTGGCCAGAAAGTGGGACTGTTGATTGTTTTGGCATTGGGGGCTTTAGCCCTTTCCAATGACTTTATAAGGCTGATACAATAGGCCATCCGAGCAAATCGTTATAAAAAATGCATTTGAAATCTTCCCTATTGCGCGCCTCGGTGGTGACGGCGCTCATGTCGATTGCAGGTGTCGCTTTTGCGGCAGCCTCTGATTTTGTCATTAAAGATATCCGCATTGAAGGTATCGCCCGTACTGAGCCCGGCACGGTGCTCTCGCACTTGCCATTTCAGGTGGGCGATGAATTCACAGACGCTAAAGGCAATACGGCCATTCATGCGTTATATGGATCAGGTCTATTCCGTGATGTGCGCTTGCAGCGCGATGGCAATGTGTTGGTTGTTCAAGTTCAGGAACGTCCGGCAGTTGCATCCATCAGCACTCAGGGTATTCGCGCTTTTGACCATTCCGCCATTGAACAGAGCTTGCGGGATGTCGGTTTAGCTGAAGGTCGAATTTTTGACCATGCGACTTTGGATCGAGCTGACCAAGAAATGCGCCGCCAGTATTTGGCCCGCGGCTACTATGGGGTGGACGTTAAGACAACGGTGACGCCTCTGGATCGCAACCGCGTGAGACTGTCCATTGTGGTCGATGAAGGTGAGGCGGCCAGTATTGAATCCATCCGCTTTGTCGGCAACCGTGTGATGGATGACGAAGAGTTGCAGGAACAGATGCAGCTCACGCCATCGGGTTGGATGAGCTGGTACACGAAGAGCAACCTCTATTCACGTGAAAAACTTGCCGCTGACATTGAATCGATTCGCTCGTACTACCTCAATAACGGTTATCTGGACTTTAAAGTTGACAGCGTCCAGGTTTCCATCGCCCCGAATAAACAAGATATCTTTATCACGATCAACGTCACCGAAGGCGAGCAGTATCACGTCTCCGGTGTCGAGTTGACCGGTGATATGTTGGGTCTGCAAGACGAACTTCAACAATTAATTGAAGTTGAGACAGGCTCCATTTACAACGCTGAAGTCATTAACCGTACCTCTACGGCCATTACCGATAAGCTCTCGAGCATCGGCTACGCGTTTGCTTCGGCTCGTCCGAATCCTGTCGTTACCGGTGACAATGAAGCAAAGATTGTCTACACGATTGACCCGGGTCGTCGGGCTTATGTCCGTCACGTCAATATTTCCGGCAACAGCAAGACGCAAGACGAAGTGATTCGTCGTGAAGTGCGTCAGTATGAAGCGGCCTGGTTTGACAGCGACAAGGTGAAGCTTTCCCGTGACCGTATTGACCGTTTAGGTTTCTTTGATTCGGTGACCGTCGATCCGAAACCGGTTCCGGGTACACGTGACCAGGTTGATTTGGAAGTGGTTGTGAAAGAACGTCCGACAGGCTCCATTAGCTTGGGTGCGGGTTTCTCCACAAGTGACGGTGTGATTTTGTCGGCCGGTTTTGCTCAAAACAACATTTTCGGTACCGGTAAAGCGTTAAGTGCTGAAGTCAATACGTCAGATAGCTCCCGTACTTATGCTGTTTCTTTGACTGAACCGTACGTGACACCGGAAGGCATCTCGCGCTCAATTGACTTGTACGATCGTCGAGTCGATATGGATGAGCTCGATTTGGCCGATGACCTTGAATACGAAACTCGCGGTGCGGCTGTGAGCTGGGGTATTCCGTTTACCGAATACGACCGTGTGTTCTTGGGCGCCAAGTGGGAAAATACGATCGTTGACGCAGGCACAGGAGCCCCGAGACGATATAGTCAGTATGTAGAAGATTTCGGAGATTCGCCTCACGCTGTAGCGGCCACGATCGGTTGGTCTCGTGATAGCCGTGATAACGCTTTGGCACCGACCCGCGGTACCTATCAACGAATTTCTGGTGAAGTCACGCTTCCAGTACTTGATCTTCGATACTATCGTGCTAGCTACCAGTTACAACATTACTGGCCGGTCACGCGTGATTTAACCTTGGCGTTTAACGGTGAAATCGGCTACGGGGATAGCTGGGGCGGTAAAGAATACCCGTTCTTTAAGAACTTCTATGCTGGTGGTATCGGCAGTGTCCGTGGCTACGAAAATTCCAGCTTAGGTCCGAAGGATAATTCATCTGGTGGAGAGGGTGATAGCGCTGGTGGTAATGCTTCTTTGAACTTCTCCATTGAAATGTTGATGCCATTGCCGGGTGCCGACCGCACGCTTCGTTGGTTTACCTTCCTCGATGGCGGTTGGGTTTGGGGCGATTCTTATGGACAGAATGGTCGTGTTGAAGACAAGATGAATATTTCTCTGTCTGACTTGCGTTATTCAGTCGGTGTCGGTGTAGCCTGGATTTCGCCGTTAGGCCCGTTGAAGTTCAGTATCGCGGCGCCGCTCAACGACAAGGATGGCGACGAAGTCGAACGCTTCCAATTCCAAATCGGTACGGGCTTCTAACATAGCCTGATCACCTTTACGGAAGGGTTCGCAAAATACTGGGGAAAGGGGTTTAAAGACCGCCTTTCCCTTGAGCGTACATGGAGTACATGAAAATATGCTGAAAAAATTGGCTCTTGCCTCGATTCTTTCATTGGCGATGATGGCCCAATCGGCACTAGCTGATACTAAGATAGGGGTGGTGAATCCGGATCGTATTCTTCGAGAAAGTGCCGCGGCGCAGTCGGCTCAAGTGAAACTTGAAAAGGAGTTCGCTTCCCGAGAAAAGTCATTATCTGTATCGGCCAAAGCGCTTAAGGCTGACGTTGAAAAATATCAAAAGCGCGCCTCTAAAATGAGTAACACCGAGCGGATGGCCGAAGAGCGTAAGTTGGCTGATCGTGAACGGTCGCTGCAACGTCGTGAACGTGAATTGCGTGAAGACTTAAACCGTCGCAGAAATGAAGAATTGCAGTCAATTTTGATGCGAAGCAATGAAATTATCCGCGACATCGCCCGCAAGGGAAAATATGACTTGATCGTTCAAGAGGCCGTTTATGTCGGTCCGAACGTGGATATCACCGATCAGGTCATTAAAGCTTTGGGGAAATAAGTTATGACACAAAGAACTGCTTATCCGATTGCTGTTCTCGTGGAAGCGGTGCGCCAGCAATGCGCTGGACGCCTTGCTCAAGAATTGGTCGGCCCTTATGAAGGGGTGGCTGTCAGAAGTATCGGCGCATTAAGCCACGCCAAACCCGACGAAGTGGCATTTTTGGCTAATCCGAAATTTATTCATGAAGTCAAAGACTGCCAGGCTGGCGTCATTGTGCTTCGCAAAGAAGATAAGGAAGCTATTTACGGTGATGAAACGCCGCGCGCGATGGTCATCACCCCCAATCCTTATGCCTGGTTTGCTTTTGCCTTGCAAGTCGTCGAAAAACTTCAAAATCAATTTGCAAGTGGCATTCATCCTCATGCCTCCGTTGCCGTGACGGCTAAAGTTGATCCGACAGCCCGTGTGGATGCCGGTGCTGTTATCGAAGATCACGCAGTGGTTGGAGCGCGCGCTTGGATTGGCGCCAACAGTGTGGTAGGAGTCGGCTCTGTCATCGGGGACGATACGCGCCTGCATCCCAATGTCACCGTTGATCATCACTGCACGATCGGGGCGCGTTGTGTGCTGCAGTCGGGTTGCGTGATCGGTGGCGACGGTTTTGGTTTTGCTCCCTTTGAAGGCGAGTGGGTGAAGATTCCGCAAATCGGTAGTGTTCGAATTGAAGATGACGTGGAAATCGGTGCCAATACCGCTGTCGATCGTGGTGCGCTTGATGACACGGTGATCGGCAAAGGCAGCAAAGTTGATAACTTAATTCAGATCGCGCACAACTGCCGCTTGGGCGAACACTGTGTGATGGCAGGCGCTGCCAGCATGGCAGGATCCACCACGTTGGGTGACCATGTTACTGTCGGTGGCGCAGCCAATATCAACGGCCATATCAAGATTCCGAGCGGAGCGACCATCGGGCCGGCAACGACCGTGATTTCTTATCCGGATGATACGAAACTTATGATGGGCTTTTTCCCTGCGATGCCCAATCGTGAGTTTGAACGCTCAGCTGTAATGATTAAACATTTGCCTGAGATGCGTAAGCGCTTGAGAGCGCTTGAAGCGGCTTTGGCAAAATTAGAAGACAACCAAAAGGAAAAATAAGAAAATGAAATACAACATTCAAGATATTATGAAATATCTTCCGCACCGTTATCCGTTTTTGTTGATTGACCGTGTGGAAAGTGTGTCGGACGACTTGACGACGGCTGTTGTCATCAAAAACATCACGGCCAATGAACCGCAATTCCAAGGCCATTTCCCGGAATGTCCGGTCATGCCCGGTGTTTTGATTATTGAATCCATGGCTCAAGCCTGCGCCGTGTTGGCCTTGGCCCGTTTGACTGAAGAGCAGCGCAATGACGGCTCGCTTTACTTCTTTGCCGGCATCGATAATGCCCGTTTTAAGAAAGTCGTACAGCCCGGCGATCAATTGAAGATTCATTGCCACTTCTTGAAGGACCGCGCCGGTATCGGTAAGTTTGAAGCGACGGCCATGGTTGATGACCAAGTTGCATGTGTGGCCACGATGATGTGCGCCCGCCGCAAGATGGATTAATGTTTCTTTGACGCATGACGTCAAACGCCGGTCTCAAGCATTACTCTGACCGGTAACGATTAACTGAATAGAGGCGAGCCATCATGGCAAAAATTCATCATTTCTCTTTAGTCGATCCTGCCGCTCAATTGGCCGATGACGTTGTTGTCGGACCGTTTTGCGTTGTCGGACCGAAGGTGAAGATCGGTGCGGGTACGGTACTGATTTCCCATGTCAATATCACGGGAAATACAGAAATCGGGGAACGCAACCGCATTTTCCCCAATGCCAGTATCGGCTGTGAGCCCCAGGATAAAAAGTACAAAGGCGAAGATACTCGTTTGGTGATTGGCGATGACAACGTGATTCGTGAACACGTGACGATCGCCACAGGGACCGTTCAGGATCACGGCATTACCGTGGTCGGCAACCGCAATCTCTTTATGGCTAATGTCCACGTTGCCCACGACTGTATCGTGGGTGACGATACGATTTTGGCCAATAACGTCGGTTTAGCCGGTCACTCCATTGTGGCAAGCCGTGCCATTATCGGTGGTCAAGCCGGTGTGCACCAATTCTGCCGTATCGGCGAAGGAGCCATGGTGGGCGGCGGTTCCATCTTGGTGATGGACGTTCCGCCTTTTGTGATCTGTAACGGCAATCCTGCCGAGCCCCATGGTTTGAATGTTGTGGGTCTGCGCCGTGCGGGTTACGACCTGAAAGCGCTTAATGCGTTTAAGGCAGCCTATAAGACCATTTACCGTGACGGTCTTCGCATTCCTGAAGCCATTAAAGTGCTCGACGTGTTGATTACCAATAATCCGCAAGTCGCCCGTGAACTTCAGCTCATGCGTGACTTCATCGCCACGAGTGAACGCGGCATTATTCGCCCGAAGGCTTAATGCACTGATGGCTAAAGACATTGTTTGGCTCGCCGGAGAAACCTCCGGCGACTTCATCGCCTCATTGGTTCTGCCTCAGGTGGCTTCTCTTTACCCGGGTGAGCACATGCTGGGAATCGGGGGCGATCGTATGATTGCCGCCGGTCTTGAGCCTTGGCATCACAGCAGTGTCCTTTCGGTGAGAGGCTACGTCGAGGTTCTCAAAAAGCTTCCTTCCCTTTTAAAGCTCAGGCGCGAGATGAAGCGCCGCGTCGCTCAACTTTCTCCACGCGCCTTTATTGGCGTGGACGCGCCCGACTTTAACTTGTCTATTGAAGAGTATTTAAGGGCCGAAGGACTCAAAACCATTCATTTTGTTTGTCCTTCCATTTGGGCTTGGCGTCCTGAAAGAATCCATCAGATTAAGCGGGCAGTTGATCATATGCTGCTCATCTTTCCCTTTGAGAAGAAGTTGATGGATGAAGCGGGGATTGAATCGACCTATATCGGTCATCCCTTGGCTCGGGAAATTCCGATGCACCCCGACAAAGATGCTGCGAGAGAAAAACTGGGTGTGGACGCCTTGGGGCCGGTATTTGCTGTTTTACCCGGCTCGCGGCAAGCAGAAGTGGCTTGGTGTGGACCTCATTTTTTCGGAGCCTGTGAAAAAGTTCTTCAATTTGACAAACGATCCATTTTCTTGGTGCCGGCCGCTGATGTAGCTCGTGAAGAGCAGATTAAAGCCGTTCTGAATAATTTCCCTAAAGCTAAAGCCGCCACTCGGATTATCCGCTCTGACAGCCATACGGTGATGCAGGCAAGCGATGCGATTTTGGTTGCTTCCGGTACGGCTACGCTAGAAGCGGCGCTCTTTAAACGACCGATGGTGGTGGGTTATGCGATGCCCGGCATCACCGGTATTTTGATGCAAAAGAAAGGCATCATTGATTTTGTGAGCCTGCCCAATATTTTGGCTGGTGAACGATTGGTTCCTGAAATTCTTCAATACTATTGCCGCGCTGAGACACTGGCTTATGCACTGTGGCATGAGTATGAAAGACGCGATGACAGTCGGCTGATGGATCGCTTTACGGCTATGCATGAGTCTTTATTGCGTGATACGCCGAAATTAGCTTGCGATGCCATTGCATCTGTTTGCGGTTCTTAAACCATGTCTGAATCCGATCTTGATTTATTTGCCCCGGAGCAATTCTCAAGGATTGCGGGCGTTGATGAAGTGGGGCGAGGCTGTTTGGCAGGCCCCGTTGTCGCGGCAGCCGTGATTTTAGATCCTAATCGTCCGATTAAGGGATTGCGGGATAGTAAAAAGCTTTCTGCGAAAAAGCGTGATGAACTCGCCGAAGAGATCAAAGAAAAGGCTCTGGCTTGGTCTGTGGCGGCGATGGGGCCTGAGGTGATTGATAAAATCAATATCCTGCAGGCTACCTTGGAAGCGATGAAGTCGGCTGTGGAAAAGCTTCCTGTTGAACCTGATTTTGTTCAGGTGGATGGAAACAAGTTGCCTAAGTGGAAGTGGCTGTCTGAAGCGGTAGTCAAAGGCGATGATAAAGTGGAGTGGATTTCCGCGGCTTCCATTATTGCCAAAACAACCCGTGATGGTTATATGTGCAAAATTGCCGAGCTTTATCCGCAATATGGCTTTGAGCATCATGTGGGTTACGGTACAGCTGAACACATTAAAGCGCTGAAGGCTTATGGGCCTACGCCCATTCATAGAAAAACGTTTGCTCCTGTCAGAGAGGTCATTGATGGACTATCGACTGATTCAAAGTGATTCCAATCCGAAATTTAAGCGTTGGCGAAAATTAGCCGAAAACGCTCGTTTCATAAAAAAGGAAAAGGCAACACTTGCTGAAGGTGCTCACCTTCTTCTGACGATGGCAGAAAGAGGGATTACGCCCGCAGCTCTTTTGCTAAGAAGCGGCGGCATCAGTGACGAAGTGGGTGATGTTGTTGAGAACTACGCCAGAGGAGGCGTTCCCTGCTATGTGTTGGATAACCGTCTCTATGACATGATTTCGCCTGTGGAGCACGGGGCGGGAATCATGGCTGAAGTGGCTATTGTTGAGCGTGAGCTTCCCGTTTCACAAAAAACGGATGTGCTCTATTTGGACGGCGTGCAGGATCCGGGAAACGTCGGTACGCTTATTCGCAGTGCCGTCGCAGCAGGAGTTAAAACCATTGTGGCCAATCGTGAAACGGCAGCCTTATGGTCACCCAAGGCGCTTCGCGCCGGCATGGGTGCTCATTTTGCAGCGGCTATCTATGAAAATGTTGAGCCGCGGGAGCTTGCCGGTGCATTTGATGCCAAGCGTTTAGCGGCTGATGCTCGAGGCGGATCTGATCTCTATGCGACAGCCGATTGGGAAAAGGGAAATGTCGTCTGGATGATGGGGGCTGAGGGACCGGGGTTAAGCGAAGAAGCCCTTACCTGCGCCGATCAGCGCCTTTATATTCCGATTGAACACGATTGTGAGTCGCTGAATGTGGGCGCGGCCGCCGCTGTCTGTCTCTTTGAATTAAGACGGCGCCGACTTTCTTTGAAATCGTTAAAATAGTGCGGTTTAAACCGTGCACTCAATAGCTGTGAAAGTTTTTAATTGCGTTTGTGAATTCGGTCATCAATTTGAGGGTTGGTTTGATTCGGTCGAGAGTTTGGACGAACAAATCAAGGCTCATCTCGTGGCTTGCCCCTATTGTGATACGACGAACGTCAAGCGCGTTCCGACAGCTTCCTATGTTTTAGCTTCAAGAGATAAAGCGAAGACCCAAATATCCGAAAAAGAGCTTGAGGCTGAAATTCGCAGCAAAATGTACACCGCCGCCCGTAAGCTCTTAAAGGGGAGTGAAAATGTGGGTGAGCGCTTTGCGCAGGAAGCTCGGGCTGTTCATCAGGGCAAGGCCCCTATGCGTACGATTCACGGTCGCTGTACGCTTGAAGATGCCGAGGAACTTCTGGATGAAGGCATTAATGTTTTGCCTTTGCCCGAAGGTGTCGTGCACGAAAATAATTAATTGAGGACGTCTTAAAAATGGCTTTATTCGGTCAGCTGACAAAACCGGCAAAGGAGTTGCCGCTCATTGATGTGAGTAATCCTGATATTGTAATGGAGCTTCTTGAAGAGCTCGCCATTACGGTATCGACAAGCGAATGGATTAAAGCCAATGAACCCTATCATCCCGAAGCAGCTGATCTTCATGATCAAGCCCAAGATGTTTACTCTGACCTCTTAGGTATTTTCCAAGGCAAAGTACGTGATAAACGTGTTAACCGCAAAGTGCATTGGGCGGGCGATCCCATTCGAGAACATTTATCGCGTCATGAAGTCAATGTTGAAGGGGATGTGATTGAATTTGCCCTTCAGCGTTTTTTACGTGCTTTCTTGGAGCATGCGCGTGCACCGCAAGAAGGCCGTGAAAGCATTTCACGCAAAGAATACTATGCATTTATGAGCGGTTGGGCGCACTATTTTGCTGGCCTTGCCCCCGATGAAACCCCTCCCGTTGACAATCTTGAGGATGAGGAATAAATCATGGCCGATATGACCAAGGTAAAAAAGGGTATCCGTTTATTCTTAAACATTCTTTTTGTCATTGTGGTGGCCGCCGCGATTATTATGGGCTGGGGTAAAGAAGTGGATGATCCGGACGCTTGGTTTCCGGAATGGGTCGAAGAAAAAGAAGAGCCGGCTCAAGCTCCTGCTCAGGCAGAGCCCGATCTTAAAGCAGAAGCTTCCAAGCAATAAAAAAATCGGCAATATAAGCTGAAAGCGGGGACAGGTCCCCGCTTTTGGTTATTTAATAATTGGCAATAAAGGTTCTTGATCTTCCGCTCCCACTAATGCGCAAGCGGCCAATAAGACTAACTGCGGCCCTTGAAGGATGTCTTGAGCCACAAAGTATTCATCCAACGAGTGGAATTTTTCGGATAATCCGCCCGAACCCAAACAGGCTGAAGGAATATTTTTGCTGATGGGGGCATTGGCATCGGTCGCTGACGGGCAAAATTGCGTCAATTCAATCCCCAAAAGTTTTTGTGCGCAAAGAGCCGTTTGTATAACGGGGCAATCATCGGGACGGGCTCCGGCCGGTCGATCGCCGATTTGTGTTTTAGTGAGCTTGAGCATTCTTTCGGGATCGGTAATGCTCCAGCGTTTGTTTTCTTTAGCCACGCCTTCTTCAAAAGCTTGGAAGATCTGAGCTTCAAGTTTTAAGAGTTCATCATTAGAAATACTTCTGATATCAACATCAACTTCACAGTACGGGGCAATAGTATTCACAGACGTGCCGCCTTTAATTGTTCCGATATTGAAGGTGGTGTAGGGCTCGCTCGGCGGCGTTAACTGATCAATCAGGTGGCCTGCGTGGCACATGGCATGAATGGCGCTCGGGATTTTTCCAAAGTCCATGAAACTGTGACCGCCGGGACCGCTAATGCCAACGCGCCAACGGTGGCAGCCTACGCCGCCCATCACAACGACGCCGGCCGTAAAGGAATCGATGGCCATATAGCCGTCAATGTGTCTGTCGCCATTGCAAATAAATTTGGCTCCACGAATATCGCCGTTGCCTTCTTCTCCCACGGTGCCTACAAAAATGATGTCGCCTTGTGTTTGAATATCGGCTTCGTTAAAGCAGCGGATCAACTGCAGCAAGGCACGAACACCGCTGGTGTTGTCTCCGATACCCGGAGCGTAGTACGTATCATCTTCGCGACGAACCGTGACATCCGTGCCTTCTGGAAAGACAGTATCCATGTGAGCATCGATCACTAACACCGGGCCGTGGCCGTTGCCTTTGCGCACACCGACCACGTTGCCGATGGCGTCAATGGAGACATCCGTTAAACCGTATGCTTTCATGCGGCGGGCGATCTCTTGGGCTCTTTTTTCTTCGTGGAAGGTCGGCGATGGAATTTCACAAATCTCCACTTGCTCTGCCATTGCCTGATCCGTTTGTTTTTGGGCAATATCCAAAGCTTTTTGAATCTTTGAAAGCTCTTTTAGGCTTTGCATGGCAGAGAAAACATTTTGGTCAATGGCAGGAATGTCAGGATGAAGACTGTCGGACATGATCGTTCCTTGAGGAAATTGTTGATGTTGCTAATTTAGCACCGTCGCTAAAAAAGAAACAGATTGATGCTTTGTTTAGGCATCAACCTGTGATTTTCTTTTATTTTGTTCCGCAAGCCCGCTCATTGAGCTGCCACATATCGAGCTGGCGGTAGGCTTCGATCCGCTTTTTCTCCGCCTCAGTGGCTTGACGCATCTTTGTGTAGTCGGTTAAAAAGTCAGTTTTGTCATCAGCCCATGGGTAAAACAGGATGGGTCCTTTCAGACTGTAGACACCTTTTTCATTTATCCACAAAGAGATGTTGTAGCCGAATGCCCTTTGAGGATCGTCAACGGCGGCCAAGAGGTTTCGCCCACCCACGGTGCGATACGTGGCATCCGAAAGACTTAAGGCGTAGAGCGTCGGGAAAATGTCTTTGTGTGATCCTACGCGTTTTTGATCGAAATGAATGTCAACGGCCTTTTTAACATCGTCTGATGCCCACACATAGAAGGGGACGGCGACGTCCTTAAAGGGGCCATCGGTCACAATGGGCTTCATGCCGAGCATCCGATGGTCGGCCGTGGCTCCAATCACCATCGCTCGATTTTTGATGGATTTAAGAGCGGAAATGGTTTGCCCCAATGCATCGGCACTCGACTGATACGTTTGCATGATGGTCAGAAGCGATTGCGCGTAATCGTCGTGGTTGTAATGACGATTAATCACTTCTGGCACCGTGATGGGTTTGGGAGTATAGCCTTCTGGAACATGGTAGGGCGGATGGTTGGAGGTGGAAAGCACCACCATGAAAACGGGCTTATCGGATTTCTTTATCAAATCCTCAGCGAACTTGAAAGCATAGTGGTCGGCTACGCCCCACTCGGTTGTTGAGGATAAACCGAAGGCGTCCATCAGGTGGGTTTGATCATAGACTTCATCAACATGCTGCAGGGGCAGATACTCGTCCATGTTTTCCCATGCTGTTGTACCGGATGTGACAAAAACAGTTCGGTAGCCCGCTTTTTTATAAACCTCAAAAGGCGTGCCGGGCAGGGGAACATTTCGAATTGAGGAAGTGCTCACCTGAGAGACCGGACTTAAGAATAGGAGCTGAGCGACCGATTGAATGGTGTGCAGATCGGCTGACGTAAAACGTTCAAAAACGTAGTCAGACTTAAAATGAGGACGAAGGGCACCCATCAAATCCACTTTGCCTGGCTCGTCATAACTCATCATGTTAAAACCCATGCTTTCCATGATGAAGAAAGCAACGTGAGGCTTGATCTGGGCCAATTGAGTGTTAACCGGTGTTGATTGAGTCAGGGAACTGATCTGAGCGGCCTGCATAAGTTTTTCACCGCGCTTGAGTGAGGCCGGTTCAAATTTCATAGAGTGTTTACGGTCCTGCGCCGCGTAGTAAAGCGCCATCGGAGCGTTTAAAACCAACTCATTGATTTGTTTGACAACCGAGACCTGCGCATTATTGCGTCTTAAAGGATAGCGTGAAGTAAGAGACCCACGGGCAAGAAAGACAAAAGCAATGACACCGACCACGATAAGCGCAATGGCTTTAATGGTTGAGAGCGTATCCCAAAGCGCGCAAGCACTTAATCGAACAAAGATTTTTTTCCATAACCAGAAAAGGGAAACGGTTACCGCGATGACACCCAATGAATTTGAGATGATCGGATAATCCTGCCACACCGTGGTCATGACAGCCTGAGGCTCTTCGTGTAGGAAGTTGAAAACGAAGATGTCGATAGCGGTTTGAAATGTCTGGATGTAGTGAAAGTTACAGACCGAGAGCAAAACGACAGCGAAAAAGGCAAAGATGCTCCAGACCGTCAAAAACTTAATTAAAAGCTTCCAGGTTGCCTTGAAGTAGAAAAGAAAGAGGCAAGCCAGAAGGGGAATAATGGCCAAAATGGCCCCGCTTCGGGCATCAAATCGCAAGCCTAAATACCGCATTCTCCAAACATCATCACTTTGGATCATCTCTGCGGGGACTTCCCTGACGACGATCAGCCAGAAGTAAAGTTCTCGGATGGCCGCCATAAAAACAATGGCAAGGCCCACCAAGACAAAACATTGACATAAAAGCAATAAAAATCGTCCTAGAGGAGAGTCTGGACGATGTATTTTTGGGACAAAGCTCATTTTTCGGTCAAAGTCTATTGTTTTCGACATTTTAGCGAAAAGGCCTTTTAGACGAGGGATTATCAAAGCTTGGTTACAAGAAGGCGCCGTGATTTTTACGGCGCCGTTAAAAGGTGATTATTTGGCAGTGTCGCCCAGCATTGCGTGAGAATCTGAATAATGGATACTCATCGGAGCATTCATCACAATATAGTTCACCATCGGGATTTTGCTGATTTTGGCTTGAGCCGCTGTGAGAGGATCCATGGAGGTGACGCTCGTTTGAGCGGAAGTCCACACCAAACCGAAAAAGCAACACAGGCAAATGAGCCAATTAATTATGTTCACGTGACTCCACAATCCCGAGGTGCTGAAAATCGTCGTCAGTCGATGCCAAAGGCCTAAAAACAAACCTGTGACAAAGAGCGTCATGACGGTATCAAAGAAAATCGGGTAGGAATTTGAATAAGCCGCAAGGTTGGCAAACGGAGCGTTGAAAAAGAGATCGACTTGGGCCGCGTTAAGCGGCAATCCGGTTGCACCTAAAACATGGATATTGGCGCAGGTGCTTGCCATCAGCCAAGCAGCGCTCAACGTTACCCAAACACCAATGATCTTTAAGCATAATCTGAAAAAGGCCGGTCCCAAGGCTCCCAAAAGCGAGACAACAATACCCGGCAGCATCAGATAGTAAGCAAGCTTCGCGTCATATCGAAGTCCGACCATCCAAATATCGATGTATTCATCTTTAACCACTACTTTATCCAAAGCGGTTTGAGTGATAAAGACATCCATGTAAAGTTCGCGGAAAACAAAATTGAGTGCGCAAATCAGTAAGGCAAAAACAGCCAGACTCATGAAAAGCACGAGCACGCGCGCGAAGGGATGCTCCGGACATTGAACGGGAGCAAGAGCCTTGATCGTACGTTGTTGTTTCATTTTTTTATGCAAAATTAAATAAATAGGGAATTTGTTAAACCACTGCTTCAATAGCCTCGGATAGTTCAAGCCATCGGGCTTCAAGTGCCTCGACCTCAACGCTTAACTCTCCGCGGCGCTTGAGCGCGGCGGCCACTTCATCCTGATCGCCTTGAGTGTAAAAGCCACTGTCGGCAAGCTTTGCATCCAAAGCTTTAAGTTCTGATGAAAGCGGCTCCAACTTCTTTTCAACTTGTGCCAGTTCTTTTTGTAAAGGTTTCTTTAAATTGGCAATGCGTTGACGCTCAAGCGCGGCCTGTTGTCTGGTTTCCCGCTTGTTGGGCGAGGAGGATGTCGTTTCACTTTTGGCTTTTTCAGCAGAAAGGGAAGCTTTGCGTGTTTCGAGAACGAGCTTGGCGTAATCATCAAGGTCCCCGTCAAACTCACTGACTTTACCCTCATGAACGAGCATCAGCCGTTCAGTTGTGGCGGCTAAAAGGTGTCTGTCGTGGGAAACAAGTAGGACTGAGCCCTCAAAGGAGGAAAGCGCCATCGTTAACGCTTCACGCGTTTGCATATCCAAGTGATTGGTGGGTTCGTCAAGCACAATCAGATTCGGTTTATCCCAAGCCAAAAGGGCCAAGGCCAGACGAGCTTTTTCTCCGCCCGAAAACGGTTTAACCAGTGCGTTGACCATCTCACCGCTGAATTTAAACCGTCCAAGGAAGTCGCGCAGTACCTGTTCTCGTTCATCGGGTGCTTTGCGGCGAAGATGTTGAAGGGGAGTTTCATCGCCTCGCAATTGTTCAAGCTGATGCTGGGCAAAGTAGCCGATTTGAAGACCTTGTCCGAATCGGAATTCACCCGCCATGGGGGTGAGTTCCTTGCAAATCCCTTTAATCAAGGTGGATTTGCCGGCTCCATTGACACCCAATACACCGATTCGCTCACCGGCACGGATGGAAAATTTCACGTCATGCAAAATTTCCTTCTCTCCATATCCCAAGGCGACGGATTGAGCTTCTACCAAATGCTCCGGCAGGCGTTCAGGCTTTAAGAATTCAAAACGCCATTCACGGGTGGCGCGCACCGGTTCGACCGCCTTTAAGCGCTCAAGCATTTTGATGCGGGATTGCGCTTGGCGGGCTTTCGTTGCTTTATATCGGAATCGGTCAATAAAACTTTGAAGGTGGGCGCTTTCGCGCTCATAGGCTTTAGCGGCAGCGTCCTGAGCGCGAAGTCTTTCTACCCGCAAAGCTTCAAAGGCGCTGTAGTTACCCGCATAGCGGCGAATCGTATTGTCTTCAATGCTCCAAATGGTGTTAACGGAGCGATCCAGGAACTCACGGTCGTGGCTGATGATAACCGTGGTCGCATGCTGGCGTTTTAACCACGCTTCAAGCCAAATGACGCTATCTAAGTCCAGGTGGTTGGTCGGTTCGTCAAGTAGCAGGAGCTCTGCAGGACACATGAGCGCGCGCGCCAAAGCCAAACGGTTTCGCCAGCCGCCTGAGAAATCCTTGACGTGATGGGTGGTCATCTCTTCGGTAAAACCCAAACCGTGCAGGATGATCTTGGCCTGCGCCGTGATCGCGCCTTCGTTGAGTTCGGCCAAGGTTGCGTGCGCGCTGGCAACACTCATATCGTCTTTAGCTTCAGCCAAGGCTTTTTGGGCTGCCATGAGGGGAGCGTGGCCTGAGAGCACCCAGTCAATAGCGACTTCATCGACCGTGTCAATGTCTTGAGCAACGTGACCGATGTTTTCAAGAGCCGGGGCGCTGATCTCACCGGCTTCAAGGGGGACTTCGCCTAAAATCGCAGCGAGCAGACTTGATTTTCCACAGCCGTTTTCGCCCACGAGTCCGATTCTTTCGCCGGGATTGGCCAAAAGTGTGGCGTGCGAATACAGCACTCGCACGCCTCGCATGAGACTGACGTCTTGAAGTCTAAGCATTACGGAAGTTCATCCTTTCGCAAAAGATAGACCATTGCATCTTCGTTTTCAGTGGCTAACCATGTAAAGGGCACTTTGGGATAAGCCGCTTCACAGGCGTCTTTTCCATCACCCACTTCAACCACCATGACACCGCGGTTCGTGAGATGAGCTTTTGAATCCGTCATCAGGCGGCGCACGATATCCAGGCCGTCGTCTCCAGCCCCTAAAGCTAAAGCCGGTTCGTGACGGTATTCACCGGGGAGGTTATCCATTGCTTCTTGAGTGACATAGGGAGGATTGCTAATGATCACATCGTACTGACGGTCATCCAATTCATTGAAAAGATCACTCTTAATGAGTTCGATTCGATCCTGCATGCCGTAGCGTTCAACATTGATTTTGGCAACATCGAGTGCATCCTGGCTGATATCCACGCAGTCAACCTTCGCATTGGGGAAGACTTCGGCTGCGATAATGCCCAGGCAACCCGAGCCCGTGCATAAATCAAGCACGCGCGTGACGTTTTCTGGATTAGAAACCCACGGTGCCAACTCGTCTTTTAAGAGTTCGGCAATGTATGAGCGGGGAATAATCACGCGTTCATCGCAAAAGAAGGGATGGTCAATTAACCAAGCTTCCTGCAAAAGGTAAGGTGTCGGGATTTTTTCAACAGCACGCTTTTCGATGCGCTCTAAAAGCATCTTGAGTTCGGCATTGGAAACGCGGGCGTCCCAGAAACGATCCGAGTCCTCGAAGTTAAGCTTTAAAGAGCGCAATACTAAGAAGTAAGCTTCTTCGTATGTGTCAGCGCAGCCATGACCGCAGAAAATATTATTGATCTCAAACTGCGTCATCGCATAACGGATGACATCACGGATGGTCTGCAGTCGGCATTGATGAACGTCGTTATCGGTAATCATAAAAATTCTTTTAAAAATCAAGCTTCAAAACAGGGTGCTATTTTAACCCAGAACACTTGTAGAGGGGAGTGTAAAAGGTCAGAAAGGTACCCAAATCAGAAGCGTTTCTTTTCAGTTTCGCTGGGCTTTCTTTTTATCAAGACAAAAGTCAGCACGATGATGAGCCACATGACGACAATCCAAAGACAAAATCCGTTTGCAATGGTTGTCATGGAAACGTCTTTGGCCAATTGACCGATGGAGAAATTGGGAATGCCGGATCCCACGTAGGCTCCTAGATAAAGGGCAGAAATGAGACCAGCGCGTTCACGCAACGTGGCGTCCATGAGTAATAGTTTTAGTCCGCTGCAGCAAGTGCCGCCTTGCGCGGCGCCGCAAATAACGACAAAAATCATAAATAGTGCAGGGGACTGCATATCAAGCGTTAGGAAAACACCTCCCGCCCCAAAGAGAAAACCTGTGCTCATGAGCAAAAGTGTTTTACTCGGATTAAAGCGCCTGCTTATCAATCCGAAAACGGCGATCGGAATAATCAAAAGCAAGTACGTGATCGCTGCAAGTAAAACACTGCTTTCTCCAAATACGATTTGAGCAAATTGAGCGGAGAAGCCTTGAAAGAAACTGCTTACGCCCCACGTACCGATAAAAGCGGTGATGCTCAAAATAAAGAGGCGTCTTAAACGAGCGGGGATGGCGATTTTAGGAATGAGTACTTGACCGATACTTTCGGTTCCTAGTCTCATGGTTTCGGTGCCTAAGACAGCCAAGACAATGCAGAAAATAAGCAGCGCCACGCAGGCATCAAAGAGAAGTGCTGGGTTGAGGACGTTGTACTCAATGATAAGTCCCGTGAGAAGCGTTCCAAGCGATAGGCCAATGTTGGGCCCGGCCGACGTCATGGCTGTGCCTAGCCAAGCTCGGGCAGGCGGTGCCGTATCAACGACCCAGGACATGCAGGCGCTGGTTGCCAGGCCACAAGACAGTCCCTGAAGAAAGCGTCCAATATAAAGATCGCTTGCTGATTGTCCGACAGAAAATAAGTAACAGGCAATGGCGCCAAACGCAAGTGCAGCGATGACAACGGGCTTTCTGCCTAAAAAGTTAGAAAGACGCGCAAAAAGAATAAGCGTGAGAACGCAGCCCGCGAAGTAACTGACAACGCTCATGGCCACTTCGGAAGAGGAAAGCTTGAGGTCTTGCACCCAGTAGGCCATCATCGGAATGGCGGTTGCGGCAGTGACAAAACAGGTGATTAAACAAAAGGCGGCCACGAAAAAAGAAAAGCCACGCCTTTTAATGGCGTCGCCCTCCGGATGCGCAAGTGATTTCTTTTCAAATTCGATGGCCATGGATAATCACGATTAGCAATCAAATCAACACGATAAAAGAGAAAAGCCGACGGTTTATCATCGAGCCATGATGTGACAGCGAATTATGTCACATTCAATTGGTATTGAGATTGGTTTGAGAAGTTAAACTAATAATCGAGAGTGTGAATGAAAAGCATTCTTCAAAACACAATCGGCAAGTTTTTAGGCTTGCCGATTGGTGGTTAAGAAGTGAAACGACTAGAAGAGGTAATTGACACGTCCGGACACAAGCCATGTGTCAATTGTTTCGCCGCCGGCCGTTCTTTCAATATCGACTTGGAAGGACATGTTGTCTTTCCAGTTCAAGTAGCCACCGACACCGAATGTCGACCAGGTGTCTTTGTCACCCCAGGTGACGCCCACCTTGTTGCTGAGGTCGCTAAACTGAGCATCTTGACCATCCGTGAACTGATGCAAGACATCGGCGCGGGCGTAGAGTTCACCGACATAATCGGAGGACTCAAATGCCTTACCTGCTCTGAGACCGACTCGACCGATCACGCTAATGTCGCTATCGGCATCAACCTTCGGGACGGTAGGGTTCAATGAAGTGCGATAAGGAACATCAAGTCAGCGGATTTCTCAAGTGAATAGCCTCAAGAAATTGTGTCCAAAGAGTCAAACTACCCTATGTCAGCGTTGGAAAAGCTAATTTTGATAGCCTGAAGTGGTTATTTATAGCATCTGCAGGCACTTTAAAAAAAAATCTTATTGTAATATCAATAGGTTAAAAGATTTAACCTTAATAGAATCCCATTAGGTAAAAGGTACTTTAAAAGTCCGTTTTAGGTCTAATGGATAATTGGGTTTATTATGATTAACACTGTAATTTTTTTAATTTTGTTCTTGAAACAAACCATTGACCTTCCCAAAGTAGGCTAACTAATGGGCAATTAGCACTTTGGAAAGGTTTTATAAAAGTTGCTAGAAGGAATATCTTATTCCAGCATTGAGTTGCCAACTATTGTCAAATTCTCCACCGAAAATACACTTTGAACTGAGCCATATTTTGGAATTTTCGCTTAAAGTTATGTCAGTGCCGATACCTAAGTCATACCAGGTATCGGATCCTGAGTTTTCATTTCGATAGGCAGTGGTACGACCGATGGCATCAAAAGAGTAATCTCCCTTGAATTCATGCATAACGTCTCCCATGATGTAGATTGAACCATTAGAAGAATTTTCTCCGGAGTTAATGGTCATTCCACTTCGGAATCCAAGCCTACCAATGATGCTATTGATATCACCGATATTTGCTTTAATACCCCCATCAGTTGTGAAATTATTGCCTTCAATGCGTACGATCTGCAGTTGGGTTTGAGGTTCAATAAAAAGATTATTGTTGAGTTGGTACTTGTATCCTACTTCAGCACTTAAACCGTAATAGGTTTGCCAGAATGAACTTCCAATACTTGCATTCTGGTTGTTGTTTAAATCATAATCACTACCGATTCGACCAATCTTTGCATTAAAGTCTGCATATCCACCACAATCGCTCAGAACAGAGTAGTAAAAATTCAAACCATATACGTCATTGTTTCCGCTTCCAGAAATACCATTTAAATCAGTATCAGCCTGAGTGTAGTCGAAAGCTACTCCAACGATTTTCCGACTCCCAGTCGTAGAAACGTCTTTGTCGTAGCCTATTTGAATCATATGTTTATCCGTGTCAAACTCGTTAGTGTATCCAATATTGGAGAAACGGTAACGAACCCAAAGGCCATCTGTATTCGTTCCTTTATGACGGGTTTCTCCTCTGCGTTCATGGAAACGATCTAGATCCGTAACCAAAGAGTAGGAAGCCAGAGTTGCGTTGTGTAAAAAATTAATATTTTCATTGGTATGACCCAGTGATTTGGTTAAGTACCAATAGGTCTTATCGTTTTCTAAGTCAGTTTCGCTTTTTGTACTGTAATTGAGCGTATACAACTCACTAGAGTTATTTACTTCTCCATCGGCATTTGTTGTGAAGGTAGTATCTCCTTTTTCAACACTTGCGAAGTAAAGTTTATCCCCTAAGTTCATTTCATCAAGATGAGCTTTGGAAGCATCGAATTGAACGACTTGCCTAGAACCATTTTCAGCAGAACCGATCTGAATGAAGTCACTGGTTCCGTCGTTAGCGTACGTTTTCTGCCCTTGATTAGAGAGCCAATTTAAGTCCATTACAAAAGTTCCACCACTACCCTTGAGATTATCCAGTTTAACTGTAGCGTAAACAGCATCTTTATTTCTATAGTTGGAAAGGTTGTAATTCGTATTTTTGATAATTGTTTCTTCGTAAGTCTTCCAGATCTGATCATCTGCAAGCATTACGACGCCATCTTCAAGTGTTAAATTGCTTAATTTACCATTACCGCTGAGTAGTGAACCAGAAGCATTAAAAATCCATGTGGCACCATTTTTGAGTGTCAAGTCAACAATTGAATCATTACCTTCTCCAATCGCACTGCCAAACCAAAATGAATCCTTGTTTGAAAGTTCAACCGTTACCTTATTAGTTCCTTTATGGAACATGGTGGTTGTGACATCTATTGAACCAATTATCTGAACGGATTTACCTGATATTGTTACATTATTATTCTGAGTATATGTATCAAATAAACCCGATATTCCTCCTTTATATGGCGTTTTAGCGCTGATTGCTGTGCTGTCGTTTCGACCTTCTTGTCCTCCAATTGAGGCAATGTAAATAGAGTCAAGATCCTTAAAGTTGATGGTGGCACTGTCTCTTGCGTAAACAGCACCATTATTGTCTATGTTGTCGTGTTGAGCTGTGTTTACAATAGAAACCGTTTTTGTGGCCGTTAAGGTATTTTTTTGAATAACTACGGCTTCAGTCGTATCTGTATAGTAACCACTTGAAACACCTGTGATTTGAACGTTTATGTTGTCATAAGTACCGTTAGAAATACCCTGATTGGGGTTGCCGTGTATATTAACATCTCCGATATAGTTAAAGTCTTGAGCATCACTTGTTACCGCAAAACACGCTAGCACAGCTATGGTCAGTGGATATTTAGGACTTAAAAATTGGGGGGGGGTATATCGCATAATTATCCCTATCTTTAACTTAAAAAATTGTGACTTGGAATTTTCTCAAAACAAAAAATAACCATCAAGAAAATCGGTATTTAGTATTAACCCTTAATAATTTTGCATTACCAATCAATAACATTTTGATTCTTCTATAAAAAAACGAAAAAGTTATTTATAAAAAAAAGTCGACAATTTTAAATTTTGATCAAACGCAAAATCGGCGACTTTCAACCGAAAATCGCCGATTTGAAAAAATGACTGAATGATGACTATTTAGAGAACAGAAGCAAAACTACTTGCCACGTACTTCACATTCTTTTCATTTAATCCGCAAACGCAGATCCGTCCATTTCTCACCGCATAAATTCCAAATTCAGTGGCGAGACGATCAACTTGCTCAGGCGTTAGTCCCGTAAACGAGAACATACCGGCTTGTTGTGTCACAAATGAAAAATCCCGCTTAGCACCAATGGCTTTCATTTCATCGGCTAGAGCTTGTCGCATCGAAAGAATGCGGTTTCTCATGTCGGCCAATTCCGATTCCCAACGCTTAAATTTTTCAGGATCCGCTAAGACGCTTTCTACAATGCGGCCTCCGAACGTCGGCGGATTGGAGTAATTGGCCCGTGCGCAGGTTTTTAGATGAGTGGTGACCCGTAGGGCTTCATCTTCAGATTGCGTCACGACTGTCAAAGCGCCGATTCTTTCTCCATAGAGATTAAACGATTTGGAAAATGAGGAAGCC
Organism: Parasutterella secunda; assembly: GCF_023336895.1. GTDB lineage: Bacteria > Pseudomonadota > Gammaproteobacteria > Burkholderiales > Burkholderiaceae_F > Aphodousia > Aphodousia faecalis. The sequence continues at coordinate 39,474 of NZ_JAMBLT010000007.1, forward strand.
GCCAGGAAATTAAGTCCTGAGTCTGCAAAAAGGCGGATGGTTTGAGCATCCTCGTCCAAGCCTTTTTTAAATCCCTGATAGGCCATGTCCAAAAACGGGATCAGGTGACGGGCGCGGCAAATGTCTATGACTTCCATCCATTGATCAACGGACAAGTCATAGCCCGTCGGGTTGTGGCAGCAGGCGTGCAAAATAACGAGTGTTTTTTCAGGCAATGCCTTTAAGTCTTGTGCCATTGCGCAAAAGTCCACGCTGTTGCTTGATGCATCGTAATAGCGGTAACCCGTCACGGAATAGCCGGCAAGCCGAAGAATGTCATTGTGATTGGTCCAAGTGGGCTTTGAAGTCGCTCCGACATTAAGACCGCAGGCCCAATGCATTAAATCAACACCGAGTTTAAGGGCTCCTGTGCCACCGAGCGTTTGCACGGTGCAGGCGCGTTTGGAGGAAACGATCTCACTATCTTTCCCGAAAATCAGTTCCTGAACCAATCGGTCGTAGAGGGGAAGACCTGTTTGAGGAATATAAGTGTGGGGGCGGTGTTCTGCGGCAATGGCTAGTTCAGCTTCACGGACGACATCAAGAACCGGCGTGACGCCGTTTTCATCCAAATACATTCCGACACCAAGATTGACCTTACAGTCGCGGGGATCGGCAAGAAATTTACCTGTAAGACTTAAGATGGGATCATCGGGAACCGCACTCACAGTAGAAAAAATGGATTCATTCATCGGCATTCCTTTCACAAAAGTTTACTTTCTCCAATATAAATCAGGCTTGTGAAGTGCGTGATTGAATTTTCTAAGTAAAAAGCGGTAATTAAGGTTGAAAATTTACCGCCATCTACGTGCTTTTCACTAAATAAAGGTAAGGATTGAATTCTTCATTTACAAAAATGGCGAAGCCGTGATGACTTCGCCCGGGCACAAAACGTTAAGAGGTTTTGAGATTATTTCTTCATCGCTTCTATGGCTTTTTTCACGCTTTCTTGTGTCGGACGGAAAGCCGTGAGGCGTTGTTGAATGATAGCCGGAGCTTGGGCAATCATGGTGTTGTAGCGATAGCCGCCCTTGACCAGCGTCTTTAAAACATTCGCAAAGTCAAAATAGCAATCTTCGCGCTTAACCTTGGCGGAGTGTTGCAGGCCCATGAAGTCCGTCCAGGTCACTGTGTAAACCACACCCTTGTCGCTCACGTCACAGTGCGTGACGGCCACAGCGTCACAAACCCAAACATTCGGTTCCTGTTGTTGGACGGTTTGTTCCTTTTGGGGTTCTTTCTTATCCATTTTTAACCTCATGATTGATAGAAAAGTTTAAGAAGCAGCGGCCTTGCGAGCTTTGTTCGCCGCTTCCGTCCGTTTAGTGTAAATAGTAGCGCAAACGCCGGAAATAATAATCATGGCCATGCCGACTAAGCCCAACATGGTGACCGTTTCACTAAAGAGGGCGAAACTGACCAGGGCCGAGAAGGGAATGGCGGAAAAGCCAAGGCAAGAACTCAAGAGCATGTTGCCGTAAGCGTAAGAGCGGGTGGTACAAATTTGGCCCAGGGTAGCGCAGATGCCCATGCCGACCAAGTAGGCACCGGACTCCAGCGTCGGCATATGCATGCCGTCTTCAAAAATATAACTTCCCAATACGCCGAAAACCGCACCGAACATGGAAAAGTAAAACACGATGCGCCAGGAAGGCTCCTTGAGATTGCCCAATTCTTTAATTTGCCAGTAAACAACCAAGTCAATGAAGGCAACAAAAAGACAAATCAATGCGGGGATGAGGTAGCCTTCATCAAACGTGGGCTGAAGCACGGTGGAAACACCCGCAAAGCCAAAAAGGATAGCCAGAATAACACCCCAGGGGGCTGATTCCTTTTTAATAAAAGCCAGAATGATGAAATTGGCCGCCATAAATAGCGGGGTGGTGTAGATCAAGGTCATGTTGGTACCAAGCGGCATTTCGCCGATGGTGAAGAACCACAGACCGACAGAAATAGTGCCTAAGACTGCGCGTTTGATGTGTCCGCCAAAATGTTCCGTACGAAGCGACAGGCCCTGTGAGCGCACAAACATGGAAATGGTGACAATGCCAATGAGCGACCGGTAGAACACGAGTTCAAGGGATCCGAAATGGCCGCTGCAGAGTTTTACAAAAACCGCCATAAAGGAAAAACAGGCGGCCGCCGCCAGCGCCCAAAGCGATTGTTTCATCATAAATAAAGAATCCTTTTCTTTTTTGCGCAGTTAAGTCCTGACATTGTATGCCTGTTATGTCTTTACCGAAAGGTAGTGTTTGCTCGGATGTTTTAATTAGTTTTAGACTGATTTCTTCTTTCAGCACTGGATTGCCTCTCTATAATTTTGGCTTCTTCAAAAATAAAGCAAAAAGAAAGGCAGGTCTTTCATGATCAGACAGTCGGCTCTTTTAGGACACAGCTGTGCGGCAGGCGCCAATATTATTTGGGGCATGATGGCGCCGATTGCCAAAGTGGTGATGGTCGGCGGCCTGGTGACGCCACTTGTTTTAACCGACTTAAGAATTTTCGGGGCGGCGGTTTTGTTTTGGCTTGCGTCCTTTTTTGCACCGTATGAAAAGGTGGCTAAAGCGGACTTATTCAGACTTTTTCTGGCTAGCCTTTTCGCCATTATTTTTAATCAGGGCAGTTATGTTTTTGGCGTTGGTCTGACGACACCGGGTAACGCCACCATTCTGACTTCGACGATGCCCTTGTGGGCGATGGTGCTCGCCGCGATTGTTTTAAAAGATCCAATCACTTTGAAAAAGCTCGTTGGCATTCTGATGGGAGCTGTCGGTGCTTTGACGCTTATTATGTCCAAAACGGATGTCGCGGCTAATCCCGCCATCGAAAGTAATATTTGGGGCGATTTGCTCGTAGCCAGCGCCCAATTGAGTTTTGCTTTTTACGTTGTGCGCTTTAAAGATTTGGTGACTCGCTACAACCTATTTACAACGATGAAGTGGATGTTTACATTCGCTTCACTTTGTATTTTTCCGTTTTCATTTTCATCATTAACCTCGACTCCTTGGTTTTCTCTTAGCCTAAACGAATGGCTAAGTGTCGCCTATGTGGTCGTCGGCGGTACCTTTTTCTCTTACCTCTTGATTGTCGTCGGCCAGCGAAATCTAAAGCCTACCGTTGCAGCCATGTATAACTATGTACAGCCTGTTGTAGGGTGCTTAGCCGCTGTTGCGATGGGACTGGATTCTCTGTCATGGTCAAAGGCGTTTGCCGTTGTCTTTATTTTTGTCGGTGTTTATTTGGTTACGCATAGTGTGAGTGCGAAAGAACAGGCGGCAATTCAGAAGAAGCAATTGGAAGTTTTACAAAAACGCCAATTAAAATAAATTTGAAATGATATTAATTTAATATTAAAACAATTCTATTAATACATTAAGGTAGTTTGTCAGTAACGAAATCGAAGACAATTGAATTGAGTCCAACGTATTAGTAAAAAAACACTTGAAAGAGAACCGAAAGTCACCTGTTTTCTTCCAGTTAAGAATATATTGTTGACCTGTCACAATTCTCCGATATACTAGGAAAAGCAGGTAGAGAAAATATAACAGGCGTGATTGAAGGGACAAAAAGAAAAACGCTTAAATAACCATTTGTCATGATTATTTAAGCGTTTTTGGTGCCCGGGATCGGACTCGAACCGATACGTCTCGCAACGCCAGCACCTGAAGCTGGTGCGTCTACCAATTTCGCCACCCGGGCTTATGGATCAGGCATAATGCCTGAAACAAGAATCGCAATTATATACGAAAGAGAAACGAAGTTGCCAAATTTAAAGAAAACCCCGCGTCCTAAAATTGTTAAAGAAAAAAGAGCGTCATCCAAGAAATCCAAGGGCTCTCAGGGACGAGTAAAAAATTACGTCATAACCGAGCTTGTCCAAAAGGCTGTTGATATTCTTAATCAATCAGCAGCGGATCTGGATACGTCAGAACTCTATGTGCTTTTATCCCGTCAATACAGAAAATTAAATGAAGGGCTTTTTGCTCAAGTGTTGGATCGCTTGATGGGAGATAGCCGTGTGCGGTTTGATTCCCAGAAAAAGTGTTTTACTCATAAGGTTAAAAAGGAACACACAGGGATTGTTGTATCGCCCGCGCAAAGCACGCCTTATGTAGTCGATGATGATACCGGTGAGCGTTTTTCTATCGCTCAGGAATCAGCCAAACTTTATTTGCCCGGTGATGCGGTTATTTTCCGCTCCGCACATTCTTCCGAGCCTTGGGATGATCCTTATCTTTACGCTAATGTCACTGAGGTGGTCGAGCATTCCATCTCGGAAATTGTCGGTGAAGTTAAGAAAACAACCTCTAAACACGGCAAGGTGACGTATCACTTCAAGAAATACGATCCGAGACTGTGCAATTTAAGTGTGAAGTTCTTAGATCCTGACACGGTTTTAGAGTCTTGGGTTGATAAGAAGGCGATTGCCGTCATTGATCGTTACCCCTCTAAAGATGATCCGCGAGTCTACGTTCGCATGGATCGCGAACTTGATGTGGATAGCGATGCCGATTTGGAAATTGAGTTGGCCGTTCGTCAATTTAACCTTCCGCATGAGTTTTCACCGGCAACGGTTCTGGAAGCTGAAAAACTCCCCAATAAGGTATTGGCCAAAGACAGAGCGCGCCGGGTGGATTTGCGTGACGTTCCGTTTTGCACTATTGACGGTGAAGACGCGAGAGACTTTGACGATGCGGTATACGCTCAACCCGAAGGGAAAGGTGCCTATCGGTTGCTCGTGGCCATTGCCGATGTGAGCTATTACGTCAAACCCAATTCGGACATTGACCGTGATGCTCAGCTCAGAAGCACTTCGGTTTATTTCCCGCGCCGAGTGATTCCGATGTTGCCCGAAAAGCTCTGTAATGGTCTTTGCTCATTAAATCCCGGCGTTGATCGCTTATCCATGGTTTGCGATATGGTGATTGATTCGCTCGGAACGGTGAAGGCTTATCAGTTCTATCCGGCCGTTATCCATTCTCACGCCCGTTTGACCTACACCAATGCCTGGAAGTACCTTTCTAACGAAGCTGTAACGGATGAAAAAGTGCCGCAGGCGGTGAGAACGGGTCTTGATACTTTATATGATCTCTATAAAGTTCTTCGACGGGCTCGCAGTATCCGTGGGGCCATTGATTTTGCAACACAAGAGACATTGGTTAAGACCGATGAAAAGGGTGACATTATTGCCATCGTGGCTCGCGAATCAAACGATGCGCACCGACTGATCGAAGAGTGTATGTTGGCAGCTAATACCTGCGCCGCGGACTTTATCAGTCGCCATAAAAAGCTCAGTTTGTACCGTGTGCATGATTCACCCTCGGTGGATAAGCTTTTGGAATTGCGCCGTACGCTCTCTGGCTTCGGCCTAACGCTATTGGGAGGCAATAAGCCGACGGCAGCCGATTATGAAAAAGTCGTCGAAGCGGTTGAAGGCAAACCCTATAGTGACGTCATTCAAACGGCGCTTTTGCGTTCGATGCAGCGCGCTGTTTATTCCCCGGACAATATCGGCCACTATGGCTTGGGTTACGAAGGCTACACGCACTTTACCTCACCCATTCGTCGCTATCCGGACCTTTTGGTTCATCGAACGATTCGAGGCATTCTCTCAAGGCGTACCTACAGACCGACTGTCTATCCGGGCAGTACCTCGGTGCTCAATAGCTTAAGCGGCATGAACCTTAAGCGCACACTATTGGCGATGCCGCAGCCTGAAAAAACAGAGGCGGCGGGAGCAACGGATCCGTCTCGCGGTGCCTGGGTGGAACTCGGCAAGATCACGAGCGCCTGTGAACGACGGGCCGATGATGCGAGTCGCGATGTCACCGCTTGGCTCAAGTGCCGCTACATGAAGACTATTGCTTCGGATAAGCAAAAATTTAAAGCCCGAATTACGGCGATTACTTCATTTGGTCTTTATGTGCAGCTTCAGGAAATCTTTGTTGAAGGCTTTGTGCATATTTCCAATATTGGTTTTGACTACTATGTCTACACACCCGAAGGTACCCTGCTGGGACAATCGTTCGGTGAGGTGTATGCCGTGGGTGACGTGGTAACGGTGAGTTTGATTGAAGTCGATGAAGATCGCAGACGGATTGATTTTCGTATCAGTCGGTCGCGTCATTGATTACAATGAGCAGGTTTGATTAATAAAGTAATTTAATTTTTGTATGGCAAAGAACATTATTTTGGCAGGTTTTCACGCTGTGGGAGCCCGCCTGAGAAAAGATCCGGATTCAATCGTATGTGTGTATGTTGATCCGCAAAGGCGTGACAAGCGCATGAGTCAGATGCGCGCTGAACTGGAAAGTTTGGGCGTGCGTGTCATGCAAGCCGGACACGACCGCTTAAACGGTATGGTTTCCGGAGACATTCCCCATCAGGGTATTGTGGCCATGGCCAAACCTTTGGAAGTGAGCCTGACATTTGATGAATTGATGGATGAGATTCGTTCGGACTCTCTATTCTTAATTCTCGATGGCATTACCGACCCGAGGAATTTCGGAGCTTGTTTGCGCTCTGCGGATGCGGCAGGCGTTCACGCTGTGATTATTCCGAAAGACCGCTCGGCAACTGTTACGCCGGCGGCGGCCAAGGCTGCGGCAGGAGCAGCTGAAACGGTCCCTGTTGTAACCCTGACGAATTTGGCCAGCGCCATTGTTGAATTGCGCGATGCCGGCGTGACGGTGGTGGGGGCTGCAGGCGAAGCCACGAAGACGATTTATGACTTTGATCAGACCGGTGCCTTTGCCTGGGTGATGGGCGCCGAAGGCCCGGGCTTGCGTCAGTTAACACGTAAACGCTGTGACGATTTGGCTAAGATCCCTTTAACGGGTTCAGTGGAAAGTCTGAATGTCTCCGTTGCCACGGGTATCTGTCTTTTTGAAAGCGTGCGTCAACGTTATTTGAAAAACGGTCGATAATTTTTCCGTTTTCAGTGAGAGGGCAAGTTCTGGTTGAGGAGCTTGCCTTTTTATTTGCCTAAAGTGTAGAGATATTTTCGATAAGCTCTAGAGCGCTTTTTGTTGAAGAGAGCATTTTCTGAACTCGAGCACGGTCACCGGCCGCAATTTGAGGTTCAAGCGTCTGTAAAAGCGCCGTGGCATTGGGGTTTTCAGTGCCTGAAAGATAAGAAGCAATCGCGTAGGCGGCTGTGATGTTGGCAGAAGTGCCTGCGCCAAAACGGTAGAGACTGGCTAAAAGCAAGAGGGCTTTTTCTTCGCCTTGGGCGGCCGCGCGTCTTGCCCAAGTGAAGGCTTCTTCGTAAGAGGCAAGTGTCCCTTCTCCAGCCTGATAAAAAAGCGCAAGCTGGTACTGAGCGGGCGCAAAACCGGCGATGGCTGAAAGTCTGATCCACCGAAAGGCTTCCTCTTCGTTTCGCTTAGGGTAGTCCGGATGGATAAATAAAAGTCCGAATTCGTACTGTCCTTTGGGATCTCCGTTTACCGCCGCTTTTCTGAGCCACGTGGAAGCCTGCTGAAGATCAATCTGGCAGCCGGCGCCGTGAGCCAGCGTGTATCCCACCCGGTATTGACTTTTAACATGACCTTGGGCTCCGGCAAGCCTAAACCAGCGCAAAGCTTGGTAGTCATCTTTTTCGCCTGCAATGCCATCCATTAAGGCGCAACCCAGATCGTATTCAGCTTCTGCGTTGCCGGAAATGGCCGCTTGACGAAAGAGTTCCAATGCGCGCTGGGCATCTCGCGTGACGCCTTGGCCTTTTAAGTACATAACGCCCAAAAGATGTTGACTGGCCGCATGGTCTTTTTCAACGGCTTTTTTGAGCCACTTTAAGGCCGCACGGTTGTTGGTTGAGAGCGTTTGGCCTTCCACCAGTAATTTGGCGAGTTGGTACTGAGCGTCAGGGTTGCCTTCAGCGGCAGCGCGAGCGTAGTACTGCATGGCTTCTTTGGAAGCTTGAGGCGGGGAGAGCGCAACGCCGCCCAAAAGCCCGAGCACATAGTTGGCTCTGGCGTTTCGGTTGACTTCAGCTTTTTTTGCTCGTGCAGCCATGGTGTCGTCGGATTCTAAACGGCGGTGCCTAAAAGGTGCAGGCCGATAACGTAAGTAATGGCCAAGGCATAGTAGGCCACCCAGCCGCCCACACCCCAGGTGATGCATTTGGCCCAGAATTTATGTTCGTAATCTTCGCCGTAGGTGTCGTTGACGTAGCGTAACTGCTTGAGTCCGTCCATAAAGGTCCAAACCAACCACAGACCAACCATCAGAGCAAGCAGCACGTATTGTGTGTAGGGGATGCCACGAAGCATCGGTTCGGCGAAAATATAGAGAACCATGATGAAAATGGTCGAACGCATAAAGCTAAATGAGCGCACACTCATTTCTTCTTTGCCCATTGCGCGCCAATTCATCCCGCAGACGATGCCGCCGAAGACCGGTGTGAAAATAAAACTCAACAAGATGGCCCACATTGGATTCCAAAGAGCAGGCGCGGGAGAAGGGGTATTTTTTTCAGACATCTTTTTTGCACACAGTTCTCAATCGAATCTTCGCATTGTATGACCGATAGATTAATTATTCCTTACAGCTTTATGACTAAGTGTCTAACTCTATTGTTTTTTCTCGGATGACTAGTAAAATCAGGGCAAATATTTAAGGTAACCATCATGCGTTTGTCTTTGTTGTTCGCGGCCTGTATGGGCGTTGCAGTTCTGACTCTTTCAGGTTGTGCGGGAACGCCCGCCTCTGACGATTGGCACGGGGCCGGTCAGAAAAGTCTTTGCTTAGTGGACAATCCTTCCGTACGTCCTCAAGCTTTTTTGACTTTGAGACGAGCCTTGATGGATAAGGGTTTAAAAGTTATTCGCGTTAAAAGCGATGATACGAAAACGCTTCTATCCTGCCCGCAAACGCTTCGTTACGAAGCTGTCTACGGCTCATCCTGGAGTCATTCATCTCTTCGTTATGCCAAGTTGGAATTAACTGAAGTCGGCCGCCACAATAATGTCTACACTGTTCAATGGGACGAACGTAGTGGGAAACCAACGCTTTTAGATAAGGTTGACGACGCATCGGTTGAATTTCGTGAACTCGTGGATCGATTATTCCCCGGAGATATACCTTGGCGGTAATATTCTTTCACTAGAAAATCAGTTTGTTATTTAATCTATTGGATTTAATGCCTCTTTAGGGGTAAGGAAAGTCCTAGTTCTCATTGTCATGAAAAAGGATGACAATAAAGGCGTGAGGATCGGAACGGAATTGTGGTTTTGATGCTCACCGAGCGCTTGGTTCTTCGCTTACGGGTGCTCGAGCCGGGTGAAACGAGGGGGATGCGCTGGTCGCATCCGTTTCATCGGGTGGACGGAATCGTTTGAGGGAGATCGGTTTCGTTCGGGGAAAGCGCAGGCGACGAGCCTAGCTACCTTTCCAATTTAACTGCCCACTGTGATCTGATCGTCGCAGTGGGCTTTTTTTTGGGGGATGGGGAATGGAGTGGTCCGGAAAGCCTAATTTTGAATAGGTTATTCCGATTTAATCCCTTGCTGATAGAAGGTTTTTAATGTCATGGGGTTGGAAAGTCCTTCCATCCAATACTGCAGGCTTCTCACATCATCTTGTTCAGCGGCTCTTTCAAGATTCATCGGAACCATAGTGTAGAAACTGTATTGGTTAATTTCCGTTCCGTCTTTCCATCTTAAAACATATCCGCTGCGCGAGCCGTTCGGTTTAATAATTTCTTCTTTGTCCGGGTTGACGTTAAACCTGACGTATAAGGTAGCGTCTTTTAATTGAGTCCAATGGGTATTTTTCAGGTTAGCTAAATTTTTCTTTTCCTTATCAAGGTACTGATTGAATTTTTCGACCTCTCGTAGCGGTTTTTCTAAATCCCATTTATAGCGATCAATTGCCTTTTCAAAATTAGCCGTTAACTCCCGATAGGTCGAACGTAACGCTGGTTCGACCAAACGATATTGCTGCAACTTGGGTAAAACTTGATTTTTCCATGCATCAAAACATTGATCTTTTGGAAGATCAAATAAAGTTTCATAAGCGTCAATTTCCTCACTATCCCAGCTTGACTCTACCGACATAGCGTAAATGGAGTTCGTTTTGCGTAGTTCTTGGACGTAATCAAAGAGCTTCTGGTAATCGTAGCGATAATTTTTAACGTTTTGAAAAACATCATTCCATTGATCGGGAGAAAGATTAAATAACGTTAAGATAAACAGGATCTTATTTTGTCCGCCTTCCATACGTGTGTAATAGAAAATAGGCATGGAATTCGTAAAGTCTGTCTTTTTAAACGCTTCAAACTTTGTATTGAGTTCCTGTAGTTTTCCAGAAATGGTATCGACTTCTTTCTGATACTTTGCAATACTTTCCTCGTACCGTTTGATACTGGCTAAACATTCATTCTGACTCTGATCGTTTAAGCTCTTAACTTTTTTGCTGATAACGGATAAATCAGCGTTCGGAGTGCATTCAAATAGGACATATTGTTCACCGCGTTTGGTTTCTTGATAACTCCACTTGGGTTTTGAGCAGACTTTTGTGTTTTCTAACATGGGTCCCATTTCCAAGCCATCCAATTGCGATCTTGAATTTTTAACTAAATCGATCATTTTGCTTTCTTCGGAGCATCCGGAAAGCATGACGGCGCAAATTAAAGCGGCGGAAATAACTGACAATCGCGGTAAAGCGGGCATGGTGGACCTCAGTTTTAAAGAGAAGATGTTTTAGGCCTGATTATAGTTTCTAAGAAAGCTTGAATATGTCCTTCTTATAAGGCTCCGATTGAAAGCTGTAGTAGGTTTAAACAATGGAGCAATAGTCACTACTTGCTAGCGATGTATTTTCGCCACCCACCGTATTGAGTAATTTCTTTTTGTCCAACAACAGACCAAGGTTCTCCCAACACTCCCAAAACCTCGGAACCATCATCGAGCTTAACTTTGCCGATGCAAAGGCCGGCGGGTTCTTTTAATAAAATTGAGGCCAATCCCTCGGCTGGAACCGCCCAAACCTCTAGTTCAATCTCAGCGCCGTTTTCAACCGTTTTAATCATCACTGGGTGGTCATCCTCGATACTCCAGCAACGATAATGTTTTTCCGTTTTAGCCTCTTTCACAAACTCTGCGCCCGCTTCAATCATGTTGCCGTTAAGTTTTAGGCCTCTCATGAGCGTCCCGTTCACAGCTAAAAGGATTTTCTTGTCCATTCTTTTTTCCCTACGTTAATTAAAACCCGAAGGTTGCGCCTTCGGGTTTATAACAGCATTATTGACCGTTTGTCTTTTTCAGGGCTCCCACAAACACAGCCAATCCTAACGGCAAACTTTCCGTGTCCTGGATTTCAAAGTCTGATTTGTGGTGACCGTTGTGGTTGCATCCATAATAGAAGAAAACGGCCTTGCCGCCATGGGACTGGACTTTTTGAATTAAAAGCGAACAGTCTTCGCTGGAGGTGATTGTGTCGTAGTCAAACACACGATTAATTCCCGGCACTGCTGTTGCAACTTCTCGGATAAGGTCACACATTTCAGGATCAGACACGACGTTGGTCGCGCGTCCCATAATCTTGATATCACATCCGACTTCGTAACTCTCGGCGCTGCCTTTAATCATTTTTAAGGCACGCTCTTGCATGTACTTGCAGATTTCGTCATTGGCACCGCGTACTTCTAACTCCATCTTTGCATGCACAGGCACAACATTTCGTCCTTCGCCGGCATGCAGAGTGCCGATATTGACAGCTGTGTTTCCTTGACCATGACGGGCAATTCCCATGATTTGCATAGAGGCTGAGCAGGCGGCCATCAAGGCATTGCGTCCTTCCTGACCGGCAGCGCCGGCGTGAGCGGGTTTACCGGTAAAGCCAACATTAATCTTGGTTGTCGAAAGGAAGCCTTTAGTAATAATGCCCAATTCGTGCAGTTTGGGGTCCATACCGACGTGCCCGCCAATAAAGTAATCCACATCATCCAAAAGACCGGATTCAGCAATACCGCTTGCGCCTTTTGTTCCTTCTTCGGCGGGCTGAAAAACCAATTTAATCGTTCCCTTGAGACTATCGGCATGGTCTTTAATCCAACGGGCAAAGGCCAGCCCCATGGCTGTATGACCATCATGTCCGCAGGCATGCATCAGGCCGGGGAATGTTGAATCGAATCCTCCCACATAAGCTTCGTTTGTTTCGTCATGATTTTCTTCAACGGCAATGCAATCCATGTCAAATCGAAAAGCCGTTACAGGACCATCGCGTCCGGTCTCCCAAATCGCCATACACCCGGTATAGCCTTGCATTTCTTCTAAAAGCTTAGGATCCATACCCATTGACAAGGCCCTTTTTTGAGCCTTTTCAATGACATCATCTTCTCGGCCATAGGCGTATTCTTCGTTAAACAATGCTTTGCCGATAATAGTCTTAAAGCCTAATTCTCGTACACGCTTAATCACCAATTCCGACGTTAAAAATTCGGTCCAGGCAATTTCCGGGATCCGATGTAGATAACGCCGTGTTTCAATCATTTCAGGAATATAAGCCGATAGATCATTCATGACACTTCTCCTTAGCGATCAGACATTAAGGAAATTATGACACTTATTGCGACCGTAAAAATAAGTAAACATAAGAATGGAAAACCATGCAAAATGCATGGCTAATTAAAGTAGTCAATTCACTAATTTTTCAATAAGTTATCTGCATAAGTACAAAGAATGCCCAACACCAAGCGGTTCGTGAACCGAGTCGATTATGAGTCCCGCTTCGTCAATAATGCTTTTTAATTCGTCAGAAGAGAAAAATTTAGAGTTACCGTTGGCTAGGCAACTGAAATAAAGCGAGCAGCTTGCGACGCTCAAAGTCGCCGCGGCGTTTCGCTGCTTGTCAACTATTGGTTCCAAAATAGCGATAGGGCAAGCATACTTTCTCGATAATAAGCGGACACGCTTGAGAATGCTGACGGCTTGCGAATGACTGAAACAATCCAAAAACTGACTCATCCAAATCAAATCAATATCGGTATCAATGTGAAGGGAAGCTTCATCATTAAGCCAGTCAATCGGGTAATCATCGATTCGGTCCTGAAACGCTTTCAGTTCCGTGTTGGCGCGCATTAAGCTAATTTGTTGAGGCAAATCGACCAAACAGGCGCGAGCCTTGGTCCAATTCAAGAGAGCTTTATGGATAAATCGTCCGGTGTTGCCGCCGATATCCAAAAAATATCGGATTTCTCTGTTCTTCAAAAGATCGATGGCGGCCTGATCGGCGCTGTCTGAATGAAAATGATCAAAGGCAAACCAGGCTTTCTGAACCTCTTCGGGCAAGTCTTTTAAATGTGGGTAAATGGTGCTCCAAGAGCGATCAAATTCCTGAAGTCCACAAGGGCGCCCTGTTTTTAAAGCTTCTTTGGTATGACTTAGCGCTTTGTAATTGACATGATGGGTAAAATCAAAATTAACTTCCGTCATACGGTCATAAATTAAGCATTGACCAACCAAACTTAAGCTGTACTTTTGATTTTCTTTTTTTATAACTTTGGCTGTAAGCAGAATATCGGTCAAAATTTTGACTGCGTAAAGGGTAAGACCGCTTTTTTTCGCCAACTCTTCAATATTGAGGCCCGTGTCGCTTTGTCCCAAAGCGTCCAGTAAGCCGGTTTCTTTGGCGGCTGCCGTCGCCTGAAAAATAAATGGAGCAAAAGCGATTTTCTGAGCATCTTCGTATGCACTCAGAAGTTCTTTTTTGTGTTCATTTAAGGTCATAATCTAAGCTCCAAGGGGTCTCTCAGAACGTCGCGGATATGTCGGATTGTCGGATTGTCCGCTTTTCGGTGCAAACAACTCAGCATGACGGGCAGGCTATCTTTATTTATCACTTCTTCAGTAAATCCATAATCATTGAGATGGCTATTGCCCACTTTAATCTGACACTCGTGACGGCACCAAAAGCGGTAAAACTCTAGGGTTCTGTCAGAACTTTCCTTAATCGTTGAGATTGTTAGCTCATTGCCAAACCAATCGGCTAGTTGCAAGAAGTCTCTCTGAACCATCACTTCAGCATCGACTGCATGGGGGAAATGAGAAAAGGAGAGAGCGAAATACCGACCGCTGTGGGTCAAACTCGTATAAAAACGACCGTACTCTGTATCGATAGGGGGATGGGGTTGACCTATCGGGAAATCATCGAAGTGCCCGTCGGCCTTTAAGGCCGCTAAAACTCTTTTATAGAAAAGGCGCGAGTAGAGGTACTGTGTGGCTCGGATAGGGCGGCAGAAACGTCGATAACGGGTAAGCTGCCGCGTTGAGAGCTGATGAATCAGACTCTCATTGTTATTTTCAAGGGCAATCTCACAGAACCAGATAAGCATTTAGGCTCTAAAACGCTTAAAAATTAAAGAGGTGTTAATGCCACCGAAGGCAAAGTTATTGCTCATAACAGCCTCGCACGAAATGTTTCTGCCTTCGCCCATAATGTAGTCAAGCGCAGCGCAGTTCGGGTCGGGTTCGGTGAGATTGATTGTCGGGGCAAACCATCCTTCACGCATCATTTCAATGCTCATCCAGGCTTCGAGCGCGCCGCAGGCGCCCAGAGTATGCCCCATGTAGCTTTTGAGCGTTGAAACCGGGGTCTTGTCACCGAATACAGTTGCGGTGGCAAGGCTTTCAGCCCTGTCTCCCGATAACGTGGCCGTGCCGTGGGCGTTGATGTAACCGATATCTTCAGGTTTTAAGTTTGCATCGCGCAACGCTTCTGTCATGACTTCGGCCATTTTGAGCGAATCGGGATTGGTGATGTGCTTGCCGTCTGAATTGGTGGAAAAACCGACAACTTCTGCGTAAATCGGCGCGTCGCGCTCGAGGGCGCTGTCAAGACTTTCCAGAATCAGTGTGCAGGCGCCTTCACCCAGAACCAGTCCATCCCTTTGCGCATCAAAGGGGCGGGGAGTCAGTTGGGGCTTATCGTTAAATTGGGTTGAAGTGGCAAAAAGGGTGTCAAAAATAGCCGTGTTGGCCACGGAACATTCTTCTGCGCCGCCGGCGATCATTGCCCTTTGGTAGCCGTTTTTGATGGTTTCGTAGGCGTAGCCTATAGCCTGGCTGCCCGATGTGCAGGCACTGGTGGTCGTAATGACACGACCGGTAATGGAGAAAAAGACGCCGATATTGACCGCGCAGGTGTGGGCCATAAACCGGACATAAGTCGTGGCGTTTAATTTACGAGTTGTCTTTTCTACCCCAAGCGCGGCAATTTCCATGAGTGAATGCGGGTCGCCGGCGCAAGAGCCGTAGGCAATTCCCATGCCGCCCTCATGAATCCAGTCGCAATCAATCAGTCCCGCATCTTCAAGCGCCCACTGTGTGGCGCAGCAGGCCATGAGGCTATTGCGCGACATGCTTCGCGTGGCCCTTCGTGTGAAGCGTTCACCTAACTCAAAGGGGGCGGCAGGACAAGCCAATAGGGAATTTAGGCCATCCAATTGCTCCCAACCGGGCATAACCTGCACAGCATTGCGATAGCTTTTCAGTTTCGCCAGGACGGTGGGCCAGTCACACCCGAGAGGGCTGATGCCAGCCATACCGGTAACTACGACACGATGACTCATCCGTGCAGTCCTCCATCAATTTCAATAACTGATCGGGTGATGTAGGCGGCATCGTCGGAGATTAAAAAGCCGACGGTGGCGGCCACTTCTTCGGGTTTTCCGACTCGTTTCATCGGTATAAAAGGTAAAGCGCGCTCGGTGACACTTTCATCAACCATATCGGTTTCAATCAAACCGGGCGCCACCGCGTTGACCGTGATTTTCCGACTGGCTAACTCCAAAGCCAAGGCTTTGGCCGCTCCGATCAGACCGGCTTTAGCAGCCGAGTAATTCACCTGTCCGCGATTTCCCATAACCCCCGAAATCGAGGCGATAACCACAATGCGGCCACCGCGTCTTGTGTGCACCATCGGCATCACAAGCGGCTGAACCACGTTATAAAAACCATCAAGATTAGTTTTAAGCACCGAGTCCCAAACCTGTGGCTCCATTCCCGCAAAGGTGACATCCCGAGATATGCCGGCGTTGGCCACTATGCCCCAGTACATGCCGTTTTCTTCAATATCTTTTAAAAGCGCTTGGCGAGCCGCCTCACGATCGCATACGTCAAAACTCAATGCCCGTACGTTGACCCCCATTGCCTTAACATCGGCAATTGTTTGCTCAAGTGCTTGGCTCGGGCTTTTGCCATGAAGAACGATGTCGTAGCCTTGGCCTGCCAGGTATAGGGCACAGGCTCTGCCGATTCCTCTTGAAGATCCTGAGATAAAGACGGATTTGGATGGATGGATAGACATTTAATGTTCAGCCAAAAAAGTTTCCGGATTTTTCGGTTCAAATGCGTTTAGTGCCGCTTCGCCCAGAAGTTGCCCATCGGCGTAGACCTCACATTGAAATTGGGCAACGCCGTCGGTTTCGCTCACGTAAATGCGGTTTGCTTTACAGTAAAGTTCAGTCCCTACCGGGATTGAATCAACGTACAGCTTCATTTGCCGCGTGCCCAACAGAAAGCCGACTGGGACTGGAAGGCCTTTTTTACGGGCGTTCCAACTAGTCCACATCGCCATTGTCTGAGCCATGTATTCCAATAAGACCCAACTGCCGACTCTTCCGTCTTGGGCAAAGAGATGATTTTCTTTAATCTGCGCGCAAGCCGTAATACAGTTGTCGTCGCCTTCAAGTGCACGATCTAAAAAGAGCATCCCTGCTCGATGGGGGAGCAATTCACTGGCTAAGAGGTCAATGGTCTGCATTGGTTTTCTTCTTAATGACGATGACAGCGTTGTTGCCGCCGAAAGCAAAGCTGTTGCACAAAACGCTTGTGACAGCACCTGTTGTTGCTTTCGCATTGAGCTTAATTGTAGCGATAAGCGGGTCGACATTGTCTTCGATAAGGTGTCCGGGAAACTTTTGTGCGTCAAGAGCCAAAAGGGCTGCGACCGCACAAAGCGCTCCGGCGCCTCCCAGGGTATGACCGGTTATCGTTTTGGTTGAGCAGACAGAAGTGTTGGGCATCAGATTGTGAATGGCTAAAGCTTCCATTTCATCGTTTTTGCGCGTGCCGGTGCCGTGAGCGCAAACAAAGTCAGGTGCCATCATTTCACTCATTTGAAGCGCGTGTTTAATCGCTTTTTGAACCGCATTGGCTTCGGGCTCGGGAGAAGAGATGTGATAAGCGTCACTGGACTCACCCCATCCGGCTAATTCATAAGGCGAGGAGTCTTTATCCAAAATGAAAAGAGCGCCGCCTTCGCCTAAATTGATTCCATCGCGATGTTCACCGAAAGGTTGAGTAAGGTCAGAGGAGACGGCGCCTAAGGATTCAAAACCCGCGATCGTAAAAAGGCTTTTTGCGTCCAAGCCGCCGCAGATAGCCGCGTCAACCGCTCCGGACTGAATAAGGCGCGCGGCGCTGATCATGGCCTTTGTCGAAGACGTGCAGGCCGTTGAAATGGTGTATACCGGTCCTTTCAGTTTAAAAATGGCTTTAAGGGCACGGGCCGGGTTGTACATTTCAAGGTCCGTGTCCCGATACGCGGGATCATTTTTGCCCTCAAAAAAGAATCTTTCCGTCTCGGTCATACCGGCAACGGAGGCTCCGATGACCAAAGCAACTCTGTCGGCCCCATATTTTTCAATTAGTTGATTGACGTTTTCAAGCAAAGGGGAGGCAAGAGAGGCGGCCAGGCGATTGCCGCGCCCCCATCGAAGAGTAGTGTCATTTAAAACGTGGGGAAAGCGCTCTTTAATCGTTTTTTCTGAAATCAGATAGTGCTCGTCAATCTGACCGAAGCGAATACGGTTGCCCGCAAAATCGTCAATCCATGTCAAAGCCGGTCTTTTTTCAGCAAAGATCGACTCGCGGTAGCCGGCGTTGTCACCGGCAGCGCTTAAACTTGAAAATTGGTGGATGTAAACTTTTGTTGTCATTTCAAGCGACTGGATTGAATCGTGAGCCGATAGTGGTGAAGGTGATTTTCAAAAATGACTTCCCCGTCTGCAGACAAGGGGGCAGCGCCTTTACGATACTCAATGGATATGATCGGTTTTTCTTCTCCGGGCGCGTAGATTAATCGTGTCTGCTCGTTCTCGATCAAAATCCAGTCTTTCAATTGAGCTTTGAGATCACGACTGGGCCAATAAGCCAAGGCAATGTCGCGAACCATGTATTGCGCTTCAAGCGCTTCAGGTAAATACTCACTTCTTTCTTCGGTGATCACC
The DNA here is from genome assembly GCF_023336895.1 of Parasutterella secunda. Classification (GTDB taxonomy): domain Bacteria; phylum Pseudomonadota; class Gammaproteobacteria; order Burkholderiales; family Burkholderiaceae_F; genus Aphodousia; species Aphodousia faecalis. The sequence continues at coordinate 57,745 of NZ_JAMBLT010000007.1, forward strand.
ATCCCGTCAAAATCAATGTTCCAGACCTTCATGCCCATGGCCATAACGGCGATTTTCATGCCTTTTTTATCGGCGGTGATCATGGCCTCAAAATCATTCGTTTTCGACTCGGCGTTATAGCGATCAGCTTCAACGTGGATGTGTTGATAGGCGTTGAAGGACTGCGTTAAGTTGGAACAGGTTGGCAACACGGTTGGGATTTTAATGGCTTCTTCTACAGCTGAAGTATTGGGCAGCCACAGGGAGCAGGCCGAGAGACTGAAAGCCAGGGCTACGCAACATAGCCCTTTAACGAGACGATGTTTCATCACAATGGGTAACCTTTCTGAAAGCCGGTGTCAGACACCAGATAAAGAATTCTCCGATCATTATGCACAAACCAAAGCTTTTAAGGGCGGGTGTGCTTGAAAAGGCGAGAAGACCGAACGAAAGCAGGGTGGTGAGAACGGCAAAAGTCACTGCCGCCACGGTTCGGCTGTTGCCCTGGGGATTTGCGGTGAGAAAGATTCCGTAGTCAAGTCCAAGCCCTAAAAGTAATACACAGGCAAGTAAAGAGAATAGGGAGAGGCCGTAGCCCAATAGTCCCAACATGGCCATGGTCAGGGCTATGCCGCAAAGGCAGGGGCAATAGGCGCGCCAAGCCTGGTTTTTAAAGCGGATCGTAAGCAAGATGATGGTGCCTAAGGCAGCCGCGGCCAACAACCAAGCGATCCGATCGCAGTATCGAGCCAAAAGATCAGAAATCTGTTGTGGATAGTTTTTAAAGTAAACACCGTTTGTGGGCTCTTCGAGCGCCTTGATCCGATCAAGATTGTCTTTATGGATACCGGTAATTAAAACTAGAGCGCTTGCTTTATCTTCGGTTAGCCGCATGGGAGGCAAGACGTCGAGACTTTCTGCGATCTTAAGTCGTTCGTTTAATGACTTTGACGGCAGTTCGCAGGATAGGGGCGCTCCCAAAAGACTATTGAAAATGTCGCTCACGGAAAGGCACCTTGAACGGTAAGTTTCACGTACTTGCTCGGCGCGTTTTTCGGACATCATCCAATCGGCCGCGCTGATTAATCGGACCTCTTTTTCGTTGAGTTGATTGAAGCGTTCGATAAGGCGTTCTTCTTTTTGCAGCAATTCTTCAGGATTCTCGGCTTCAATCAAAAAGTATTGCGACAGCGAAGGCGTATTCATCACTTTGCTTAAAGCGGCAGCCTCTGTGAGTAAGTCTTGAGGGGGATTATTTAAATCATAAAGCGATGTTTTTAAATCGAGTTTCAGGTAGCCTGCGGTACAGAGGACAATAAAGAAGCCAAGCAATATCGCGAGGGTTCGTTTACTGACCGTTTCAAAAGCGGGAAGAGACAGTAGTTTGGCAGCCAGTTTTTGCAGTCTCCTTCTGAAAGGAAACGATCCCGATGCAAGCAAGGGGAGCCACAACACGACGGCAGCATAGGCCGAGGCAACTCCGGTTACACAAAAAACAGCGATTTGGGTGAGTCCCGGGAAGGGAGTCGTTGCCATCAAAGCAAAACCAAGGGCTGTAGAAAGCAGGGCAAGCGTAAGGCTGGGAAGAAGCGTTTTCAAGGACTCTTCGGCCGAGTTGCTTTGTCCAAGACGTGTGCAAAGGTAATGCGCAGAATAGTCGACCGTGATGCCGATTAAAGTGGTGCCGAAAACGAGGGTAATTAAGTGAATCTTGCCCAAAACGAGCAGCGTGGCGGCAACGGCTAATAAAAAGGCCTGAGCGCTGACGGCAAGAATTAATAAAAGTGCCTTGAGGTTGCCAAACCAAAACCAGGCAATGGCAATGATGCCCAGAGTGGAAAAAACTCCGAGGTAGGTGAGTTCATTTTGAGCTTCAAGAGCGGCCGCGGCAGAAAAAAGGGGAAGGCCTGAGACGATAAGTGACGCTTGACAATCCTTTTTGAGTGAATTTTTGAGTTCATCAATCGCTTTAAAGACAGCGGCACCCTGCTGCATGATTTTTTCACTGTCGAGTCGGAAAAAATACAGGGCATAAGGGGTATTTTCCTGTTCAGTTAAAAGAACGCCGTCTTTAAAATGCACATGCCATTGATTGAGCCGCTCTCTAATCCACGCACTTTGCACCCCCAAGGGGTCCTCGGAAAAGGAAAAAATGGACGCATCAATGGGCGAGGCGGCATTGGCTGCAACGCGCTCAAAAAGCGTTTGCTGGTTTGCACTTGAGAGTTCTTTTTGGTTATTAGCCGTAACCTGTCCTTGGGCCAAGGCACGAATTTGATCGAGCATCGGCAAGCCCATGGCAGTTTCTTCAAGCTTTTTAAATAGCGCTATCCGTTTACCCCAGGCGTCAACGACGCCGTGAACTGAATTTAGGGTTTCTTCACTTTCGTCAGGCAGAGCGATAGCCAATGTGACGGTATCTTTATGTTTTTTAGAGAGGGCTTGTTGAAGCCATTTTTCATCAGCGCTGACAACTTGGTTTTCCGGTAGTAAGTCCAATAAATCAAAATCAGGGCGGTTGTTCTGAGCCCATAGACATACGTAAAGCAACGAAACGAGAACCAAAATGGCCCAGGTGAGCGCCGCCCAAAATCGCTTTGCCCGACTCATAGCGGCTCCAATCGGTCAGGCCACTGGTTTAGTTTTTCCTGTTTGGATAACTGAAGACGGGTTGTTTCATTTTGCTGATTGACCATTTTGATGCTCTCGGGAGAAGCGGCCCCCGTGATTTCCATGGTCTTAAAAACGGTGGCTAACGCTGACGTTTTCTTAGGCACAAGCGTCATTGTCCAGCGCGCAGACGATCCCTTAAGGTGAATGTCAAAATCTTTATCCAAGCGCTCAGTTTGAGCACTAAAAAGTGACAACATGAGAGCATTGACCGTTTTCAGATAGGGGATATCCTGGGCGGAAATAACCTGTGCGCCATGTTTATTGACGCTCTTGATGCCTTTTTCAGAAAAGATCATCGTATTGGCAAAGGGCTTGACCGTTTCCCAAACGATGCCTTTTTTCAAATCTAAAAAGTACACCCCTTCAGTTCGCATTGGTTTCGGGAAACCGGTTAGTTCACGCTCTTGAACGAAGTGACCGGTTGTCAATTGCGCGCTGCCCAAACTTTTGGAAAGGGTTTGAAGATCAAAAGCCAAAGCCTCGGCGCTAAATATGACGGTGCCGAGAGCAGCCACTAAAGAGCCTTTGAGAATGCTTTTGATCATGACGCACCCCAAAATCGATAAAAATTGAACCAATCCAAGGGACTTTCTTTTAAGCCGTGCTCAAGTTCCATCGCGTATTGCTGCATTAAGCGTTGGCATTCTTGATTGCGATTCCCTCTTGGCAATCTTACCTGATCGGCGAGTTTGGCAAATCGGACCCGGTAACGATTCTGTCCCTTTAGGTCACCAAAGGCTGAAGTTTCTTCCCGCCAACAGGTCATGGAGAGAAGCGGCAATCCAAGCATATGGGCTAGGATCGCTCCACCCGTGGGTAAATAAGCCTCAGAGCCTAAAAAAGAGACAGGAACAACGGCTTTTGAATGAATCGGAATTCTGTCGCCGGCAATGAAAATGAAGTAACCCTTTTGGCACTTTTCTTCAAGTTTCATAATGCTCGCGGGGTTCAGTTCAGTTACTTCCCAAAATTCTATGTGGCTCAGTGCATTGGAGTGTTCCACCAACCGAGTGTATTGAGCCGTGTTGGCGCTGTGCACCAAGGCGATGCTTGGAATTTTATAAAGTGAACCGTGGTGCATAAGAGCTTCTACACAGCCCATGTGTGAAGTGAGAACTACGGCGCCTTTTCCTTGAGCCAAGAGGCTACTCATGAATGCTTCATTTTCTACAGAGAGGTTTTCCGTGGTTTGCTCAGACCAAATCGCCAACATTTTGTCGAGAATGGTCTCGGCAAAATAAAACATGTGGCAAAGACTGGTGAAAGTCCCCGGTCGGTGGCTCAGATAACCGGCCGTATAGGCTTTTTGCAGGTAATCGTTACTCGCTTGCCGCGCCTTCTTATCCGAAATCCAAATGCAAAAGACCACCGGAGCCAGCGCAAATCGGAAGGGGAGCTTGCCGAAAAGCCTGTGCAGGTGAAAGAGAATTTTGATACCGAGCACAGAGGTATGTTCAACTTTATTGGCCCAGTGTTCTTTTGCGTTACGCATGAAAATGTCTGCCCAATAGTGTCGGCAGTCTCACGAGCATGCCGAAAAAGTTTCTCGCATGCATTTTACTGAGATACCAGTTTTCTATCGGCCTGAAGTGGCTGATGCCATCGGCGGGGTAGGCTATTTTGACGGGTAAATTGATGCAGTCGATTCCCTGCCAGTAAAGCTGAACCAAAATATCGCAGTCAAAATCCATCCTTTTGCCGATAGTTGGGTTGGTGGATAGCCATCGGACGACACTGTCCATCGGATAAATTCTGAAACCGCACAGACAATCGCGGTAAGCTCTCGACAGGGTATTGATCATTACCCAAAAATCGGTGATGAGGCGCCCCCATTTTCGCGAAAGCGGAACCGATTCATCATAGATCGGATAGCCACAGACGAGCGCCTGGGGGTGTTGATTAGACGAGTCTAAAAATTCTCCGATGGCCGCAGCATCTTGCTGGCCGTCAGCATCGAGCTGAAAAACGTGGGTATATTGGCGGTCAATCGCCCATTGAAAGCCCGCTAACACCGCGCCTCCTTTGCCGGAATTGACCGGCAGAGTGAGCACATGGACGTGTTTTGAGAGCAAAGCGGCTTGCGCTATTTTTTCTTTGGTTTTGGTGTCGCTGCCATCGTCGACAATCAAAATGTCGCCTTCATGCGGCAGGCAAGACTGAACGACCGAGCCGATTGTATCGGGGTGGTTGTAGTTGGGGATGAGAAAAAGTCTCTTAGTCATTGTCTTTTTTGTCTGTCGCAAAATGAATGGTGCCGCAGCTGTAACGAGTCGAACGGTCAGCGGAAGTAAGGCTGAATTTCATTTTCATTGACTCGGAATCAAAGAGGCACGTCAACATTAGCTGCGTCTTTGGTCTGATGATGGACATGAATTTCAGGTTAGTGATGCAAGCGAGCTCTTTGGGCGTCTTTAGATACCGATGGGCCTCTTCAATGACAAGATGAACTTGAGCAACACCAGGCAAAATGGGCCATTGGGGAAAATGCCCTTCAAAGAAAGGCAGTCGTTCATCGACTTTAAAATGTAACTCCATTGAATGGTGTTCTACTTTAGCGAGACTCGGTTCAATATGTCTTCGATCAAAAAGGGATTGAAGTGCTTCAATTGTGTATTTGCCTTGACTGTTGGTGGGCATGATGGGTTCAAAGCGCCACCGGTGAGGTAAAAGGACTGCTTCAAATTCCTCTCTTAAGTGGTGTTCGGCGGCACGAATGAGCGCTAATTTACTCTGACTCAGTAACGCCTGTCCTTTTTCAGATGGCACGGCAACAACCGCCAGATCTCGTTTCTCAGTCAAAAGAAACGCTTTAGCTTCGGTAAACAATCCGCTTGCGATCAGGGACTTTTCAAGAGCCGTCAGACTCAGTCGTTTTTCCTCGATTTTGACAATCCGATCGGTGCGTCCGAGCAGTGTGAAAAGACCATCCGAATGCATAACGATTTTGTCGTTACCGACTGTCCAATGTTGGGGATCCAAGCGTTCGGATTTCACCTGAATAATCCCGTCGGGATTAATGCCGATTCCAGTTCCCGGCATGGCTTTCCATAGGCAAGAAGTCGGGTCAACCGTGTCATTGGGTAAAAAACGTCTTTGACGCCATGCGATCCCGTCAAGTTCCGTACTGCCTAAGATTTCAAAGGGCGTCCGGTGGAAAGCTCGTTGGCAAAGTTTTAAAGCCTCTTCGCTTAAGGGACCTCCGGAACTGACCAGATGAGTAAGGTGAGCGCGGCTTTCGGTCCAATCCAAATCAAGCGGCAGGCGCTTTAAGTGGGCAGGACTCGAGATTAAAACCACTGAAGAAGCCTGTTCAAGTGCATTTTTGATATTTTCCGGAAAAAGAAGTCGTTTTTCCGTAATGATCTTTTGACTTGCAATAGGCCAAAGCACCGCCCATAAAAAACCGTAGATATGTTGGTGTGAAACGGTCGAAAAAACGACAGTGCCCTTTAGAGGGTGGGTAGGAAAGTCAGCATCTAGCGTATCAACATCGGCGAGCACTTGGCGAAGCGTTTTTGTAACCCGCGTGGGTTCTCCTGTTGAACCGGAGGTAAAAAGTTCAACCAAGGCTTCATCCATCGTAAGAGTAAGCGTCTCTTTAGCAGCCTTTTCGCATTGAGGCGGCTCAGGGGTTTCATCGAGCAGAAAAAACGCCCCTTCTTTTTCCAACTTTCCTTTTGTCTTAGCCGTAAGGTCCGTGGGAAGAATCGTTTTCACATGCGCGCACCATGCGCCCAGTAGCGCGGCGCTGAAGCGAATTCTGTTTGAACAGAATAAAACCGCACTATGGATATGATTTTGTTTGAAAAAATAATTCCATCGTTTAACGGCCGAAAGAAAATTTTGCACGGAAAGACAGCCTTGCGCCGTTAAGGCGAGAGGCTCGGTCGGATTTCTTTTTTTCAGTGCGTCAAGAATATCCATGAGAAAAATAGAGACGTCAATTTATATGGGCGCTATTTTAGCGTGAAAGAAAATGACGGCGAAAGAGCCATTCACCGCCCAAAAGAATACCCATGAGGATATAAGCAATAAAGCCGTTATAAAGAGCCCAAGTTTCATCACTTGCCAATAGCGCGGTCCAAAGAGCGATGCTGCCGTTGATGATGAAAAAGATGCACCAAATCCAAGTTACTTTTCTTGTATAGCGAACGCCTTCGGCAGGCAGATTCGGATCCTTCAATCTAGCCAATCGTTCAATTGCCGTTTGCTCTGAAAAAAGACTTGCTGTGAAAAGACACAATAAAACGAGATTGACGGCAACCGGATAGAGCTTAAGGGGGAGGGCTGCCTGATAATAGAAGCTCGCAGCAGCCAACAGCAGGCTGACTGCAAAAAAGAAAAGTGAAAGACGGGAAGGCTTAGTCAATAACTGGATTGTGCACAGCAGGACAATGAGTCCCACGAGCGCGGTCACTCCCCAATATTTCAGACCAATCAAAACAACAAACGGGTAGGCGATCGTTAAAACAATCGACAATATCCGCTTGAACATATTGGTTTAATTGGCTTCCGGTTGGGTCAAAAGATCGTACAAGCCGTCGACAACATCCCCAACGGTGCGCATCTTATAAAAATAAGAGGGGTCGATTTTGCGTTTGCCAAGCAGGGGTTTAAGTTGCACTAAAAGATCGATTGCATCAATGCTGTCGATCTCCAGGTCTTCCATCAAACGCGCTTCACGGGTGATTTTTTCCGGGGCAATTTCGAAGGTCTCGTTTAAAGCGCTCTGAAGTTTTTCGAAAATTTCTTCTTTCGTGACGGCCATGGCTTTATTTGCTCCGGAAAGTTTCTACACAATGGGCAAGCGAATTTATGTCCTTGAAATACTCTTGCGTTTCTGCCGCCTCAGCGTTCAGACTGATGTTGTATTTCTTCTTGAGGGCCAAACCGAGCTCCAATCCGTCAACGCTGTCAAGTCCCAGACCTTCTTCAGAAAAAAGAGGCATATCGTCCTCAATATCCTCAACAGTCAGATCTTCCAGGTTTAAGGATTCAATGATTAAAGTTTTGAGCTCTGTTTTTAACGCATCAGACATCGTTTCACCGTTTTGTGAACTGGTCAACTAAATTCGGAAATAATACACGAAAAATTTCGCGGCTTAGGGCGCGAACCCCTTTGGCGGGCGTACTTTCGTATATCCCTTTAAAGGGCTCAATCGACAGTTTACCAAGGACTTCAAAGGTAAAGTACATCGGCCTGTCCGGAACATCCCACCAATGAGCGCCTTTGGTGAGACTAATCGGTTCGCAAGTGATTTTCACCATGGTCGGATCCACATTGCTTTCCAAGGCGGTAATCATTGCTCCGTGTTTGAGTCTTGGCATCACACCCGGTGCTGTGCGGGTTCCTTCGGGGAAAATGATAAGGCTTGAGCCGCTTTTGAGTTCACGTACACAATCTTTAATCAGTTCAGGACCGCCGTCATTGGTAATGTATCCTGCCGCATACAGGGCGCCCCAGGTAAAAGGATTTTTCGCCAGAGATGATTTCACAATGGCGCAGGCATTTGGAACGAAAGAAAAGAGAAACACGACATCGATGAGCGTGAGGTGGTTGGCTAAGATTAATTGTCCGGGCGCTTGAAGTTTTTCTAAACCACGGCCTTCCCAATCCAAAATGCCAATGGCGCGGATAAAAGCGATAAATGCTTGAAAAGTCCGATGGATAACATTTCTGGCTATTCGTTTTCGTCGTTTTTCATCCCGCACAACAATAACAATGCCGGGAAAAATTAGAAATTGGAAAAAGACGCCAAGGCCGCCAAACACCCCGAAGGCCAAGCCGGTTGCCAAACGACGGTATTGTTTGCCAAGACCCTTCATCATTCGCCCTCATGCCTTCTTTCTGTATCCAGCCAAGTCAAGAACTCATAAAGTTGAGTGAGAATTGGCGCATCCGATACGTTTTTGGCTACTAAGTGCTCTTTCCATGCAAGGGCACAATCCCGATCTGTTTCATTTGATAGCACCAGCGTCACGGCAAAGGGGAATGGTATTTTCCCATATTTATCAAATACTTCAGGCGTTTTATCCTCGTAGATGGAAACAAAAACCAATGGATATTCTACGAGTTGTGCCTTAGCTTCGGTGAGCGCAGAACCGATGGTGTTTTCGCCGGCCGCCATGGAGGTGATATTTCCTGTGAAATGGGCGAACATGGAAAAAAGCCCGCCGATGGCGTTATGCACGGAGGTTGAAAATCCAGTGGGCGAGAGCGTTTTTTCTGAACTCAACTCTTCGAGCGCTTTCACGGTCAGTTGAATATCACCCCAGCGTGAAGCAAGGATTACAGAAGAGGGGCTAATGTTCCCTCGACCGTACTTGTCAAACAGAGGATAGAGCGTGGAGAGGACGACCCGGCCCAGAGAACTTAAACGCCTTCTTTGCATTAGGGGAAGAAAGGCCAGTTTAGGTACTTCTATGCTGTCAGGCTTTGCCGATGAAAGAATCGACAGGGGATTCATGCCGGGGTTTAGCCCCGGCAGCCAAACCGAGTAGTCCAAAAGTCGCATAGGTTAAAAATTAGCGATAAAGCGCATCCAAAATGTCAGCGTTTAAGTTATTCATCCAGCGGTTGACGTTTCTGTGGATGCAAATGGCGTTTTCATCGTACTTATTCTTGCTCTTGAGCTCAGGATTCACGCAGCCTTTTTTCTCATCAAGGCCACGGCTGGAAACATAACTCACTTTATAACGGCGAGCGTCATAGGTGACTTTGACAATCGCTTCAAAATGAATGGCTTTGGCAGAGCCCGGATAAGCCAGGGTGACAACACCCGGTTGGTCACTCACGATGCGCCACTTGCGCAATTGCGCGGCGCGGATAATGGCGTTATGCATCTGGGATTGGGTTATTTGAGCCGGCGCACTTTGCTCTTGCGGATTAACAAGCGGCGTTGTGACACCGCAGCCGGCGAGCAATAAGCTTGAGGCAAGAGCGGCAGCGCAGAAAAGACGAAGACCTTTCATCATGGACTCCATAATAAATATGTTCCGAATATTCTAACGGATTCATAGAGTTCAAAAAACAAACGCCCGGTCAAACCGAGCGTCTGTATGGCGATTCTGTCATCAGCCATTACTGAATTTGCGGATCTTCTTTAGCGCGCATCAACAAGCGGGCGATTTCCGTGGCGTTATGAATTTCGAGCTTGCGGTATGCCGCGCCACGGTGAACCTGAGCTGTTTTTTCAGAAATGCCTAATTGTTCAGCAACTTCCTTATTGGATTTGCCCAAACTGATCAAATTCACCACTTCGCGTTCACGTTGGGTGAGGTTTTTAAGACGATTCTTAAATTCAATGACGTCGGCCATTTGTTCCTGACGGTTCATGTATTCAGTGATCACATCATGAACCACTTTAAAGAGTCGTTCTTCGCGCACAGGCTTTTGGAGGAACTCGACGGCGCCGTTTTTCATCGTGTGCACGGCCATATCGATGTCACCGTGACCGCTTAAGAAAATGATCGGCAAATCCACACCCATTTCATTGAGGTGTGTTTGAAGGCCCAAACCACTCATATTGGGCATACGAACATCCAAAATAATGCAACCCGGTCGGCTGAAGTCATTACTGGCTAAAAATTGAGAACCATCGCGATAGGTCTTAACTTCCCAGCCTTCGCCTTCGAGCAAAAAGGCCATGGAGTTGCGGATGCCTTCATCATCGTCAACAATGCGAACCAAGGGTGTGTTGTTTTGCTGCATTTTTTTCCCTCTTAAGAGTCGATCTGCTAAGTATATAAAAGTCAAGAGAAAAATGGTTAGTCTTGGTTCAATTTGTTGAGTTTTTTAATTAAAAGCCCCAGAAATCGATGGATTTCCGGGGCTTAGGCTATCTATTAACTAGGATTGTTAATCAGATTACCTGTCGTGACCGCGTTCCTTGGTGGAGAACTTACGGTTGGTTTGACCCTTAATCTTCACCGTGTCGAAGGCGGCGATACGATCACCACCGTCGCGGGTGTAGAGCCACGTGTCATAGACGGCGCCGGCCATCATGAAGCGGGCGAGGTCTTTTTGCACGAAGGTCATCACCATGTCTTTCTTGCCGTCGCCATTGACGTCTTCAGCGGAGAAGGAGACCGGTTGAGCCAAGTCGCTCATCACGCCGCTGGTCGTGAGGCTGGAGCGGCCCACACCGCCGTAGGTGTTCTTTTGATCAATCTTCGTTGCATCGAGGTCATCGTCGCTCAAGAGGGCGAACTTGACCGTGGCGGAGCTCTTCGGATCGATGGAGTCAGCCAAAATCACAACCTTGTGCGGAGCGATTTCGTCCAAGTGAGCTTGGATGGCGCCTTGTGCTTCTTGCAACTTAGCCACGTTGTAGCGGTGCAGAATGTTCAAAGCGTGATCCTTGGAGACCTTCATAGCAGCCTTGGCTTGTTCGCGGATACCGGCTTGTTCGTCGGCCCACTTTTCTTCCAAGTCTTCGATGATGTCGAAGTTGTCATCGCGGTCATCACGTTGGAATTCCAGCGTGTTGGCGTTGTTGATGAAGGTGGCGGAGGCCCATTCGGGGTGATAATCGAAGCGATAGTCCGGAGCGCTGAAGTGTTCCTTCGTGGCGGTGGCGGCATCCATAAAGCTCATGTTCTGGCTGGGCTTGGCCAACGGATAGAACGGAATGTACGGGGTTTCGCACGGACGGGCCAAAGCACGATAGCTCGTGATGAGTTCAGGAATGTCGTTGATTTCGAAAACAACGGATTCGTGAGTCGTCACGCGGCACGGACCGAAGCCCAAGTGGTGGTACCAACCATCATCGTCACCAATTTGGTCTTCGTGCAGACGCAAGATGTTTTGAACATCATGAACGGTGAACTTCTTGTCAGGTGTGAAAGAGTACGGGAACTTTTCAGGATCGGTGATCTTTTCACCAGTGATGTATTTCCAGGCCACTTGGTTACGACCGAAGTTGTAGCCGACAGAGCGTTGTTCAGCCGGTTGAACGGCAGCGCGGAAGTTAAAGTCGTTGTAGACACCGGGTGTTGCGGGTTTGTAACGACCGTTCTTGATGGAGCGTTCGATCAAGCCCGGGGAAACGATCACGTTTTCGGTGTCGGTGGCGTCAACCTTATCCATCATGAAGTTATTCGGGATATAAATCACTTCATTGTCTTGGACACGGCGGGCAACCCAAACGTTACCCATGTGGATGGCAAGCTGCCAGGCTTCATGCGTATCGGCGATCGTGTAGGTGCGGCCTTCGGAGAAGTAGCCATACTTCGTGAGAAGGTCTGTGGCGATCTTCACGGCTTCACGAGCGCTGTGAGCGCGTTCTGCCATCAAGCGGCGAATACCGTAACCCACGCCACCGTCTTTCAATTTTTGGTTTTTGTCAAAAATGTTTGAGCAAGCGTTGGAAACAATCACCACGCCGGCGTCATTGACAAAACCGTCAGAGAAGGAGGAGCCATTCGGGTCAAGCGTTTGAGACCAGTAAAAGCCCAAGGTTTCGCGCACTTGCGGGATCATAGCAGCCGTCGGTTCATATTTGATCATTTCACCGGCTTTGTGTTTGGCAGGCGGAACATAGTATTGGGGGTTGAAAACGCGGCCACCATTGTCTTCATTGTGGCCAACGATCACTTGGCCGGTAGCCGAAGCGTCTTTACCGACGATCACCGTAGAGCAGGCCATCGAGGTAAGCGGCAGGGCAACCAAGGCGCTTGTGATGGCACAGGCCATCAAAGATGCACGTAATTTCATAGCAGTAAGCTCCTTTTATTAGAGAGTTTGTTTATATAAACAAAGTCGCTTTCCCCGTTGTTATATGAGGCGGGAATTTCGCGACAGCAACATTTTGCTCTCAGGAAAATAGCTTTCTACTAAGGGAACTCCCGACTAGTGGTAACAATCTGTAATTAGGAGCGTTAAGGTAGGTGCGTAATTTGTCGTAGGTCAATGTGATTAAGTGATAACCCGACATTAAAGATCAAGTTGTTCAAAAGCTTTTCTCATATTGTCGATTTCAAGTGGATCGGCCTGAAAATCTCGGGCGACTTTTTCCCAGTTTTGAGCACAAAAAGAGGAAATTTCGAGTGCCAGAGCCTCAGCTTTACGTTGACTGATGCCAAAATAGGGAGCTATTTCAACGGCTTTAGATAAGTCCGGTCGGTCACAATCATCGGTTACAGCCGTTGCGTGATGTCGACGGGGAATGGAAATGGGTTCAGGTTTTAGGGAATAGAGGGGAGACAGACGCCAACCGTCACCGTCTCGGATAAAACCGATGTTATCAAGCGTGTCGTGAACGTTTCCTACGCACATATTAAAGACCATTCGACGCCACAATTCGAGCAAGTCCATCTTAGGCTTGGCACCATCCTGATTTAATATGTCGGCAACCTCAAGATAGGAATGATTATCATCGTGCGCAGCCAAAAGTGCACGAGCCGAAGCAAATCCGATCGGATGACCATCAGTGGTTCGGTCAAAGCGTTTGCTGATAATCGTATCCATACCACGCATGGATGTTAGTTCAGCCGATACCGTTTGAAGTCCCATCCGCCTAGCAAGACTTAATGTAATTGCCTCCCAGATCACTAAATTACGTTGCGGATCGGGGATGTTAAATTTTGAAATAAAATTTTTATTTTTACCAGATTGATAACCAAGCTTAAAGCGTTCGCCGGGTAGTGCGCTAAGACCTCGATAGAGTGAATCTATATCAGAAATATTCAAGTGTCCCATCATCAGACGCTCTAAATCAAGTGCACAGGGGCCGACTTCCTTATATTGAAGAGCTGCTTGAGTGTTCTCTTTGAATCCAACTGCACCGGGGCGAAGTACTTCTTGAGAAAGAAGGAATAACTGATTGTTTGTTAAGTCTTTTTTATAAATAAACTTTGTTGCTTTACGCGCGCCGATACCGGGGATCAAGTCGTACATGAACCCAAAAACAGGGTGACTGGAGTCAGTTTTAAAAACTTTAGGGATTAACGGTAAATCCCGGCTTAAAGAATAACCATAACTGAGCCAACCGGAGTCATAAACAAAATAGCAAACAGAAGACTCCCTGCCAGGGTCTTCAATGTTCAATTGACCAATTGGCAGGGGATTGGAAAGACTTTTAAAGTAAAGGTTTAGTGTTTGGGAAGCCATTTTAGATCAAACGGCGAGGAGCTCTGGCGCGTTTGGGAAGGCGTTCTGATTCAAGGCGTAATCCGGACGTATCGGCCGAAGGGGAGGCGATATCGCCCATAGGGGCGCCCAGACCAATGGCTTGCATAATGGCTGCTACATTACCGATGGCCACTCCAGGGTCACCAGCCTCAACTTTCGCTAGGGTGTTGAGGGATATTCCTGCGCGCTCCGCAACCTGCGATTGCGGCAAACGACGACGCAGACGTGCGATTTTTAAATTTGATCCAAGAGCCTTCAGAGAGGTTTCAACAGCTAAAGACGGACGCATATTATTCTCAAAATAATGGTGAAATAGTGTTTTAATACCCATTATTATGATGATTAAATTCGCTCTTGTCAAGTGGATCATTTTCTTAAAGTCAAGGTATCCAAAAGCCTATATTTTTTACTTTAAGATCATAATAAAACTTAGAATAATGAGTATAAACAGGAAATAACACTTAAAATAAAGTGTATTAAATGAAATCTCAAAGGTTGATTTTCTTGTTTGAGTTTAATTAATTGAGCCAGTTCTCGACTTTAACTTCTGATCTTTAATGTTCTATGGAAGGCGTTACGAAAAATCATTAAACAATTTAAAAAGATGTAAATAGAAAAATTCTATTAAGCTGTTCATCCGGATGAGTGAAGAAATTTCAGACTTTCAAAAATCTGGTAAATTTATTATTAGTATTTCAAAAAATATTCTTACCGATTTTTCATAATTTTCAGGTAGTTTTCTGTTGATTAAAAAAAGACCGAAGCTTTTCACCGCTTCGGTCACTCTGTTGTGATAACAAATAGGTTTTATTTACCAACCGTAAAAACGGTTCCACTTATCTTTGACTTCAATGTCACCGTCGACGACATAATAACAAGGATGTTGTGCGCCGGTCGGACAAGCATGGTTAGGTAAAATTCTCAAACGCGTTCCGATCGGGAATTTTTTAGGATCAAAATTAATTCCGTTTCTAGCAGAAATAATTCCATGCTCCTGATTGGCTCCGCTCACCCATAAACCCTCCAGAATATTTCCGTTGATGTCACAGACCAGTCCGTAACCTTGATCAATTTTTTGGTTGGCCGTTCCTCGGTCGCGTGATAATGCCATCCATCCGCCGTCAGTAATGACCCATCCCTTTTCGAGCTGATGACCAATCACAGTGACCAAAAGCGAAATGGCGATGTCTGTCGGTTTGCAGATTCCAACACCGGCTTGAAAGAGGTCAAAAAAGACATATACGCCGGCTCTGAGCTCAGTAACCCCGGTTAAATCCTCGTCTGTAAGCGCCGTTGGCGTAGAACCCACAGAAACAATTGAAATCTCAAATCCGGCCTCTCTAAGCATCTTGGCAGCCTGGCAGATACCATCTCTTTCACCGCGAGATCGTTCCAAGAGGGCTTCGTGTGTATCGACATCATACGAGCCGCCGGCATGGGTCAAAACGCCGACAAGCTTCGCAGGAGCCTTCAGTGCCTTGGCAACTTGTACAATTTCTGGGCTCTGAGGGGTTAAGCCTGAGCGATGACCGTCGCAGTCAATTTCAATCAACACTTTGATTTCTAAGGATTCTTTTTGACAAAATTCTGAGACAGCTTGCGCAGCTTCGATATTGTCTAAGATGATTTTCAGATCAACGCCTTGTCGGATCAACGCAGCAACACGGTACAGCTTTTGCGGAGCAATGCCAACGGCATAGATCATGTCTTTGATGCCGTGAGCGGCAAATTCTTCCGCTTCTTTCAATGTCGAAACGGTTGCTGGACCTTCCGGAGTCCAGATTTGACGCTTGGCGACCTCCCAACACTTACTTGTTTTTAGGTGTGGTCTTAAGGTTACACCCAGACTTTTAGCCTTATCGCGCATGCGGGCGATGTTGGTATTCATTTTTGATTCTTCGAGAATAAGTGCTGGTGTATCAATGGTGTTGAGATTCATAGCTTTCTCCAATACTAAGACTCCCTCATCGTACTACGCTTTGCGTTTTCAGTTTGGACTTCTTTTTCTGAGAAGCCGTTAAATTGAAACTTTTTTGAACGAGTTCAGAGAGTTTTTCGTCAAAATCTTCCTGTTCATCCAAAATGACACTGAGCCATCTTTTTTTGTTCATGTGGTAGGCGGGCAAAAACACTTCGGTTTGAGATAGCGCCTCACGATCTTCGTCGGTGCATTTCAGGTTGACGATATCCAATTCGCCGTACGCGCCGATTTTTAACTTTTTGGCGTCAACCGACATCACAATGGCAAACCACTTTAGGTTGTCTTTGCGTCGAAATACTGCCGTAACAAAACCGCCTGCAAAAGGATAGTCCGGTTCAATTCCAAAACGGTCAAGAATCATTCGGAAAAAGTCTTCTCGGATCATGTTTGATTCAACCCAGTTTTTAGTTTTCCATTCTAACAATGCTATTAATAATAGTAAGTTATCAGTGTTTCAAGCTTTAAAATAAATTAGAACACTATTAAGATAATATTATTTTCTTGTTTATAACTCCTGGCATTGGTACGATTGCGAAAGGAGTTTTTATGACGGTTTTAGTTGCACTGGATTCCTTCAAAGGATCTTTGTCTGCCAGGGAGGCTTCAGAGGCTCTGGCCAAAGGGATACGTTCAGAAAGACCGGACGAGAAAGTGATCGTTTTGCCGGTTGCCGATGGCGGAGATGGTCTCATTGATTGTCTCAAGGATGATCTTTTGGCTGACGGTTGGCAAGTCAAAACGGTATTGGTTTCAGGCCCCTATGGGCAAAACGTTGAGGTTCCCTATTTAGCCAAAGGCGATTGTGCCGTTATTGAAATGGCCACTTGCTGTGGTCTGACATTGGTGCCGAAAGAGCAAAGACGTGTGATTTTTGCCTCGTCTTATGGTTTAGGTGAGGTGATTAGGGACGCGTATTTTAATGGCGCTCGACAGATTCATATCGGATTAGGGGGAAGTGCAACCAACGACTTGGGCCTTGGATGCATGCAAGCTCTTGGAGTCAAATTTTTCGACGCTGACGGTAAACCGATCACCGATCACATCTCTGCCAATGATTTCTCCAAAATCGCTCGTCTTGACACCAACGATTTTTCGGATCGTTTTAAAGATATAAGCGTTTGGGCGGTCTGTGATGTGAATAATCCTCTGTTGGGGCCGACGGGAGCAACCGCTGTTTTTGGACCGCAAAAGGGAGTTCAAGGTGACGACCTTAGCCGAATGCAATCCGGTATGGCTTGGGCCGCAACTATTCTGACCGAACATTTTTTAAAGGATTTCAGCCAATCCATCTCTTCCGGTGCTGCCGGCGGCATGGGAGCCGCTTTAATGTGGTTTTTTGGAGCCACAAGGCTCAAAGGGATCGATGCCGTGTTGGATATGATCGGTTTTGACAGGATTCTGAAACGGTCGGACTATGTTTTAACCGGAGAAGGCTCGTTTGATGAGCAATCTTTATCCGGTAAAGCGCCTAGCGGCGTACTTGATCGGACAAGCAGGATCAATAAGCCGACTTTTCTTGTCGCGGGTTCTTTGAAAATTACCATTGACCGTTGTAAAGAGTTGGGGTTTGCCAATGCATACGATCTTTTGTCCAGATCAAGTGGATTGACCGATAGCCTTCAAAAGGCAGAAGAGCTATTGACTCAGATCGGTCGTCAATGGGCTAAAACCTATTTATAAGATTGTAAAAAACAATTGATTTAATATTAAATTAATTTTATTTTAAGATTGGATTAGCATTATGATTATTGCAGTGGCCAATACAAAAGGCGGTACCGGTAAAACAACGACTGCGGTTCAGCTCGCGCTTTATCGTCAAAGTTTGGGGCATGAGGTTTGGTTGGTGGACGGCGATGAACAACAATCCGCTTTGACGGCGGTGAGCATTCGTTCTGAAAATAATGTAAAACCGGCCTTAGCCTGTTCGGCTTATTCGGATGCGCGTACACTCAAGTCCCAAATTGAAACTCAAGTCAATAAATGGGAAGACATCATTATTGATGTGGGTGGTCGCGATACCGGAGCACTGCGTGCGGCCTTATTGGTTTGCGATATTTTGCTTGTGCCCGTGCAGCCAAGAAGCTATGACGTTTGGGCGCTCTCTAAATTAGAAGACATTATTCGGGACGCACGCGATATCGGAGCTGATTTTGATGCTTATTGTTTCTTGTCCTGCGCAGATAGCCAGGGGGCGGATAATCAAGAGGCGGCAGAAGTGATGAAGCAGTGCGAAGAAATGCGCTTTTTAGACAAAGCGATCGGCAGACGCAAGGCTTTTGCAACAGCGGGCGGTGCCGGACTCAGCGTTTTTGAATTACGTCCTAAAGATGCCAAGGCCTGCTCTGAATTAAAAGCACTGGCCGATGCCATTTATAATCTTTAATTGCTATTTATATAAATGTATTTTAATATTAAAATAAGTTTTTATTAATAGCGTTTTTGAGGATTGTTATGGCCATCACGATGTTGCGTAAGAAGCCGGCCGGCGAAATCAAGGAACTTGATGAAAAGGCAGTGGATGATTTTTTGGATTCTGCCTCTCATGTGAAAAAAGAAGCGGTATCTAAGAAAAAGAAGCAAATTACGCTCACTATTTCAGAATCCCTTTTGCATTCCGTTGATGAGGCTGCGCATGAACTGGGACTCTCCCGTGCCGCTTATATTAACGCGGCAGTTTCCACTGCCTTAAAAAACGGTTTAACCCGTTAATGCCTTTCCTTCTAGCCGCCCGAACAATATCGGGCGGTCTTCTATCTGGCTCCACCCAATAATTCCATTATTAGGCAATACGTTGCATTCTTCGGGCAGGCGCTCCATTTTTCTCTTTGCTACATTACCTGGTAACAATGATTAGGAGAGTTATGCGATGAACATTAAGAAACTGGTACTGGCATTATCTTGTGCATCCTTGATGGCTGTCGTGCAAGCGGCGGATACCGATCGACACTATCCTGCGCCATCGACAGTCAGCGAACAAATGGCCGCTTTGGTGAATGCTCCGGCTCCGGCCCTCTGGTACTCCGATCCGAAAACACTTCAAGATTGGGAGCAAATGGCAGGCAGTTACGCAAAGGCCGCGGGAGAGGCGGCTTCAAAAACAGCGGCCGATAGAGGTGTTAAGGTTGAGAGCTCTAAGCTGGCAGGCGTTCCGGTTTTCACTTTAACGCCTAAGAAAATTGACGAGAATAAAAAGGATAAAGTCATTTTTTATATACATGGTGGTGGCTATGTCTTAGGTCACGGTGTCTCAGGGATCACCGAAGCGATCCCGATGGCCGCACAGAATCACTATAAGGTGATTTCGGTGGACTACCGCATGGCTCCACAGCATCCGTTTCCGGCAGCCATTGACGATGCCTTTGCAGCTTATAAAGAAGTGGTTAAACAGTATGGCGCTGAAAACATTGCTGTATTCGGAACTTCAACCGGTGGTGCGATGACATTGATTTTGGGTTTGCAGGCTCACGCAGAAGGGCGACAGATGATGCCGGCCGCCTTAATTGCCGGTACGCCATGGGCTGATTTAGATAAGATCGGGGACAGCTACGTTGTCAACGAAGGTGTGGATAATGTATTGGGCACCTACGATCACCTCATTCGCGCATCCGCCCAAGTTTACGCCGATGGACATGATTTAAAAGATCCATTGATTTCTCCGGTCTATGCATCAGATTCAGTTTTGAAGGATTTCCCGCCGACATTATTGGTTTCTGGAACACGAGATCTTTTCTTAAGCAATACGGTCAGAATGCACACGCGTCTTTTAGCCAATCGTGCGCCGGCTGAGTTGATTGTGTACGAGGCGGTGTCGCACGCTCAGTACTATTTTGATACTAATGCTCCCGAGACGCGTCAACATTATCAATTCTTGGATGATTTTTTAGCACGCGTCTGGAAACAAAAATAGCTAAATTAAAGTGTCCCATCTTGTATAGTTAGCACTATTGTTCATAGAGAGAAAAAAAAGATGACAGTCTCCTTTGATGTACTTCTGTGGGATGTGGATGGGACACTTTTAGATTTTTTGGCAGCAGAAGACATTTCCATTCGATCGCTTTTTCACGATTTCAAAATCGGTGAGTGCACCGATGAAATGATTAGCCGCTACAGTCAAATCAATGCCTCCTATTGGAAAAAGTTAGAAAAGGGAGAAATGACGCGAGCCGAGATTTTGGTTAAGCGTTTCGAAACTTTTTTTGTAGAAATAGGCGCACATGACGTTGATTGTCAGGCTTTTGATCGTGCCTATCAAAAACGATTGGGAGAAACCGTAGTTTTTAGGGATGACAGTTACCAATTGGTGTCATTGTTAAAAGACAGAATTCCTCAATACGCTGTCTCGAATGGAACGGTTGTGGCGCAAACGGGCAAACTGACAAAGTCCGGACTAATTAAACTTTTTGACGGTGTCTTTTTGTCCGAACACCTGGGCTGTGAAAAGCCATCGGCGTTATTTTTTGACAAAGTTTTCGCATCCATCCCTGCGGTCGATCGCCAGCGAGTCCTGATTGTGGGCGATTCTTTAAGCAGTGATATTTTGGGGGCAAAAAATGCGGGTATTCAATCGTGTTGGTATAACCCGTTTCATGCTGCCAATCAGTCAAATATCACCCCTGATTTTGAAATCGATAATCTGCAAAGTATTCCAAAACTGATTGGTATTGAAAACAATTAAAATAATCGTTAAACAATATTATTTATATATTTATAAAATATTAAAATAATATTAAACTAATTTGTTTTCTAGTCTTTTAAAATCAGCATTTCCCATGGATCAGGAGGTCTTGTATTTGTTAATAACAAAGCCCAAAATGGAGAGTGTCTGCAAAACCATCATTAAGGAGCAAGGTTATGTCCGAACAACGGCTGCGTGAAGGTGCAAGAGCTTTTGCTGAAAAAGTCTTTAACGACATTCGGGAATTTTCCAAGGATCCTGTCAGAGGGATCTCCCGTCAAGGTTACGGACCATTAGAAAATCAAGCTCACGAGTATCTCAAAACAATCGCTCGAGAACTCAATCTGGAGATCAAGGTTGATCGTTGCGGCAATTTGTTTTTAACTTTGCCGGGTACAGATCGTTCACTGCCGTGTTACATGACCGGATCGCACGCCGACAGCGTGCCTCAGGGTGGACATTATGATGGCTTGGCCGGTGTTGTAGCTGCGATTACCACTCTTTGGTGGATGAGAAAAATTGGTTATCAACCTAAACGTGACGTGACGATGGTCGTCTTTCGTATGGAAGAAAGTTCATGGTTTGGTAAAGCGTATGTCGGATCGCTGGCAATGGCAGGACAATTGACCGCCGAAGATCTTGCACTGAAACACCGTACGAAGGATCAAACTTTGGCTGAGGCCGTACGTGAAGCGGGCTTCAATCCCGATGATATGATTCGCACGGATCCGGCCATTGATTTTTCAAAGATCGCCGCCTTCACGGAATTGCACATTGAGCAAGGTCCGACATTGGACTCTCAAAAGAAAGCCCGCGTGGGGATTGTCACGGGAATTCGTGGCAATTTACGGCATAAGACCTGCCGCTGTATCGGTGTGACAGCCCACTCGGGAGCGGTCGATAAACAGTATCGCCATGACGCTGTGATGGCCATGAGTGATCTCATGATGAAAATGGAACGTCACTGGGCGGAGTGGCTTGTCCGCGGTGAAGATTTGGTTTTCACCGTAGGTGTTTTTAACACGGCGCCTTCTGCGGCGATTGCGATTATTCCGGGAGAGGTCAGCTTTAGCGTGGATATGCGAAGTCTTTCCATGGACACTCTTGATCGCTTCCACAAACTGTTGGTTGCTGAAGCCAATGCGGTCGGTGCTGACCGTGGCGTGAGTTTTGAATTTGACCGCACTTTAGTCTGCAAAGCCGCCCAAGTTGACCATGAACTGTTTGAGCACTTAAAGGCCGCAGCGAAAGATGCAGGGATTGAAGTGATGGACATTCCCAGCGGTGCCGGTCACGATTCAGCCGTTATGGCTGACATGGATGTCCCTATTACGATGATTTTCGTCGCCAATCAGGACGGCTCTCACAATTGGAAAGAAAAAATGAAGTTGGATGACTTCATGTTGGGCACGGAAGTTCTTTTCACAGCTATTTCCACGTACGATAAATAATAGGTTTAGTTAATGCCGGGGGCTGCCAAATTAATTTTGGCGGCCCTTTTTAGATAAGGAAGATGGTCGTGCCGACGTGTAGTCGTTTAATTGCTCTGGATACTGAAACAACAGGTCTTTATCCTCAATGCGGTGATCGTTTAATTTCCATTGGTTGTGTTGAGATATTGACAAACGGGGAACCGGGGGCAAGTTACCACCAACTCATTAACCCGCAACGCCCTGTTAGTGTCGGGGCACAGCGAGTGCACGGCTATTCGTGGGAGATGTTGAAATCGCAGCCCCGATTTGTCGATATCGCCGACGATTTTTTAAATTTTGTCGAGGGAGCCACTCTTGTTATCCACAACGCTCGTTTCGATATTGGCTTTTTGAATGCTGAACTGGCTATTGTCAACAGAGGCTGTATGGCGGACTACTGTGAAGGTGTGATCGACACTTTGTCGCTTGCCCGACAAAAGCGTCCCGGTAAGCCTGCATCCCTTGATGCGCTTTGTAAAGCGTTTAATATTGACGCCTCCGGCCGCACACTGCACGGCGCTTTAATTGACTCGATGCTTTTAGTTCAAGTTTATAATTCGCTCACTAAGTTACCTTAGCTCTATTGCTTGCCAACCATGACTCGATCCATAAAACTTGCCGCCGTTCTTTTTGCCTTTGTTCCCGCGCTTGGCTTCTCGCAAGGCAATACGGTTAACGACTCTTTTAATAAAGCTAAACAACTTCTTGAAAGACAGGTTTATTTTGATCATCGGGTAACGCTTTATTGCGGGGCAAGCTTTGACGCCAAGAAAAATGTCACTTTGCCTGAAGGCTTCATTGCGACCAAGCATCAAAAAAGAGCGGAAAAAGTCGAGTGGGAACATGCGGTGGCGGCAGAAAATTTCGGTCGCGCCTTTAAAGAATGGCGAGAAGGGGATCCGGTCTGCGTAAATAACAAAGGCAAAGCTTATAAGGGGCGTCGCTGTGCCGAGCGCGCCAACCAAGAGTACCGTTTTATGCAAGCTGATATGTATAACCTCTATCCTGCGATCGGTGCTGTTAACGCCGCCCGACAAAATTACAATTTCCAAATGCTACCCCATGCTAAAAGTGATTTTGGCACTTGTGAAATGAAAATTGACGGTAGACGCGCAGAGCCGCCGGAGCGGGCTCGCGGTCAAATTGCTCGAACTCATCTTTACATGGCGGCATCGTACCCAAGATTCCGTTTAAGCAATCAGCAGCGCCAACTGATGAGCGCGTGGAATAAGATGTACCCGGTTGACGCCTGGGAATGTAAACGAGCCCAACGTATTGAAAAAATTCAAAAAAATACGAATGAATTTGTGAAGCAACCGTGTATTGAAGCCGGTCTATGGGATCAAAAATAGTCTTTTTTTACTTCGATTTATCAGAATGCCCATCGTAACATACTGTTGCGGTTTTCCTTTGCGCATTTTCTCCGTCCGTTGTATTTTGAAATTAAAGGAAAATGATTCTTTATAAGGGCGATGGGTATGATGCATCATGTTTTCGGACCTCATTTTTTGGGTGCTCCGCTTTTCCCCGGTGTTCCTAATTTAGTTTTGTTTATTCTTTTAGGATTGGGAGTCTGGTATTTTTTGAAAAGAGATAAACAAACAGAGTCGCAGGCCCCGCATTCCAAAGATTCAAGCATTAGTGAAACTCAAGACTTGCGCGATGAAATTAATCAATTGAAAAAAGAGAATGCTTTGTTGCGCGAACTTTTAAAAAGAGACCTTGAGAAAAAATAAGATGTCTGTTTTTACCGCGAGTTCCGTAAAGCCCCGGCATTCATGCCGAGGATATAAGGAACGCCAATA
>NZ_JAMBLT010000008.1 GCF_023336895.1 Parasutterella secunda
ACAAACTGGTGTTTTCAGCATTTCAAAAGATAACGCCGTTGTTGTTGGTGGCGGCACGTATTCTCTTAAATATTTACTGTTTGATGCTAATAAGGACAACGAACAGTTTGGGAAATCAACGACATTTCAACCTTCAAGTTCTTATGCTCTTATTATCATCAAAGAATAACCGGCATAGGGTTGCACTGTATTGCAATCGTAAATTGAGTTTGATGCGGAAGCATTAAAAGTAAATTTCGGTCTTGTATTCATGTATTCATATGACTCGCCTCTACCGCCTCCATCAGAGACGGAAAATGCTCCGCTACCTTCATTATCTGATCCGGTATGTCGGGTATAAACAATGAACTCGCCACTGATATTAGGACTTGAATTGCCGATAAAAATCTCCGTGCCAAACACTACTTTTATGAGTGCTTAGCACAGAGATTTTTGAGCATACTTATGAAAATGAATAAATAAAATCAATGAGAAATCATAAAAGTCCAGCACTTTCAGCACAGTCTTTTATGTAAGAGCACCATTGCTCAAGAATTTTTCGTCTTGCGTCTAGGAAATCAGATCGTTGGTACGCTCGATAAACGGGATCAATCGCCTTGTGAGCTAAGCACTCTTCTGCTACGTCATGCATGACTCCTTGATCGGCCAACCATGATCTGGCGACTGAGCGCAATCCGTGAGCTACGAGTTTTCCCTTTAACTCAGAATTGTGTAACCACTTTGCCAAAGCTTGTTTTGAAATGTGATCACCTGAAAGTCGACCGGCGAACATGTACTTTGATCGTGGATGTGGAGAAAATTCGGATTCTCTTTTGATTAGATCAAGCATGAACGGCGTTAGCGGTACTCTGTGCTGACGCTTCATCTTCATTTCTGAAGCGGGAATGACAAGGACATCGGATTCAATCCATGATTTTTGGATTTTTGCTATTTCGCCTGGACGCAGCATTGAGCACAACGAGAAAAGGAAATAATTTTGAAGTCTGGGATTTGCCTGTTTGATGACTTTGAATACCTCGGGTAATTCTCGCCAGTCAACGGCTGGCATAGGTTTTACGATAGGAGACGGGAAAACTCGGGATAATCGACTGATGGGGTTGTGATCAATGTAACCTGCACAGACAGCCAGATCCATGATTTCTCTGAATCGTAATAGTGTTCGTTTTAGAGTTTGGAGTTTATTTTGATCTTCGATCTTTGAAGCAATTTTGATAATTAAAGGCGCTGTGATTTCATCTAGCTGCCGGTCTCGTATGTACTTCATGATGTACCTGTCGAGCCGGCTTTTTTCGTCTTTGTAAGAAACGATTCGACCTCGTTTCAGGTTTTTCCACAGCCGGTATGCATCGTTGACAGTGTATCCGGACACAGGATCAACAGCATATTGCTTTTGTTTCTTACGAGCGAGCGCTTTTGCTTGAGCCAGGGACAAATCGGGGAAGTGACCTAATGTGACATCTTTGATCTTTCCGTTTTGACAAATTCTAAGGACAAAGGACTTTTTACCGCTCGGGTGGACCCTGAGCGTCAATCCCTTGTCTAGCGTTAAAACATATCTTTTTTCACGGGGCAGTAAAGCCCCTATTTTTTTGGAGTTGAAACTCATGTCTTCACCTATGACAAAAATCTTTTACTTTGATGCCGATGGTTATTTCCAAAACATCGGATGGGCACAGTCTGACAAAAAAGGGATGTTATTGATGCCTACCAATGCAACGACTGTTGCCCCCAGCCTTGACGAAGCCTATTTCTATAAGTGGGACAAAGAACAAAACGCTTGGCTGGCAGAAAAGAAACCAACGGACGCAAGCGAATTGGTCGATCAGGTTGTCGATCATAAGTCTCAGACTCCTCATATGATCGAACTCAGAAAGATTCTGGAAAACCTCACGAAAGACAATCCGCGTTACAGAGACGAACGCGGGACGAAAGAAGAAGGCTATCACCACAAAGTCGTTTATATCCCAGAACCGACACAAGACGAAAAAGACCTTGAAGCGGCCGAGCAAGAAGAACAAGAACTCTTGCAAAAACTTCGGGACACTGACTACATCGCAATCAAAATCGCCGAAGGCGCTGTGGAAGAAGATGAACAAGAGCGCTACGAAGAAATCAAAGCGCAGCGTAAAGAGTGGCGTGATCAAGTTAATGCACTCAGAGCCTCACAACAGGCTTTAACAGCCAAAATTTCGGAGGCTAAGGCATGACGAAGTTAGTGATTAAATGGGCGCTTCTTGCGCCCGTTTCGCTTTTTATGGCTGTGTTCGCACGGCTTTTGTGTCCTGTCTTGCCGCTTTTTGCGAATGACGAGGGGTACTTGCCTTCATGGCTGTGGTGGTTTCAAACCCCGTTTGACTCTCTCGATGGCGACCAGGGATCCTGGGAGCGCAACCCCGGCACGGATGCATGGAGCACGTATAAGCGTCGGGTTGCATGGCTGTGGCGAAACTCTGCGTATGGCTTCGACATGCGGATCTGCGGGATCGAAGTCGATCCGGACACTGATCGAATTGAAACGATTGGCAATCCAGACATTGGCGACAACACTGGAATTTCAGGGGTGTGTCGTTGGTACGCATACGATGGTGAAACCGAAAAAGTTATTGCTTGGCAATTCATGTTCGTTCAGCACTACGACTTTCTGAAGTGGCACAAGTGTGTCCGTGTGGGACTTGGCTGGAAGATATGGGCAGAAGACAAGCTTTATGACGAACCTGCCCAATACTGGCTTTATTTCAATCCTGTTAAGTAAAAAAGGGGAATCAAAATGACGAAAGAAGAACTCAAATCTGCTTTGAAAGACTTTGGCTCTAAAGGCAAAGAAATCGCTGATGAGCTCTACGAAAAGCTCGAAACTGAGAAAGAGGAACTTGATACAGCGACTCGTCGCAAAGTCCGCTCTTTCTGGATTTTCGCTTCAGTATGTGCGTTCGGTATCGGACTCGCCGTCGGACATCTGTTTTTCTAATAGCCCGGAGGCGTTGTGATAAACGCAGTTTCAAACTTTTTGCCGCATTCGGCTGACCGGGTAATGATGACTCTGGGCGG
Organism: Parasutterella secunda; assembly: GCF_023336895.1. Classification (GTDB taxonomy): domain Bacteria; phylum Pseudomonadota; class Gammaproteobacteria; order Burkholderiales; family Burkholderiaceae_F; genus Aphodousia; species Aphodousia faecalis. Next base: position 3,049 of record NZ_JAMBLT010000008.1, read on the forward strand.
AACGGTGGGGGCCATGTTCTCTTTCGCTTTTGGAGACGTTGGCCCTTTGCTTATCTGGCTTGCGAGCTTTGTTGTACTCGATTACGTGACGGGGATTCTCGCTGCTGTTCGGAATAACAACTGGAAAAGCCGAGAGCTTTTTTATGGGACGATCCGAAAAATCATCATCTTCGTAATGGTGGCTTTGGCTCATGGTCTTGATGTGGCTCTCCACGATTTGATCCACTTTGATTTTGTGCAGTCAATCATCATCGTTGCATACATCGCTGGCGAGTTCGGCTCAATCATTGAAAACTTGGAAAAAGGAGGGCTTGGACACGTCGTTCCGCCAGTTTTTAAGCTCGTTCTCGATGCGATAAATCTTTACTTAGATAAGCAAGTCGAAAAGCACCTGCCATCGGAGGTCAAAAATGAAACTAAGAAACCTCGGAACTTATGAACCCGCTCTCGCAGTGGGTTTTATTTCGTCTTTTGAGGGCTGCAGGCTGTCTGCTTATAAGTGCTCAGCTGGAGTCTGGACCATTGGCTTTGGTCATACGAAAGGCGTTAAAGAAGCCGACGTGTGTACCGAAGACCAGGCCAAAGCATGGCTCATTGATGACATCAAAGAGACGCAAACGCTTTTAGCCCATTACGTCAATGTGCCAGTGACTCAAAATGAGTTCGTTGCTTTGGTATCTCTTGCATTCAATGTGGGCGTTGGGGCGTTGATGAAGTCGAAACTTCTGAGAAAACTAAACAGCGGTGACAGAGATGGCGCAGCTGAAGAGTTTCTCGACTTCGATTTGGCGAACGGGAAGCGTCTGGCCGGTCTAACTCGTCGCCGAAAAGCCGAACATGACCTCTTTTTGAAGGATTGAAAATGAGTACATCTGAAATAAGAGACGAGGCGAGGAAACAGGCAAAGTTCCCGTTCGTTGAACCGTCAAGAGTTGACAACTTGATTGACCGTACGGAGTTTTATCGTGTTCCGGACACTGCGACGATGATCTGCAGCATCGTTTTAAAGTCTGGCTTCACGGTAGTCGATCACGCTTCGTGCAAAGATCCCAGAAACTTTGACGAAGATCTTGCAAAGCGTCTTTCTTTCTCGAAAGCACGAGACAGGATCTTTGCGCTTGAGGCTTATGCAGATGTTGCAAGACCGATTGAAGCAACTCTTCCAAACATTATCTGATCATGACTGAAACATTGAAGATTGGAGGCATCGGTTTCGTGATCGGGCTCATTGTCGCAGCTATCGCTGCTCACATTTGCTACGACAAAGGGTTTGATCACGGGATCGCAGAAGCAGAAGCGCGTCAAGCGCTTGCTGTTGAAAGTGCACAAACGGAGGTAAAAAAGGACTATGAAAAGCGTATTCAAGAGCTTAGTGCTTCTATTGAGCGCCTTCGCTCTGACAATAATCAACGGTTGCGCGAGCTCCACGAGTTCAGTCACGCCAAAACAGATTTGGCGACCTGCCGCCGTGACCGACGCGACCTTAGCCGACTGGCGGTGCGAGGTGAAGAGCTACTCAAACGAGCTGACAGCTATCTTGAAGCGCTCAAGTGAAAAATAGTCACCCGCTCTGTTTTACATCGGGATCTGCTAAAAAGTCGGGGCATTCGCTCCGACTTCACAATCTATTCAATACCAAGCCAGGCTTTCTGCTCAGGCGTCAACTTTGAACAGCAGAACTTGGCCCATTCATCGTAAACAATCCTCATATCACCGAGTGCTTGCTCGCGGTCATAAGCGCATTGATAGCTTTCATTTCTGTGATCGAGGCAACTCTCTCTTAAATCCCTCGAAAACTCTGGATGCCCGTATCGGCTGGCGTCTTTTGCCCAAGTGTTGAATGTCGCACGACTTAACCCGTGCTGGGTGACTATCTTTGGGGTCCCAAGCCTTGTTTTTTGATCAGGGTCGACCCAGCCGACACCGTCTTCTTTCACTTTCCTTTCATGCATCCGTTTAATGCAAGCTCGGAAAGCGTCGAGCGAGTGAGGGGCAAGTTTCCCTCTATTTATATTAGGGAAGATGAGATCCGAGTCCATGAATCGGGGAGCGGTTCGCAAAAGACCGTAAGCCGCCGCAGAAAGCGGAGTTTTTCGGTCAAATGGTATCGTTTGCTTCTTCATCTTCATGCGCTCGCGCGGGATAAGATGAATCCACTGGCCGTCTTCTTTTACGATTTCTGACCATGTTGCCTCTCTTGCCGTCGTGTTTCTCGCCGAAGTAAGTATTGCGAAGGCAAGTGCTCGAGCAGTTTGAGAATTTGGCACAACATCAATTAGTGCCTTGAAAAAGTCAGGCATTTGCTTGACCGGCAATGCTGCCTCGTGACTGCTTTCTGGTCTTTGAAGAGGAAGAAGATCCTCAAGTTTCCCGCCTTTGATTTGTGCAGGATTTAGCATGACGGGGATTAAATCGTTTCTCATGCCCCAGTCAAAAGCATTTTTCATGTCTGAGAGAATGCGTTCAGGCGTGTCAATCATCGTCTGCCACTTTTCTGACAGCTCTTCCGCTAAACGCTCGGCAGTGATGCTTTCAGCCGGGCTAGTCAAAAGATCTTCAGAAAGGTGATTTCTGCAGAATCCATCCCAAACCCACTCGCGGGGCTTTCTTTCGTTTTGCCACTTTCCGCGTGCTTCATTGAACCGAATCCACTGATAGACAAGCTCTTTGACTGTTATCTTGTCGGACTCAGGAGTCTTCTTCAGAGAATCCTGTTTTTTCTTTTCTTCTTCAGCTGGGTCAATGCCTTGTTTTATTTGAGCCTTCCAGTCTGCGGCTTTTTTAAATGCTTCACTCAAAGAGAGCTTCGGGTATCTTCCAAGCGGAAAGACTCGTTTAGTTGCTCTGTCAATCAGCACAAAATATTTTCCAATTGTGCCGTCAGCAAGTGGTCTCACTCTAATGTATAGCCCAGGAACGACCCCGCAGGCGGTGTCTTTTGTGATTGTCCTGAGCTTTTTTTCTGTCATGCGCTCAGCTATTTTCGGCATGTTTTTCTCCCAAGGTGCCCTTTATGCTCCCAATAAATCCGGAAAATTTTATCTTTTTTGCTCCCTGGCGATTCCATTGGGAGCATCTATGGTAGCAAAAACCACGAGCTTGAGACAAAGAATATAGACACGAGACAACGCAAGATAGACTATATTGTTTCAATAGAAGGCCTGGAAACAGGGGAAGGCTTAGAACGAGACAATAAAAAAAGCGATCTGACAACAGATCGCAATTTTGAAAGATGGTCGGGGTGAGAGGATTCGAACCTCCGACTCCTACGTCCCGAACGTAGTACTCTACCAGGCTGAGCTACACCCCGACAATCACCATCATTAAGCCTTGCGCTCAACAACGAAGGACAGCAATTCTATCAGAGAATTTTTGAAAATGGAAGGGGGAAGAACATCGAGTGCTAACTTTCCTTTTTCAAGTTCCATTTCCGCTCGTGCTTTGCAATGCTCAATGGCCCCACTAGCTTGAATAATTTGAGAAATTTTCTCAAAGTCGCCGTGGCCGTCACGAATGGCCTTTTCGATAAAAGCACGATCCTGCTCGTTGGCAGCCTGCATTGCATAAATGACTGGCAGCGTGACCTTCCCTTCTTCAAAATCAGCACCGATTTGTTTTCCGCTCTCTGTAGGATTGCCGGAGTAGTCCAGAATATCATCGGCGATTTGGAAAGCATTGCCGAGAGCCATTGTGTAGTTTACGAGCGCTTCTTCAGCCTCTTTAGAAGCTCCGGCGAGAGCACTGGCCATTTCCGCTGCAGCGGCAAAAAGTACCGAAGTCTTTCTTTCAATGACTTTGAGATAACGAGCCTCATCGACACTGGGATCGTGAGCGTTTTTCATTTGAATAACTTCGCCTTCACTTAACGTGTTGGCAGCACTGGCAAGAGCTTGCATAACCCGTAAATTGCCGATGCGAATCATCATTTCAAACGAGCGGGTGTACATGAAGTCACCTACCAATACCGCGACGCTATTGCCCCATTTTGCGTTGGCGGTCGGTCGTCCTCTTCTCATCATGCCTTCATCCACGACGTCGTCATGCATCAACGTAGCCGTATGAAGCATTTCGATGGTCGCACCGAGTTCTCGATGATCGTTGCCGCTGTACCCTAAAGCTTTTGCCATGAGCATTAAAAGCGCAGGGCGCATACGTTTGCCGCCGGCTTGTGTGATGTAGGAGCCGATTTCCGTGATTGTCGGGCTTTGGCTATGGGCAAATTCCCGAGCAAGGATGTCGTTGACGGCTTTGAGATCCTCGGCGATGGGAGCGAGGACTGTTTGAGCAGATTTCTTGATAGAAGAGGTATTCGATGTCATAGTGTGGCTCATTATACCCACGAACTCCGACAAAAAAGGGAGGAAAACATCCTCCCTTCTAGATTGCTCTTACTGACTCTACGCCGATTGAACCTTACTGGAATCTTGTGTTTCCGGCGTTGTTGCATTGAGTTTTTGTTGCAACATCGCGATGATTTCGTAGTGGTTAATCAGTTCTCGTGCAAAGAGCAGGAAACTTAAAAAGAGTTCGCAACCACGTGCGGAGAAACCTTTGTCAGGACCGTTACGGAGCAGTTTTTCCTGAATGGTTTCAATGCGAGCAAGAAGCGATTGTGCATTGGTGTGCAAAGCCGCCACATCTGCTTTGCCATTGTGGTTGCCGACAATTTCAAGCAGAAGCTGAGATAAATCCGCTAAATCTTGACTCAGTTCACCTTGGAAAGTGCGGTGGCGATTGGCAATGTGATCTTTAGAAAGACGAGCCAAAGCCTGCAGCGAGCGTCCTACATCACGCAGATTGGTGAATGTGCGGAAATAGCTGTAACGGGCGTCATTGTCCTCTTTGGTGGGAACAAAGCCGGAATTTTCCATCTTGTAATAAATGCCCCGCTCATGGGTGAGCTGATCGAAGTTTTCATTCGACTGCAGTTTGAGCTTACGCAATCCGCTTTCATCATCATTGAGGAAAGTTTCAACGATATTGTTATAGAGCGTGACAGTGGTCAAAAGGTTTTCGCCGACACGTTGATTCAAAATTTCACGAATCTTATTGACGTCGTAACGAATAGCTTGTTCGGCTTTGTAGTTGGCTTCCTGTTGCTTAAAGCGCATATTGCTTCGGATGATGAGAATAAACGCCAGGATGGCAAGCAAGAACGCCACGAAACCACCTCCCAGGAAAATGATCGAGCAGACAACGGCGGCCAATGTACTGGCGGTCAATGCCGTAACGAACCAGCCGCTGATCACGGTTAAGACGCCGGAAATGCGGTAAACGGCAGTTTCACGGTCCCAAGCGCCATCAGCAAAAGAAGAGCCCATTGCGACCATAAACGTAACGTAAGTGGTTGAAAGCGGCAATTGCAAGGATGTAGCTGAAGAAATCAACGCAGCAGACAACACAAGGTTGACGGATGCTCGAACATAGTCAAAAGGAAGGGGCACTTCACCACGCTTCAATCTTCTGTGTTTGAAACGAGAGTCCAGGGTTTTCTTAACAGCTCCCGGGATTAATTGATTAACAATGCTTCCAAGGCCCATAGAGGCACGGACGATAACACGACCCGGAATCGAGGAGCCGAACTGTTCATGATCACTTTGCTGAGAAGACAGATTCAGAGCTGTTTGAAGTACGCGGTGGGCTTTTTTAGAGAACCACAACGTAAAGACCATGACGATGCCGGAAGCAAGCAGGAAGAACGTGTCGGTCTTCGTCGAAACCAATAGTCCGCTCATAATGAGATCGTCAGGTTGTGCGCCCGAAGCCATCCAGATCTTGAAGCTATCATAGGCGGCAAGCGGAACACCGACGAAGTTCACCAAGTCGTTACCAGCGAAGGCAAAAGCCAGGGAGAAGGTGCCGGCCAAGATGACAATTTTGAAAACATTGAATTTGCAGACAAGGATGAGCAGTTGAAAGAGAATGGAGAAACCGACAAATAATGCAATGACAAGCATTTGAGTATTGGCTTCAATCCATTCAATCCATTCCGGTTGCATGAAGCTGGCACCACGAGCTCCCTTCATGACCAGAAAATACGCAATAGCCGTGATGGATAAACCGCCGAAAACACCGCCGACGTAGGGATAGACTCTTTCGAAGTAGAAAGAGAAGATCAGTCGCATAATGTACTGCACCACTGCGCCTGAAATAAATGCCACGACAACTGAAATCAAGATGGCAGAAATAATGGTCAATGATTCACTGGTATTAATATAGTCAAAGACCATTTGTAAAGAACCGCCTTCCCAATATAACTTAATAGCTGCGGCGGCAATGGCACTGCCTAATAATTCGAAGACGATGGAAACGGTGGTGGAGGTGGGAAGACCGAGGGAGTTGAAGGTATCAAGTAAGACGATGTCGGCGATCATGACCGCAAAGAAGATAATCATCACTTCTGTGAAATTAAACATCTGCGGGTGGAAGATGCCGGAACGTGCTACCTCCATCATACCTGATGAGAAGGTCGCCCCTAAAAGAACCCCGAAGGTGGCAACCCACATTGTTGTGCGGAAGCTTGCGATGCGTGATCCCATAGCGGAATTAAGGAAGTTCACAGCGTCGTTGCTGACGCCAACGAAGAGATCGAAGCATGCAAGGCCAGCCAAAAACACAAGCATCGCTATATAGTAATATTCCATGAGTTCCCCGTCGGAAAGTTCGTAATATTGTCAACGTCTTGTAACGTTGCGCGAAGTTTATGACAGAATTATGACAACAATATGACAAAATAACGGATCAAACGTATATTTTTCGGGTTATTGCTGATTCTGTGGGCGCGTGCTGTAAATTAATTTGCATAACTAATTGATTTATGAAATAATCCGTCTTTCCACGCATGAGTAGGCGGGGTTTGTCCTGCCGATTAACTATAAAAAGGTTTCGCAGACAGTGCGTTGGCTGAGCGAAACGGGCGAGGTAATAAACAATGTACGCAATTATTAAGACCGGCGGAAAGCAATATCGCGTTGCTGCCGGTGACACGATCAAGGTTGAAACCTTGAATGCCGAAGTCGGCTCCCAAGTGACCCTTTCTGAAGTCTTGGCTGTTTCCGATGGCAATGAACTTAAGGTCGGTGCTCCCTTCGTTGAAGGCGCCAGCGTTACGGCCACGGTTGTTTCTCACGGCCGTCACGACAAGGTTCGCATCTTCAAGATGCGTCGTCGCAAGCACTCCATCAAGAGCGCTGGTCATCGTCAAAACTACACGGAGCTCAAGATCGACTCGATCGCGGCTTAATTTGGACTTTTCTAAGAGAGTAAGAAAATGGCACATAAAAAGGGCGGCGGTTCTACCCGCAACGGTCGTGACTCCCAAGCTAAGCGTCTTGGTGTAAAGGTTTTTGGTGATGCAGCTATCAATGCTGGCGGCATCATTGTTCGTCAACGTGGTACGCAATTCCACCCCGGCGACAACGTCGGTATGGGTCGTGACCACACCTTGTTTGCCAAGGTTGACGGCACGGTGAAGTTTGAAGTCAAGGGACCTCAAAATCATCGTTTCGTTAAGGTGATTCCTGCTTAATTTTTAGCAGCACCTCTCGGTTGAGTAAGCTCAATCGGGGAAATGAATTTAAATTTGAAAAGGCCATGTCGATGACATGGCTTTTTCTGTGTTAAAGTCTAAAGTTGTTCGGATTTGTCCGCGCTATTTTAGACGTTTGAGGTAAATAGGCATGAAATTCGTTGATGAGGCACGTATTGAAGTTGCCGGGGGTAAGGGCGGCAATGGCGTAGCGTCTTTTCGCCGTGAAAAATTTATTCCCAAAGGTGGCCCTGATGGTGGAGATGGTGGCCGAGGCGGCGATGTATACGCGGTCGCTGACTGTAACATTAATACGTTGATTGATTTCCGTTATGCCCGTAAACACTTTGCCAAAAATGGTGAAAACGGTCGTGGATCGGACTGCTATGGTGCGGCCGGCAACGATATCGAGCTTCGTATGCCCGTTGGGACTTTAGTGACTGATGCTGATACGGGAGAATTGGTTGCCGATTTGACTCGTCATGGTGAGCGTTACCTCTTAGCTAAAGGCGGAAAGGGTGGATTGGGCAACTTGCACTTTAAATCCAGCACTAATCGAGCCCCGCGTCAATGCACGCCCGGTGAAGAAGGCGAGCATCGTTTTCTGAATCTGGAATTAAAAGTATTGGCCGACGTCGGTCTCCTGGGGATGCCCAATGCCGGTAAGTCCACCTTTATCTCTGCTGTCTCCAACGCTCGTCCAAAGATCGCGGACTATCCCTTTACAACTTTGCATCCGCAGTTGGGTGTGGTAAGAGTGGGACCAGAGCAAAGTTTTGTAGTCGCAGATATTCCCGGGTTGATTGAAGGGGCATCAGAGGGAGCCGGTTTGGGGCATTTGTTCCTGCGCCATTTATCCCGCACGAAACTGTTGCTTCATCTCATTGACATGGCTCCGTTTGATGAGAGTGTCGACCCGGCTGCTGAAGCCAAGGCAATTATTGAAGAGTTAAGAAAGTACGATGAAGCGCTTTATAACAAACCTCGCTGGCTTGTTCTCAATAAAGTGGACTTGATCGCACAAGAAGAACAAGACGATCGCATCAATGATCTATTGGATGCATTGCAGATTCCGGAGGATGAAAGAGTTTTTGTTATTTCGGCGGCTACTCGTGAGGGTTGTCCGGAATTGGTTGCAGCCATTGCCCAATATTTGGATGAAGAGCGACGTCGTGAAAATCAATACAAAGATGACGAACGAATTGATCTTGAAGACGATGAGCTCAAGTTGACTGAAGAATAGGTTCATCATTTTTCTCTGTACTTAAAAGGAGCGGTTTCGCTCCTTTTATTTTAGAATTTTCTCGTTTTTCAGCTAGAAAAAGGTGCAGAGATGGATCAAACAATACAAAAGCAACTCCCGGAATGGACATTGGAGGATGCTTACGGGACTGTTCAAGACAAGCGCTTTCAGGATGAATTACAAAAGATTTATTGTGAAATAAAAAAATTACGTGATTTATTGCCCACGAATCCAACAAAAGAAAATGTATTGCAATGTCTTCCGATTTACGAAGATGCTGTTGAGGGGATTAGTTCGCTAATTTCTTTTTCCTACTGTGCTTCCAGTGCCGATATTACGGATTCGGCGGCAGCCGCTGCTTACGCGCAAACTCAAGCTTTATATGCAGAACTGGAATCCATCGCTTCGCCCCTTTTTGCCAAGCTGGGTTCAATAGCGGATAACGACCCATTTTGGGAAAATCCTATTGTTTCTCATTGGCAATTTAACGCTCGTGAAAAGAATAAGTCCTGGCGTCAGGGTCTGGATTCAGCCACAAACGATATCATTAACAAATTTGCCGCAACGAGTTTTTATCCTGTAGACGCCATGTATAAACGCTTAAATAAGTCCATGCGGGTACAGGCTCAAAACAGTCAAGGAGAAATACTTCACCTTACGCATTCTCAGTGTGTTGGGGTTTTGAAGGGAGCCGATGACCCTGTTTTGAGAGAAACAGCTCAGTTGGCAGTCAATGATTGGTACAAAAAGAAAGCTGGCTACTATGTGGATTTATTAAATCTTCTGCATGGCTTCCGTAAAGTTCAATTTTCATTGGCGGGTTTATCCGATTGGATGCAACCGAGTCTTGAACAAAACCGCATCAGCAAAGAAGCTCTTCAAGCCGCTTTGGGGGCGATTAAACACCGTCAATCGCAAATACAGCAGGCTATAACGGTACGTGCCCCTTTCTTTGGGCGCAAAGTAATGGAAGCTTGTGACTTTTTTGCTCCGATGCCCAGTCCTTCGATTAAAGAAACGCCTTACATTCCATATGAGCAAGCCATTCAGACTGTCAAAGCCTCCTTGCAGGAAGTTAATCCAGATATTCCCGCCTTTATTGATATGATGCTTGAAAAACATTGGTTGGATGCCAAAGTTGATTCGAAAAAAGCGGGTGGCGCCTTTTACTCCCGTTTCAATCGGTTAAAGCAGCCACGGGTGTTCACAACCTATTTAGGCAGTTTTGGCTCTGTATTACAGCAAGCTCATGAATTGGGACATGCATTTCATTATTGGGTGATGCGGGATCTGCCAACCAATCAAACCGAGTTCCCGATGACTCTCACGGAGGTTGCCAGTACATTTAATGAAGCGAACGTCAGGCGTTATTGTGCTCAACATGCCCAAAATAATGAAGAGCGCTTATCAATTTTGTGGCAAGAATTAATCAGTTGTGCGAACTTTTGCCTGCAGTTGCCCGTTCGAATGGGATTCGAAACACGCTTTATTGAAAAACGTCAAACGGGGCTTGTCAGTAAAGAAGAAGCTGAGACGATGATGCAGCAGGCTTGGCACGAGTATATGGGAGAGGCCATTGAGGACAGCGATCCGTATTTATGGTGCTATAAGCTACATTTTTACATGACCGATCAATATATCTACAACTATGCCTACACGATTGGTTACTTAATTTCACAAGGACTCTGTCTTGAACAGAAAAAACGAGGAAAAGATTTTCCTGAGTTTTATCGAAATTTCTTGAGAGATACGGGGCGGATGACAGTAGATGAATTGATCAGCAAACACATAGGCCTTGATGCAACAAAGGAAGATTTTTGGAATTTATGCTTGGACCAGGCCTGTGGATACATTAAAGAATTTAAAACACTGATCAACTCAAAAATTTAAAATAAAGGGGCCTTTTTAATAAAAACAAAGAGGCCCCCATTTAAGCTAAACCGCGATACCTTTCTTAATCCAGCTGGGGCGTTTTGCTTCGTATTGCGCGATGGCTTTTTCGTGCTCAAGGGTCAAAGAAATGGCATCTAATCCTTCAAGGATGCAATGTCTTCTGAAGGGATCCATTTCAAACGAGTAGTGCTTATCTCCAACGGTTACGCTGCAATTTTCAAGATCAACTGAAATTTGCATACCGGGATTGGCTTTGAGCGCTTGCATAATCTCATCGATTTCTTTTTCAGTTAAACGGACGAGTAAAAGACCGTTTCCCAGTGAGTTATTGGAGAAAATATCCGCAAACGAGGAAGCGATGACAGCACGAATACCAAAATCAAGCAGTGCCCAAGGCGCGGCTTCACGGCTGGAACCATTGCCGAAATTGTGGCGGGCTACAATGAATTGGGCTTTTTGATAGCATGGTTTATTGAGGATAAAGTCCGGATTGGGCATATTTTCGGCTTCGTCCAAATAACGCCAATTATGAAAAAGGTGTTTGCCAAATCCCTTACGATCGACCGCCAACAAAAACTGTTTGGGAATGATCTGATCGGTATCAATGTTGGATGCGTCCATCGGAGCAGCCACCGCTGTCAAACTTGTAAATTTATGCATGCTGCTCTCCTTTATTGCAGGTAATCTCGAACATCAACAATTTTCCCGTTGATAGCCGCCGCTGCCGCCATCGCAGGACTCATCAGGTGGGTGCGGCTGCCTCGCCCTTGTCGACCAACAAAGTTGCGGTTGGAAGTGGAGGCAACGCGAGAACCGGGAGCGGCAATATCGTCATTCATCCCCAGACACATGGAGCAGCCGGGAAGCCGCCACTCAAAACCGGCGTCTTTAAATATTTGATCTAATCCCTCTTTTTCTGCCTGAGCCTTTACGGCCATTGAGCCGGGTACTGCTAAAGCACGGATACCTTGAGCGATGTGTCGACCACGAAGAACTTTAGCTGCTTCACGAAAATCCTCAATTCGTCCGTTTGTGCAAGATCCGATAAAGACGGTGTCAATCGGGACCTCCTTGATCGGTTGGCCGGCATCAATTTGGATGTAAGCTAAGGCGGCTTCAATGGAATGACGCTCTTGCTCATCGTCACATAACTTAGGATCGGGGACATTGTCAGTGATATGGCAGACTTGGCCAGGGTTGGTTCCCCAAGTAACCATGGGGGTTAAGTGACCGGAGTCAATAGTTACTTCTTTATCAAACACTGCATCTTCATCACTAGCTAAAGACTTCCAGTAGCGAACGGCTTCATCCCAATCCGCGCCTTTCGGAGAATAAGGACGGTCTTTAAGATAAGCAAATGTTGTTTCATCGGGTGCAATCATGCCCGCTTTCGCACCGATTTCAATAGCCATGTTAGAGAGCGTCATACGTGCTTCCATGGATAGAGCACGAACACCGTCGCCTGCGAATTCAATGGCGTAACCAGTGGCGCCAGCCGTTGTGAGAACACGGGCGATTTCCAAAATAAGGTCTTTGGCATAGACACCTTCGGGGAGCTTGCCGACACAATTGATTCTCATGGTCTTTAATTTGGCCTGTTTGATCGTTTGTGTAACCATGACATGCTCAACTTCACTGGTGCCGATTCCGAACGCCAAGGCTCCAAAGGCACCGTGCGTTGCGGTGTGGGAGTCGCCGCAGACAAGTGTTGTTCCCGGAAGAGTAAAGCCCGTTTGAGGACCGATGATATGTACGATGCCTTGATTAGGATGACCGAGACCAAAAAGCGTCACGCCAAAATCTTCGCAATTTTTAATCAATGTGGTCACCTGCTTTTTGGCTACGCACGAACAGGCGTCAATGGTCGCTTTTTGAGTGGAAATGTCGTGGTCCATGGTGGCCATCATCAGTTCGGGCCGACGAAGAACCCGACCGGCTTCCCGTAATCCGGCAAAAGCTTGAGGACTGGTTACTTCGTGGACGAGGTGACGGTCAATATATAAAAGCGGTAGCTCGCCCTCGGCCTCATAGACAACGTGAGCATCGTAAACTTTTTCGTATAGTGTTTTACCCATGACTATTCTCCTAAACGCTCAATGATGGCTTGTCCCATTTCCACCGTGTTGACCACTTGAGCGTCGGGCATGGCACGGGCTAAATCAGCGGTGATAATTTGATCCTGAAGGGTACGGGCGACCGCATTTTCCACGTCTTGAGCCGCAGCATTTTCACCAAATGAATGTCTCAGCATCAACGCCATTGACAGAATCTGCGCAATGGGGTTGGCAATGCCTTTACCGGCAATGTCAGGAGCTGAACCTCCTGCGGGTTCGTAAAGACCGAAAGTCCCGGAAGCCAGCGAGGCAGAGGATAAAAGTCCCATGGAACCGGTGATCATTGCGCATTCATCGGAGAGAATGTCTCCGAACATATTGGAGCAAAGCACAACGTCAAATTGAGCGGGGTTTTTAATGAGCTGCATGGTGGCGTTGTCGATATAGAGGTGTTCAAGTGTCACCTCGGGATAGTCTTGAGCAACCTCTGTGACGACTTCACGCCATAAAACCGAACTAGCCAAGACATTGGATTTATCAATGGATGTTACTTTCTTTCTTCGTCCCATTGCCACTTTAAATGCAACGCGTGCGATTCGTTCAATTTCTTTTCGGCTATAAACTTCCGTGTCGTAGGCGCGTTCATTCTCACCCTCTCCTTCACGTCCCTTCGGAGTGCCGAAATAGATGCCGCCGGTGAGTTCGCGAACGACGATGGCATCAAATCCTTGAGCAGAAATATCTGAACGCAATGGGCTTAACGCGTTTAAGCCTTGGAAAATTCTGGCCGGCCTCAAATTGCAGAAAAGGCCGTAGCGTTTACGCAGTGGCAAAAGAGCTCCAGCTTCGGGGCGTAAATGATGCGGAAGATGATCCCACTTGGGACCGCCCACGCTGCCAAATAAAATAGCTTGTGCATTGTCACAGGCTTTAACAGTGTCTTCGGGCAAAGGCTTGCCGCAGTGATCAATGGCTGCGCCTCCGACTAAATGTTCTTCGCGTGAAACGGTAAAGCCATGTTTTTTGCCAACGGCTTCCATCACTTTGAGAGCCTCTGCCATGACTTCAGGACCGATACCGTCACCGGCTAAAACAGCAATGTGGTAATTCTTTGACATGAATAAATCCTTTCGATAAATCTTTGTTTTAAGCCTGTTGTTTTTCGCGTTTCTTTTCAATCAAACGGGCTCGTTCAATGATGTTGCAGGCGTCGATTAACGCAAGAGCTGAAGCTTCGATCACATCAGTAGAAAGCCCCATGCCGTGGAAGATTCGACCTTCGTAATCAACGTTGACATTAACTTGACCCAGGGCATCCATGCCGGCGCCGTTGGCCTTGATGGTGTAGCTTGTCAGTTTGCAGCGAATACCGGTCAAACGAGTAATGCAGTTATAGACCGCGTCCACGGGACCGTTTCCGATACTGGATTCCGTGCGGGTACGCTTACCTACTTTCAGTCGAACGCTTGCCGTCGGAATAGCACCATGGGCGCCGCCACTCATGACATTGATCGTGTCAAGCTTGAAGTAATTTTCATTGGCTTCATCACGCTTTTGGAAAAAGAGTAGGGCTTCCAAGTCATAATCGAAAACTTGTCCTTTTTTGTCGGCTAGTTGCAGGAATCGATCATAGATATCATTAAGATCGTAGCTGTCGTCAGAGTAGCCTAAGTTTCTTAAGCAGGCCCGGATCATATGTCGGCCGGAGCGAGCTGTCATATGCATGGTGTTGCCGGTAAAGCCCACGCTTTCAGGCGTCAGAATCTCGTAGGTTTCTCGATTCTTCAAAACGCCGTCTTGGTGGATGCCGGAGCTATGAGCGAAAGCGTTAGAACCGACAATCGCCTTATGAGGTGGTACCGGTTCGTTGCAGATTTTGGAGACAAGAGTGGATGTTCTGGCGATATTCTTGGCAACAATATCGGTATACAGCCCTTTAAGGAATTTTTCTCTTAACTTAATGGCCATAACCACTTCTTCAAGTGAACAATTGCCGGCGCGTTCTCCTAATCCGTTCATACAACATTCGATTTGCCGAGCGCCGTGCCGGATGGCGGTGAGGGAATTGGCGGTAGCCATCCCCAAATCGTTGTGACAATGTACAGAAATAATGGCCTTATCAATATTGGGCACACGGTTAAAGAGGTTGGAGATGATGTCGCCGAATTCTTCAGGCAATGTGTAGCCGACAGTGTCCGGAATATTGATGGTTGTTGCGCCGGCATCAATGGCGTTTTCGACCATTCGGCAAAGATAGTCTATCGGGGTACGTCCTGCGTCTTCACAGGAGAATTCAACATCATCGGTGTAGTTTCTGGCTTGTTTTATGCAAGCGGTAGCCATTGCCATAATGTCATCACGGCTCTTTTTCAGCTTGTCCTGGACGTGAATGTCTGAGGTGGCGATGAAAGTATGAATACGGAAATGTTTGGCATCTCTCAGCGCATTTCCACAGGCATCCACATCTTTGGGAACGCAACGGGCAAGCCCGCAGGGAATGGCGTGTTTAAGGTTGCGGGAAATTAGCTGAACAGATTGGAAGTCACCCTCTGAGGAAATCGGAAAGCCGGTTTCAATGACATCAACTCCTAATTGATCCAGAGCCATGGCAATTTGAAGTTTTTGCTGTGAGCTTAAGCTTTGCGGTAAAGCCTGTTCGCCATCGCGCAAAGTTGTATCAAAAATAATAATTTTATTGGGATCGTAGTGTTGAGCCATAAATTCCCCTCGATGCGAAAAGACGAAGTTTTGCAATGTGAAAAATTTACGACTTTGGCGATTTTGTGTCAATAAGTAGAATGTATTAGTCCATTTTATAAAATTATAAGATATTGAAAATAAATAAGAAATAATTTCAAAAATCAATAAATTTGTAAAATTTTAATTTGCAAAATATGCTATTTTTGTAAAAGTATATTTTGCTATTAAGGAAGATTTTGATTTTTTTTGAGTGTGAAATTGGATACAAAAATGCCCGCGTCTGACAAGCAACGCGGGCAATGACTCAGAATCCGTACAGTAACCAGTCTTGGCTGGGTTTGGATCGTTTGTCATGTTCACCGAAAAGATGGGGTGCTAAGTCAGCAAGCGCTTTTCGGTAGACATCGTGTTTGAAATCGATGACATCGCGCAATGGAACCCAGTAATCATTCCAGCGCCATGCGTCAAACTCTGGTTGGGAAGAAGCGAAAAGATTGATTTTCGATTCTGGTCCAACGAGTTTTAACAAAAACCAAATTTGCTTTTGTCCGCGGTATATCGAACGGTCAGCACGTCTGAAAGGTTCGGGAACATCGTAATAGAGCCACTCACTCGTATGAGCGATGATTTTAACGTCATCGGGCGTTAAGCCGATTTCCTCATTGAGTTCACGCATCAGCGCTGTCTCAATATCCTCACCTTCGTCAATACCTCCCTGGGGAAATTGCCAAGCCGGTTTTTTCAGTCGTTTGGCCCAAAATACCTTTTTGTCGTCATTGGTTAAAATAATGCCGACATTCGGACGGTAACCGTCGCTGTCCAACATGAAAGGCCTCAAAATCTCTAAAATTACTCTTTTACTTTTACCAAGTGCATGGTAAAAAGTGCACATCAAAAAATTGTACCTTAATTAGCGAGAAAACAATGCGCGCTCGTTCCTTTTTTATTTCTACATTAAAAGAAGCTCCGTCGGATGCCGACATTGTGAGCCAACAGTTAATGATTCGCGCCGGCATGATCAAGAAGCTGGCTGCGGGTGTCTATACCTATATGCCGATGGGTTTGCGTTCTCTTCGTAAGATCGAGAACATTATTCGTGAAGAAATGAATCGCGCGGGTGCGATTGAATTGTTGTTGCCGATGGTGCAACCCGCCGAACTATGGCAAGAGTCTGGCCGTTGGGAAAAGTATGGTCCGGAACTTTTGCGCTTTAAAGATCGTCATCAACGCGATTTTGTGATTCAGCCCACCTCTGAAGAAGTGATTACCGATTTTGCTCGTCAGGAAATTCGCTCTTGGCGTCAGCTCCCGGTAAACCTCTATCAGATCCAAACGAAATTCCGTGATGAACGTCGTCCGCGTTTTGGTGTAATGCGTGGTCGTGAATTCACAATGAAAGATGGTTATTCATTTGACCGTGACCAAGAAGGTGCATTGAAGTCCTATGACAAGATGTATGAGGCCTATCAACGTATTTTCACCCGTTTGGGTCTGACATTCCGTGCAGTGGCGGCCGATACCGGTTCTATTGGTGGAGACCGCTCGCACGAATTCCAAGTCATCGCGGATACCGGTGAAGATTTAATTGCTTATTGTCCTGACAGTGATTTCGCGGCCAATATTGAATTAGCTCCGGCACCCTGCTTAATTGCCAAGCGTGCAGAGGCCAAGGAAACGATGCAAAAAGTTCCGACGCCCGGTAAGGAAAAGTGCGAGGATGTGGTGGAACTTTTTGGCCGCGAATTGACTTCTTCAATGAAGTCTGTTGTTTTGGCTGCCGAACGTTTTAATGAAAAGGGTGAGGCCATCGAGCCGCAAATCGTGATGATTTTGCTTCGAGCCGATCACGATTTAAATGAAGTGAAGGCTGGGAAACTTCCTGAATTAAAGGAAGGATTCCGTTTTGCTACGGATGCTGAAATCATTAAGGCGTTTGGTTGTAAGCCGGGTTACTTGGGACCTGTCGGCATCAAGGACGATATCGTTGTGTACGCGGACCAGACGGCCGCCAATATGACTGATTTTATCTGCGGAGCTAACGAAGAAGGTTTCCACATTACGGGTGTGAACTGGGCAAGGGATTTGCCGGAACCCAAAGTGGCCGATTTACGTAACGTTGTTGAAGGGGATGCTTCTCCGGATGGTAAGGGCGTACTGAAGCTTCAACGCGGTATCGAAGTGGGTCACGTGTTCTACTTGGGAACGAAGTATTCTCAAGCGCTCAATGCCACTTATTTGGATGAAAACGGTAAGCCTCAAGTTTTGGAGATGGGTTGCTATGGTATCGGCGTATCGCGTCTTTTAGGTGCTGCCATTGAACAAGGACACGATGAACAAGGCATTATTTGGCCGGAATCCATCGCGCCGTTTACAACGGTCATTTGCCCGATGAACTATTCCAAGAGTGAAATGGTGCGGGAAGCGGCCGATAAACTCTATGAGGATTTGAAAGCAGCCGGCGTAGATGTGATTTTGGATGACCGAGAAATGCGCCCCGGCGTTATGTTCGCAGAGTGGGAATTGATCGGTATTCCCCATCGTATTGTGGTTGGTGAACGCGGTCTCAAAAACGGAGAAGTGGAGTATGCCAATCGCCGTACCATTAAGGAAAAACAAATGGTCAAAACTGAAGAAATTGTCAGCTTTCTTTTAAAGCAATAAACAATTTTCTTCGTTAAAAAAGCTCGGTGACTGGGAAGTTTTCCGAGCTTTTTAAAGGGTAAGAAAAACCGCTCGAAAACGAGCGGTTTTTCTTTAGAATCGCGAGTCGCTGATTAGCGCTTGCAGCACTTCTTCTTAGAAGCAACAGCAGCCTTGAAAGCGGCGCCAGCGGTGAACTTCGGCAACACGGTGGCCGGGATCTTGATCGTTTCGCCCGTGGAAGGATTGCGACCTTCGCGAGCAGCGCGCTTCGTGGCCTTGAACGTACCGAAACCGATCAATTGGAAGCCGTCACCCTTGGCAACAGCCTTAACGATAGCTTCAAACACAGAGTCAACGATGCGACCGGCTTGAGCCTTGGAAAGTTCGTTTTCTTCAGCAACAATAGCGATGAGTTCTTGCTTGTTCATTGGAATTCTCCTAAAAAAATGAGCATCAGAACGATGAACGTCTTTAATATACTCCATCTATTCCCTTTAAAACCAGAGGGTTGCGTTAAAAAATGAAAGAAAAAGGGTAATTTTTATTGATTTGAATTAAAAACATAACAAAAATGTAGCAAAAAGGAGACAGTAGTCGCTTTCAATGCCCCAATTAGCAGGCCTTAAACTCGAAAACTAAATAAAAAAACGCTCCAAAACAGAAGTTGTTTCGGAGCGCTTTTTTCAAACACAGTTTCTCTATTGAGCGACCGCTTTTGTTTGAGATGGATTTTTCTTTGAAACGTCGATTAAACGGCGGAAAGTTTCAGAAGACAATGTAATTTGCTTGAGGACCGCTGCTCGTGTTTTGTCGTTGATTCGATCACTGCCCGCGCCGTGAAGAATCTCAAGGAAAAGATCTGCCAGTTCGCTTTTAACAGTGTCAGGTTTGATTGCTTTAGCGATCAATTTTTGTTTAGCGTCCTCGTAACGGTTGATTTGTTCATCCGACAATCGTTTGAAGATTTTATCGGCCATCACTTCTTCACCGTGATAATTCATTTGGAAAAGCGTTTTTTTTACGAGTTTTTCATTTTCCCGGTATTCAGGACAGTTATCCAAGGTGGTTCGAATGGCAGTGGCTTGTAAAAGTGCGCTCCAGAGCGCCTTAAACATGTCATAAGGACCGGGATTTAAAAAATCAAATAAGGGCAATTTTGCCTTTGAGACTCGAGCTGCTTCACGAGCGGTAAAGCGTACTAAGTCGCGAATGCAACCGCCATAGGTGTAGCCTAAATCTTCTGCAAATTGGTTAGTAATGATTTTGCTCATTTCCGAAAACCTAATAAATTAACGTTTACTGTCCACCGGGTCAAAGGTGAGCTGAATCGTCCTGGGGGGATTGCCCGTCGGATGATTCGGGAATGGGTTACAAGCGCGGATAGCGCGTTCCACGGCTTGGTCAAAGGCGGGCAGACCGCTTGCTTTGAGCAGGCGAGGAGCACCGGCTTGACGGCCGTCGTTCAAAAGGTGCACTTCGTAGACCGCTTTATATTGTCCTGACTTCATATTGGGGGCAACGGCAAAAGCAATATTGGGACGAATGCACGCAATGATTCGTGAGCTATAGAGCGCCGATTGAGGTCCGCCCGCTTGAACCGTGACCCCGGCTACATTTTGTTGAGAAGAGGCTTGAAGCTCTTTTAATTGTTCGCGTTGCATTTGCTGAGCCAGGCGTCTGGCTTGCTCGCGTCTGCGTTGTTGAGCTTCTTCTTGGCGCTTTTTCTCTTCGGCCAAGCGCTTTTCTTCTTCCAACTTTTTCTGTTCTTCAAGGCGACGCTGCTCTTCTTGAAGACGCTTTTGTTCTTCCAGTTGGCGTTGCTCTTCTAATTTTTTCTGCTCTTCGAGTTTCTTTTTTTCTTCCTCTTGCTGACGAATTACATTTTCATCAGGCGTTTGCTCGACGGGCTTTTCAACCTTCGCTGGCGGCGGAGGCGGAGCGGGCTCGGGTTCTGGCTCAGGCTCAGGTTCTTCCTTGGGTTCTTCTTTGGGAGGTTCTGTCTTTTGCACTTCTTTGGGTGGTGTTACAGGAGTTACGTTAGCCATTTGTGAGGGAGACCAAAGCTCCGCGTATACCACATCGGTGCTTTCAGTATTCCATTGGAAAACAAAAAACAGACCGATAAAAAGAATCGCATGCATGAACAAAGCCAGCACAAACGGCAGCCCCCAATGGTTGGGCTGTTGTGGCTGTTGTCGGGATGCATCATTTTTTTGTTGATGAACCGCCGGTTTGTTCTTCTTTAATGGATTCACGGCTTATTTCTCAACTTTCAAAGAAAGACCGACTCGGGCAATGTCTGCCGCTTGAAGTTGCTTCATAACATTGACGACTTGTTCATATTGAACGACTTTGTCAGCAGCAATGACAACCGGAATATCAGCACGTCCTTCTTGTGCTTTTTTCACGGTTGCAATGAGACCAGGCATATCGACCGCCAAAAGTTCCTTGCCTTTTCGGACCGACATGGCACCTGTCGGGTGCACAATAACTTCAACAATTGCCTCAGGTGCCTTTTCTGCTTTTTTAACACTGGGCAAATTGACTAATGACGGGTTCACGAATGGAGCGGCTACCATCAAGATAACCACGAGCACAAGCATGACGTCAATGTATGGAACAACATTGATTTCAGCCATTAGTCGACGAGAAGAACGTCGAGAGGAACGCAGACCTTCCATAATCAGCCTCTTTGACGTTGAAGAATGTTTTGGAATTCTTCAGCGAAACTTTCGTAGCGATTGGATAAACGTTCCACGTCATTGGCGAAACGGTTATAAGCTGCAACAGCGGGAATAGCGGCAAAAAGACCAATTGCAGTTGCAACCAATGCTTCGGCAATGCCGGGGGCGACTGTTGCAAGAGAGGCGTTATCGAGCGCGGACAAACCCGTAAATGCATTCATAATGCCCCAAACGGTACCGAATAAGCCGATGTAGGGAGAGACGGAACCGATCGAAGCCAAAGTGGGTAAGCCGCTTTCAAGGTTATCCATTTCACGTTGATAGGTGGCACGCATGGCGCGACGGACTCCATCCAGGGCTTCGGCAGAACCTCGGGTTGAGAGTTTGAGAAACTCAGTCATTCCGGAGGCAAAGATTCGTTCCTGTGTGCCGGAGTGTTCACGGTGATTTTGAGCGTGCTCGTAGAGTTTATTGAGTTCCGCACCGCTCCAGAAGCGACTTTCAAAATCTTCACTCAGTTGTTTGGCTTGGCGAAGCTGGAAGAATTTCTGAAAAATTCGAGTCCAACTGATTAAGGACAGAATAATCAAAATGGCCAAGACTGCCTGAACCACGACACTGGCGTGTGTGAGCAAAGACAAGATGGACATGTCGGCACTAGCGTTCATAAAACTTCCTTTATTCGGTTGCGTTGGGGTTAACAAGCAACAGTTTTTCAATCGTTTCAAAAATAGGCGAGGGGATTGCTGTTGGTACGCCTTTAAGCGGATCAATACAAACAACACGAACTTCAGCGGCAGTCATCAGAGTCTCCCCCTTGTATGCACGCTGATCGAAAACAAAACTCGCCCTTCGCAAGCTCTTTAGTGTTGTTCGGATCTCTAACTCATCGTCGAGCTTGGCCGGACGCTTGAATTGGATTGATAAATCCGAGACAACAAAAGCGCAAGTTTTCATTTCTAAAAGAGCGTTTTGGCTCCAGCCTAAACTGCGCAGAAACTCGGTGCGTGCTCTTTCAAAAAATTTGAGGTAACTTGCGTGATAAACCACACCGCCCGCATCAGTATCTTCAAAATATACGCGGGCACTCCAAATAAACTCTTGCGAAATAGGGGTTGGCATTATAACACGTTGTTTTTGTTAAAAAAGTGACGAAGTTTGTCCGGCTGCGCCAGGGGCTTCATACCCAAAATGCTGGTACGCAAGAAGGGTCGCCACGCGTCCTCTCGGTGTTCTTTGCAGATGCCCCTGTTGAATGAGATAGGGTTCAACCACATCTTCCAAGGTTTCGCGATCTTCGCCCACTGCGGCGGCCAAATTGTCGATGCCGACCGGGCCACCGTTAAATTTTTCAATGATGGCCAGGAGGAATTTACGGTCGATCAAATCGAATCCCAAAGGATCAACATCGAGCATTTGCAACGCTTTATCTGCTACTTCTCGGGTCACCACTCCATCGTATTTAACCTGAGCATAGTCGCGTACCCGTCGCAACAAACGATTGGCAATACGCGGCGTTCCGCGACTTCTCCGGGCGACCTCAAAAGCGCCTTCTTCATCGATTTGAACGTTTAAAAGTTTGGCGCTGCGCTTAACGATTTTGGCTAAGTCTTCGTTGCTGTAAAACTGCAATTGGGCAACGATTCCAAACCGTGCTCTCAATGGGTTAGTAAGCATACCGGCGCGAGTAGTCGCACCGATCAAAGTAAATGGTTTCAGATCTAATTTAATCGAGCGGGCTGCAGGGCCCTCACCGATCATGATGTCAATCTGAAAGTCCTCAAGTGCTGGATACAGGATTTCTTCCACAACAGGGGATAGGCGATGAATTTCATCGATAAACAGTACATCGTTTTCCTGCAAATTAGTCAAAATGGCGGCAAGATCACCAGGACGTTCCAACACTGGACCGGAGGTTTGGCGAAGATTTACCCCCATTTCGTTGGCCACAATATGCGCCAGAGTTGTTTTGCCTAGACCGGGAGGTCCGAAAACCAGTAAATGGTCCAAAGCTTCATGTCTGGACTTTGCCGCTTTGATAAAAACGGAGAGTTGTTCGCAAGCTTTGGGTTGACCAACGTAGTCTTTCAGCTTCGTGGGTCGCAGAGCGCGGTCCACGCTTTCTTCATTTGGCGAAGCGACTTCACCGGCAACAATTCGTTCAATCGTTTGCATGACGGATCATACTCACATATTTTGTAGGGCCATACGGATACCATCGGAAACAGAAATATCTTCCGGTAGCTTCTTGACTGCCATCGTGGCTTCCCGTTCACTGTAGCCCAAACCAATTAATGCGTTGATGATATCGGAAGTCGCAGAATTTTGAGCAACGGTAGAGACCGTTGAAAGAGTTCCGGTCAACTTGTCTTTAAGTTCTAAAATTAAACGCTCTGCCGTTTTTTTGCCGATCCCGGGAACACGGGTAAGAAGTGAAGCTTGTTGCATGGCTACAGCGTTAACCAAATCTGGCACGGATAGGCCGGAGAGAATTGACAGAGCCGTTCTGGCGCCGATACCTGATACCTTTAGCAATTGCCTAAATGTTTCTCGCTCCTCAGCGGTGAGAAAACCGTAAAGCAGCTGCGCGTCTTCGCGCACGACCATGTGTGTCAATAGCGTCACTTCGGAGCCGATAGACGGCAGGTTATAGAACGTGGACATTGGAACATCAATCTCGTAGCCTACCCCGTGCACATCAACAAGAATGTGGGGAGGATTGCTCTCTGCCAATTGTCCTTTAATGCGTCCGATCATTTATGGTTTCCTCGCTAAGCCTAAATGCACTTCCCAAGCAGCCCGATTTTTAGCCCCAGAGTGACGTCTGGCGTGGCCGGCACTGGTTTTAGGAGCCTGCATGGCTCCCATCATACGAAAAGACTGAGCCGCACAAACGGCGCATGCCAAAGCATCGGCCGCGTCGGCTTGAATTTTTTCCGGCAGTCCCAGCATGCGGGACATCATGGCTTGAACCTGGGCTTTATTGGCTCGACCTGTGCCCACAGTCGCCTGTTTGATTTCCGTTGGCGTAAATTCGTTCACCAAGAGTTCTTCGTTTGCCAGTGCCGTCAACGCCGCGCCTCTGGCTTGGCCTAAAAGAAGCGTTGTGTATGGGTTCATGTTGACAAACACTTTCTCGCAAGCTGCAAAACTTGGTGTTGTTTCACGAGCGATTTTGCCGACTTCCGTAAAAATAAAACGAAGTCGTTCAGCCAATTCTCCTTTGGGGACATTAATGACACCGGCGGTAACGAACTTCAACTCGTTGCCGTAAACATCAATGACCCCAAACCCCGTGTGATTAAGTCCGGGGTCAACGCCCATGATTCGAACAAAGTCGCTCACTGTTTAGTGCCTGCCAAAGTTGCCGAAACCGCCCAGACCGCCTAGGCCGCCACCAAATTTATTCAAACCGCCCAAGGCGCGCATCATCTTTGCTAGTCCGCCCTTTTGCATGCTTTTCATCATGGTTTGCGTCTGTTCAAACTGCTTGAGCATTTTGTTGACTTCCTGAACGGGCACTCCTGCGCCGGCGGCAATGCGGCGTTTACGGCTTGCCTTGATGATATCAGGGTGCATGCGCTCGAAAGGTGTCATCGAGTTGATAATGCCTTCGGTTCTGGCAATGGCCTTCTGGGCATCGTCATCGTTAATTTTGGAAGCGGCCTCTGCAAATTGTGTAGGCAGTTTTTCCATTAAACCCGAAAAGCTCCCCATGTTTTTCATTTGAGCTAATTGAGCCTTAAAGTCATTGAGGTCAAACTTATTGCCCGCCTTCATCTTTTGGGCAAGTTTTTGAGTTTGTTCGACGTCAATGGCTTTTTGGACGTCTTTTACCAAAGCGACGATATCGCCCATGCCGAGGATGCGGCTTGCCATTCCTTCGGCATTAAAGGGTTCCAGACCATCGATTTTTTCAGAGACACCGACAAATTTAATCGGTTTACCGGTTGTGTAGGCCACCGACAAAGCGGCACCACCGCGGCTGTCACCATCAAGCTTCGTGAGGATAACGCCTGTCAGCGAAAGTCTTTCGTTAAAGGCCTGCGCGGCTTGAACAGCTGTCTGACCCAACATGGCGTCAGCCACGAACATTGTTTCTGAGGGCTTGAGTTCATCATGTAACTCAGCCACTTCATTCATCATTGCTTCATCGATGGATAAGCGCCCGGCCGTATCCACAATGAGAACATCGTAGAAGTAGCGTTTGGCATGCGCCAAGGCGTCTTTGGCAATGGTCAGCGGTTTTTGGTTCGCATCCATTGCAAAATTATCTGCGCCGGCTTGCTCCGTAATCACCTTCAATTGATCCGCAGCGGCTGGACGGTACACGTCGGTTGAGACCGTGAGGACTTTTTTCTTTTTGTCGTTAACTAAAAAACGAGCAAGTTTACCGGCAGAAGTCGTTTTACCTGCACCCTGAAGGCCAGCGAGCAGAATAACCGCAGGCGGTTGAGTAGCAAGATTAATCTCTTTTTCTTTTTCAGAGAGACTGCCACCGATGATATCGGTTAGTTCACGTTGCACAACACCGACGAGCGCCTGTCCGGGATTGAGGTTGCCAATGACTTCCTCATTCATGGCTTTAGCTTTGATACGCGCGATCAGTTCGCGAACTACAGGCAAGGCAACGTCAGCTTCCAGCAGTGCAATGCGAACTTCACGCAGCATATCGCGGGTATTTTCTTCGGTCAGACGAGCCTGACCGCGCATGGTTTTAATGACGCGCGAAAGGCGTTGGCTTAATGTATTGAGCATTTCGTTTCAAAAAATTAGAAAGATAACCACAACATTGACAGCCCTATCCCTTACAATGAGACACTGTTAAAAACATATCAGCGACAGTGTCGGATAGGTGAGCTCGTCAAATGGATTTAAACATCATATTGTACGGTGTTGCGTCAATTTTTTATCTGATTGTGGGCGGAAAAATTGTCAGCACATTTAAAAAACGTGGAGATCAGGCGCCGACTTGGTCTTTGCCGGTCATTGCAGCAGCCATTGTTGCCCATTTTTGGGTTTTACAGTCTTCTATTTTTTGTGCACCGCAGACGATTTGGGTGACTTTCGGTAATTCAATATCGGCTATTTGCTTTTTCAGCACGTTGATATTGTTTTTCGGAGCGCTTTATTCTCGCGTCCATGCCCTTTATGGGATTGTCCTTTTAATTGCTGGTTTGGGGATTTGGAGTCCGCTCTTATTTCCTTCAGACGCTCAGCCGATTGTTGGTTCGACCATGGGCTTTAAGCTTCATATTGCTTTCGGCCTTTTGGCTTATAGCTTTATGCTGATGAGTGTTGTCCAGGCCGTTCTAATGAGTATTTTGAATTCCAGACTCAAAAATCATGAAGCCTTGGAGGAACCGGAAGGTATCGTCGCTTCCATGCCCAATCTTATGACAATGGAGCGCATTCTTTTCCGAGTCATTTTTGCCTGTTTTGTCGTTCTGACATTAACCATCATCACGGGCATGGTGTCTACCGTGCACTATCTGGATGCCCTTTTGGCTTTTGACCATAAGACTGTGCTGACGATCTTAAGTTGGCTCGTTTTCGGTATTTTGTTATTAGGGAGAAAACTTCTGGGGTGGCGCAGCCGTAAGGCTTTAACTATTTTTTGGATAGCTGTAGCCCTGCAGGTCATCGCTTTTTTAGCCTACCGTTTTGTTTTGGATGTCTTGAAGTAGGATAAAACCATGTTGGGTAAAGTTCTTTTTTGGGTTCTTTTGGGATTGCTCATCTTTATTTTTTGGCAAAAGAAACGAGTGGCCCAGGTTAAGCGTGAGGAATCAGAAAGAAAAGTGCCCGAATCCAAAAAGATGGTTCAGTGTCCGGTTTGCGGCGTGCACTTTGTTGAAGTGGACGGTGTGTGGGTAAATGGAACGATGTACTGCAGTCACGAGTGCGCAGAGAAAGCAAAAGGCTCAACAGAATGATCAGCTTTGATTCTGAAGGATGGATTAGGGGCAGTGGTACGGTTTGTGAGCCAAGCCCCTTTTTTGATGACAGACAAGCCGATACCACGGTTAATCTCGTCGTCATGCATAACATTTCTCTTCCGGCCGGCGTTTTCGGTTTGGGTTACGTCAGAGCGCTTTTTTTGGGTCATTTGCTTCAAAACGATATCCAAGGATTCGAATCGCTCAGGGGATTAAAAGTTTCTTCCCATTTTTTTATTGACAGGCGAGGACTGATTAACCAGTTTGTCAGTATCAAAAAGAGAGCATGGCATGCTGGTCGGTCTATTTTTCAGGGAAAAAGCTGTTGCAACGATTTTTCCATAGGAATTGAGATGGAAGGATCGGATTTCGTTCCTTTTGAATCTGTTCAATATGAAGCGTTGCAGAAGCTACTGGAGGCTTTGTTTAAGGCTGAACCAAATTTGGCGTACATTACGGGGCACAGCGATATTGCACCGGATCGAAAAACCGACCCTGGTCCCTATTTTGACTGGAAGCGCGTTTTTTTTGAACCGGAAATCGCAAAACAGTTAAAATATTCGACTATTCAATCCATTAACAAACAATAATGATGGCCAGTTTTATCGCATTTCTTTTCAACATGGTGACCACTTTTGTCGGTTGCCTCTTGATTCTTCGTGCGTTTATTTTTTATCAGCGCTTATCCATCTTCGATCCCATCGCTCGTTTGGCCTGGTTCGGTACTAACTGGTTGGTTATTCCCGTTTCCCGCTTGGTTAAACCGGGCAGACGTTGGGAATGGGCATCTGTTTTGTCAGCCTTCATTATGGCGGCAGTGGTTGCGATCGTGACTCGTCAGGTCACCGGTTTGCCGATCAGTTGGTTGGGAGTTCCCGTCTGTGCGGTGTTTTTATTGTTGCGTTGGGTGTTGGAACTCGTGCTGTGGGGAACCATTATTTTCGTTATTCTGTCCTGGCTTCAACCGACCTCTCCCGCCTATGGGATGGTTTGGCGTTTAATGAATCCGATCTTAGGCCCGATTTCCTCGCGTTTGCCACGTATTGCTGGACTTGACTGGTCGCCCCTTATTGTTTTCCTGATTGTCAACGCTTTGCTCTACTGGGTAACACCGCTCTCGCAGGGTTACTTCGTGAGTGCTTGGTTCTAGTCTTTCAGATTAACCGTCTTACCGAATGCGCGCTCGAAACGGCGCGCAATTTCGTCTGTAGTGACAGAGTAGCCTTGGGCCTCGGGTGATTGAGCTTTAATAGCCCCCATTAGCGTTGCCAGGTGCAAGGTATCTGTCCAATCCCATCGTAGCGTAAGTCCTCTAAGAAGACCGCCTCTAAAAGCATCTCCGCAACCAACAGGATAGGTGGGACCGTTTAGTGTCAAAGCCGGGAAGTAATCAGAGTCTCCATTAGCGTATAGCAGAGCTCCTTTGTCACCCTTAGTGATAATGGTGGCGGTAAGTTTTTGCGCGACGGATTTTATGTCTAAACCGGTTTTCTGCTTGAGTACATCCCATTCGTACGAAGAAAGTGTCAGAACGTCAACATGTTCTAAAAACCACCCAATGTCTTGACCGCTTAGATAAGCGCTGGCTTGCCCCATGTCCCAAATAGTAGGAATGCGATGTTCGTTGAGATAGTTAATGTGAGCCTTCATCACAGGCGTGGCAGTAGGAGTGACGATGGCCCAATCAAGTTTTTCATTTTCTGTTGGCAGTGCCTGATCAGCCCAGGCCATGGCGCCTTCGTGAAAGGCCGTCATCTGATTGCCCAATCGGTCAGTGGTGATAAAAGCCTGTGGGGTAAAGGCGTTTTTGATGATTTTGATGCCATCGGTGCGGATTGCCAATGATTGCAGATGATTGAGGTAATCCTGAGAATCTTTGCCGACGGTTGTGACGATGAGCGGTTCACCTCCGGTCATTTTGAGACTATAGGCAATGTTAGCTGCGCATCCCCCAAAGTGTTTGTCCATGTTGGGGGTTTGAAAGGTCAAATTGATTGTATTGAGGCTGCCCGCAAGCAGATGATCGGCAAACACGCCGTCAAATCTCAAGATCGTATCGTATGCGACGGAACCGGAAATAAAAGTGCTCATAAAAAATTTTCCCGCCTGAGGCGGGAAGCAAAAAAACTAACTAATTGAATCAATTTCAACCGAAAGTGTAGCAGGATCCCCATCGGTCATATCAAAGGCAAGCGTGACCGTTTCGGTTGCTTGAGCCGCGATGGATTGCTTTGCATCGCTGAGATATTCCTGAGGAGCAATTCGGCGACGGGTAATGATGTCTTCCTTTTCACCTTTTAAAACAACGGTGAGAATCGGATAGGTTTGCGCGCTGTCGGTATTGTTTTTCAGTTCAACGGAGATGGCGTAACGGTTTCCTTCGATTTGCTGTAATTTGTGTGAAAGAACGGCCACCGGTTGGTTAACAACAGAAGTTGCAGGATTGGAGGGTGTTGCTTCAGTCGTCTCCGATTTAATCGGCGCATCTAAAGGTGTGACCGTTCGACGAGGTTCGCAGGTGATTTTGTCGCAAAGTAAACCGAAAAGCGGTTCAGCCTGAGGAATTTTGTCCAAAACAGCATTTTGGTTGGAAGCTAGAACCTTCAAAGCAATAGCAATGATGGCCACCAAGGCGATGATGGCCCAAAGCCATGTCTTCGAGGAACGAGGCTTTGTCGACTCTTCTTGTATTTCGGAGTCTTCATCTTCGCTTTCATCGTCGCTCAGATTTTGATTAGGAGCCGGATGCGAGATCACTTCAATGCTCGGTCCATTGATAATGTCGAGCCTTTCGGGGCCATTTCTGGGTTCGGTTCTCACCCCGACCAATCCCTGGTTGTCATCGACGGAATCAAAGCCCTTGAGTTGGTCGGCCAAGGATTTCATGTTGGCAATGCCTTGACGTTCGACCTCGGCTTCGCGTTCAATACGGTTTAAATTTCCTTCCAAATCAATAGACTTATAGAGATGTTCTCGGGCATTAAATACGTTTTGGCAAAAGCCACAGCGAACCTGACCGTTTTTGGCCTGCAGAATGTTCTCAGTGATTTTAAAGGCCTGTTGACAGGCAGGGCAGCGAGTAATGTAAACCGTCATAATTTATTAAATTTGAAATACTTCTTTGAAGACACGTCAAAGAGTCGATTCAGCTTTTAATTAATGAGTGATCATCATACTGAAATCGAGTAGGATGTGTTAACGATACGAAAAGAAATTCTAGATAGGAAAAATCTCAAATGTCAGCGATTGATCTCCTAATTGAAGGAAAAAGATTGAAGATAGCTTTGGTAGCAGAGAAGAAAAAACGCTTTCTTGATCTATTATTGCTCGGTGATGAGCAAGAAAGTATGATCGATCGTTATTTAGAACATGGTGATTTGTGGGTCTTGTCTGATGAGAATGTGGCGATTGCAGTTGCTGTCGTGACAGTAGAACAAAACGGAATCTGTGAATTGAAAAATTTGGCGGTAGATACAAGTTATCAGCAGCACGGAATAGGTAGCTTTTTGCTTCAGTATTTGTTTAATCAGTATCGCAAGAGTTGTCATACCATTTATGTCGGGACGGGGCAGACTCAGAGGACACTGAATTTCTACAAGAAAAATGGTTTTATTTATTCACACAGAATAAAGAACTTTTTCCTGGACAATTATGACCATCCTATTGTTGACGAAGGTCTTTTGTTGCGCGATATGGTCTACTTAAAAAGAAAATTGAAAACGGCCATTTCCGTAAGGAAATGACCGTCTAATACGTTTAGTTGCAGGAACAATCAGTTCTTCGAACCGGCAATGCAAACCCAACCTTCACTTTCTTGCCAGACAGAAAGCTTAACGGAAGGATCACTTTCCTTATAAACGTCAATAACTTCCTGAGCTTGGCGGGCTAAAACTCCTGACAAAACCAAATGTCCGTGCGGTTTAACTCTCGCTAAGAGAGCCGGAGCCAATAGCTTTAGCGGATTGGAAAGAATATTGGCAACAACGATATCAAATGTTCCCTCCGGCATATCCTTGGGTAAAACAAAGGTAGCGGGAGCATCATTCGATTTCGCATTGTCAATGGCGGCTTCTACAGCCTGGGGATCAATATCGGTACCCAATACCTCACCGGCACCGAGCTTTTTGGCAGCGATTGCCAGAATCCCTGTACCGCATCCGTAGTCAAGAACACTTTCACCGGACTTAACATTGGCGTCAAGCCACTGTAAGCAAAGATGAGTAGTCGGGTGGCTGCCGGTACCGAAAGCGACACCGGGATCCAAACGAATATTGATGGCTGTGTCGCCAGCGGGTGGTTCATGCCATGTCGGTACAATCCAGAGACGATCGGAAACGCGAACCGGCTGGAACTGTGCTTGGGTGATTCGAACCCAATCGGCGTCTTCAACGACCTTGTCACTGACGACCTTGGGCTCTTCAATACCTAAGCCTTTAACGGCGATGGCCATATCCAACCCAAAATCAAAGTCATCGTTGACGAGAACTTTCAGGTAGGAATTTTTCCAAGCAAGCTTAGTGGGCTCAAGTCCCGGTTCGCCGTAAAGCGGTTGCTCGTCAGGCGTGTCCGCATCGGCATCTTCAATGGATACGGACAAAGCTCCCGCATCCATTAAAGCGTCACCTAAAACTTCAGCCGCACGGTCGTTAACCAATAAAGTGATCTCACGCATATTAGAGACTATCCTCGTGGGTCGTGCGTTGCTTTTGAAGATCCTTCAGACGTTCTTCAAGATAGTGAATCGTTGCGCCGCCTTGACGGAATTTTTCGTCCATCATCAGTTCACGGTGCAAGGGCAGATTGGTTTTAATACCCGTGACGACCATTTCAGACAGAGCGATCTTCATGCGGGCGATGGCCGTGTCACGATCGTCACCATAGGCAATCAATTTGCCGATCATCGAATCGTAATAAGGCGGCACGTAATAGCCCGAATAAACGTGGCTGTCAAAACGGATGCCGGGGCCGCCCGGTGTATGCCAAGCCGTCACTCGTCCCGGACTCGGAACAAATGTGAAGGGGTCTTCGGCGTTGATACGGCACTCGATAGCATGGCCGCGAATTTGGATGTCGCGTTGTTTGTAGTTCAAACGTTCGCCGTAAGCCACACGAATTTGTTCACGTACAAGGTCAACACCGGTAATGAGTTCTGTCACCGGATGTTCAACCTGAATACGGGTGTTCATTTCGATGAAGTAGAACTGTTCGTTTTCGTACAAGAATTCAAACGTACCGGCACCGCGATAACCGATTCGCTTACAGGCTTCGACGCAACGTTCGCCCACTTTTTCAATCAGTTTACGGGGCACGCCGGGAGCAGGGGCTTCTTCCAAAACCTTTTGGTTGCGGCGTTGCATGGAGCAATCGCGCTCACCCAAGTAAATGGCATTGTGGAAGTTATCGGCCAAGACCTGAATTTCGATGTGGCGCGGATTTTCCAAGAATTTTTCCATGTATACGGTCGGGTTGCCGAAAGCCGCTTGAGCTTCCTGGCGCGTCATGGAAACAGCGTTAATCAATGCCGCTTCAGTGCGAACCACGCGCATGCCGCGTCCGCCGCCGCCACCGCTGGCTTTAATAATGACAGGGTAGCCGATCTTGCGGGCAATCTGAATGATTTCGTCAGGATCTTCCGGCAAGGCACCGTCAGAGCCCGGAACAACCGGAACACCGGCTTCAATCATGGCTTTCTTGGCAGAGACCTTGTCACCCATGATACGGATGGAATCCGGACGGGGACCGATAAAGGCAAAACCGGAACGTTCCACGCGCTCGGCAAAGTCGGCATTTTCAGATAAAAAGCCGTAACCGGGGTGAATGGCTTCAGCGTCAGTCACTTCGGCGGCGCTGATAATGGCGGGAATATTCAAATAACTGTCAACAGACGGGGCTGGTCCAATGCAAACGGACTCGTCGGCCAAACGAACATATTTGGCGTCAACGTCAGCCGTTGAGTGCACCACCACCGTCTTGATGTTCATTTCACGGCAAGCTCTCTGAATACGAAGAGCGATCTCACCGCGGTTAGCGATCAAGATTTTTCCGAACATAATGCTTAGCCGATGATAAAGAGGGGTTGACCGAATTCGACCGGTTGGGCGTTTTCCACACAAATTTCTTTGATTGTGCCGGAGGTTTCTGCTTCGATTTCATTTAAAAGCTTCATGGCTTCAATGATGCCGAGTGTTTGACCGGCTTCAACATGATCACCCACCTTCACGAAAGGTTCAGCACCGGGGTTCGGAGCACGGTAGAAAGTTCCCACCATCGGAGAGGTCACGGTTGTTCCGGTAGCTGCGGGTTCAGGGGCCGGAGCCGGTTCTTGAGCGGCAGGCGCTGCAGCGGGAGACGGGGCAGCAACAACAGGAGCAGCCACAGGGGCAGCAGCAACAGCAACGGTTTGCACCTTATTAACAATACGCACTTTATCGTTTTCTTCCGTCACTTCCAATTCGGAAATGCCGCTTTCGGCTACTAAGTCGATCAACGTTTTAAGTTTGCGTAAATCCATTTCAGAGACCTCTTAAAAATATGCGAATTCCGAACATTCATCTTCTAAGAAAGTATCTTTAAAGAATGTCATTTCGGATAAATTAGTATTTAAACTGCATTTTCATGCTTTTTTCGCTAAATGTCTAGTAATTTCGTTTAATTTTTCGATTTTCATTCATTTTTGCATCACGGAAATGTGGTAGTCCTGACGTATTCGACCATTTGGACGGCAAGGCGCGATCTTGCAAAAATCTTGAATTTTGTAAGAAGTTAGCGACTGTTTTCAAAATAACTTGTCGGCCTTGCTTAGAAATTAGGCGAAATGCTCAAAAATATGAATATTGATGCACTGAACAGGCGGTGATTTGGCTAAAATATTCTGGTTTTTCAATGAGGTTAGGCTTTTTATGCATGTTCATATATTAGGTATCTGCGGAACCTTCATGGGAGGTATAGCTCAGTTGGCGCGAGCGGCGGGTCACCGTGTGACCGGGTGTGACGCCAATGTTTATCCGCCAATGTGCGATCAACTCGCCTCTGCCGGTATTGAACTCATTGAAGGCTTTGATGAAAGTCAGGTTGCCTTGCGACCGGATTTGTATGTAATCGGCAATGCTATCTCCCGAGGCAATCCCTTATTGGAAAAGATCTTAAATGATCAATTGCCCTACACTTCGGGACCTCAATGGTTGGGAGAGACGATTCTGGGTTCCCGTCATGTTTTAGCTGTTGCCGGAACACATGGGAAAACAACGACTAGTTCGCTTTTGGCGTGGATTTTGGAGCGTTGCGGCAAAAATCCGAGTTTTTTAATCGGAGGGGTGCCGGCTAATTTTGCTCATTCGGCAAGACTCACTTCTTCTCGCTATTTTGTGATTGAAGCCGATGAGTATGACACCTGCTTCTTTGATAAACGCTCAAAATTTGTACACTATCGGCCTAAAACCGCCATTCTCAATAATCTCGAATATGACCATGCAGATATATTCCCGGATCTGCACGCCATTGAAACACAATTTCATCATTTAGTCAGAATGATGGCTCAAAACGCCAGAGTCGTAGTGAATGGTCAGAGTGAAGCGTTAAAGCGCGTCCTGAATCGGGGGCTCTATAGTGATTGCGTCTATTTCAATGATGAGCGCGGTTGGCACCTTCAAGGTAATGAACTTTTTTATAAAGGTCGTTTGATTGGTGCGCTGCGTTTGTCTTTGCCTGGGCACCACAATTTATTGAATGCATCAGCAGCGGTTGCTGCGGCGACTCATGTCGGAATAGATCCCAAGGAAGCATTGACCGCTTTGGAGGAATTCTCGGGCGTAAAACGCCGTTTGGAATTAAAAGGTATCGAAAATGGAGTATCAGTGATTGATGATTTTGCTCATCATCCGACAGCCATTTACGAAACGATTCGAGCCTTGCGCGGCAAAATGGAGAAAACAGGACGCCTGATTGCTGTTTTGGAACCCAGAAGCAACACTATGAAAATGGGTACCATGAAAGACAGACTGGCAGGCAGTTTGCAAGAAGCTGATTTTGTTGTCTGTTATGCCGATCCAAAATTGGGGTGGGATGTTAGTGCAGCTCTAGCACCTTTAGGTGAAAAACTTCATGTGCTTCATACGGTGCAAGAAACCGCTGCCGTTGCGGCTTCTTTAGCCCAAAAGGGCGATGATATTTTGGTGATGAGCAACGGAGGTTTTGGCGGTATTCACGGTCAGCTTCTTTCCTTGCTGAAAAACAAAGGCTGAAAATGGTTTTAATGTATCTGCACGGATTTCGCTCTTCACCCGATAGCAATAAAGGTCGGGTAATGCGTGAGGCCTTAGGCGAAAAGTTTACCTTTTTGGCACCTGACTTAAATGTTTCACCGCTTGCCGTTCAAAAGATATTGCTTGAAACGGTTAAGGACATCAATCCGAGTCAATTATGTTTAGCAGGCTCAAGCCTTGGGGGCTTTTACGCGACTTGGCTTGCCGAAAAAATCGGCTGTCGGGCCATTCTTTTTAATCCGGCGACAGAACCCTGGTGTGTCATTAATGATTATCTGGGGGTACAGCCCATTGCCAATACGGGGCGTACCATTGAAGTCAAACCGGAATTTGCCGATCAAGCAAAAAGTATGCATTGTGAAATTATTCACCCCGAGCGTTATCTAGTCTTTTTGTCAACGGCAGATGAAGTGTTGGACTGGCATAAGGCGCAGAAAAAATACAGTGCCTGCAGGCAAATTCTTCTGCCTGAAAACACGCACGAAATAACCGATTTTGAACAATGTTTGCCGGAAATCGAACATTTTGCGGCAGCCAATCAATAAGAAAGGAACATCTGAATGGAGCACTCTTTTGTATCGGCCCTGTTGTTGATGTTTTTAATGGCCGACCCCCTCGGAAACATTCCTATTTTTATTTCCTCGTTGAAGTCTGTTCCGGAGCATAGGCGCTCTCGTGTGGTGATACGTGAGTGTGTGATCGCGGCTTTGATTTTGTGCATTTTCGCCTTCGGCGGAAAAGCATTTTTAGACGCACTGGGATTGAGTCAAGCGGCCTTGTCAATGGGGGGCGGCCTGATTGTTTTGTTGATGGCCATTCGAATGGTTTTCCCATCCAAGGAAGGGGTCTTTGGAGAAGCGCCCGGTGGAGAGCCTTTTATCGTGCCTTTGGCAGTACCTGCTATTGCAGGGCCTTCGACGTTGGCAACGATTTTACTTTTAGTCGGCAGTGACCCTGATCGTATTCCGGAGTGGCTTTTGGTCGTGGTGCTCACTTGCGCCATCAGTGCTGCGATTTTGGTATTTGCCGAACGTGTTCAGAAAATCGTAGGGGAAAGAACAACCGCCGCTTTTGAACGACTGATGGGATTGATATTGGCTACAATGGCCGTTCAAATGTTCTTAACCGGGATTACGCAATTTATTCAAACAACGCTGAAAGGGGCGATTTAATGTATCTCTTTTTTGAAGAAGACGGTACCTTTAAAGTCGGCACGATTTTGTCGCAAAACGGCAGTGCCTATCAAGTGGAGCTTTTGACCGGTAGGCGTACAAAAGTCAAAGGCGGGCACGTCTTTTTTGAATTTGAATCGCCTGTGGCATCAGACGTAATGCCCAAAGCGGAAGCCATGAGCACCGAAATCGATCCCCAGTTTCTTTGGGAAGTCGCTCCCGAGGGAGAGTTTCGCTTTGAGACTTTGGCTGTCGAATATTTCGGAGAAGCACCTTCCGTCATTGAGAAGATCGCCACACTGCTGACACTTCACAATCATCCCGTCTACTTTCACAGAAAAGGTCGCGGTAATTATCGTAAAGCACCAGAAGAAATATTGAAGGCCGCTTTGGCAGCGTTAGAAAAGAAGCGTTTAGCTGAAGAGCAGAAAAAGGCTTGGGTGCGGCAGATGATTGATGAGCAAACGGCTCCGAAGGAAATTGTCTCTCAGGCTATCAATTTACTGGTTTCACCCGATAAAAACAGTAATTTGTGGAAGGCTCTTTCTGATGCGGCAAGCGAAGCACGTATGACGCCACTTCGTCTGCTGCTCTCTTTGGGGGCGATTAAGTCCGCTTATCGTTGGCACATTGACAGTTTTTATGCGCAGTATTTTCCGAAAGGAAAGGGTTTTGCCGCCGATTTGGTGAAACCATCTGAAAATGGTTGGGATGATCTCCCTATTGCCAATGTCAAAGCTTTCTCCATTGATGACTCGTCAACAACAGAAATTGACGACGCGACAAGTGTTGAGCATGTTGATGACAAGCTTCTTCGAATCGGTGTACACATTGCGGCGCCAGGACTTGGAATTGAGCGTGACAGCGATATCGACCGCGTAGCCCGTTCAAGACTTTCTACGGTTTATGCTCCAGGCATCAAGACCACCATGTTGCCGGAGGATTGGATTAAAGAGTTCTCTTTAGATGAGGGTAGAGCCGTTCCCTGCTTGTCTCTTTATGCGCTGGTTGATAAAGAAACGCTTGAAGTTTCCGCCACAGAAACTCACCTGGAGCGCATTAAAGTTTGTTCCAATATCCGCTACGACTTGATTGAAGATGAATTTACCGAAGAAAAACTTTTAGGAGGAACTGTCAATCATCCGTTTGCTGAAGAAATCACCTGGCTTTGGAAATTTGCTAAAAAATGCTTATCGGAGCGGGAAGCTGTAAGAGGGAAACCAGAACAGTTGGGTCGCGTTGAGTGGAGCTTCGACTTAGAGGGAGACGGAGAGGATGCTGTTATTCATCTGAAGTCTCGCAGACGAGGCTCGCCCCTGGACTTGGCGGTTGGTGAATTGATGATTTTTGCCAACACCGTTTGGGGTGGTTGGCTTGAAGAAGTGAATGTAGCCGGTATCTACCGTTCTCAAAGCATGGGCCGGGTTAAGATGAGTACAACGCCGGGGCCGCACGATGGAATGGGTGTCGCACAGTATGCGTGGTGTACTTCCCCGCTGCGTCGGTATGTTGATTTGGTTAACCAACGGCAATTAATCAGCGCGGTACTTGATCGTTCGCCAAGTTATCGACCGAGTGATACGGACCTTTTTGCCATCGTCTCCAATTTCACATTGACCTACGGGGCTTACTCGGAATTTCAGCGCAAGATGGAAAGGTATTGGAGTTTGCGCTGGATTGAGCAAGAAGGGCTTAAGACAATTGAAGCCGTGGTTGTCAAAGGTGAATTAATCCGGATTGAAGGCCTGCCTTTTATGCAAAGAATGCCGGGGCTGCCGGAATTGCCTCGTGGTCAAAAGATCCTCTTGGACATTTTGGGGGTTGACTACGTCGACGTTCTTTTGGATGCGCGGTTAAAAGAAGTGCTCGATGAGACAGACGAAGAGTCGCTCGGAGAGGATGAGCCTTTGGAAGAAACAGAAAGTCAGCAAGAGCAAAAGCCTTCCGATTCTGAATAGCTTTTGTATCCTGTATCGTAAAAAAAGCAATCAGGGAAACTCCTTGTGCGTAGATTGAGCAAACCTTATAGAGGGGGCCTAAACTGAACCTCGGGGTTTGATCAATAACCTGTCGGAAGGAGTTTTCTTATGATTATTCGAAAAACACTGATGGCGGCTTCGGTTGCCGCTCTTATGTTAGGAACAGCGATGTCAGCTCAAGCTTGTTTTACGGTTATCGTCGGTAAGGATGCCTCATCCACCGGCGAAATTATTGTTGGTCACAACGAGGACAATGACCGTCGTATTCTCATGAGCCAATACTGGGTGCCGGCAGCGACACATAAGAAAGGTGAAATGATTGAATACGAACCGACGGCCGCCAAAATTCCTCAAGTAACGAAGACGTTGGGTTACTGGTGGACGCAGACGCTTGCACCTGAAGGCTATAGTTTTTCCGATGGCTTCTTTAATGAAGCCGGTGTGTTGATCACATCCAATAACTGTGGCGATACGGTTGAAAAGGATGAAAAGGTGAAAAATGGCGGTGTGGGCTACGGCATTCGCCGCATCACCGCAGAACGAGCCCATACCGCTCGAGAAGCCGTTCAGATTGCCATTGAGCTTGTTGAAAAATATGGCTACACGCATGAAGGTCGCACGTATACATTCGCCGACCACAATGAAGCTTGGCAAATGGCAATTCTTCGCGGACACCGTTATCTTGCCCGTAAGGTCAAGGACAACGAAGTGGCCTTCTTAGCCAATTCTTATTCGTTAACGAACGTTGATTTGAACGATAAGGAAAATGTGATTGCCTCGCCTGATTTGGTTGAACATGCCATCAAGATCGGCACTTACAAACCGGCCAAAGCTGGGGATTATTCTGACTTCAATTTCCGTGAAGCCTATCAGCCCGATCGTCGTCGTGCCGCTGATTGGAACAAACAACGCGTTCAAACCTTCATGAAGATCATGACGGGCGAAATGATCGAAGATCATAACGCCATTCCTCAATCCATTGTTCCGAAAGACAAGGTGACTCCGTGGGATGTGCAAAAGATTATGCGTGCTCAGTCCGATCAAGTGGATCGCTCGGTAACCGGTTGGCATCTGTATGACTTGCGCGACATCGGCAATATCGACACGCACGATAGCGTTGTCTTTAAGCTCGCCAAAGATCCGCTTTTAACCGTGACTTGGAGAAGTAACGCCCGTCCGTATGAAACAGCGTTTGTGCCCGCTTTCCCGCTGGCTAAACCGGCTTTGGCTCAAGCTTTCATGAGTCCGGCAGTCGGCACGCGCGCTCAATTCCACGCAACACCCGAACAGATGAGCTTCTCTTTGGACAAGAACGTCTTTACGTTCGTTTTGGCTGAACAATTCTTGGATTGGATGCCGAGTCTGCGTGAAGATGTTATTGACGCCATTGAAGAGTACGAAGAGCGCAAGGCCGAAGAATTGGGAGTGGTTGAAGCTCGTGCCAAGTCGCTTGCGGCGATAGATAAGGATCGTGCCGTTGAATTTATGCACAACTTCAATGTACTCAATTACAACGAAGCCTTAGGAGCTGCCTCCAAGGTCTTGATGAAGGCCAATAAGCAAGACATCGTGATCATGAAGGACAAGTTAAGCTTGTCGGATGAAAAGGGGACGGTGGATGTGGTCTTATTGTCTCAAAAAGATTTTGACGCAACAAAACTGGATCAATCCGTGACGGAATTCGGATCCGCTTGGTCTGACGGTGAGGACGAACTCAATCGTCATCGTGCCAAACCCGTCAAGGTTGTCTTTAGAGACGTTGACGGTGACGGCTTAAAAGATGCTGTTATCACATTCCCTGTCAAGGGTGCTGTGGCTACAACATTCCAAGACGTGAATACGGAATTATTCCTTTTCACGAAGGTTGATGGGAAACCAGTTGCAGCCTTTGATACAGTGAAAATCGTCAAATAACTAGCAGGTTAGCCTAGTAAGACCTGTCCGTTGAAAAAATCTTCGGACAGGTTTTTTATTTTTCTAAGCGATTAAGTTGAGCTCTGAGAGTACGGTGGTACAATGCAGGGGCTTTAAACAAAATTTTCCTTTGGATAGCAGAGGTTTTTATGAATGACGGGGTGCCTCGATGCCAGAAGCTCGAGACATTGAACTTAAAACAGCTCCGAATGGGGTTGGTACCGCACAGACGGTAGAATCGGCTCGCGAACCCGAACTCGCAAGCCGCGCCCTCGCTCGCATTCAACAATGCCTTGAAAAAGCCGAAGATCAGCGCCACAAAATTAGTGCCAGCGGCGCTCTGACTAAGGAACAAGAAGCTCAATTACGCGAGAGCTTTCATGTTCAAATCAAATCCGAGATCGCCAAAATTTTGGCGCCTCTGCATCCGGCCGATATCGCCTACATCCTCGAAGCTCTTCCGACAGATGATCGTCTGATTGTCTGGGATTTGGTGCGCAATAACCAAGACGGTGACGTGTTGGTTGAAGTCAACGATAGTGTTCGTGAAACCTTGATTGACGCGATGGACCGCGAGGAACTCGTCGATGCCATGGAAACATTGGATACCGACGAAATTGCCGACTTGGTCGAAGACTTGCCGCCCGATGTGGTGGCTGAAGTTCAAGAAGGGTTGACGACAAAAGAACGTGCGCAGTTGCGCGCGGCCATGAGTTACCCGGAAGAAAGCGTCGGCGCGCGCATGGACTTTGAAATTATTTCGGTTCGTGAAGATTTTTCATTGGAGGCGGTTTTCCGTTATCTCCGAGGTTTTGAAGAATTGCCGGAATTGACCGACATGATTTTCGTGGTCGACCGGAATCAAAAACTCAAAGGGGCTTTGCCCGTATCGAAAATTTTGATCAGTGATCCGGAAAGAAGTGTCCGGGAATTGATGAAGGGTGATGTCTTAACGTTAAATCCCTTGGATGACGCAACCGATGCAGCCCAGGCGTTCGAACGTTATGACTTGGTGAGTGCTCCTGTGGTTGATGAAACAGGTCGCTTAGTCGGTCGTCTGACGGTCGATGAAGTGATGGATGTGATTCGTGAAAGCAGCGATGAAGATGCTTACGCGGCGGTCGGTTTGAGTGATGAGCAAGACTTGTTCGGAAGTGTTTGGGAGGCCGCTAAGAGCCGTTGGATTTGGCTTGGTGTCAATTTGTGCACGGCTTTTGTAGCTTCAAGAGTCATCAGCTGTTTTGAAGGGACAATTTCCCGAGTGGTTGCCTTGGCGGCTCTTTTACCGATTGCCGCCAATATTGCGGGCAACACGGGCAATCAAACATTGACGCTTTTGGTGCGCTCAATCGCCATGGGTCAAGTGACCGCGAGCAACACCATGGATCTCTTTAAAAAAGAATTGGGTGTTGCTTTAATCAATGGTCTGCTATGGGGTGCGATTGCCGGTTTGGGAGCTTGGTTACTTTACTTTGACGCAAGCTTTGGGATGAAGTTGGGCCTAGTGATGTTCCTTGCGATGATGCTCAACATTATCGTTGGCGCATTGGTGGGGTTGATTGTTCCGCTGACACTAAAGAAATTTGACCGTGATCCCGCCATGGGCAGCTCAGTTCTTCTTACCTTCATCACCGATAGTGGTGGATTCTTAATTTTCCTGGGATTAGCCGGAATCTTTTTCTAACGAAAGTCTCCGCATTGGCTTTGAGCAACAGCAAGTGCCGCGAGGCCTGCGGTTTCAGTTCTTAAAACCCTCGGACCCAGTAGTGCGCTTTCATAGCCCAATGTGTTGGCAAGTTCGATTTCCTGCGCGCTAAATCCACCTTCGGGGCCGACAGCAAACGTCACGCTCTGAGAGTTCCCCAAATAGAAACTCTTTTGCGCCGCAGGGGCCAAGACAAGATTGCGTTCACTTTTGTTTTCGATAAGAGCAATTTGCAATTGATCACAGTACTGCACATTGGGAATCAGACTTCGGGCGCATTGTTCACAGGCGCTCTGCACGGTGTTTTTCCATTGACTGAGGCGCTTTTCCAAGCGTTTTGCGTCCAATTTAGTCACACTTCGTTCAGCCGGAACTATAACCAATTTGGATACACCGAGTTCGGTTGCTTTCTCCAAAATCCAATCCAATTTTTCTTGAGATACTAGGGCTTGAATTAATATGGTTTTTAAAGGACTTTCCGTGTGGCTTGGGGCCACCGAAAGAATGTTTGCCTCAGTTCGATCAGAGAAAAAGTGCAGGATGCACTGAGCTTCGTTTCCCCGTCCGTCAAAAAGCACGGCGCTGTCTCCTTCTCTCATGCGAAGGACACGACTGGCGTGGTGGGCCGGTTTTTCCGGCAGCACAAGAGTGCTGTCGGGTTGGAAATCACAATCAACGTAAAAGCGGGGAGCCATCTTATAAGGTATTGGTTAAAGAGTCAGAAGGATTGTAAAGGACTTTTCTGAAACGAGAAAGCCGCCCAAATCAAGCAGAAATGGACGGCTGATGAGACGTTTAGGAGAAACCTAATTAGTCTTTCTTGCTCTTATTGGCAAAGAAGTTGGCGGCTTGAATATCAGCCGTGCGAATGGTGAAGATTTGATTTGTTAAGTCTTCAGCCAATTTTTCAGCACTTGCCATGACGCTCAAGTTGAAGTCATTGAGCATCTTGTCAGCCTTCTTGGCATCTTTCTTATAGATCTTCAGATATTCGTCTTCGAAAGCCTTTTGTTTCTTAGCCGTATCGGCTTCGAATTCGTGATAGGCCTTTTCAACAATCGGAGCCAACTTGACGTAGTCGGTCATCACGAGCGTTTGAAGTTTGCGGTACTTCCAGTACATGGATTGACTGTCAGCTTCATTTGTACCCATGCCGTAATGGGCGGGGTAAGCGTCAAGACCGTGGTAGTACGGGACGTAAACGGAAAGATTCGGCATGCCCATGGCCACGTAAATCACAGAACCGATTTCACGCGGCATCCAAGGACGCACTTGCATCACGTGGGATTCATAGGTGCGGAAAACACTGATCGGACGGTATTCTTCGTCACCGCGCAAACCTTTGGAATAGGGATCATGGCTTTGCAATTCACCGGCTTCGTAGTGATTGCGCAAGATGCTCTTCATGTCTTCGAGCGTGACCTTCTTTTCAGGTTTCGCGTAAACCGGGAAGCTGCGGCCTTCTTGCACGGGCTGCTTCAAGCTCGGCGTCAAGATCTTTTGAATTTGCCAGACACGCGGGTCGTTGTAGACGCGATCGCGAGAGTCATCACGGGTGTATGCCTTGGAGAAATTAAAGGCGCCGTCTTTTTTCGGATCGTAAAAGCCGTTATCTGTTGCCCACTTCACCAAATTCTTGCTGGCCATGAAGTCGGGGCTCTTCGGATCATAGGCTTGCAGACGACCTTGGTTGCCGGAGGCAAAATATTGATCAGCCGGGATGCGTTGAGCAATCCATTGATGGCCTGTACCGGTTTCAAGGTACCACATTTCTTTTTCATCAACGAATGCCACGCCAAATCCTTCGCCGGCACCGATCGTTTCAACAATGCTGCCTAAGATTTGAACGCCTTCTCTCGCGCTCTTGGCTCGCGGCAAAATGACATCCAAAATATCGTCTTCGGTAATACCCGTTGCTTCATTGTAGGGGTCAAGTTTTAATGCATCGTCACGGGCAAAAATAGACTCCGTTCCAGACATGCCGACACCGGCTTCGTTGAAACCAACGGCACCGTGCAATTGCGTCTTCCAGTTAGGAACGGTCGTGTAACGCATAGCATTTTTCGGAAGCGGATATTCAAAGTTGGTGGCACCCTTGTAGTCTTGTGTGCGATACATTCCTTTTTGGTTCTTTTTGGCGGGATGGATCACCATGTGTTGAGCTTTCAAAGCATCGCTGTCGGCGTTGCGGCCAACGAAGAAAGAACCGTCTGCAGTTGCTTCAGGGCCGACCAAAACAGTCGTGCAAGCCAAGCTCATGGTAGAGAATGCGGCCAAAACAGAGGCCACCAAAGTCGCTTTTTTGAACATGAAAAACTCCTCATAATGTTCAGCCGGACTTGTCCGGCAGCCGGAACATACCCGGCCGCGGAAAATGCTACGCCAAACTACCTAGAAGCTCCATGAAAACGCCTAGGGATATTTCCTTATTGTCAAAGTTTGAAAAGTGGTGGTCACTCTAAATTATTCGGTCAAAAAGTTTTGCGCTTTAGACCGAATTACGCCCACAATTTCAGTACAATCTTATTATTTAAGTCGGATGAAAATGGTTTCGTCTGATGTGTGATTTTCTCCTTTTAAATTGGTTAGAAACACTATGACTTGTTGTGTCACTCCTCAGTTGATGGCTAATGCTGTCCGTGCTTTGGCCATGGATGCCGTGCAAAAGGCCAAGTCCGGTCACCCAGGTATGCCGATGGGCATGGCCGATATTGCGATTGCCTTGTGGACAAAACATTTGCGCCACA
The DNA here is from genome assembly GCF_023336895.1 of Parasutterella secunda. Lineage (GTDB taxonomy): Bacteria > Pseudomonadota > Gammaproteobacteria > Burkholderiales > Burkholderiaceae_F > Aphodousia > Aphodousia faecalis. The sequence goes on from NZ_JAMBLT010000008.1 coordinate 47,511, forward strand.
ATCCCGCCGATCCGAAGTGGATTGGCCGTGATCGCTTCATTTTGAGTAATGGCCATGGCTCAATGCTGCAATATGCGCTTTTGCACTTGACGGGCTACGATCTGACAATTGATGACTTAAAGGCCTTCCGCCAGTGGCACAGCAAGACGCCCGGACACCCGGAAGTGGATGTGACGCCCGGTGTGGAAACCACCACGGGTCCTTTGGGACAAGGTATCGGTAACGCGGTGGGTATGGCTTTGGCTGAAAAAATGCTCGCGGCCGAATTTAACCGTCCGGGCTTTAATGTTATTGACAACTATACGTACTGCTTCTTAGGTGACGGTTGCCTCATGGAAGGCATCAGCCACGAAGTGTGCTCATTGGCGGGTACCTGGAAGCTCAACAAGTTGATTGTGATTTACGATGACAATGGAATTTCCATTGACGGTAAGGTAATCAACTGGTTCTCGGATAACACGCGTGAGCGCTTTGAATCGTACGGTTGGAATGTGATTGGACCGGTTGACGGTCACGACATCGATGAGATGGATCGCGCGATCGCCACGGCTAAGCAAAGCCAAGACAAACCCACGCTTATTATCGCCCGTACGGTTATCGGTAAAGGTTCCCCCAACCGTCAAGGCACAAGTAAGGTTCACGGTGAAGCGTTGGGTGATGAAGAACTCAAACTCACTCGCGAGGCACTTGGCTGGAAATGGGATCCGTTTGTCATTCCGCAGGAAATTTACGATGCGATGAACGCCCGTGAAAAGGGTGAAAAACTCGAAACCGAGTACAACGAGATGTGGGCTCGTTATGGTCAAGAATATCCTCAACTCTGTAAAGAGCTTTCCCGTCGTCTGAAGGGTGATCTGCCTGAAGACTTCGAAGCGGTCATGCAGCAAGCCATTGAGAAGGCTGCAGTGGCTCAAGAAACCGTGGCAACCCGCAAGGCTAGTCAAAAAGCGCTAAACGCTTTTGCTTCTCATTTGCCTGAATTGCTCGGCGGTTCCGCTGATTTGACGGGGTCTAACCTGACCAACTGGACCGGTGTCGAAGCCATGCGACCGGACACCTATTTGGGTCGTCATATTAACTACGGTGTGCGTGAATTCGGTATGTCTGCGATTCAAAATGGCATTGCCTTGTATCATGGATTTGTGCCTTTCAGCGCCACGTTCCTGACGTTCTCCGATTATTCGAGAAACGCCATCCGCATGGCAGCGTTGATGAAGCAGCGCTCCATCTTTGTTTTCACTCATGATTCCATCGGTTTGGGTGAAGACGGCCCGACGCACCAGTCTGTAGAACACATTCCGAGTTTGCGTCTTATCCCGAATTTAAATGTGTGGCGCCCGTGTGACACGGTTGAAGCATTGGTGGCCTGGCAAAGCGCCATTGAATCCCGCCATACGCCGTCAATCATTATTGGTTCGCGTCAAAATATTGAATTCATCGCCCGTGATCCGCAAGAGGTCGTGCGTGACGCTAAAGAAGCTCTTAAAGCCGGTGCCTACGTCATGAAAGAGTCGGGTAAAGGCGCCGATGGGGTCGACTGCGTTCTCATTGCCACAGGCTCAGAAGTGCCCTTGGCGGTGAAGGCTCGCGAAGCTTTGGAAGAAAAAGGCATCGGTACACGAGTGGTGTCCATGCCCTGCACGGAACTTTTCGATAAACTGTCTTCAGAAGAAAAGCGTGCGATTTTAACGGATGCGCCCAAAGTTGCCATCGAAGCATCGGTGACCGGTTTGTGGTACAAGTACGTTAAGAACGGTGAAGTGGTCGGCATCGATACGTTCGGTGAATCGGCTCCTGCCGGTGTGCTTTGGGAAAAATTCGGCTTTACCATGGATCGCGTGGTTGAAGCCGCTATGAAAGCCATTAATCATTAATTACTAAAGAGGGGATTTTCAAAATGACCATTAAAGTTGCCATTACGGGTTTTGGCCGCATCGGTCGTAACGTGTTGCGCGCCCACTATGAATTGGGCAAAAAGCACGATATCGAAATCGTGGCCATTAACGCCATGGGTGACATCAAGACCAATGCTCATTTGTTGCGTCATGACACGGTTCACGGACACTTCAACCACGAAGTGAAGGTTGAGGAAGTTTCTGATACGGAAAAGTACCTGATTGTTGATGGTGACCGCATGCGCGTGTTCTGCGACCGCGATCCCCGCAATCTGCCCTGGAAAGAATTGGGCGTGGACGTTGTGCTCGAATGCACGGGCGCATTCCGTACCAAGGAAAAATGCTTGGCCCACTTGGAAGGCGGTGCTAAGAAAGTGTTGATTTCGGCTCCGGGTAAAGGTGTGGACGCTACGGTGGTCTACGGTGTTAACCAAGACGTCTTGACCAAGGACATGACCGTTGTTTCCAATGCTTCCTGCACGACAAACTGCTTGGCTCCGGTTGTCAATGCTTTGCATAAGGCGATCGGTGTTGAACGTGGTTTGATGACGACGATTCACGCATACACCAATGACCAAACGTTAACTGACGTTTATCACAAGGATCTCCGTCGCGCTCGTTCCGCAACGCACTCCATGATCCCTACCAAGACCGGCGCTGCCGCCGCTGTGGGTCTTGTGTTGCCGGACTTAAACGGTAAGCTTGACGGTTTTGCCGTGCGTGTTCCGACGATCAACGTCTCGTTTGTGGACTTGACCTTTGAAGCCAAGCGTGATGTGACGGTTGAAGAAATCAATGCGGTGATGAAGGCTGCTTCTGAATTGCCTGAAAACCAAGGCATTTTGGGCTACAACGATGAACCGCTCGTTTCCATTGACTTCAACCACGATGCGCACTCTTCTATCTTTGACGCCACGTTGACGAAGGTCTCTGGTACGCGTTTGGTGAAGGTGACGGCTTGGTACGATAACGAATGGGGCTTCTCTTGCCGTATGCTCGATACGGCTTGCGCCATGATGGCCGCCCAATAATTCGTTTCTGAACTGAACGAAAAAGGAGCGCTCTCAAAAGTGGAGCGCTCTTTTTTTTCAGCGCATCATAAAGTTGATGCCAAAAGCCAAAGCAACAAGAATTGTCACGATGTTGAGATCTTTGGTTTGATTTGTCAGTAGCTTGAGAAACACATAACTGATAAAGCCCAATCCGAAACCGGTTGCCACATTAAATGTTAAGGGCATTGTGATGATGGTCAGGAAAGCCGGCATACCGGTTGAGAAGTCTTTGAAATTAATGTGAACAACGGATTGCATCATTAATCCACCAACCACAATGAGCGCTGAAGCGGTGGCGTAAGCCGGAACAACTGTCACAAAAGGCAAAGCAAATAGACAGAGCAAAAATAGGATGGCGCTGACAATGGGGACAATGCCAGTACGTCCGCCTTCGGCGATTGCCGCGGCACTTTCAATATAGCTTGTGCAGGTGGGTGTGCCGATGACACCTGAGGCCATGGTTGCAACAGAATCCGAAAAAAGCGCCTTTTCCAAGCCTTCAATGTGTCCGGTTTTGTGATCGAGCATATTGGCGCGAATGGATAGACCAATCAAGGTTCCCATGTTGTCAAATAGATCCACCATCGTCAGCGTGAAAACTATGGTCACAATGCCATAAGCAAAAACAGAATTGAAATCCAATTCAAAGAAGGTTTCGCTGGGTGTCAGTGAGGAGGGAGTGCTTAGTGTTGACAGATCAGGAAGCGGCGAGACACCCAAGAGTAATCCTAAGATAGTGACGGCCAAGATGCCGATAATCATGGCTCCTTTAATCCGTCGAACCATTAATGCGCTGATTAAAAGGACACCTAAGGCAGCTAAAAGCGGTTCAGCCTTGTGCAAGTTTCCTAGAGCAACGAAAGTGGAGGGATCGGCCACAATCAGTCCGGCGTTCTTCAAACCAATGAATGAAATAAAGCAACCTAAACCGACAACAATGGCGTGCTTAATATCGGTTGGCACCGCGTCAATGATCAGTTGACGAATTTTGGTGACCGTCAACAAAAAAAAGATGACGCCGGAAATAAAGACGGCTGCCAAAGCGGTTTGCCAAGAGAGGCCCATCGGTCCGCAAACGTAATAAGAGAAAAAGGCGCAAATGCCAAGTCCCGGTGCAACGATAACCGGAAAATTAGCCACTAATCCCATTAAGAGACTGGCAAACGCCGTGGCCCAAATAACAGCAATCGTCGCAGCCTGCAAATTCATGCCGGCATCGGCCAACATGGCAGGAATCACGAGCACGACGTAGCAAACGGTGACAAAACCCGTGAAGCCTGCCATCAGTTCCCGGCGCCAGTTTGTATTTTTTTCTTCGAACTTGAAAAATTGAGCAAGAAACTGCATCCCAGTATTCCTGAAGAGAGAGTGACCTCAGGGATTGAGTCCTGAGGCCTATTATGATTATTGGGCGGAATCAGAATTTAAGCGTTCCAGCATGCGGACAAAGATTTCAAAACCTTCGGGCATACTTTCTGTGTCTTGAATTTCAAAGTCACCTCTGTGGTGGCCGTGGTGGTTGCAGCCATAGTAAAAGAAGGTGGCTTGACCGCCGTGTTTTTGAACCGTCTTCATCAACAATGAGCAGTCTTCGCTGCCGGTGCAGGAGTTGATATCAAAGACTTTCTTAACAGTGGGGACTTTTTTCGCCTCTTCTTCAAGCATGTCCGATAGGGCGGAGTCCGAGTGGATGTCGGTAGCCATGCCCATCACGTCAATTTTGTATTGAACGCCGTAGCTTTCGGCAGAACCTCGAATCATTCGCTCTGCCGTTTCTTGCATATAACGATTGATTTCATCGTTTTTGCCGCGAACTTCCAATTCCATTTTGGCGTGAACCGGTACGACATTTCGTCCTTCGCCGGCTGAAATAGTGCCGATGTTGACACTGGTGTCACCTTTTCCGTGACGGGCGATGCCCATGATTTGCATAGCGGCTGAGCAAGCGGCCATCAAAGCGTTGCGCCCCAATTCGGCGGCAGCTCCCGCGTGAGCCGGGACACCGGTGAAAGTAACATTCATTTTGGTGGTGGCAAGGAAACCATTGCGAATGACCGCCACTTCGTGCAATTTGGCATCAACACCGATGTGACCGCCAACCAAATAATCGACGTCATCCAAATTCTTGGAGTAAGCGATGCCGGCGGCCCCTTTAGTGCCTTCTTCTGCCGGTTGGAAAATCAGTTTGATGGTTCCTTTGAGCTCTTTGGCATTGTCATGAATCCAATGGGCAACAGCTAGACCCATGGCCGCATGGGCATCGTGTCCGCAGGCGTGCATGAGACCGCAGCATTCACTGTCAAAACCTTCACGATTCGCTTCATTGGAGGCATCGTGATTTTCTTCAACATTGACGCAGTCAATATCAAATCGTAAAGCAGTAACAGGTCCCGGTTTACCGGTTTCCCAAACAGCCATGCAGCCCGTGTAACCTTCGAGTTCTTTCAGAAGTACAGGATCCATGCCAAGCTTTAAAGAGCGTTGCATCGCTTCTTCAATGACTTTTTCTTCGCGACCCAAAGCGTGTTCGGTGTCAAACAAAGCTTTGCCGAGAATTGTCTTAAAGCCTAATTCGCGAACGCGCTTGACGATGGTTTGAGTGGTAAGAAATTCTGTCCAGGCAATTTCAGGATGGTGGTGGAGATGGCGTCTTGTCTCAATCATCTCCGGGATATAGGCAGCTAAGTGCAGCATGAAGAGTTTCCTCCGTGAGAGTATCTGCGATCATTGTAGTCAAAAATGATCGCAGACTTCTCAAAAAGAAAAACTCTATTCGTTAGGAGGCTGTGTTTTGTTTTTGTTCAGATCGTAAAACCAGAGCCAGACCGGCAAGAATGGCCAGCAATCCCAACGTGGCCCAGGGGTTAACATTTTCACCCACAACGACGATGGCTAGGACAAAGGCGGTCACGGGTTCCAGAAGTCCCAGAGCCACACAGGTTGAAACCCGAGTGGTTTTAAGCGCGGTTCCGTAAAGCAGATAAGCAAAGCCCGTTACGACAACACCTAAGTAAAAGACAATGAGGATGTCTTGAAAGACAATTTCGGGCGTTTGAGAAAAGATCCAGGCAGCCAATAAAGCAATGACAGCGGCCACGGTAAATGAGTGAGTTGAGGCTCTCAATGGGGTAGTGATTCGAACTAATTCTTTAGCAAGTAAGGAGTAGCTTGAGTAAAAGAAGCCGGCTGTGAGGCAAATACCCAAACCAAAGGCACTGACTTCAATATTTTCAGCTTGTGAAACGGCCATCCAAATGCCGCCCGCAATGGCAACAGCAACACCGGTAAGCCACAAAGAGTCGGGTGCTTTGCGTTTAATCACGGCTTCTAGGATACCGGCCCACACGGGGGCGGAGGCGATGATTGTGCAAGAGCCAAGCGCAACGCCGGCAATTTTGACGCCACTAAAAAATAAGAGATTAAACATGGCCATGCAGCAACCTGCGGCTATCACTTTTAAAAGGTAGTGATCTTCACCTTTAGCAGAAGCGTTTGATGGTTGTAATTGACGTTGGCTAATAGCGAGCATGGGGTAGAAAAAAAGACAGGCACACACTAGACGCAACGCTCCCACCCATAAGGGAGAAAGTGAGGGACTCGTGATAAATGTTTGGGCGGTTCCGGCCGTTCCCCATAAGATTGCGGCAAAGGCTGCCAGAATAAAACCCGGAAAAACAAAGTTCATCATGAAAAAAAGTAATACTGAAAGTCATGCAATAACGGAATTATAACCAAATATCTTCATGTGAAGATACTTTTCGAAAAGGCATTTACCTCTTAAAGAATGGCCTTTTGGTGTATTTATCTATTGCCCGAGTGGTGGAAGTTGCGTATAGTGACCTCGGTCTCTTTTTTTAAATCAAAAAGCTTATTTTTCTCTTGTAAGGATAGGTAATGCTTGAATTAATTATTTGCGTGGTGGCACTTGTTATTGCCGGTTGGGCAATTGCTAAAAACTACGACGCCAAAGTTGTGCTCTTTGCAACGGGCTTGGTGCTTTTAGCTGTTGCAGTGATGCTTGGTCATCCTGCCGTGAGTGCTAAGGCATCTTCCGGCTTAAATTGGGTTGATCCGTTTAAAGCGATGAAAGATCTCTTTATCAGTCAATATTCCAATGCCGGTTTAATCATTCTGACTCTTTTCGGTTTTGCTGCTTATATGTCGCATATCGGTGCCAATGACATGGTGATCCGTGTGTTGAGCAAACCGCTTGAAAGAATTCATTCGCCGTATATTCTCGTACCGTTAGTTTTCTGGGTCGGTACGTTGCTCTCCATCATTATCCCGAGCGCCTCGTCTTTGGCTGTTATTTTGATGGCTACGCTTTACCCGGTGCTTCGCGCCGCTCGTATGAGCGTCTTGACAGCCGCTGGTGTGATCGCCACAACGGCAACAATTGTTCCGACACCGCTCGGCGGGGACAATGTGGTGGCCGCTCGTGTCTTGGGCTTTGATCACGTGGTTGACTATGTTTTCTATCACCATGCTCCGATCACGATTCCGGCCTTGATTGTTATTGGTATCGTTCACTACTTCTGGCAGCGCTACATGGATAAGCGTCAAGCCGGTCAAGTTTCTGCCGAAATTGATGAAAGCAAACTCAAAGTACGTGATTTGACGGGAGTTCCTGTTTACTACGCACTTTTCCCGGTTTTGCCGTTGATTTTGGTGATCTTCTTCTGGGCTTGCTTCAGACACGCTAAGGTGGGCTTAGTTGAAATTACCCTTTTCTGCTTTGCATTGGCTTTCATTTGCGAATTAGTTCGCAAGGGTAACGTTAAGCAAGGTATGAAGGACGCTAATCTCTTTTTCAAGGGAATGGGTGAGGGCTTCTCTCAGGTTGTGGTGTTGATTGTGGCGGCTTCCACCATGGTGGCGGGGCTCCGTGCCATGGGCATGATTGACATGATTTCCAACTCTATCGCCGGTGTTGAAAACGCAAGTGCAGGCCTCATGTTTGCCTTCTCCGGTATCACCGCCTTGATTACGTTTATCAGTGGTTCGGGTAACGCGGTTTTCTATAGTTTCATCGAGTTGATTCCGTCCATTGCTCAAAACGCCGGTATTGATCCGATCATGGTCGCTTTGCCGATGCAATGTACCTCGAACTTGATTCGTTCCATTTCGCCTGTGGCCGCAGTAATTATTATTGTGGCGGCTTCCGTGCGTGCCAATCCGCTTGAAGTGGTTAAGCGCACCTCTGTACCGATTTTGGCGGGCTTCATTGCCGTGATGGTTATGTCGTTCGTTCGCTATATCTAATTTGAAGGAGATTTGTCATGGCCTATTTAGAACCGATCTCTCAAGAGTGGTTGATTGCCAAGCGTCGCGAAATTCATGCTTGGCCGGAACCTGGTTGGTGTGAATTCGTCTCCAGCGCCCGTGTTATTGAACACATGGAAAAACTGGGTTTTAAGGTCTTGTGTGGTTACGATGTGATCAACAAGGACTTTATTCGCGGTGCAATCAAGCCACAAATTGCGAAGTTCTACGAAGCAGCTCAAAAGAAGGTGAGTCCGGAAATCCTTGAACGCATGCAAGGGGTAACGGGTGTGATCGGTGTTTTGGAGACCGGCCGTCCCGGTCCCACGATCGGTTTTCTCTGCAACTTGGATGCCCTTCCTGTGACTGAATCGAGCGATCCTGAACACGCTCCGACAAAGGAAGGTTTTGCTTCCCAAATCCCAGGTTACATGCACGCCTGCGGTCATGATGGACACCAAGCTGTTTTGATGGGTTTGGCTACATGGTTGGCTGCTAACAAGGATCAGCTTTGCGGTACCGTTAAACTCATTTTTGAACCGGGAGAAGAAGGTTCTCGTGGCGGTCGTCCGATTGCTGAAAGCGGTGTCTTGGATGATTTGGACTATCTCTATTGCGGTCACTTGGGTTGTGATATCCCCGGTGGTGAAGTGGTCACCGCTCCGGAAAAATTCCTTTGCACGACCAAGGTTGACTTCCGCTTTAAGGGAACGCCGTCTCACGCAGGTATGCAGCCCGAAGTAGGTCGTAATGCGTTGATGGCAGCCTCAACGGCAAGTTTGGCTTTGATGGCTATTCCTCGTCACGGTCAAGGCATGACGCGTGTTAACGTCGGCTATATGCGCGCAGGTGAAGGTCGTAACGTGATCGCTTCGACGGCTGAAATGCAAGTGGAAGTGCGTGGTGAAACGGAAGCGATTAATAATTGCATGTTTGAAGAGGCCGTGGCTCGTGTCAACGGCGCAGCCGCTATGTACGGTTGCCAAGCTGAAAGCGAAGTGATGGGCGAAGCCATCGACTTTGTGAAAGACGAAGAAGTTCAAAACGATTTTGCTGAAGCAGCTCAACACGCTAAGTACTGCACGAAGATCAGTGACACCATGAACTTTAACGGCAGCGATGATGCGACCGTTTTGATGCGCCGAGTACAAAACAAAGGCGGTAAGGCCGGTTACGTGGTTGTCGGTTCTGAATTAAAGGCTGGTCACCATCAAGCCAAGTTTGAATTTGAAGAATTCCGTCTGCAAGAACTCTTTGACATCTATCACTATCTGGCCATTAAGCGCTTAGGAGCAAAATAACCGTGACGGAAGATACCAGTCGCAATTTGAAGGACTTTGTCGATTCGCTCGAAGAAGAGTGGAAGGCTCAGGTTCCGACTTTAAGCACAGAGCCGATTTCGGTTGTGGCGCGTTTAGTTCGCATGAGCTACTACGTGGAGCGGCGCGTGGCTGAAAACCTCGCCCGCTACGATCTCACCCGTGGTGAATTTGAAGTGTTGGCTGTTTTGACACGTAATCCCGATGCGGTGATTACGCCCAAGATTTTGCAAACCAAAATTTTGATCACTTCGGGTGGGCTGTCCAATCGAATCCGTAAGCTTGAGGAAAAGGGACTGCTTGAGCGCTTTCCGGATACGGGTGACAGACGAGGCGTCATTTTGAAGGCTACTGAAAAAGGTAAGGCTCTGACACTGGACGCAGTTAACTCCCACGTTGAAGTGGAGCGGCAATTTGCTTCTTGTTTAAGCGTGGAAGAGCAACGCGAATTAGCTCGATTGCTCAAACATATGATTCTGTCTCAGCAGCGCGAGTTAAACCGCAACAGTTTGCGCTAAATAGCTGAAAGTGTGCTCTGGCTTTGCCAGCTTCTGGCAACAGAAAAAACGAACCGGCGAAAAGTTTAACAATTCGCCGGTTTGTTTTTTTAGAAAAAATTAGAATCGGAAATCGCGTTCGCCTTCTTCAATTTTTTGAAGGCGAATCACGCTGGCTTTGCGGATCTTTTCATGGACAATCTTCGGAATTTCTGCCTCAATGACTTTTTGTGCGGCTTCACGTGTAGCCGGGCGGGCGTAGTCTTGAGCGTATTCTTTTAGCGTCATGATGGCATTGGCTTGGCAATACGTGGCGATTTCACCGGTTTTGGCCAATGACATAAAACGGTCTCCGGTTCTGCCTGCGCGGTAGCAAGCGGTGCACCAACTGGGCAGGTAGCCGCCGTCCAATAGCCATTTCACCACCTCATCCAACGTGCGGCGATCGCTTGTTTCAAATTGGGCGGAGTTCTCTTCCTTTTCTTCCTCAAGGACATAACCGCCAACGCTTGTGCGAGAGCCGCCACTGATTTGTGAGACACCCATTTCAAGACACTTGCCGCGCACGCGTGCCGATTCGCGCGTGGAAATAATCATGCCGGTGTAGGGAACGGCCAAACGAATCAGTGCAACAATCTTTAAAAAGAGCTCGTCAGGAACGGCGTTGGTAAAGGTCCTCGGGTCCACATCATCGGCCGGGCAAATGCGCGGCACACTAATGGTATGCGGTCCAACACCCCAGACCGCTTCCAAGTGTTCCGCGTGCATTAAAAGACCAACGAAATCGTAGCGGTAAAGCGTCAGACCGAATAAAACGCCTAAGCCCACATCATCAATTCCGCCTTCCATCGCGCGGTCCATCGCTTCTGTGTGGTAAGCGTAGTCGCTCTTTGGGCCCTTTGGATGCAGCAGTTCGTACTGGACTTTGTGATAGGTTTCTTGGAAAAGTTGGTAAGTACCGATACCGGCTTCGTGAAGTTTTTTGTAATTTTCAACCGTGGTTGCCGCAATATTGATGTTGACACGGCGAATGGCACCGTTTTTGTGCTTAATGGAATAGATCGTATTGATGCATTCCAAAATGTACTCGATGGGGTTGTAGCGCGGATGTTCTCCTGCTTCGAGTAAAAGACGTTTGTGGCCCATATCTTGAAGGGCAATGACTTCCTGACGGATTTGTTCTTGTGTGAGTTTTTTGCGAACAATGTGTTTATTTTTAGCGTGGTACGGGCAGTATGTGCAAGTATTGACGCAGTAGTTGGAAAGATAAAGCGGGGCAAACAGTACGATACGATTGCCGTAGATATGCTCTTTAACCTTTTTGGCGGTTGCAAAAATTTCGTCGTTTAAATCCTGTTCTTCGCAAGCGAGTAAAACCGCGGCTTCTCTGTGAGTGAGGCCTTTAAAAGCTTCTGCCTTTTTGAGAGCAGCTTGAATGTATTCGCGGTCATGTTTGTGCTCTTCGGCAAAGGCCAGCGACGCTTCAATTTCTTCGTGAGAGATGAATTCTGTGGCGACTTTTGATTTGGGGTCGTACATAAAAGAACTCCGGTAGATGAAAAGATACTTTTTAGTGTATGCCCGAGAAGTCTTTAAATGGCGGATTTAAGTTATACAAAAGTATAAATATTTCAATAAATAAGCATTAAAACGGCATTTACAACCCTCTTTAGAGGTATATATTGTGCGGACGCAAAAAAAGAGCTCCCAACATTGGGAGCTCTCAAAATGATTTACCAATTGGCCGAGAAGTAGGCCTGTGTAATGTGATAGTAAATCGGAGCGGAGAACATCAGAGGGGCGAGACGTTCAAGGTTGCCGCGGCCGATGTACTTGTCACCGTCCAAAAAGCGGCTGCCTAAGGAGCGCTTAACAGACGAGATGACGATATCACCGAAAGCACCGGTTACCACGATGATGGTGGCCATAACCAAGGCCTGCCATGTTCTAAAGGGCGTCATCCAGAAAAGCGCATAACCGACAAGGATGGTGATAAAGCCGCCCACCAAAATGCCTTTAACTGTTTTGTGCGGGTTGTCTCGCAGGGTCTTACCGCCGAAGTAGGAACTGGCCATAACGACGAAGAGATCACCCAAGAAGACAATCAAGAGGTAAAAGAGCAACAGCAGCGAAGGGCTAGAGCCAAAGCGTGTGATGTCAAAATTCATGATGGCCGGGGCATGGCTGATACAGTAAACACTTAACATCACGCCCCATTGAATTTTGGCTACACGTTCAAGGAATCGGTCATTGTCCGGACGCAGGGACATCAAAACGGGCAGCAGCAAGAAAAGGTAGACCGGAATAAATACGGTGAAAAGCCAATAGCGGTCAAGCCCAATTAAGATGTACTGAAGCGGAATGACGATATAAAAAGAGACAACGAGCGCCCAATGGTCCGAGACTTTAATCGGAGTCAGGGCAACAAACTCTCTGAAGGTGAAAAAGCTCACCAAGGCAAAGACAATCAAAAGGACGTTTTGACCGGCCCAGAACGCCAAAGTGAAAACGATAATAAGCCACCAACCCATTTTGACTCGGGAGTTGACGACACGGATCCGTTCGATTTGTTCCGGAGCGACGGCTTTGCGAATAGCCCATTGGCAATAGCTTGTCCCGATGATGGCCAAAAGCACCAAGACAACCAGAACCAGCGTATAGGTTTCTTGTAAGGTAATACCCAACCGCATATTAAGCCTCCGACAATTTAATGACCGCTTCGCGGGCTCTCGTCAGAAATTCTTCTTTCGGATCCTCGGGCGTGAAGGGCAAGGGAGCGCCAAAACGGACAGAGCAAACCGTGGGCACGGGGATTAAAACACCTTTAGGCATGGCTCGGTAAAGGTTTTCAATGTAAACTGGAATCAATTCCACGTTTGGGAATTCACGCGCCAAGCGCCAGATACCGCTTTTGAATTCACTCGGTATGGCCTGAGGGCGACGCGTGCCTTCCGGGAAAATAATCATGGAAGAGCCTTCACGCAGGCATTCTCTCAGGGGTTCGAGAGGATCACTGTGTTCGGTGCGGCGGCGGTCGACCAAAACCACATTTAACTCTTCAATGGCAATGCGTCTGCGAATTGCACCCTTCACCCAGTAGTCTTTGGCGGCTACAGGGCGGGTATGTGAGCGAATTTCTTTAGGCAACGACGACCACAGGACAATAGTGTCCAAGTGGCTCGTGTGGTTGGCAAAATAGATGCGTTGCTTATCCGAGGGCGTACTGCCGATCCATTGAGGATAGGCGCCGACTAAAAGTCGCGTGAGCAACACAATAGGCGTCATTAAACGAAACAAGATCAAACCCCTTTTTGATCTTAAGGCCTGATTGCAGACAGGTCTCAAAAATAAAATTAACTCCAAATACAGATAATAATGCAATTGTCCGAAGATGGTGAATGTTGCCGTCAATATCGGCGCAAAAGCATTAAAGCGCGCGGCTCTTCAAAGCGGGCAGAATATCTCTTGCTTGCTTGATGCGGCCCGCCTGAACCTCTGCGAGCAACACGCCTTCGCCTTGTGTTAATTCCGCAACGGTGGCTCCCCAAGGATCAATTAAAATGCTGTGTCCCCAGGTTTGACGTCCGTTTTCGTGATTGCCGCCTTGAGCACAGGCAAGCACGTAGCATTGGTTTTCAATGGCTCGGGCACGTAAGAGGGGATCCCAATGGGCGCGACCCGTAAAGCTTGTGAAGGCCGCAGGTAAAGTGATGATGTCGGGTGTATCGAGCTTGCGGAACAATTCCGGGAAACGAAGATCAAAGCACACGGAAAGGCCGACCTTCCAGGCACCTTCCCAGGTCTCTATGGCAACGGTTTTTACTTCACTGCCGGCTTGTGTTGTTTGAGCCTCTTCGTAGTGCTCATCGCCTCGTTCGAACTGGAAGAGATGAATTTTGTCATAACGGGCCGCCACTTCTCCGCTTGGGTTGTAAACAATGCAGGCATCGATGAAGTGTTGGTCATCATCAGCTTTAAGAGGAATGGTGCCGGCAACAAGCCAGATTTGAGCCTCTTTAGCAGCCTGACTCATCGCTTTTTGCACAGGGCCGTCGCCGAAAGTCTCGGCCGCTGCCACCCAATCTTTGTCGCTTGCGGGCATCAAAGAAAAATACTCGGGCAATACAACCAGCTCGGCTCCGCTTTGGGCGGCCGAGTCAATTAAAGATTTCGCGGTATGAATATTTTCATCAATATTCGTCCCCGAAACCATCTGACAAGCAGCAATTCGCATGATTTTTCCTTTTCTTATTTTTGAGAAGAAGCCGAGGTCTCTGTCGCTTCTCCTACCTTTGTAACAATGGGTTCATCAATTGAACCGGTAATTTTATATTCAGTGCTTAGTAATTCCGATAGCGGCGTCTGAAGTGCCAACTGAGCAATAAAGCTGCCGACGCCTAAAATGGGGTTGGCAACGGCAAGCGCAAGACTGGCTCCGCCTAAACTGATGTCTGGTAAAACCGTAACGGTGATATTTTGCGTGAGCTTATTGAGGTCAATCGAGCCTTCGGCCAATATAGTGGCCTGTGGGCCAATCAGTCGGAACGAATTTGCATTAAGAACGCCATTGGTGATGGTGTCATTGGACGAAATCGAGTCAAAAACAAAACCTTGACCGACCACGTCACGGAAGTCAAAGGTAAGGCGTCTTAATAGTGTTTGCAATGACAACAGTGACAGAATGCGGCCCGCACCGGGTTCTACTTGAAGAATTTGGCCCGAAGCGAGTGTAGTGAAAATTGTGCCGTTTAACGAGTCCGTGTTGAAGTCAACCGGAGCGCCATTCCACTGCAGTTTGGCGTGAACCTGACCGCTGCCGTCGTTGATGACGTGGGCGAGTTTAAAGCGCTCTAGCAATTCGCCTAAATCGTTAACATCAAGGGTTGCTTCGAGCGTTGTCTGGGAGTTTTTCCGTTGCCCGGCGTTCCACGAACCGTTGGCACTTAACGTTGCGTCGCTGTTTGCTAACGAGAATTGCTTTAAGTTCCAGAGAGTGCTCGGACCGTTGCCCTCATTTTCTGCCCAAAGCTTTAGAGCGCCCAAGTTGAAATCTTGGTAGCGCAAATCCTTAATGGTCAAGGCGACAGAAGGCAGAGACTGCGTTTCTTTCGGAGCGACTTTAATCGCTTCATCAACCAGCTCTGGACGTGGAATGTGCAGGTAGTCAAAATTTGCCGTCAAAAGCGGATGAGAGTGGCTCGTGCGCGGCGTGAAGTTAAAGTCGGCTTTTGCCAAAGTGCTCGCAATGTTGCCGCTCCAAGCGCCAGACGGGTACGCTCTCGCATTGACTTTCACCGACTCAAAATTAAGTCCCTTGTAGATTAGACGTCCAATTTGAATATCCGCGCGATTTAAATCCAGCGTTTTCATGTCACGCTTGGGATCAGACGACAGTGCCTCCTGGGCTTCAGTCAGAATGCCTTCCCAGTCTTCCCACTTCAAAGAGGGCGATTGAATAATCAACGCTAAACCATCAGCTGTCGGATTGGCGTTGGAACGTTTACCGACCGAGAGAATTCCTCTTTGGGTTTTAAGCCCCTGATCGGTGTCGTTATAGTGAATTTGCATCCCCAACACTTCATCAATGGAAAGCATCATCTTGGCAGAACACTTTTCCTTTGAAGAGCAGGGGACAAAATCAAACTGCAAGGGCCAAGCCGTATCGGCGGCTTTGTTAAAGGGCGCCGGCGCGTTGCCCTTGATGCCTAAAAGGTTACTGTTGACGTGGATATTGACTCCATGATCAATTTCCACAACGGTGTTAACGGGAGCGGCTCCTTCGGCATGTGTCAGAAGGGATGCGATAGCGGGGGAATCAATGATGCGGGAAGCAGCATAAGGAGTAGCGTTAGCCGATGCCGTAATGCGAATCTTACCTTGATCGTCCGTTGTAATATTGCCGACCGCGTCACATCCATAGACATTAGCTGTGAGAGAACTGCCCCATACACCTTTTTCGGTGAAAGAAACTCGTCCCTGGGCGGCAGCCAATTCCGGCACATTTTGCATCTTGATGGTGTTGCCGTTTAATAAAACGGCACCGGAAACCGCCGTGCGCTCTAAATCCGTGATCGGGATATTAAGTTCCAATTCCAAAGAGGCGTTGCCGGTTGCCGTTGTGCCGACAAAGGGGTTGCCGATCATGGCCGAAACAGGGCTTTGGTTGACCCAATTGGCCATGGCTTGAAGCGAAGCTTGGCTTTTACCTTTGATAATAAGCGGTACGCCAGGGGCGGTGTAGTTTGGGATTTCTGCTGTGACATCCGTGAAGGTTGCGCCAAGCGTTTGACCGCTTTGGGCATGGATGGTCATGGACAGGCCTTCAAAAATAGCTTCACCGTTTATCTTTTCAAAAGTGGGCCACTCGCCCGGTACCCATTGGCCATTTTTATCTTTTTGGTAACTCGGTACATAATCAAGCTTCACGTCTTCGGCCATGCCGGTAATTTTAAAGATATACCCCTTGTCTTTTTGGTCAACAAAGGGGAATTCATCTAACGGACCGTATAGGTCAACGGTGCCGTTTTTGGCAATGCCGCCTTGCAAAGCCGCCTTGAGCCAATCGTTGGTTCCTTTGCCGCCTGCCACAATGGGAATATATTTGTGTGCGGCAGAAGCTCTTAGGTAGTGCAGATCGCCGCGAACTTCAAGAGTGCCGGCTCCGCCCGTGTCCGCCCAACCGCCGTGTACTTGGGCAGAAGCGTCGGTGTTGGAGACTAAAAGACTGTCGACTTTAAATTCAAGCTTGGGTTTTATTGTCCAGGAAGCCTGCATCTGCAGTGTATCTAAGCTGAAATCCTTTTCAAAGAAAATACCGGGAAAGCTTAATGTGCTGTTGGGAGAATCCAGTGTGACCGTGCCACCGGCTTCATCGGCTACGATAGAGCCGGAAATATTGGAAAAACCGAATCGATTGAAATTGTGATCTTCATGTGCGACGTGATCTTGAACGGTCAAGCCCTTAAAGTTTGTACTGAATTCATATCGCTCAGGGGCGTTGACGGGCCCTTGCCAGGAGCTTTCAAAGTTTTCAATAGTACCAGTGGCTTGAAGATCACGAATAAGATTTAGGGCCTTTTCAGAAATGGGTAGTTGAAGGCCGATCGTTGTCAGGGCTCGAAGGTCTAGGGAGGCGATGGTAAGTACGCCGTCATAAAGGTTTTTGTCCTTCCACGTTGCCTCAATCTTGGCATCTCCGAAATATACGGGATCGTTCCCGATGGGTTTAATGACAAGATCTTGCGTACCGAAAGTCAACTGATTGCCATCGAGTGTTTCATTGAGTCGCCCTTGGAGGTAATCAACGCGGATGGGGGCTGAGTCTGAGTTCCAGCGTAGGCTGACGTCATCGAGAGCAACGTCAGCAGTTAACTGTGTGGGTTTGAGGTTTTCAAATTCCAACCAAATATTGGCTTGACCGGTTCCGTCTTGAAGGAAGTGATCAAGGTCGACTCGGCGAGCAATTCGGCCGAAGTTAATAGAAGGGATGGAAGCGTAAACCGTGCCGTAGAGTTTAGCCAAGCGATTGGATGAACCAAACCATTTTTCTCGAAAAGTGGCTCGAAGGTCAATTGGTGTTTTGTTTTGACGAATGGCTGTTGATTGCAGGCCAAAATTCCACGCAATCATATAGCGGTGCAACACGGCGTTTGTGTTGTGTAACAGAACAGGTCTCGGATGATCCACGGTCAAATCAATGTAGTTGAAATCGCCATCAATGATTTCCAGATGTTCTTGAGAAAGAACCCAGTCGAGAACTTTTTGTGCAGTGGCAGCATCGGTTGATGCCGTGGGGGTTGTTGAAGGGGCCGTGTTGATTTCAAAGCCGGCAATATTGAATAAATCTTCCTCCAGCCTTTCAACGTTAAAACGGGGACTAAAGACAACGAGGCGTGAAAAAGTTGGCCTAAATGTATAAAAAGAGGAGAGCGAGAACGTTGCCTGCACCTTGGGCAAAGTCAGCGACGCTCTTTGACCCGGACGCGAAAACGTCATTTCTGTGAGTGTGATGCGAGGGCGTAGCCACTCCCAGTCCACGTGGATGTCCTGAGCTTCAATCTCCGTTCCTGTGTGCTCTTCAATATAACTTTCCAGTTTCGGATAAAACGTTTCAATATTGGGAACGACCCAAAGTCTGACCGCAATCAGTGCAGACGTTAAAAACAGATATAAAAACAAAAGAACCCACCCTGCCGTGCGCAAAAGAAGTCGCCACCTGCCGGGGTGACGGTTGCGCGGCAGTCCAGCCGTATTTTGTAAAGAGCTTGTTTGGGTCGTTTTCAAAAGAAGAGGCAGTTTCCGTAAAGAATGAACGAACTATCCCGAATTTTAGCGGTTTGAGCTTTTTGAAGGAAAATTTTTGGAAAATTTTTCGACTGAAACTTTTCGAAAAAATTACCGGCTCCGCTAAACTGTGTTGCATTAGTTTTCTTTCTGAATCAAAATGCCCCGTTTAACTCTTCAAGCGTTGCCGGATTATTCATTTTTCGTAAAGCGTGCCCTGATGGCGGCCTGCCCAATGGCCGATGACAATGAACGGTTAGGATGGTTAGAGAGCCTAGCCGAAGAGCCTTACAGCCGGGAGAAAATGAAGGCCTTTTTGCAAGGTGCGGACGACTCGGAAACATTAGCCGAGCGCATGCGTCTTTTAAGGCGGGAAGTGTTGCTGACTTTGGTGGCACGGGACGTGACCGGGCGGGCGGATTACTTTGAAGTTGTCCGCACGATGACGGATTTGGCAGAAGAAACGGTCAGTCGAACGGTTCGCGTGCATGCCAAGGCATTGTCATTACGATACGGCGTACCGATGTCGGACTCTGGCGTTCCCCAAGATTTTCTTGTTGTCGGTATGGGGAAATTAGGAGGTGAAGAACTTAATGTGAGTTCCGACATTGACCTCGTTTTTGTCTACGATGAGCAAGGGCAATGTCGGGCAACGTCCGAGTGCCCCAATCCCAGGCGAGAATTAACAAACGCAGAATTTTTCGAGCGTCTTTCAAAAAAAGTCATAACTGCCTTATCGGATATTTCCGGCGCGGGTTTTGTCTTTAGAGTGGATATGAGATTGCGTCCCAATGGCGACTCCGGTCCCATTGTAATCAGCAACGAAATGCTTGAGGAATACCTCTACGTGCAGGGGCGCGAATGGGAGCGTTTCGCGTGGCTTAAAGGCAGGATTGTCAATGAGCCGGTTTTCACTGACGAAAAGACGTTCGGGCAGCAATGCAAAAACCTCTACGATGTTGTGCGTCCCTTTGTCTTCAGACGCTACGTTGACTTTAACGCTATCAGTGCCTTATCAAACCTTCATAAATTGATCCGTGCCGAAACGCAGCGCCGAGAAACCGGTAAGGATTTGGGTATCGATGTCAAGCTTGGTCGGGGCGGAATTCGCGAGATTGAATTCATCACCCAGACATTTCAAATCATTCGCGCAGGCCGAGAACCTCAGTTACGTCTGAAAAGCACTTTGAGCGCGTTGTCGGTTTTAGAAAAATTAGGTGTGATGAACGCAGAGCAGGTCAAGCGCCTCTCAGACGCTTACGTGTTTCTTCGCAATTTGGAGCACGCCATTCAGTACGTTGATGACCAACAGACGCACCGCTTGCCGCCCGATGAGAAAGCTCGCGAGCAGATTGCTGTCCTTTTGGGGTTGAGTAGTTCTCAGATGGTTGAAAAGCTCATGCAAATCCGCGAATACGTGGCGCAGGTTTTTGACGGCATTTTCCAAGTGGGCGAAGAAGAAAATCAGGAAGATGATTGGCCCGAAGGGTGGAGTGTTGGTTTTGAGCGTGCCAAAGAAGCGCTGGCGAATGACCTTGAAAAAATGGGTTATGGAGAGGCCCGTCATTGTGCCGATCGCGTGCTTGAATTAATGGGGTCAAAATTCTTGGCCGCACAGACTGAGTCCGCTCGAACCCGGATGGCGCAGCTTGTAAAACGCATCAGTGAAATGTGCATCAAATTGGCAAGTGACGATAAAGGCGTTGCGCCCGAAGTGATTTTCATGCGCTTTATCACGCTTTTGGAAGTGATCGCGGGACGCAGCACCTACGTTTCGCTTTTAATTCAGTATCCGAAAGTTTGTGAAAAAGTCGCACTCGTTTTAAAGACAAGCGCCTGGGCGGCGGATTATTTGACCGCGCATCCGATTGTGCTCGATGAGTTGGTTGATGAACGCGTAAGTGAACTGGATAACTTTTCGCCTGTCGATTGGAGCGGTTGGCAGGATGATTTGTGGGAAAAATTGCGTGAAGTGGAAGGGGATCAGGAAACCCAGATGAACCTTCTGCGTGACGCTCATCACGCGGCGGTTTTTAAACTTCTGATGGCTGATTTGGAAGGCCGTTTTACGGTTGAACGTTTAGCCGATCAACTCTCTGCGCTGGCAGACGCGGTTTTGGAAATGGTGATTACGCTTGCCTGGCAAACGATTGCCTCTCGCCATTGCGATGTGCCGAAGTTTGCTGTCGTAGCTTACGGCAAATTAGGCGGGAAAGAATTAAGTTATGCGTCGGACTTGGATTTAATTTATCTCTACGATGATCCTAGCCCCGAGGCCAGTAAAAATTACACGAGACTGGTGCGTCGAATGATGAGTTGGCTTACGGTGCAAACCTCTTCGGGCATTCTTTTTGATGTGGATTTGCGCCTGCGTCCTAATGGGGAAAATGGTTTGGTTGTCTCTTCATTTGAGATGTTTAAGCGCTATCAAAGAAATGAAGACGGTACGGGTGCTTGGCCTTGGGAGCATCAGGCGCTCACGCGCGCAAGATTTTGTGCGGGCGACAGAACAATCGGTCAGGCGTTTGAAAAAGAGCGTGAAGCTATTTTGAGATTGCCGCGCGATAAAGCAAAAGTCTTTTCTGATGTGAGCGAAATGCGTGCTCGTATGCTTGAGGGACATCCCAATCCGACCTCGCTTTTTGATGTCAAACACGACCGAGGCGGTATGGTGGATGTGGAATTCGCGGTTCAGGCAATGGTGCTCGCTTACTCACACAAGCATCCGGAGCTGGTCAACAATTTCGGCAATATTCTTTTATTGGAAATGGCGGCTCGAGCCGGTTTGATCGGTGAAGAACTCGCCCAGAGGTGTGTGTCCATTTATCGCAATTATCGTCACATCCAAAGAAAGCATCGTCTGGAATTGGGAGACGGGCCGGTACGGGTTGATCGCTTCGCGCAAAGTGAAAATATCGCGACGGTGATACAACTGTGGAAAACCGTCTTCGGTTCAGAAGGTCCTTTGAGAAAATAACAACAAAAAAAGAGACCAACCAAATTTGGATGATCTCTTTTGGATTAACGAAGCAATGTTAATCGAGAGTTGGAGTCTCGACCCCAAGCACCTTGTGTAGCTTGGGAGACGTTGTCGTGTATTGCAGCAAGGTCTTCTTTTCAGGATGCACAATATCGGCGGCAGCAAAGGCTGCCAGGGCACATTCGTGGAATCCGCAAAGAATCAATTTCTTCTTACCCGGGTAGGTGTTGATGTCACCTACGGCAAAAATGCCGGGGATGGAGGTTTGGAATTTTTCCGTATCAACCACGATTTGCTTGCGATAGATTTCCAACCCCCAATCTGCGATAGGTCCTAATTTGGGCGTAAGACCGAAGAAAACTAATAAGTGGTCAAGCGGCATGCGGCGCACAACACCGTCATCGCCTGTCACGCGGATTTCGGTAAGCTTTCCATCTTTTTCTTCAAAACCAGTGACTTGGCCCACTTCAAACTGCATTTCCCAGTTTTCACACAATTCACGCATCTTGGCAACAGAGGCTGATTGGGCGCGGAAACCATCACGACGGTGCAAGAGGATGACACTTTCGGCTTTACCGACTAGGTTGAGCGTCCAGTCCAAAGCAGAGTCACCGCCACCGCAGATGACGATATTTTTGCCGTAAAAGAGTTCAGGGTCTTTTACTTGGTAGTGAAGTTGAGTGCCTTCAAATTTTTCAATGCCGGGGACGCTTAGGCGCTTCGGTTGGAAACTGCCGACGCCAGCGGCGATGAACACGGTCTTTGTCATAAAGCGCGTGCCTTTATCGGTTTCAACGTAAAAGCGGCCGTCTTCTTCCTTGCGGACAATGGTGACTTCTTCACCTAAGTGAAATTGAGGTCCAAAGGGGTGAATTTGCTTTAAAAGATTTTCCGTCAATTCGCGTGAAGTGCAAACGGGAAGAGCCGGGATATCGTAAATGGGCTTATGTTCATAAAGCTCCATGCACTGTCCGCCCACCATTTTGAGGGAGTCCACGACATGAGCCTTAATTTCCAAAAGACCTAATTCAAAAACTTGAAATAAACCGACAGGGCCGGCGCCGACAATGACAGCATCCGTTTCAATAATTTCGTCGGTTTTCGGGGCAATAGTCAAATAATCTTCAATAGCCATAATGATTTCCAATCGGATAGAACGGCAAAATTATACGAGAGTTTCTAGGCGCTTTGAGCGTTACTGTTGTTCTATTTCTCTTCAAGCGTATTACCAATAGTGTATATGATGAAGGCTTTTTCGTCTGATCCTTGAAAATTGTGTGTCAAGGAACGATTTTTCCGTTAGTATGGAAAAAGGAGCTCAAGGAGACAGATATGCTCGAAAAGAATATTCTCGATAAAATCGCCGACTTTTTTAAATCTATCGGAACACGGAAAGCATCGGGTGAACCGATTGATCTAGGGCGCCCCAAACATGATTTTGAGACTCAAGAAAAAGAAATTCACATTACTCCAGATGAACCGGTGAGGGGTAAGGGGGATCTTCAGGATAAAAAAGACGACCAAATTATCCAGTTGGTCAAAGATAAAGAGACCGGTAGAAATACAAAAGCTACAACGGCAAAGGCAGAGACGAAGGAAACGATGACCATTGTGGCAACCGTGAAACCTAGAAAAGAGTTGTCAGCGGCAATTGAAGCGTTACGCGCTAGGTATCCGTGGCGAAAACTGAAGGCCGAAAAGCCCCTTAGTGTTCAAACGCTACCTGAACCGTTTTATTTCTTAACGTCTGACAATCAGCCGGTGGAAGCCACCAAGCTGGAAGTCTCTTTCATTAAGGAGCTTTTAACCAAAGCGGCCGAGGCGGGTATCGAGAATAAGTTCACATTCAGTATTTCTTCAACGATGAGTGTCGTTGTGAAATATAAAAAGAAACTCGTTGGTCGGGTCTATCTTCATGGAAGAAAGCATCACATGACATTTAAGACTGATGCGAAGACTGTCACGGAAGAAAACCTAACGCTTTCTGAATGCAAGAAGTTAATCCCGATTTGGATTGGGCAGATTAAGGAGTCCGCATAGCTTTCTCAACTAATTTCAGGCAAGGTCATGATTTTGGAGCGATCCCCAAACGCCACTGGAAAACGTACTCTGAAAGAAAACAGGTAAACCAGGGAAGACCGTTATAAAGGACTCCCGCCATGTTTGATAGGCCGATGGCCTATCAAGCCATGTTTGGGCCAACCATAAGGAGGAGAGTTAAAAAGGATTAAAATAAAAGACACCTGTAGGGAATGATCCCAAAGGTGTCAACACAATTAGGTTTTAGTTTTTTGACTGTAAAGAAAATTAGGCAAAAATCAAAAACCTGTCAACCAAATCAGTCATAGTTTTAAAAACTGTCAACCAATTTCAGGCAAGGTCAGAAAGCCGTGCGATTTTTGATTATTTTTACCTATAATTCATTTTTATCTAGATAAAAATGAATTATGGTTGAAAAATGCTAAGTTTTAAATATATCCCTAGACAAATCGAAGACGTACTGGCTAAGAAAAAACGCAGTAACCGGGCTGAAGTCCTTTTTGGGCCAAGACAAGTCGGTAAAAGCACACTCCTAGAGCATATTGTGAAAGATCAAGGCGCTCATTACCTGACAGGAGATGATGAGAATGACATCAAAGTACTGTCCGATCCGTCAAGCTATTTACCGTTACTTAAGGATTATCCTAATCTTGTTATTGATGAAGCTCAATACATTCCAGGCATCGGACGGGTTATCAAGCGCATGGTTGATAACAATGATTCCGGATGCCATATATTTGTGACCGGTTCAAGTTCTCTAGATTTGGCAGGAGGTGTCGTGGAGTCTGCTGCCGGTCGAATTAATTCGTTTAATCTTTGGCCGTTTTCTCTAGAAGAGTTAGCTCAAGAAACATCATGGCTTGAAGTCAAGAGAACAATCAATGACCGAATGATCTACGGTTGCTATCCAGCAGTTATTAATGAGCCGCAATACGCCCGAGAATACTTGATCGATTTTGTTGGCAGCATTCTTTACAAAGATTTGTTTAATTTGGCGGAAATGAGAAAGCCGACTGATTTAAGAAAATTAGTGACTTATCTGGCCTATAACGTTGGCTCTGAGATCAAGTATGCCACAGTCTCAAGCGAACTCGGCATAAGTTCTAAGACTATAGAACGGTATGTGGATCTCCTACAATCGTGCTTCATTATTAAAGTGGTGCCTTCCTTTAGTCGCAATCCTCAGTCAGAAATTAAATTAGGGAAAAAGATTTATTTCATTGATAATGGGGTGCGCAATGCTTTAATCAGTGGGGGATTTAATCCAATTGCAACTAGAACGGACGTCGGAGCTCTTTGGGAAAACTTTTTTTATACAGAACGGTTGAAAAAACACAGCTATTTAAAGACCGGAACAGAAATTTATTTTTGGCGAACCCGTTTTCTTCAGGAAATGGACTTCGTAGAAATAACCGATGGTCAGATGGTGGCTTTTGAATGCAAAGTGACACCTAGGGTACGGGGCAAATCGATCAGAGCTTTCCGTAATGCATACCCTGACTGTCCAATTAAGGTCGCATCACCGGAGAATATTGACAAACTTTTAAGCGAGTAATTTATAGTTAACGGTTTTTCGCCTTTTCTTCCGCAATGATGTCTGCGCGCACAGAGCGCAGTTTCCCGTCGACTTGGCTCATGGTGTAGTAGTCGCCGTCGCTTGCTTGCTGAGCCAAGTTATATTGGTATTCGGCAGCGCGCTTATCACCTTGCGCCATATACATGTCGCCCACAGCCATGTAGTGGCGGCTCATCTGCTTTAACGCGCGATAGCATCGGGCGTTGATGGCGTGATAGGAGGGATTGCTTTGGCTCATGGCTTGCTGAGAGCGCATGAATTTGAGAGTCTCTTGGTAGCGTTTTAGATCGTAGAGTTCGCTTGCGTAGAGCTTGACGGCCATTTCCGAAAGGGGGTTGTTTGCGACCAAACGCTTGGCCATTTGAAGCGCTCGATTTTTATCGCTGTTATTGCCGAATAAAAAGAGGACTTCAGATTGATTTTTGAGCAAAATGGCATTGTTGCCGCCAAGACTTACCGCTTGATTGGCGTAACGAATAGCGTCCTCTTTGAGGTTAAGTTTGCGGCTGACAACAGAAAGACCGTAAGTTAAGGCTGTTTTTCTGCGGTTGTCCTTGGCATCAGCCAAGTCCTGTTTCATCTCTTTGATCACTTTTAACCAGCCATCACGCTTTGTCTCTTGCAGTACCCGCATGCGCTGCTGAATCAAAACAAAATCCAGCGAGTCCTTGTGAGTGCGAGCTCCCAATTGACGCGTGCGGTTTTCCATATCACTGATACGTTCAACCGTGAGTGGGTGGGTGAGAAGATAGGCAGGAGCGGCCGCCTCGTAGTAACGATTGTTTTGCTGCAACCGCATGAAGAAATTTTCCATTCCCTTCGGATCAAATCCGGCTCGGGTGAGTGACGTTAGTCCCACGCGGTCAGCTTCCCGTTCGGCGCTTCTTGAGTAACTTAACTGATTTTGGATCATGGCGGCTTGACCGCCGACCGCTAATGCTGTCGCAGCTTGTCCGCTTCCGGCACGAGCGGCCAATAGGGCAAGCAAGAAGGAGCCTAGCGTTAGGGCGGCGTTACCTTTTTGCGCATCAATCATGCGGGCAATGTGGCGTTGGCTTACGTGTCCGACTTCGTGGGCGATGACACCGGCGAGTTCACTTTCATTTTGAGCGGCAACGATAAGCCCCGTGTGAACTGCGATAAAACCACCGGGTATGGCAAAGGCGTTAAGCGAATGGTCAATGAGCGGGTAGAAAAAGAAGTTATAGGTGTGCGTATCGGAAACGCTGACCAATTTGTAGCCTAAGCGGTTTAAATATTCGAGTGTTTCGGAGTCATTGAGATAGCTTGGGTCGCCTCGGATTTGACGCATCATTTCCTCACCCAAGGCTTGCTCTTCGGCAGGAGACAACTCCGTCCCGGCTACCGCGCCCATGCTCGGTAAATTCAAGTTGAGCGACTCCGTTGCCAAATCCTGAGCCGCCCAGGCACCTGCGACAGGTGTCAGAGCCAAATGGGCACAGAGAATTGAGACAAGGAGGCGTTTGGTAAACACGGTACAGTCATCCGAAATTGTTGGGATTAATCTTAGCGAGGGTTTGCGCGCTTTGAGAAATGATGTTGCAAGTCCACACAATTTCGTACAGTGTTAAAAGCAGACAAAAAGAGAAATAATACCGCCCAACTAGACTCAGAATTTTGATCAGACAATGTTTAATGTTTGTAATGAATAGGGATCAGTTCATAACGCCTGAGTACTTCAGAGCGTCTGTCGGGTTTATCTGCGGAATTCACTGGTAAGGCATCCACAAAGGCAATTTTTCTCGGGCACTTGTAAGCAGAAAGCGTTTCTTTACAAAAGCGCCTGACATCTTCAACTTTCGGGTGCGTGCCTTTTTCCGGAACAATTAACGCGCAGACAATAGCGCCCCAGGTTTCGTCAGGCTCACCAATGACCAAGGCTTCTTTAATAAAAGGGGAGCGGGTGAGCATATTTTCGACTTCAAGGGGATAGACATTTTCTCCTGCGCTCAGAATTAAGTCGTGGCGTCTGGCATGAACGTGCAAAACACCTTCAGCGTCAAATTCACCCAAGTCGCCTGTTTCAAACCATTCACCTTTGAGTGGTTCTCGTCCCCAGTAACCAGGCGTGGTCATCGGGCTTTTCACTTCAATTTGACCGTCTCGGGTACGAACTTCTGCTCCGGCAATAACCTTGCCGCTGCCTTTGACAAGATTGAACCGCTCAGTGTAGGGTGTCATGACAACGTGCGAGCAAGTCTCTGTCATCCCATAAGTGGTCACGATAGGCAGGCCTTGCCGATGGGCTTTCAGTAAAAGCTTGTCGTTAGCCGATGATCCTCCTAACAGGATGACACGCAGATGTTTAGGCGCTCTCCAATCAGGGTAAGTTTCAAAAATCTTGGCAAGCATTGTGGGCACAATGCTTGTAATCGTCACTTGATCGTCTGTTAAAGCTTTAACAAAAGACTCTGGATTGAAAAGGGGAGAGATGGCAAGCGTTTTTCTTGCCAAAAGGCATCGAGTAAGGATAGAAAGTCCTCCGATACGCGTAACCGACATGCAAAGCTGCCAGCAGTCATCTTTTTCCCATCCGAGGTTGCGTTCACTGGCTTTGGCTGACTCCCAAAGCATTTTTCGGGTGATGATGGCCGGTTTCGGCAGTCCCGTTGTGCCGGATGTAAAGAGCACCGCAACAGTCTCTTCGGGTAAAGGATCCTTAATTTCCCGAATACTTGATAGGAGAACATAGCGTTCAGCGGCGGTAAGTTTCGGGTGCAACATCAGCGCCGGAATATTTAATTCCATCAAAGCGTATAAAAGCACGATGGTTTCAACCGTGTTTTTGCCTTCGATGATCATCGGGCGGCCAGCCGCAGGCAGCGCCTTTTCCCTTCTCAACCGATCAATAGTATTTTGCGT
This sequence comes from Parasutterella secunda, assembly GCF_023336895.1. GTDB lineage: Bacteria > Pseudomonadota > Gammaproteobacteria > Burkholderiales > Burkholderiaceae_F > Aphodousia > Aphodousia faecalis. The sequence goes on from NZ_JAMBLT010000008.1 coordinate 75,298, forward strand.
TAGTGTGGCGAGCCGTGAAAAGGAATAATCCTCTCCCGCGCGGCGAAGCCCGATTTGATCAGGACAACTCGCCGCGGCTTCAAAAATGCTAAAAGGGTTTTGCATTTTTAATTAGGGCAGGCGCGGGAACTTGGAAAAGTCCGGACGGCGCTTTTCTAAGAACGCATTCTTACCTTCTTTACCTTCTTCGGTCATGTAGTAAAGAAGCGTGGCGTTACCGGCTAATTCTTGAATGCCAGCCTGACCGTCGCAGTCGGCATTGAATGCGGCCTTCAAGCATCGGATAGCGATGGGGCTGTTGGCCAAAATTTCCTTGCTCCACTTCACCGTTTCAATTTCCAGCTCTTGCAAGGGAACCACGGTATTAACCAGACCCATTTGCAAAGCTTGTTGAGCATCATATTGACGGCACAAGAACCACATTTCACGGGCGCGCTTCTGACCGATTAAACGCGCCATGTAGGAAGCACCCCAGCCACCGTCAAAACTGCCTACGCGTGGCCCCGTTTGACCAAAACGGGCGTTATCGGCAGCAATCGTGAGGTCACAGATCATATGAAGCACGTGGCCGCCACCGATGGCGTAGCCTGCCACCATGGCAATCACGGGTTTAGGGCACGTGCGGATCATACGTTGGAAATCCAAAACGTTTAAGCGGGGCACGCCATCACCGCCAACGTAGCCGCCGTTGCCGCGTACCTTTTGGTCTCCGCCCGAGCAAAAGGCCAAGGGGCCTGCGCCGGTCAGAATAATGACGCCGATTGACGGATCTTCACGGGCATCGCTAAAAGCTTGGCAAAGCTGTTGAACGGTTTCCGGCCGGAAAGCATTTCTCACACGCGGACGGTTGATGGTGAGTTTGGCAATCCCTTCAGCCTTATCGTAAAGAATGTCAGAGAATTCACCGGCAGGTTGCCAATCCAAAGCTTTTTTAATTTCAACGTTAGTTTCCATGATGTTCTATGTCCTTATATTTTTAACGCCGCTAGTCTAAAGAGGTTCGGGAGGATTTAACAAGTTCACCCCACTTTTTCTCTTCAGAAGCGACAAATTGGGTAAATTCTTCGGGCGTACTCAGAATCGGCCGCGCGCCTCTTGCGATTAATGCTTCTTGCACTTTTTTGTCCGTGAGCGTTTTTTGTATCGCTTGGGCCAACTTTTTCACGATGGCTTCTGGCGTGCCTTTCTTAACAGCAATACCGTCCCAAGCAAAAAGTTCATAGCCGCTCACACCTTCTTCACTAATGGGTTTAATGGTTGAAGACAAGTCCGAAGATGGAGAACCTAATCCCAGGGCGGTAAGGCGTTGTGCTTTTACATGGCTGAGAACGTTAGGCGCTACATCAATTGTGAAATCAATGCGGCCTGCGAGCATATCGGTCATGGAGGCTGCGCCGCCCCGATAGGGGATGTGCTCAAATGGCAGTTCAGTCATTTGACTCAATAAGACACCGGCTAAGTGACTGGTTGTGCCGTTCCCGGCCGACGAATAGGTTAATGGCTTTGAGTTTGACCGAGCGTACTGAAGAAAATCTTTTAAATTTTTAACAGGGATTCGTTTGGGATTGACCGCCATCACGAGCGTGATTTCAGTAAGCCTTGCGACCGGTTCAATGTCTTTTTGTGCGTTATAGCCAACGTTTGTATAAAGCGCCGGATTGGTACCCAAGGTACCGTTTGTGACATAAATGAGCGTTCGTCCATCGGCTTTTTCACGCAGGGCCGCTTCAGTGCCGAGACTGCCACCGGCGCCAGCCCGATTTTCAATAATGATCTTTTGCCCGATGTTTTCAGACAATTTATTGGAAATCGTTCGGGCGATGATATCGGCGCCGCCTCCGGCCGGGAAGGGAACCACGAGTTTAATGGGTTTGCCGGCTGGCCACTCGCTTGCTTGAGCAAAACTTGAGGCACACAAACAGAAGGCAAGAGAAAGGATTCTGATGCTTTTCATATGAAGTGAAGACATTAAAAACGGTAACCGAAAGCGATGTTGACGGATTGATCATCAACATGGGTTTGTAATGCGTCAATATCCAAATTGGATAAGCCTTTTAAAGATTCGGAGCGGATGTTATGGGTGTTGGGGGCCTCAAGGGTTATGTGAATGCCCGCCGCATCAATTGATACCACGACTTGGATATCGCCTTCGGAACGAATTTCAGCCGTGATGATTTGGCAAAGCTTTGCAACAGAAAAAATCACAGAGGCGGGAACCGGACGGGCAATCGTTTGAGTGCTTTCTTTTGAATCCCTGATTGTGCAATGGGGCAAAAGAGCACGAAGAATGGTCAAAACTTGGGTTTTGAGACACAAAACACCGGCAACGGTTTTGTAAAAGTCTTGATTTTCTGCCCAATCGGGGTGCTGCGTTAAAAGGGAACAAAGGCACTGAGAAGCAGAATTATCAGCGGCCGCTTTAGGAGCGCGAAGCAACGCTTGATTAACGCGGGCGCGAAGCAAGTGGCCTAAGAAATTAACGCTTAATAAACAGATAGCAAAGCTAAAGGCAACATCGGTTGTGTGAGAAGCCAAAATGGCGTCCATCACTAAGCCAATGACCGCCAATAGACATGCAGCTAATGCGCCGGCCCAACGAACAACGGATTGCGAACGCATGACTGCGGCCGCATAAAAAACACCCAACGCAACAAATAAAATAAGTGAGAAAGCTTGCGCGGGAAAGGCTGCCATTTCAAAAGACGGGGTATTGATCCACCAGGCAGAAGCCAAAAGCGCACAAGATACGCCTAAGCCGATGACTCTTATCCAATGCGCGTGAACTTTGGTGCGGTGGGCCAAAACCGTCATCACGGCAAACACTGTGACCAGGCATCCTACGGTCAGAAAGCGCGAGAGAACAAAATCGGGCATAACTTTTTAAGAAATCAGTCCCATTTGGGCGGCTTCATAGACGGCTTCTCCTCGGGAGTGCACTTGAAGCTTGCGGTATATCTTTTTAATGTGAGCCGTAACCGTATGGGGCGAAATCGTCAAAATGTCGCCGATTTCATTAAAGCTCATCCCTTTGGCAAGAAGCTGCAGAATTTCAGTTTCCCGCTCTGAAAGGGGATTGGGTTGAATGGGAGCCGTGGTCTTTTCAATCGTGTGAGTCGTGTACGTCCGAAGGGCTCTTAATACGCTTTTAGCTACTTCGGGGCTGACAGGGGAGCCGCCCGCTGCCAACAGACGAATGGCCGAGACAAGACTATTTTCGATTTCCGTTTTAAGAACGTACCCCGTCGCGCCGGACTCAATAGCGCTTACCACATGGGGATCGTCATTGGCGTTGGCCAATACCATGATATCGACTTCCGGCATATTGGCTGCCGTTCGTCTGATGAGATCAAGTCCGAACCCATCGGGCAGATCCAAGTCAACAATGAGCATCTGGAATTTAAACTGAGACACCAATGCATCGGCTTCCCGGTAGGTCGCCGCAGAACCGATTTCGTGAATATCAGCCAAACCGCTGATTGCGCGTTGCAGTCTCAAACGAACATTCGGATCGTTTTCAACGAAAATCACTTTGATTTGTTGATTCTCTGCCATGGTTGTTTGATCAAGCACTTATAGGTAATGTGAATTGAAGGGCAATTGTATCAGCTAAAAGAAGGCCATTCGTTCTTTAAAAAGTTGAAAAAGTGTCAAAAAATATAGAAATAGACTGTCTAAAAAAATAAATAGAACCTGTCTAAAAATATAAGTAGGCGTTGTCTAAAACTAAAAGTAACTTCGAATAAATTTAATTAAATCAAACAGATAGGGTTTATTTTCAGACAATGATTTTTTCAACTTCTTCATAGTATCGTGCCAAGGAAACTTGCGATTTCAATCGCGAGAGGAATTGGCACTCGCCCCACCGGGGCGA
>NZ_JAMBLT010000009.1 GCF_023336895.1 Parasutterella secunda
TGCATGTCAGCCTGTGGGGAGCTCGGCGAAGTAGGCCGAGCTCAAGTGAATCAGCGGATGGAGACAGTCCATTGCGCGGGTCAGCAGCAGGAACCCATCGAAGTGATCAGTGGCGCAAGCCACTGACACAGTAGGGAATCCTCGTCGTTCACGGCGAGGTGGATGTCAAAGACCGTTTTACACCATGAGAGAACCGCTCTTTTATCTAAAGTAGTCGGGCGAAATTTCCGCGAACTGAACATGGATGTCAGACAATTGGGAACTCGGTTGGAATTCGTAGCTTCTGGGATTTGCACGGCCGTTTGTCAAGAAACATTGGTTGGGCCCTATGAGGCAAGAAATAGATGTAGATTCTTGAGTATGGAAGGAGTTTTACCGATTCAAACAGTCGTCATTGCATGGAATGATCACGTCTACCAGAGTCATGCAAGTAAGATCTTTTGCAACATGGTCCGGGATAGCTTGAAGAATCAAAAAAGGTAATGGTCAGGGCGGTTTTGCTTAAGCAAAAGCTCTGAGGGTATCTAAAAATATTCAATTGGATTTCAAATAATCTAAGCATTTCCACGCAATACAGAGCTTCCCACGGCATTACAGGCGCGTTATTGTTATAAATCAAAAACCAACTTCCGCATTTACATTTGGGAGGTCAAGATGGACATTGCGTTTGAAAATGGTATATGGGTGCTAAACATCAACATGATTCAGAGTTTGGCTTTAGCAGTAGTGACCTATTACTTAGGTGTTTGGGTTAAAGCCAAGGTAGCGATTCTTGAGCGTTTGTCTATGCCCAGTCCGGTTGTGGGCGGCATGATTTTGGCCGTTATTCTTTCTGTTTTACAAGGCTGCGGCATTCTTCTAGTCCATTTTGATTCCACTTTGCAAACCCTATTGATGCTCGCTTTTTTCACAACAATTGGGATGATGGCCAGTGTCAAAGTGGTTAAACAAGGCGGAAAGCTTTTGGTGGGTTTCTTAATCGCCGTGTCTGTTTTGGCGGTTTTGCAAAACGTGCTGGGTATGTCACTTGCCAGCTTTATGGGGCTTGATAAGCACTATGGGATTTTGACCGGTGCGGTTTCCATGATGGGTGGCTTGGGAACATCGGCTGCTTTTGGACCTTATTTTGAAGAAACGTACGGCATCACCGGCGGAACGGCTGTGGCGATCACATCGGCAACATTTGGCATGGCGGCCGCATTGATTTTGGGCGGTCCCTTTGGTGAATGGCTGATTCGCAAATACAAGATCGTTACTCCGCAATCCGTGCCAACACCGGAACCGCCTCTGCGGATGCCTGGTGATCTGCAGGCCGATATTGTGGCTAAAGAAGCCGGTCAAAAACCGTCCTTTACCGATGAACTGATGAAAGCCGGTGGTATTGTGGCCATTTGTATGGCATTGGGTGGGATTGTCTCGGACTTTTTGGGACAAATCATTACGCTTCCTGCTTATATCGGTTCCATGATTGTGGCGGCGGTTGTTCGGAATGTGATCGATTGCACAAAGACGGTGCGAATTGACGGTGTTGGTCTTAATGCTGTCGCGGACATTAGTTTGGTGCTTTTTGTGACCATGGCAGTTAATAGCTTGAAATTAGCTGAATTGGTTAATTTGGCTATTCCGATGTTGGTGATTTTGCTCGCTCAAGCCGTCTTGGTGCTGGTTTTCTCATGGTTTTTCATCTTCTTACTTTTCGGCAAGAACTATGACACGGTGATGTTAAGTGTTGGCGGTGTCGGTTTTTCGATGGGTTCGACCGCAAACGGTTTGGCGGTTATGCAGGCCTTGTCTGAAAAATATGGTTCCAACGCCCGGGCTTGGCTCATAGTCAGTTTAGTCGGCGCGTTCTTGATTGATTTGATTAATGCGGTCATTATTACCTACATGGGAACACTCTAAAAAAATTTCGTAAGGGTCTTGATTTTTTGATAAGTGCTCTATACAATGCATTCTCTCTTCGGGGGTATAGCTCAGTTGGTAGAGCACTTGCATGGCATGCAAGGGGTCAGCGGTTCGAATCCGCTTACCTCCACCACAGTTAGATAGCGTCTCCATCGTCTAGAGGCCTAGGACACGACCCTTTCACGGTCGGTACCGGGGTTCGAATCCCCGTGGGGACGCCACTTTTCCAATGAGCAACCTTCTGGGTTGCTTTTTTGTTGCCTAAAATTGCTTGGCAAACTGCCGCCACGGACTGGTGAGATCCGAGTTGCCGTTTTCAACAATCAATTTCAACACCTCTTGGTATAAAGGACTGTTTTTGTTTTCAGAGCGGCAGTACACATGGGCTCGTGCCACGGGGCGATGCCACTTTGGCATGACAGCAACAACCGATTGGTCTTGAAGTTGAGATCGCACCATGCCGAGGTTGAGATCAATGGCAATGCCAGCTCCCGCAAGGAGCATTTCTTTACAGGCCGTTGCATCACCGTAATTAATCTTTTGACAATGGCGTAATTTGAATTGTGTTTCCCCGTTTTCAATAAAGTCAGCGTAGTAGGGGCTGTAGGGGTAGCGCAGCAGAATAGGGCAATGAATTAAATCCTCTGGCATCTCGGGCGAGCGATGTTTTTTCAAAAAAGAGCGGCTGGCCAATAAGAAGGTGTAAAAATCATCCACGAATGTCCCGTACAATTCCGGTTGATCGGAAGAGTAAAAGCAAAAGGACAAATCGGTTTGTCGGTTTAAAAGAGCCTTTAGTCCGCGGTCAGCCAAAATTTCGAAATGAACCCCGAGATGCAACGATTCATAGTCAAGTAAGGCAGAAAGAATAGGCGTTCGGTCCATATTGACGGGCAGCGATATACGCAGCGTCCGACGAGCCTTGGGATCGTGATCTTTTCGTAGGTTTTGAGTTAAAGAAAGAAGCGCTTCATGGCTTTGTATTAATTGACTGACAGACGGCAGAATTTCTTTGGCTTCTTTTGTTAAAACAGCAGGGCGTGAGCGACGGTCAAGAAGAAAAATGCCGAGTTCGTCTTCCAGATTTGCCAACATTCGGGAAGCCAGAGGCGGATCAATCCAAAGCTTTTCTGCCGCCAGCTTAAGTGAGCCTAAATCAGCAATGCTGAGCAAAACCTTCCAGGCCAAAAGGTTGTCAACTTTCTTCATAATTTTTGCATTAATTGTCTTTTTAACAATTATAGTTTAAAGATCTGTCATTCTCTTTTTGTTTTCTTCTACCTACAATAATCAAAACGAAATTCACTAGGAGAATTGTGATGGAAGAATACGGCAGTACAGATTTTCCGATGGTGCGATACGTACCGTATATGGGGGTGATTTGGACAGTAAACGAAGCCTCTAAATTAGGCTTTTATAACGGTCACCCTGATTGGTGCAATGTGGGGCAAGGTCAGCCGGAAGTGGGCACCATTGAAGGCGCTCCCGATCGTATCGAAAGCTTAAAACTTCAACCCAGCGATGCGGCCTACGGTCCTGTCGGCGGAACGCTTGAAGTCAGAGAAGCCATTGCCGATTGGGTTAACCGCACCTATCGTAAGGGCATGAGTCAATACACGGCTGAAAACGTGAGTTTTGTCTGCGGCGGCCGCCTGGCTTTAACGCGTCTTTACAGTATCTTCAAAGACGGCGCCCGAATTGCCTATAAAAATCCGGACTATACCGCTTATGAGGATTATCTCTATCCTCTTCGCCACAACTGTGAACTGATTGAGTTGCGTGCAGAAGAAAAAGATGGTTTTACCGTGCCGGTGGAGCGTTTTGAAAATTTTATGCATGACGTGCGTCCCAACGCTTTTGTTTTCTCCAATCCCTGCAACCCGACCGGGCAGGTGATTAAAGATGAAGCGATGGATCGCTATATCAACGCAGCCAGAAAAGAAAATTGTCTATTGGGCGCGGACGAATTCTATGCCACCTTCTCTTATAACGAAGATGGATCCCCCGCTGAAAAAGCCGTTTCTGCCTTGCCTTATGTGAAGGACATTAATCGTGATCCGGTTATTGTTTTTGACGGTTTAACAAAAGGATTCCGTTATCCTGGTTGGCGTGCAGGTTGGGCGATCGGTCCGAAGTATTTGATCGAAATGATTAATCGTGCTGCGAGCGCTGTTGATGGAGGCCCGTCCACGATGGTTCAACGCGGGGTCATTGAAGAGTTGGCTGAAGGACACGCTGAAGCAGAACTATTGGCCACGCGTAAGGAATTTGCCGTTAAGCGCAAGATGATGATGGAAGGCTTGGCGGAGTTGGGCATTCATACGCCTGCCAATCAGCCGTTGGGCACGTTCTACTTGTGGGCAAGTATTGAAAATCTGCCGGGGAAATTATCTGACGCAGATTACTTCTTCCATGCTTGTTTGCAAAAGAAAGTCATCACGGTTCCGGGTCACTTCTTTGACGTAAGACCCTTCCGTGTGCGTCCGACTAATGAACCTTATCGTCATTGGGTGCGCTTCTCCTACGGTCCTAATCGTCAGACGATTAAGACGGCTCTGGAAAGAATCGCCCAAGTGATTGCGGAACACCGTTAATTAATCGGGCCGGGCAAAAGTTAATCGTTGCCCGGCTCTCTTTTCTTTGCTTGCTCGCAAACGAGCGCATGCCTTAAAAAAGTAATTTTTCAACTAACCTGAACGGGCCCTTGCCAGTAAGAAAACCGTCATCAGGATACAGACGGCTCCAATGCCTTCTGTGACGCCGAAAGTAGCTCCAAGAAGTACAACAGAAAGGACGACTGCGGATAGGGGTTCAAAGCATGTGAGCATCGAAGCAATGGGCGGAGCGATGAATTCCATGCTTTTGAGAAAACAACAAAAGGAAACAATGGTTCCGCAGAGCACAATATGCAGGTAACACACAATGCCCATGGTGTTCCACAGTACATCAGTTTCCAGCGGATTGTTGTACAAACAGGCCGCCGCACCGCTAAAAGTCATGGCCCAACCGATAACGGGAAAGACGGTGAGTTTTCTGACGACACGTCCCGGTTGAATTGTTCCAACGGCTCCGAGCATTGCAGAAGCCAAGCCCCAGCCAACGCCTGCAATAGACAAATCCATTGTGTTCCAATTGCCTTTGGTGATGATAAGCAGTACCCCAATCATCGCCAAAAGCAGACAAATCATTTCCAACAATTTAATGCGACGGTGGTGGGCGATCGCTAAGTAGGCAATGATAAATAGCGGAGAGGTGAGCACCATGATGGTGGCCGTCGCCGCATTGGAGCTTGAAATCGATAAGAAGAAGGTCGATTGTGAGCAAAGAAGCGCAAATCCATAGATGACAATATCTTTGAGATTTTCTTTCTCAAAGACCGCTTTGATATGTTTGGTTCGATTCCAAAAAATATCAAGCAGCACCAAAAGAATGCCGGCACCCAACAAGCGAATGGATGTCAGATCTAACACGGTAAAATGGCATTCAGCCATTAAATACTGGGCTGCTACTCCCATGGACCCCCAACAAATACCGGCTGTGGAAGCAAGGGTAATGCCTTTGAGAGTTTTGATTTCCATAAAATAAGCTCAACAAAAGATTAGTTCATTGTATGCCTGTTAAAACCATTCGCGCCAAAATTGATGTCAGCGGCTTGTTCAGAAAGTATCAAAGAAAGATAAGATCAATTAAAATCAAACCTATTGTTTTAAAAGCGTTTTTTGTAATGAATTTTCGACGATTGGCGACAGTAGCGGCCCTTTTAGGCGCTTTGTCACAAAGTGCCCACGCTTTTGATGTGAAGGTTGAGGGGATCTCGGGGGAGGTGCGCTCAAATGTTGACGCATTACTGCAGCCGGTTAAAGAAAACAGCTTTACGGAAGTCAGACAAACTTACCGCGCGCAGGTTGATCGAGCGATAAAGAGAGCATTGCAGGCGCTTGGCTTTTATCAAAGCATCATTCACTACACCTGGCAAGAGCCAAAAGGAAAGAAGCCCGCTGTATTGGTTGCGAAAATACATTTAGGGAAACCCGCGCGTGTTGCTGCGACATCCTTGACCATCAGGGGTGAAGCTAAACATGACGAAGTTTTCGAAGCTTTGAAAGACAATCTTCCTAAAAAAGGTCGGCAACTGAATCATGGGGAGTATGAAAGTTTTAAATCGTCAATTGAGCGCGCGGCGATCCGACATGGCTACTTTGACGGTGAGTTTGTGACAAGCGAATTGGGTGTGGATGCCGTTGAAAATAAAGCGTACTGGACGTTTGATTACGATGCAAAGACTCGTTACCGTTTCGGTGATATTCGCTTTACCGGCAGTCAAATCAGAGAACCCATCTTGGTTAACTTGCTACCTTTTAAAAAAGGTGATCCATATACCTCGGACGATATTTCAGAATTAAACAGACGCTTATCGGCAACCGGATGGTTTAATTCCGTCGTTGTTTCTCCCGATATTTTTTCGGGACGCGGCAGCCCCGACAAGTCTTTACCTGTTTATGCCAACGTGACACCGAAAAAAGAAAACGCCGTTGAAACCGGTTTGGGCTTTTCAACGGATGTGGGGCCCAGAGGATCGGTAACTTGGCGAAAGCCCTGGTTAAATGATTCTGGGCACAGTCTTGAAGCGTCAACTGAGCTTTCTTCTAAAGAGCAGTTGGCCGATGTGAGCTACAAGATTCCGCTTGAAAAAAGTGCGCTTGAACACTATTGGGTGATACAGGGCGGTATCAAAAAAGAAGACTTAAACGACACCAAATCCGATTCAGCTTCAGCCATGATTTCCCGTCATTGGGCGCCCTATGAGGGATGGCAGCGGGATGTGCATTTGCGTTGGTCGATTGATGACTTCGATCAGGGTGAAATCAGTGACAAAACTATGTTGATTTACCCTGGTGTGACTTTTTCAAAAACAACAACACTTGGCGGTTTGATGCCGACTTGGGGACTGTCGCAGCGCTACACCATTGATTGGTCCAATACTACGTGGGGTTCTGATATTGATTTTGTGGTGTTAGAAGCGCAGCACGCTTTAATCAAAACGTTTGCTGATCGTCATCGCTTTGTTTTGCGCTCTCACCTCGGTTGGATTCAAACGGATGATTTCGAGCAGGTGCCGCCGGATTTACGGTTCTTTGCGGGCGGCGACAGAAGTGTTCGCGGTTATAAATATGAATCAATTTCGCCGGAGGATGAAAACGGCGATTTGACCGGTGCTGAGAAATTGGTGACGGGTAGCTTTGAATATCAATACCGCGTGACCGGTAACTGGTGGGGTGCCGTTTTCTTCGATATCGGTCAGGCGGTTAATAATTTCAATAACCAGGATTGGAAAAAGGGTGTGGGTGTTGGCGTGCGTTGGCAGTCTCCCTTGGGACCGATCAAGCTGGATATCGCAACCCCCGTGGGTGATCCTGATAAGCACGATGTGCAGTTTTATATCGGATTGGGGCCTGAACTATGAGAGCGGTTAAGATTATTGCATTGGTCCTATTGTGTGTGTTTGCCGTTCTTTGTGCCGCCATGGGATTTCTATTGGCGACGGCTCCCGGTCTTCACTTTTTGGTCAATCAGGCAAAAGATCATTTACCGCAACTGACTCAAGGGACCTTTAGCGGCAGCCTGTTAAGTTTGGATGCAAAAGAGGTTGTTTGGGAGCAACCCGGATTGCGCTTTAAGGGTGACTTCGGCTGGCATATAGACTTCAATAAACTGCTTTCCGGTGAAGCGGTTGTCCATGACTTCTACGTCCAAAATGTCCAAAGCACAGTGCAAAGCGCTCAGTTTCCATCAGCGGAAGAAAAAGTTTCAGAATCTGAAAAAAATAGAACAACGACACTTCAAACGGACCTTCAGGCACCATTACCCGTGCATATTCAAAGCATTGCCTTTAAAGACATTGCGGTCGACATAGACGGACAGGCGCTTAATTTGAAAGCCCTTCAATCTGCCTTTCACTGGACGGGCGACGGCATTGATGTCCCCACTATTGATCTGACAGGAACTTGGCAGAATTATCCCCTTACCGTTAAGGGGGCTGTCAGCACGCGACAAGGCGGAAAACTTTTGCATTTGTCAGATGTTGCCATGCACTTGGGTGATAACAAAGTCGATGTGAAAGGGGATATACGTTTTCATGCCGCTGTGCCCAACCTTGATTTAGCCCTGCATATTGATGCGGCGAATTTCTCTGAAATGGTTAAGGATGTCAAAGGACGCGCCAAGGGCAGACTGCAGGTCAGAGGCCCCGTTTTAATGCCTTTGATTAATGCCGATATGACGGTTCGGGATTTGTCAGCCCAGGGAGTCTCCGTCAATACGCTTCGTTTAACCGGCGCCATGAGCGCGGAAGAAAATGTTTCGGGCGGCGCTCGTTTGGCTGTAAACGGCATCGCTTTGCCGGGGCTTTTTGTAGACAGTTTTAATGCCAATCTCGCCGGCACCCAAAACGCTCACGAATTAAAAATCGACACGAAGTCTCGGCTTTTCCAATTAAAGGCTACTTTCTTCGGCGCATTAAACGATTCCATGGATGCTTGGAAAGGGGCGCTTAATGCTCTTACAGTGCAAACCGGTTACGGTCCTGTGTCTCTTCAGGCCCCAATGCCCGTGGCGTTTAACACCAACGGGCTGCTTCTTGATGTTGGTCAGTTCTGCTTGATTCACCCGCACGCTCTTGTTTGTTTGCGAAACGATTTGGCCCTGGATTTACTCAATAAGAACGCTTTTAATCTTAACGTAGCACTTGAGAAATTCAATTTAGGCTTTTTCAAGCGCTATATGCCCGGACAATTTGAGGCGTCAGGCATTGTGAAGGCGGATGCCGCACTGACGGTTCCTCAAGGATTTGAAGGTTTGCCGAGCGGAACGGTAACGGTAAGCGGTCAAACGCTTTCGACACGCTATATGCTCGAGCAAAGTGACTTTGTGATGGGTTTTGATTCCATTCGTTTGGGTTTGACCAGCAATGGTGAAAAAATTAACTCGAAGTGGATGGTGAAAATAACCCAAAACGGATCGCTTTCAGGTAACGTCGATATCATTGATCCGGTGAAGCGCCGGCACTTGGCCGGTGAAGTCAAAATCGAAAATCTCTCAGCTTCACTTTTTAATTCGCTGCTTTCTCCCGGTGAAACGGCTGAAGGAACGATTTACGGTGAGTTGAAATTAGCCGGCAGCCTTGCTGAACCACAGTTATTTGGTAAGACCGGCATCCGTCAATTGCGTGTTGACAGTACAAAGTTACCCTTTGAAATGCTTCCGAGTTCTTTTGAATTGGCTTTTGACGGCAATAAGAGCACGCTTTCAGGAGAGCTGAAAACGCCTAAAGGCGGTTTGACGCTGCAGGGTGATGCCGATTGGAAGACGTTGGCTCAAGGCCGCACGAGAATTGCCGCCAAGGGCGTGAAAATGCGTGTGACGATGCCCCCAGCGGTTGAATTTGACTTGACAACGGATGTGCAGTGTGAGGCAAGCGCTAAGAAAATTACTTTAAATGGTTTGATCGATTTGCCTTGGGCTCGTGTGAAGGTTTTTGAACTGCCGCCGTCGGCCACGGACGTGAGCGCCGATACCGTGCGCTTAGATCGTCCCAGACCAAAGTCGTCGGACAATGCTGAAGCCATTCCCATTGAAAGCAACCTATTTGTCAATATTGGCGATGATGTACGCGTTGAGGCCATGGGGCTGAAAGCCAAAATGACAGGCAGACTTCATGTTGTCCAAAATAATGGCAAGTTGGGTTTAACGGGTCAAATCAATGTTCCTCACGGACAATTTAAAGCCTATGGGCAAGATTTAATCGTCAGGCGCGGAGAATTCATGTTCGCGGGCTCTGCCGATAATCCATTGATTAATTTGGAAGCTATTCGTAATCCGGATAAGACGGCCGATGATGTGATCGCGGGAATCCGTGTGAGCGGACAAGCGGAGATGCCGGAAGTGACGATCTTTACCGAACCCGAAAAAAGTCAGACAGAATCCCTCAGCTACTTGATGCGTGGAGAAGGGCTGGATCCCGCAGGCGAAGATGATAACTCCATGATCACGTCGGCTCTGATTAATCTCGGTTTAAGCCAAGGCAGCCGCGCCATTGAAAGTTTGGGTGACGCGGTCGGCATCAGTGGTTTGGGTGTTGATACCGAAGGGGTTGGAGACAGCTCCAAAGTGGCGGTGAGCGGCTACATTTTGCCCGGTCTTAAAGTGAAGTACGCGGTGGGGCTTTTTGATTCATTGGCGACTTTGACGCTTCGCTATCGTGTGATCCCGAGACTTTATGTGGAGGCGGCCTCCGGCGTCGATCAAGCGTTGGATGTTTTGTACTCTTTTGAGTTCTAATTCGGGCAAAAATTCGGCAAAGATTGGCAGGACGGGCTGATCGTTCGTTGCTAAACTTTTAGCAAAGCGATTTGTTTGAGGAGAGAAAGATGTGTCCCTTTGTGGCTGAAGTTGATATTGATAAGGCTTATCGGTTGCTAAATGTCGGCGGCACAACGCTTGTGTCGGCAAGCTTTGACGGAGTCTCGGACATTATGCCTGCCACATGGGCTTGCGCATTGGATTTGGCGCCTACCAAAGCAACGGTGGTTATTGACAGCTCACACTTTACGCGTCCCTTGATGGAAAAAAGCGGCTATTTCTCACTTCAGTTGCCGACAGCGGCTATTGTGAAAGAAACAATGCGCCTGGGCGCGGTCAGTAAATTTGATATGCCGGATAAAGTTGAAAAAAGCGGAGCCAAGCTTTTTACGATGCCCGGATACGACATACCGCTTGTTGAAGGGTGCGCCGCTTGGATGATCTTTAAGATTTTGTCCGAGCCTCACAATCAAAACCAATACGATCTTTTTATCGGTGAGTGTGTGGCGGCTTGGTCTGATACGCGAGTGTTTTCAAACGGCCACTGGCACTTTGAAACTGCTCCGGCTGAACTTAGGACACTTCACTACGTGGCTGGCGGTCACTTCTATACAATCGGCGAGCCGCTTGTGATTGAAGGCATCTTGCCCGAAGAGGATTAATGCCGGAGCTCACTTTATATGAGGCCATGGCGGGGCTTTTTACCTCCGCCTTTGTCTCCGCAACACTATTTCCGGGCGCAAGCGAAGCTGTTTTGCTTGCGCTCGTTCACGCCTGGCCGGATGAAATCACGGTCGCTGTTGCCGTCGCAACGATTGGCAACACGTTGGGGTCCATGACAAGTTACATCATCGGTCGACTATTTCCTAAAAAAGTCTCTGGTAAAGCTATTGATTGGCTGACTCGTTGGGGCGTTTGGGCTCTTCTTTTCGCATGGCTTCCTCTAGTGGGGGATGCCTTGCCATTGGCGGCAGGTTGGCTTCGTATTTCCTGGTTGAAAAGTCTTTTATTTATTTTTATTGGCAAGGCTTCTCGTTACGCTGCCTTAGCCTTTGGATTTGCTCAACTTTTCTAACAAAATGGCATCGCAATAGACGCCCTGATGCGATATGATTCAGAAAGTTATTGTGGGCTGTAAAAATGAATAAAATCAGACCGCATAGATAAGGATTTACATGAGAATTTTGATTTCCAATGATGACGGTTATTCCGCTCCGGGTATCCGAGCTTTGGCAAAAGCCATGAGACGTTTCGGGTACGTGACGGTGGTGGCGCCGGAATTTAATCAAAGCGGTACGAGCAATGCGTTAACGCTGACGCGACCGCTGCAGGTGCAGGAAGTGGAGCCGGGTGTTTTTGCTGTAAACGGTACGCCCAGTGACAGCGTGCACCTGGCACTCACTGGGCTTTTGGATGAATTGCCCGATTTGGTGCTCTCCGGCATTAATTGCGGTCAGAATATGGGTGAAGACACCATGTATTCCGGGACCGTGGCCGCGGCCATTGAAGGCTACCTTTTCGGAATTGATTCCATTGCTTTTTCTCAAATTGAGCGCGGTTGGGCGCACTTGGAGGATGCGGCGACAATGGCTCAAGGCATCGTTGAGCGTTTCCTGGAACGCAAAAAGGACGGCGAGCCGCAGCTTTTGAATGTCAACATTCCGAATTTGCCCTTGTCTCAATTGCAGGGAGTGGTGGCAACGCGTTTGGGAAGAAGACATCATGCTGAAAGCGTGATCAAAGAGGTCAGCCCCCGCGGTTTTCCGATTTATTGGGTTGGTGCGGCCGGCAAGCCAAAGGATCGAGCGGAAGGAACGGACTTTTGGGCTGTTGAGCACAATGCCGTTTCGGTGACCCCGTTGCAGGTGGATTTAACCAATTATTCCGCCGTTCGTTCAGTCGGTCAGTGGCTGACTGCTCGTGAAGAATGATTTAATTGGCGCTTCAATGCGCAAGTAGTTGAGGTTAGTGAATATGAAATTTCGTGCTTTGGTCGTAGCTATGATGGCAGGGGGCCTGTTGGCCGGTTGTGCTCTTCAGGATGTGGGCGCGCCGATTTATAGCCGCACAGGTTCAACAGGTATCGGAACAACGGGCGCTGTCAGCGTGACGGGCGACACCTATACGGTTCAACCCGGCGATACGCTCTATAGCATCGCCACTCGCAACGGTTGCAATCCGACCGAATTGGCCCAAGCCAATGGCATTACGGATCCTACGTTGTTGGCTCCCGGAACGGTGTTGCGCCTGACCTCAGCGCGCACGCAGCCTGTGACCGATCTGGCGGTTGAAGCTTCGATGCCGTCCACCTCTGAAGTGACGATCGGCGGTCAAACCACGACGGCTCAGCCCGTTGGCGACAGTGTGACCTTGACGGGCACGGCACCCACGGCCACGGGTTCTCAAAAGCTTTTGGGCAATACGCGTTTGTCGTGGCCTGTGGCTCGTGGACAAATTTTGCGTCAATTCAGTGACGAAAACAGCAAAGGTATTGAAATTGCCGGCAACATGGGAGACGATGTCCGCGCCGCTGCAGCCGGTCGAGTTCTCTACATCGGTGAGAACGTGAGCGGTTACGGTAAGTTGATTATCATCACGCACGGTCCCGGTGCTGTCACCGTGTACGGTCACAACAGTGAATTGCTCGTTAAGCGTGGTGATAACGTGACGAACGGTCAAGTCATCGCCAAGATGGGCAATAGCGACAGCGATAGCGTGAATCTGCTCTTTGAAGTGCGTCACAATGATCGCCCGGTCAATCCGGTCGAATACCTGCCGCAATAAATTATTTTCACAGGCAGCTTAATGCAAGCTGCCTTCTTTAACGTTAGCGCCTGCTTACATTTTTCCGATAGGGTATGAACCAGGCGCTTCTTTTTGAGGGATATTTCCAATGGCAAGAACCCCTAAAGTACTTGAAAAGTTTACGGTAGATATTGAATCGCTTGATCAGGATGGACGAGGCGTTGCGCACCGTGATGGCAAAGTGGTCTTTGTAGAAGGCGCTCTTCCCGGTGAAACGGTCACCTATGAGCGTTTTCGCAATAAAAATAGCTATGAGTGTGGACGCGCTGTTTCCATCGAAAAAGAATCGGCTTTGCGCGTAAAACCCGCCTGCAAGCACTTCGGACTTGAGCCCGGTTGTTGCGGCGGCTGCGCCATGCAGCATTTGGATCCCAGTGCTCAGGTTGCTATTAAACAGCGGGTTTTACTTGATGCGTTGTGGCATATCGGAAAGGTGAAGCCGGAGACGATTTTGCCTCCGATCTATGGACCGTTTTGGGGCTATCGCCACCGCGCGCGTTTGACTGTCCGCGACGTGGAGAAAAAAGGTGGCGTATTGGTGGGCTTTCATGAACGTTCATCAAGTTACGTGGCCGATATGACCGAGTGCAAGATTTTGCCGCCCGCGGTGAGCGACCTTTTAATTCCTCTTCGCCGTTTGGTTGAAAAACTATCCATTCGTCAGCGTCTGCCGCAAATTGAAGTGGCCATGGGCGGCAATGGGGCGATTGCGCTTGTTTTCAGAGTGTTGGAAGAGCCAACCTCTGCCGATATGGCCGCTTTTGAAGCCTTCTCGCTTGAGTATGGAGTAAGTGTTTGGTTGCAGCCCAAGGGGCCGGATTCATGTTATCCGATGCACGCAAGTGATTTGACGGCCTTAAAGCTTGAGTTGCCAGAATTCGGTGTGCACATTTCGTTTAAACCCACGGACTTTACTCAGGTTAACCATCGCCTCAATGAAACGATGGTCTCTCGTGCAATCAATCTCTTGGATGTCAAGCCTGAACACCATGTCGCGGACTTTTTCTGCGGTTTGGGTAACTTCACGCTTCCCTTAGCCGTGCGTGCCAAGACGGTGGTCGGGATTGAAGGCAGTGAGCAGTTGGTTGAGCGCGCCAGAGCCGGAGCAGCCGACAATGGCTTGGCTGAAAAAACGCAATTTGTCGCCCGCAACCTCTTTACCTGGTCAACGGACGATTGGGATGCTCTTTGGGCTCAATTGGGCGGTATTGACCGCGTGTTGATTGATCCGCCCAGAGAAGGCGCTCTGGAATTGGCTCGTACGTTGGCTGCCACGGATAAACGTCCGCCTCGGGTAGTGTACGTTTCTTGTAATCCGGCCACATTGGCTCGAGATTGTGCGATTTTGCAGCATGAAGGCGGCTGGCACATTCGTGCCGCGGGCGTCATGAATATGTTCCCGCATACGGCGCACGTTGAGAGTATGGCGGTATTGGAACCCGGTCCCAAACCCGAAAAGAAAGAAGTAGAGACAGAGGGCACGGTTGAGGCTACCCAAGAAGTGGCTTAAGCGTGCAGCTGATGCGGTCGGTTAAAAGATCAGAGACGATCTTGTATCGACCGCTTTTTTGTTATGATGATGGATATCTGTTTGATAACTTTATAAATTATGGATTGGGATCTGAACCTCAGTCACTACAAGCAGCGACCATTCAAAGAAGTGGTGAAAGAGCTTGCGGAGTTTGTATGGATTCGCATTCAAGAGACGCAGCTCAATCAAGTGGCCTCATCATTGACGCTTACCTCTGTTTTGTCATTGGTGCCTCTGGTAGCCGTGATTTTGGTGAGCTTTGCTGTTTTTCCGACCTTTGCGGAACGACGTGCTGAGATGGAGCAACTTTTGTTTTCCAGCCTTTTGCCCGAGGTATATAGCCAGCAGATCATCGGTTATGTAAAGTCTTTTGCTGAACATGCGCAGGGGCTGACGATTTTCGGTTTGGCGGGTTTGACCATCACGTCACTTATGTTGATTAACACAGTGGATGCAACACTAAACCGTATTTTCCACGTCAGACAAATGCGCCCGGCGATGCAGCGCGTTTTGATCTATTGGGCACTTTTGACATTGGGACCGATTGCTATCGGCTTTAGTTTGGTGCTCACCAACGTGCTCACACAAATTGAATTCGGTGTGGAAAGCCTGCTGCCCGGCTGGGTTTTCATGGTGATTCAGCTTTTGGTGCAGTCTCTGATGTACGCAGCCCTTTACGTCTATGTGCCCAATTGCAAAGTCAAATGGATGGATGCGTTTGTTGGCGGGTTATTGGTGACGGTCGTGGGGGTGGCGATTAAGTGGAGCTTCAGTTACTACTTAAGCACGGGACCTCTCACAACAATTTACGGTTCCTTTGTTTTGATCCCCGTGGTTTTGCTTTGGATTTACCTCTCTTGGCTTTTAGTGCTTTCAGGAGCAGCTATCGCCGCGACTATTCCGATGCTCACAAGCGGTCGATACAGCGATATGAATAAAACCGGCAATGATTTTATTACCGGTGTGGCTCTGTTGCATGAGCTGATGCTCGCTCAAGAAAAAGGAGAACCTTCGGTTTCCATTCACGTGCTTTGCAAGTCGGTGGACTCTTATCCGGAAGCCGCAGGCGCCATTTTGGAACGTTTGGCAGACGTGGGTTACGTTGGCAAACTTCAGGATGATCGTAAGTACGATGAACATTGGAGTTTGCTTGTTTCGCCGCAAACAACAACATTGGGCGCAGCGTTTGACGCGTTGGTGGTTGATCCGAGCAATAGCCTCATAGCTAAGGAAAATTCACCGCTCTACGACTGGTACTGTTTGGTAACGGATGCAGAGTGGAAGAAACGCCCAATGGTTGAAACCCTACGCTTTATTCACCCGATTAACTGATAGGAAAAAAGGGCGCAAGTAAGGTTAACTGTGAACCGAGTCTGCGCCCTTTTGATGTGGTGAGCCAAAATTACTTCAAAGCTTCAAACACACGGTTTTTGATTTCTTCAATGGAACCTAAGCCACTGATGCTGCGATACTTCGGAGCGCTGGCATCGCCCGAGGCAGCCAAATCACCGTAGAACTTCACCAAGGCTTCAGTTTGGGCGTGGTACACGCTCAAACGTTTCAGAACGACTTCTTCCTTATCATCGTCACGTTGGATCAACGGATCGCCCGTGATGTCATCCTTACCTTCCACTTTGGGAGGATTGTATTTGATGTGGTAGGTGCGGCCGGAGACCGGGTCCACACGACGGCCACTCATACGGGTGACGATTTCTTCATCAGGAACAGCGATTTCCAAAACAAAATCAATCGGGATGCCGGCAGCCTGAAGCGCTTCAGCTTGAGGAATCGTGCGCGGAAAACCGTCAAACAAGAAGCCGTTGGCGCAATCGGGTTGCGTCAAACGTTCTT
Source organism: Parasutterella secunda (assembly GCF_023336895.1). Classification (GTDB taxonomy): domain Bacteria; phylum Pseudomonadota; class Gammaproteobacteria; order Burkholderiales; family Burkholderiaceae_F; genus Aphodousia; species Aphodousia faecalis. The sequence continues at coordinate 16,451 of NZ_JAMBLT010000009.1, forward strand.
TCACCAAACCAATGATGATGTCATCGGAAACCAATTGGCCCTTATCCATGACTTCCTTGGCGGCCAAACCAAGAGGGGTACCAGCCTTAACAGCCGCACGCAACATATCACCCGTTGAAATTTGGGGAATGCCGAACTTTTCCTTAATGAAAGCGGCTTGCGTGCCCTTGCCGGCACCCGGGGGTCCAATCAAAATCAAACGCATAATAACTCCTCGTTTACTTCCGATGACTCAAGGGATTCGAGTCACACTATCCATTTCATTGTAGACATCTTATCGGTTCTTGTGTTTAACCGAAAAGATAAATTTCAGGCTTCACCTCGTGCAAAAACTTCACGGACGCGCTCCAAGTCTTCCTGAGTGTCAACGCCAGCGGGTAAAGCACCGGGCAAAATAGCCACGGCGATCTTCACTCCGTAGTAAAGCGCGCGAAGTTGCTCCAGGCTTTCCCACTTTTCAATGGGAGCCTGCTCCCACTGGGGATAACGCTTCAAGAATTTGACCCGGTAGGCGTATAAGCCAATGTGGCGAAGGGGAACGAGTCCTTCGGGCAATTGGGTCTTGTCTTCACGGAATGCGTCACGCGGCCAAGGAATAGGGGCTCGGCTAAATGTGATGGCGTTACCTTGAGCGTCACGAACCACTTTGACAACATTGGGATTTAAAAATTCTTCAATATTGTCGATGGGGTGACCGGCAGTCGCCATTTCACATTCAGGATGCGCAGCTAAAAGCTCAGCCACTTCGCGTACAACATTAGTTGGGATAAGCGGCTCATCACCTTGCACATTAACAACGATGGCATCGTCTGCAAGCCCCAATTTCGTCACGGTTTCTGCCAATCGATCAGTACCGGTCGGATGGTTGGGTGAGGTTAAAACAACTTTGACACCGTGGGTTTTACACGCTTTAACAATATCTTCGTGGTCCGTTGCAACTACCACATCGGCTGCGCCGGAAGCCTTGGCGCGCTCAGCCACCCGCACGACCATGGGGCGGCCAGCGATATCTTTAAGGGGCTTTTCAGGCAACCGAGTCGACTTCATACGAGACGGAATAATGGCATAAAAGACAGTCATCTTATGCTCCGCGAACAATGGAGAGGCGCTTAGCGTACTCTTCGGCTTCTTCATCGGAGAGTTTTTTAGCCTCATCAGGAATCATATTGGGAATGTTGTCTTTGACTTCAAAGGCCAGTTTGCAACGGGGACAGACCAACAGAGATTTTTCCGCATCCCAAACAATGGCCCCCTTGCAGACAGGGCAAACTAATGTAGCGGTTAATCGAGGATCAAGAGCCATTTTATTTTTGAGCCTTTTCTTTGAGTTTGTGTTCAATGAGATCGACCAGATAGGGATCAATATCGACCAGATATTCGACAGTGTAGATTCTCGGGTCTTGAGCGATATCCGGGTGTTGACGGCACTTTACCGCGTCCTTGCCCGTAATCAGAATGAATTCTTCCTTGCTGTCCTTAAAGGGATTGTCATCAAAGGCGTAATGATCGCCCAATTCCATTTCCGGACCTTCAATGTCGTGGGCACGAAGCATGGCAAAGAATCGTCCCGGCGCAGCAATGCCGGCTGCGGCAAGCACAGGCTTTTTCATCTGAGCAATGTCATCAAGGCTCAAACAGCGCGTGCCATCCAAGGACTTGGCTCGTCCGAGCGTTGCCGTTGCGGCAAAGCGGGGTGTGCGGCTATCAAATGAATCTTCCGTTGCATTTAAAACAATGGCGTCAACCTCATCCAAACGGGACGGGGGTTCGCGCAAGGGACCTGCGGGCAACACCCAGCCATTTCCCAAACCTCTGGCACCGACCACTGCGAGTTCGACATCACGCGCCAATGCATAGTGCTGCAAACCGTCATCGGAAATGATGAGGTCACACTCAGGGTGCTTATCTAAAAGCAGTAATGCCGCTGCTACTCTGTCACGGGCCACAGCAACCGGAACCTGCGTTTGTCTGGCAATTAAGAGAGGTTCATCACCTACATTAACCGCGGGGCTATCGGGTAAGACCATTTGCGGAGCATCTTCTTTACGGCCGAAACCGCGAGAAACGACCCCGGGATGGTAGCCACGCTTGACCAGTTCTTTGACGAGGGCAATGGTAACCGGTGTTTTACCGGTACCGCCCACATAGATATTGCCAACGACAACAACCGGGACCGGTAAACGGTGCGGTTTTGTTTTCATCCGTCTGTTGCGGGCAATACAAAGGAATACAACGGAAAGAGGAGATAAGGCCCAAGCCAAAAGACCGCGTTTAGTCCATTGGCGATGCAGCCACGACTCAAATGTGGCGCGCATGAGATTCTCCGATTATTTGAAAAAATGACTCTCGGTCCGTCGGACCGGAACTGTCAGAAAACATATGTTTTTTCTCTACCTGCTTCAAAAAAAGCTAACCTACCAATGTTAGCAAATATGTAGAAAAGTGCGAGGACTTTTTAGTTACTCTGGGAATTTAGAGTAATCCGTTGAGAAAACTCGTCGGAAGCCTATTTAATTCGAAAGGGGAAACGTAAGATGGTAAAAAAATCAAAGTTTGCCCTTGAGATTTTATTTGCGTAATATGTATTACGTAACGGTACGTTACGTAACATCTGTTACGCAAGGAGAGGGTGATGAAATTTTACGGTAGAAAAGCAGAACTTTCGATTATTCAAGAAGAATTGGAATTGGTAAACAAAGAACATAGTTCAAGAATGATTGTTGTCACCGGTCGGCGCAGAATCGGAAAGACCCGCTTAATTGAGCAGGCTTTGGAAGGCTCCGCAGTGCCTACTGTTCAGTTTGTTTTTTATCCGTATGCTCTTGAGAGTGTATTAGTTAAAGAATTTTTAACTGAAATTGAGCAGAAATTACAATTAAATTATCTACCGGCATGCACAAGTATCGTTGATGTTTTAGCCTTTCTATTTACTGTTGCCAAGACAACTTCGATTAATATCGTCATGGATGAATGCCAAGAGATCGATGATGTTGATCCAGCATTCTGGGGGAGATTGCAGGCTTTGTGGGATCGTAACAAACGAGATAGTTCAGTGGCGTTGTTTCTTTGTGGATCAGTAGCCTCTGCGATGAGGCATATTTTTGAGGACTATAGTCAACCATTATTTGGACGAGTGGACAGAATTATAAAACTCTCCCCTTTTTCGCCCAATGAGATTAAAGAAATTCTGTCGGATTTTAACCATCAATATAGTGCTGACGATTTGTTAGCTTTTTATGTGATGACGGGCGGTGTCGCACAGTACATTGAATACCTTTTGGAGCGTGGAGCTTTACACCTCGAAGAAATGGTCGACGTGGCGGTTAATCCAACTTCATTTTTCTTAAATGAAGGCAATGTCATGTTAGCCAATGAGTTCCGAGCTGAATATGGTGTTTATTATTTAATTTTGCAAAAGATGGCTCAAGGAGTCACAAAACGAGAAGAATTACAGAATTTTGTTTCCAAGAGCATTGGTGGTTATTTAGCGAAACTTGAGAACTTTTATAGTCTGATTAGTCGTAATGAACCGCTTTTTGCTGAAAATACATACAAGAAAAGCCGTTTCAAAATGACAGATCGGTACTTGATGTTTTGGTTTGCATTTTTAAACGATCCTCAACGGATAGGGGCGGGAAATTTTCAATCTATAAAGAAAAACATTTTCAACCATTATGAAACTTTTAGTGGTCGTGCGCTGGAACAATATTTTTTGGAAAAGTTTAGATCAGAGTCGCGCTATACACATTTGGGTCAATGGTGGGATAGAAAAGGTATGAATGAAATTGACCTTATTGGTGTGAATATGGATGAAGAAAAAGTGGATATTTTCGAGATTAAAAGAAATGATAAAAAAATTAATTTGCAGGCTCTATATGTGAAGGCCGAGGCTTTTTTAACACAAAATCCTAAATTACGAAAGTTTCATCTCAACTGCTGTGGGTTAAGTCTTAATGAACTTTAAATATTTAAGTGTCGAGTGTATTGTTTTCTCTAATTGATTCGTTGTCAATAGACAGCAATTAGGTGTCATAGCGTCCGTTGGAAAGATGCTTATGACCATATTCTGGTAATTTCATCTTACTGTTTGATTCCCAGGGTCGCTTTTTAGTGGCTTAAATTAAAAAGTTGAGGGGGGGACTTCATTGGCTGTGGCCAAATTCTCCCCTCCCCTCGCTCACGCGTAAAACAATCGTTTTTAACTAACTTGCTAGAACTTTCAAAAACTGCATCTAAAGATAAATTCTTTAATAAGCGTGACAAAGAAGAGTTTGTCTAGAAAAGATACTTCATGTGACCAAAGACTAGCCATGTGTCTTCGGTTTTTCCGCCCACAATACGTTCAGCATCAAATTGCAAATGAATATTATTTTCCCAATTCAATGCAGTACCTATACCGAAATCAGCCCAGGTACCTGTGTTCCCCCAATTTTCTTTCAAGTTATGCAAACCATCAGAAAGCTTAGCATCCTGACCTCCAGTGAACTGGTGAAGAACATCTCCTCGGAAATAAAACTCGCCGGCAAAGTTCTGGCTTAGGAATTCATGTCCGGCGCGAAAGCCGACCCTACCAATAACGCTCGTTTCACTATCTGCCTCAACTTTCATCATCCGATCAGTCCAGTAATCAAAACTATCAAGATAAGCAACTTGTATCTGTAATTGCGGTTCCAAAAATACACCTTTGCTGTCCTTTAACGTGTAACCGTATTCAGCCGATAACGCCACATAATCTTGATCAAAATCGCCCTTTGTCGTATAGGTCTCGTTACCAACTGTGTAATCACTCGAGACCCGACCGATACGACCAACGAAATCAAGATAGTGATTATCGTAGGTAAGGGTATCAAAAACAGCGAACTCGTATCGCTTCATCTCACCGTTGCCTTGGACATCAAGGAAGTTGGTGTCCCCTTCTGTATACGAAAACCAGACGCCCGCCCTACTTTTTTGAGAAAATTGGCGATCATATCCGATCGAGACTCCTGTGCGATCCCAGTGGTATTGACTATCAGCTCCACTACGACCATGGTGCATTCTTATCCAAAGTCCGTTATCAGGATCATCGTCACTGCGTAGGGTTTCATTAAGGCGGCGATCTCTCCGATCCATTTCTACAGCAGCGTCATAACTCGCATAACCCGCTCCTGTCATCCCAAAAGCGGCCGAGGATTTTGTCAGAACAATACGTTCTATAAACCACTTAGTTCCCCCAATGTAATCATCCAAATCGACTGTTGAACCTTCTGTGTCTTTGACAGTTGAAAATTCATCTCTTTGCGTATCCTCTTCGGATAAAGTTTCATGATTGATTTGCAATTCGTAGTCGATCAAGCCCTCACCCCGTTCATTGACCTTATCAACAAAACTAAGAGTGGATTCATCATTAGGTTTGGTGACTGCGAAAATCAACGTGTTGTTTGGGTTGATGGATTCCAATAATCCAAGATCATGCGCAACTAAGTCAATGGCATGTTTGGAGAAAGTTTGATTTTCTGATCCGTTGTAGCTATCAATAAAAAGCATATCACTAGCGCTTTTATCCTCAGCATTGAGATCCATTTTGAAAATACCGCCGTTACCTTGTAAATTTGCTATATGGACGTAATTGTGATTTATCGACAGTATTTCATCGGAGAAGTATTCGCTGAGTCCGCTCGAGCTATAAAACTCTTGAATGTCCTGATCAAATAAATTGATAACTCCATTGTTATTTAGTGTAATTTGGCTGATGTATGGACTTTTTAAATAGATCCACTGAGCACCATTTTCAAAAGTCAAATTAAGATCGCCCGCAATATATTTGTCACGACCATCACCGAAATCTCCGATCCAACCAACCCAATCTTGGTTATCAAGAAGGAAATCATCTCCGGAAAAATAGCCGTTACCAATAAACGTTCCCGTAACGGAGCTGTTCTGCTCTACCAAAATATTGCCGACTATCTGGTTATTAGTTGAATGAATGTTGATTGATGAATTGCCCTTCGCTTGTAACGTATCTGCTTTTTGGGCAAAAGTCCATATTTTAGTTGTTGAGCCGGCGCTACCAATATTGATGATTGCATCTTGCAACCAAATGCCGTTTGCACCGATTTCATTGGGGTTAAATTTAGGATGGTTAGTTTTTTGGTAGACAAAAATATCTACATTGCCATTGAGATTGATCTCAGAACCTTGATACGCGGCAATAGCGTAGTTACCTTGGGCAAAACTACTGTCATCAAATTCTGTAGCGTTAATCCTAATCTCAGTGTTTTCATTGATCTTAAGATCTGCCCCCCCCTGCAGTAAAATTGAAAACTGTGAATTTGTGATTTTGGGGGAATGTTCAATATGGACATTGTCATAAGTGTGAAGTTCAGCATCATTGAATCTGAGGATTTGCGGATCCGAACTTCCGATATTTGAGAAATCTTCAGCCTGAGCTAGCCCATAGCATGAAAAAAAGAAAAGCGCTGCGATGATATTTTTTTGCAGAATATTGCGATGAGATAATTTAGGTTTATTAGTAGGCATTGCTATATTCCTAATTGAATCAAGGTATGAAAAATTTTTACTAGTTTAAAGAGGAAATAAAATCTCCTAAAAGTGGAGGTTGTGGGATTGAATTTTATCAAACGTTCATACGGTGAAGGGGTAGGCGAGAAACCATTTACCGTTACCCACATGACAGTTGACCATATACAATTCTTCGAAAACGGTAATCTCGCTAACAATTATTAGCGAATTTAATGTGACCAGTTATTACTTTGGGATTCCAGAAAGACAACGGTAACTGGAAAAACTTTGCCATCAAATCTCAAAAAATATCACTGCAATCCAACGCCGAAGGACCTATCGAAATATCCGGCCAATTACTGCTACCAGTGAATTGTTGCTCTAAGGCGCTGGTTAAATCGAGCTTTTGTTTGTTCTGTCTGCGAATCAATATCCCTCTGAATAAGGAAATTTCAAGCTTTAAGTTGGTTTACATAGACCACAACTGAAACTGTCGAGTCCTTTTGTGTTTGAAAGAATTAGGTTTAACGGTTTCGACGAATCTTAAATCCACATTTTGGAGGTATATCTGCTGAGGGATTTGGTGCAACCTCGCCATTTACCTTAGAGCTTGGGTTTGGGTCTAGATATGCGCACGTCTGAGCAATATATTCAAAACTCACAGCTCAAACAGCTCTTTAAGTTCCTCAACACTCAATCGCTCATCAAACGGCACATACTGGCCTTTTGAATTCTTGAATACCCCATAGGGAACAGCCCTGCAGCCGGCTCGACGATGAAGTTTGGTATTGGTCCATACTTTATCGCGAACTTCCACGGGTAACTTTTCCACTGCGCCGTAACGGATCCCGCGAAATCCAATATCGTTGAAGTGAGCGAAATGCTCGTCTAATTTACCCAGCGGATCTTTATCAATCAAAATAGTGGTGGCCTGCGGTTCAGAATGAATATTCATAAACGAAATAGGGCAGAACACAAATTCGATTTTATCTAAAAAGGGTTCCAATTTTCGGTGCAACTGCCAACAATCCCGGCATTGTGTATCAAAAGCGACATACGCCTTCGGTCGTCCGGCGGGGCCTTTAGAGGAAATGCCGGTTCCTTCTTTTTCAAAAGATTCAAACATTTTCTTTCCGTCCCAGATGACGGGGACGGAAGCGGGGGCCGCATGGGCAGACGTCATTCCAATGGTGATTAAGGAGGAAAAACCAGCTAAAAGTGCATTGCGTCGAGAAATTGTTTTCATAGAAAAAAGCCTCCTTAATGTTCCCAATCATTTTACGCACAAAACCCACGGTTGCTTAGTGATTATTGAACTTCAATCACACCTTTTTTCAATTGCGTGATCGGATGCCAATCTTGTTTGGCTTTTCTGAGACCGGGAATCCCCAGATCTTCTTCGCGGTTGAGGTACTCAATACAGAGGGGCAAACTTTTGGCAAACGCTTGAGAGAGAGCTGGATACGCACCGGGTACGTCACGGGTGGCCTTTTCAATATGCACAGCCAAAATATCAGAAGCGCTCCTTGCTCCATAAGTTAACCCTAAGATTCGACCATGCTCGTGCAAAATGCCGCCGTAGACCGGCAATTCGTCCCAATGCGCAAGAACTTTTTCAATAGCGGCTTTTTCCTCTAAAAGGCCTTCATTCATTTCACGCCCACTATACCAATCGTTCAAAAACGCCATGCAGTCGCCTAGACGATCCTTTGTGTACACTTCAAATTGAGCATCGGGACACGCCTTATAAAAGCGTTTGACGAAGTTACGCTTACTGTGAAAATGTGACCCTGGGAGCTCCACAAAGTCAGAACACGCATACACATAATCCCATCGATCGGGATTATCTTCAATAATCAATCTACGATGGGCGAAAGCCTTCGAGAGAATCGGCGCGATTGAATCGGTTCGTCCGTAAAAACGAAGTGGGCGATGGTTTTGGCGAGCGTCATTATCCAAGACTTCGAAAAGAGAAAAGGGAATTTCCTCTTTCCCAATAGGCATGACGAGAACCGGAGAGGGATCCTTTCCTACTAGACGCTCCAACACAAGGTGAGTGCCTTCAAACTCGAAATAACGAAAATGATTGTGAATGCCCCGACTGAAAAGCGAGACGAGACTTAAATCACAATCGCCGTCTCCATACTGTGGAAGATACTTTTTTAAAAGGTCTAAATCGCTTTCTTTTAACGCTTGAAATAACATAATCCAATCTTTCTTATCGAACTGCTAAACATTAAGACAGATGAGAACAATTTGCAAAACAATTTAGTTAGAATTTTCTGGTTCTTTTTAAGATTTCAGGCCCATGTTTTTTGAGCAAAATGCCCCTTTGTCATCATCACCGGTTTGGACTGTATCGCAGCTCAACGATGAAGTTTCGCGCTCTTTGCAGATGAATTTCCCGCCGCTTTGGGTGGGAGGTGAAGTGCGTGGTTTTACACGTGCTGCGTCGGGCCACTGGTATTTCACGCTCAAAGATGCCACCGGCGAATTGTCGTGCGCCATGTTTGCGGGCAACAACCGCCATGTGGGCTTTATTCCTAAAACCGGGGATCATCTGGAAGTTCACGGGCAAGTGAGTATTTACCGTGCCCGCGGTTCTTATCAAATGGTTGTGGACGCTGTCAGGCAAGCGGGATTGGGGACGCTTTATGAACGCTTTTTGCAGTTAAAGGAAAAACTTCAAAAAGAAGGCCTTTTCGATCTTTCCCGCAAAAAGACGATTGCCCGCGTCAACACCAAAATCGCCGTGGTGACAAGTCTTCAGGCCGCTGCCCTGCGAGACGTGTTGACAACCTTAAGGCGCCGTGCTCCCTACGCTCGCTTGACAGTTTTTGAAACGGCCGTGCAAGGTGATGATGCGCCGGCAGAAATTATTTCAGCGCTTAAGCGAGCTGATCAAAGCGATGTTGATGTGATTTTGTTAGTCAGAGGTGGGGGGTCTCTTCAGGATCTTTGGTCTTTTAATGATGAAGCGGTTGCTCGCAGCGTTGCCGCTTTAACCAAGCCCGTTATTGTCGGTGTCGGGCACGAAAGCGACGTGACGATTGTGGACTGGGTGGCGGATTTACGGGCGGCGACACCGACGGCTGCGGCAGAGCACGCCACCGAAAGTGTTGACGTCTTGTTAAAAGAACTCGCTCAGACTCATGAGACCATGCGCTACGTCTGGAGTCGCTATTGGACGGAAAACACGCAAAAAGTGGATTCCTTGATGCGAGAGATCCCCGATCCGGCCAAAAGTCTTCGCCAAGCCAACGAGCGCCTGACACTTTTGAGTCAATCGCTTTCTAGTTTGATGCGCTCTCAGTGGTTTGTAAAATCAGAAACTGTTCGTCATTTAAGCGCATCACTCATTAATCCTGCTTCGCTTTTTCTCAGAGAAAAAGAAAGACATGACAGAATCAGTAAAGAGCTTGTCTCACTCATTCATGACAAACTCAATCAAAATGAACGCGCCCGTCAGAGCTTAATGGATTTGATTACGGAAATCAGTCCGCAAGCTATTTTGAAAAAAGGGTACAGCTATGTCACAGCTTCTGATGGAACATTTGTTAAAAGTGCCGAGAGCGCGGTTAAAAGCGATAACTTGCAGATTCACTGGCATGACGGACAGCTAGAGGTTCATGTAAAGAAATAGTCCACAGTGTTGCAATTCTTAACCAGAAAAGTACACCATCCGTACTTTTTCTCCGTACAATCAAAACGTTTTTTAGGAGAGAAGAAATGGCTTTTCAATTACCTACTTTAGCGTTTCCGATGAATGCATTGGCTCCCGCCATGTCTGAAGAAACCATGCAATATCACTACGGCAAGCACCACCAAACCTATCTCACCAATTTGAACACCGCTATCAAGGGCACGCCCTTTGAAACCATGTCTTTGGAAGAGATCGTTTTGGCAAGTGACGGCATCAATCAAGGTATCTTTAACAATGCCGCACAAGCTTGGAACCATGCCTTTTTCTGGATGTGTCTTTCTCCCAAGGGCGGTCAAAAGCCCCAAGGCGAATTGATGACAAAGATTGAGGAACGTTGGGGTTCTTTTGAATCTTTCCGTGAACAGTTCTGCGCCAGCGCCGCGGGCAATTTCGGCTCGGGTTGGACTTGGCTTGTGCTCACCCCTCAAAAGACGCTTGAAATCGTTAATACGTCCAATGCCGGCACGCAACTGGCTAGCGACAATACGCCGCTTTTGGTCGTGGACGTGTGGGAACACGCCTACTACATCGACTACCGCAATTCCCGCCCCAACTACTTAAATGCTCTCTTTGATCATTTGATTGATTGGGAATTTGTGGCAAGAAACTACTACAACGCTAAGTAATTCAAGACGGGCCTTGGGATCACTCCCAAGGCCGCATTTTCTCTAATTCAGACGAAGCTTGGCGCCTTCCGCTAAGTGCTTTTCCTGGAACCATCCTGCGTTCATTTCCAGCGCCCAAGCAATGGGACGGGGTGAGCAGTGTGTATTTTCTGTCTGCGCTTTCATGTGCCGCACGGCAATCAATTGTCCCTTGTCGTTAAAAAATCCGACATCCAAATCAATAGGGACATCTTTCATCCACATGCAAACTTGACGGGCCGGGTGAAAAACAAAAAGCATGCCCTGATTTTTCTCTAAGTGTTCGACACCTTGCAGTCCGCGTTGCTGTTCAGCTTCACTTTTTGCAACCTGAACGTTCACAGGCTGATCGTTCACGTAAATGGTTTCGCTCATAGCCGTGGCAGGCAAAAGAATGGTTAAAAATCCAATACAAAAACTGCGCGAGTAATGTTTAAATACTATTCGCGCAGTTTTGAGCAGAGACAATACAAAGCTCATCGACACAACAATCCTCTAGCTTGCGGCGTCTTCGGTTTTCATAGGCAGGGGTACCACACGAGTGGCGTGCAATCCGCGTTCGGATTGTTCGAATTCAAACTCTACCCGCTGATTGGTTTGCAGGGTCTTGCGACCGGGCATCTCAATGGAGCGGAAATGAACAAACACTTCACGATCCTGACCATCGGGGATAATGAACCCGTAACCTTTGGCATCCGAGAACCATTTAACAGTACCGGAATTCATACAACATCCTTTCAAAGAAAGCATAGGCAAACTAGAGAGAGTTCTATTTTGTCTGCTTTCAGTTTCATCATAGGCTTATTACAACGGCTTGGGTAGGTTTTTTTGAGAAATTCTAAGGTGTGAAAATGGCGTTTAAAGTCTTTAACGAAGTCGAGATGGGCAATTATCAAAAAGAAACCCGAAATGGGAAAATTTCTCATTTCGGGCTGCAATTTTGAATTTAAACCGCATTTTTATGCTTTACCGGTTGAACCAAAACCGCCGGCTCCACGATCCGAAGTCTCAAAATCATCTACTATGTTCATTTGCATTTGAACAACGGGCACAATGACAAGCTGCGCAATGCGTTCCATCGGTTCAATGGTGAAGGCTTCTTGTCCGCGGTTCCAGGTGGAAACCATCAATTCGCCTTGATAGTCCGAGTCAATCAATCCCACTAAATTTCCCAAAACGATACCGTGTTTGTGGCCCAAACCCGAACGGGGAAGAATCAAGGCGGCGTAACCCGGATCGGCCAGGTGAATGGCAAGACCGGTTTTAATCAAGCGAGTTTCACCGGGATTGAGTGTTAGCGGCTCATCCAATATGGCTCTTAAATCAAGACCCGCAGAACCCGTAGTGGCATAGGTCGGCATTTTGTCTTTAACACGGGGATCAAGGATTTTGACATCGACTTTCATGAGATTATCTCCGGCGGTTTCGTTTCTGACGGATAACATTTGAAAAAATAGAGAATAAAACTAAAAAGACGGCCGTGGCGATCAGTTCTTCATCGCCAGTCATGCCGCCATAGAAAAAGAGGGCAAAACCCGCAAAGATTAGAAGAAAAGTCGAGGCAGAGCCTGCACGACTGAGCTTGTCGCGAGAAGCGGATGACGGGTTTTGGGCGACAGACGGATCCACTTTAAAAGCATCTTCCGGTTGATTGATGACCGTGTCGCGATGAATCGGAGTGGGATCGATGTCAGGAGAAGTCCAAACACCGGAAGCCGCGCCGTTTAACTCATCGTTAATCTGCTCGCGCATCTGCTCATCGTTGACTTGCAAAGCTTTTAATTCTTGAACGCTTTTTTGATTGAGTTTTTCAACAAAGCTTGCAAAGTCCCCATCTTTGGGTTCCAAGTAAGAAGGATCGAAACGCTTTCGCATTAATTCACCTCCTGGGCAATTTTGGCTATGAGCGCCTGAGCAATGTGCTCTTTGGTTGCTTTAGCCAAAGGTGTGGCCGCATCGCGCTCGACAAAGACAACGGCATTGGTATCTTGATTCATCGCGTCGCTTACCAAATTAGCCACGATTAAAGGCACGTTTTTACGGTACAGCTTAGCCCGTGCGTTATCAATGAGATTATCCGTTTCTGCTGCAAAACCTACACAATAGGGCGCATTTTCAAGCGCTGCGACACTGGCAAGGATATCCGGATTTTCTTCAAACTGAAGATCCGGGGCGCCTGCAAATTCTTTTTTGATTTTGTGATCGCTTGCATTGGCAACTCGCCAATCGGCAACGGCGGCCACACTGATGAAAATTTCATGCTGAGCGACTTCCTGCATGACCGCGTCATACATCTCGCGCGCGGTGGTCACATCAATTCGCTTGACACCGGCGGGAGTTTTTAAATCACATTTCCCGGCAATTAAAGTCACCTCAGCGCCAGCTAAAGCAGCCGCTTTGGCAATGGCAAAACCTTGTTTGCCCGATGATAGGTTGGTGATGCCGCGAACCGGATCAATCGCCTCGTAAGTCGGACCCGCCGTAATGAGTACACGACAGCGATCAAGCAGGCGCGGAGAGAATGCCCCCTGCAGTAACTCGATAATATCTTCAGGCTCAAGCATTCGCCCGCTTCCGATGTCGCCGCAGGCTTGCTCGCCCGAGTCCGGCCCCAGGAAAATGGCTCCGTCTTGAGTAAGCTGGGTGACATTGCGCTGCGTGGCCTGATTGTGCCACATAAAGGTATTCATGGCCGGCGCGTAGGCAACCGGACAGCGCGCAGCAAGGATTGCCGCGCTTAAGAGATCGTCGGCGAGCCCTTGAGCCGCTTTTGCCAAAATATTAGCCGTCGCAGGTGCCACAAGAAGAAGCGAAGCCTCTTTTGTGGCTTCAATATGCGGAATGGCGGTAGTGGAGTCGTCCCAATCGCCCGTATAGACCTTTTTGGCTCCCAGCGCTTGGAAACTGAGCGGTGTAACAAAACGCTGCGCGGCCTCAGTCATAATGACAGACACTTCAGCGCCTCGTTTAATGAGCAATCTCAATAATTCACAGCTTTTGTAAGCAGCAATGGAACCGGTTACCGCCAATACAATCTTTTGCCCAGAGAGCATCGCACTGTCCTTTAATCCGAGGAGTTATGGGTTAGGCTATCAATGATCAAAAGCCCTGCGCCGCCCACAATGGCCATATCAGCCACATTAAAGGCGGGCCAGTGCCAATAGCCGTAATAAAAATCTAGGAAATCAATCACATATCCGTAAATTATACGGTCAAAGAGATTACCTAACGCACCGCCCATGATCAAAGACAGAGCAAGACAAAAAAGCCCTTCTTGCGAGTGTTTGATAATGAGTTTTGCGCAAACAAATACTGCGACTAAAGCAATCGCTGCGAAAAGATACATCTGCCAGCCGTCGTGGCCTGCGAGAAATGAAAAAGCAGCCCCGGTGTTGTGAGCCAACACAAGGTTGAAAAACGACGTAACCGCTCTGGATTCGCCAAGATAAAAATGACTTTCAAAGTACCACTTGGTGGCAAAGTCAATGACAAACACCAGAGCTGAAACGCCCGCCCAGGGCAATAATGCTCGGGCGGGACGAGAGTTGGTGCTCATGCAAAAACCTTAAGCAAAGCGGCGGGTTTCACCGGCACCGAAAAGGTTTTCAGCGCAGCGGGCGCAAAGCGTCGGGTGGTCGGCCACCGTGCCCACTGTTGCCGTGTAGTGCCAGCAGCGAGCGCACTTGGGAGCGGCGGATTGATGCACGCTCACCGAGGCCGGCCCCTGATGAAGATCAGCGCGGCTCGTGATCATGACAAAGCGCAATTCGTCGCCCAAGCTTGCCAAGGCTTCATAGTCATCGCCATCAACAGTGATGTCCACTTCAGCTTGAAGGCTTGAACCCACCTTGCCTTCGGCGCGCAAGTTTTCGATTTCTTTTTGCACATCGGTGCGAACCTTGCGGATACGTTCCCACTTGGCGAGCAATTCTTCAGCACCTGCGATTTCAGGCAAATTGAAGAATTCTTCAGTAAAGATCGAAACCGACTTGCCCGGTTCAAAGATGGCAAAGGCTTCTTCGGCCGTAAAGGAGAGAATCGGAGCCATCAAGCGCAGGTAAGCCGCGGTGATGTACCAAAGGGCGGTTTGCGCAGAGCGGCGAGCCAACCCAGTTGTGGCGGTCGTGTAGAGACGATCTTTGAGAATATCCAGGTAGAAGCTTCCCAAGTCATCGCTTGCGAACGATTGCAGCTTCGCCACGATCGGGTGGAAGTCGTTGTCGTTATAAAGTTCAATGACTTCCTTTTGCAATTGAGCAACACGGGCGATGGCCCAGCGGTCAAGCTCAATCATGTCTTCAAACTTCACGGCATCCTTGGTGATGTCGAAGTCACTGGTGTTGGCTAAGAGGAAGCGCAACGTGTTGCGGATGCGGCGGTAAGAGTCCGTCACGTGTTTAACGATCGTCTTACCGAAACTCAATTCACCGGAGTAATCGGTGGAGGCTACCCACAAGCGCAGAATTTCAGCGCCATAGGTCTTCGTGGCATCCATGAGCTGCACCGTGTTGCCCAAGCTCTTACTCATCTTGCGGCCTTGTTCGTCCACCGTAAAGCCGTGCGTTAAGAGGGCGTTGTACGGAGCGCGGCCATCGAGCATCACGCCGATCAACAAAGAAGAATGGAACCAACCGCGGTGTTGGTCGCTGCCTTCCAAATAAAGATCGATCGGGAAGTCGAGTTTATCCTTGTGAGAACCGCGCACTACCGTGGCGTGCGTGGAGCCCGAGTCAAACCACACGTCCAAAATGTCGGTGGTCTTGTCATACTGTTGGGCTTCTTCAGCACTCATGAAATCTTCCGCTTTAGCCTGAGTCCAGGTTTCGATGCCGCCTTGTTCGACGCGTTTGGCGACTTCTTCCATGATTTCAAGCGTGCGCGGATGCAGCTTGCCCGTTACCTTGTGGGTGAAGAAGGGGAGCGGCACACCCCAGTTGCGTTGACGCGAGATACACCAGTCAGGACGGTTGGCGATCATGGCGTGCAGACGGTTGTAACCCCAGCTCGGGTAGAACTTCGTGGCATCCACCGCTTCAAGCGCAGCCTCGCGAAGGCTCTTGGGCTGTTCGGTACCGATTGCAGGACGTGTGTCATCGTTACTCTTATCCATACGGATAAACCACTGGCTCGTTGCACGGTAGATCAAGGGCGTCTTGTGGCGCCAGCAGTGCATATAGCTATGAACCTGCGTGCCGTAGTGCAAAAGGTTACCGGATTCTTTCAGTTTTTCAACGATAACCGGTTGCGCTTTCCAAATGTGCAAGCCACCGAAGAGGGGAAGGTCGTCGGCGTAAACACCGTTGCCTTGCACCGGATTGAGGATGTCATCGTTGTGCATGCCGTACTTCTTGCAGGTGTAGAAGTCGTCCACACCGTAGGCAGGCGCCGAGTGAACAATACCGGTACCGGCCGTTGAATCAACATAGTCGGCTAATTCAACGGGACTAAAGCGCTTGTAGCCCGCATCCATTTGAGAAAGCGGGTGCATGAAGCGAACCAATTCAAAAGCCTGGCCCTTCGCTGTTGCGACCGTCTTACCTTGCATTTCATAGCGCTTGAGGCAATCTTCAACCAGCTTTTCGCACAAGATGAGGTAACGATCGCCGCAATCGACTAACGCATAGTCAAGTTCGGGGTGCATGTTCAAGGCTTGGTTGGCGGGAATCGTCCAAGGCGTCGTTGTCCAAATCACCGTGTAGGCGGGTTTATCGAGCGTATGACCATAGATTGCTTCAACCTTGGCCTTATCTTCTTCGGCCAAGGGGAAAGCCACGTCAATGATGGGGCCTTTAATGTCTTTGTATTCGACTTCGGCTTCAGCCAAAGCGGATTGGCAGTCAAAGCACCAGTTCACAGGCTTAAGACCACGGTAGACGTAACCCTTTTCCATGAGCTTAGCCAAAACACGGATTTGAGCGGCTTCCGTGTCGTAGCGAAGCGTGAGGTAGGGATCGTTCCAATCACCCAAAACGCCTAAACGTTGGAAACCGGTCATTTGGCGAGCGACTTGCTCGTGAGCATATTGACGAGCCTTGGCTTGCAGTTCAACGATCGGCAAGTTTTTGCCGTAAAGCTTTTCAATCTGAATTTCAATGGGCATGCCGTGGCAGTCCCAACCCGGCACGTAGGGAGTGTCGTATCCCATCAACGTGCGGGACTTCAAAATGATGTCTTTTAAAACCTTGTTGACACCATGACCCAAGTGCAAGTCGCCGTTAGCGTACGGAGGACCATCGTGCAAAATAAAATGCTTGCGGCCTTTTTTCGCATTGCGGATGGCACCGTAAATATCTTTTTCAAGCCATTCTTTGATCCAATTCGGTTCACGGGCTGGCAGGTTGCCGCGCATCGGGAAGGGCGTATCCGGCAGATTAAGCGGATACTTTTGTGCTTGATCGTCAGTAGTTTTAGCCATGATATCTCCTTGGTCCCCTCGGACTCTTCAAGGTTGTTAAAAACAAAAGCGTGCGAATTTTTAATAGGCTTCGCACTAACCGTACATTTCGGTGAGTTCCGTATCGGAACGCGCCAAACCGACCAGTCCGCGAGCTTTCTGAGCATCGGCGTTAATGGCGGCTTTCAATTCATCCAAATTGGCGAACTTTTTGTCGTCGCGCAATTTATCCAAAAATTCCACTCGAACGATTTTGCCGTAACAGTCGGAGTGGTAATCAAAAATATGCGTTTCAAGCAAGTATTTCTTCGGCTGACCCGCTGTCACCGTCGGCCGGCAGGTGATCGTAGCTACACCACCCAACGGATAGGGAGCAAGTCCATGCACAAAAACGGCGTACACGCCTTTGACGGCCGGCTCTCCGTTTTTATCAACCGGGATGCAATCAAGATTGATGGTCGGAAAACCCAGTGTGCGGCCTAATTCCTGACCATGCACAACACGGCCCGTGATGTGATAGTGATGGCCCAGCAATTGGGTGACTTCAAAAAGGTCATTATCTTGGAGGGCTTTTCTCAAGCGTGTGCTGGAGATACGGCTCTTGCCGTGAAAAAGGGTTGGAGAAACCCAGACTTCAAAACCGAGTTCCTTGCCAAGTGCCTTCAAGTCTTGCACATTGCCCTGACCTTTATAGCCGAAATGAAAATCCTCTCCCACGGTAACCCAACGAGCGTGCAGTCCTTCGACTAAAATCTCTTCGGCAAACTGCCTTGGACTCATACGGGCTAAGCGCTCATTGAAGTTAAGGAAAATGACGCGTTGAATGCCGCAGGCTCCGATATCGAGTACCTTATCCCGAATGTTGTTGACTCGGGCTAGAACTTCGTGACCGTGAGGGTAGACTTCTTTGGGATGGGGTTCGAATGTGACCGCGCAAGGCAAAAGACCGCGAAGGTCTGCGGCCTGTACCACTTCCTCTAAAAGCGCCTGATGGCCGCGATGCACACCGTCAAAATTGCCGATGGCCACCGCACAGTCCATTTTTCTTAGATCCTGAGGAACCCCTCGAAATACTTTCATAGCACGAAAAATCAGAAATAAACGCCCAATTTTATCAAATATGTATTAAGGTGATTTGAGAGGTTTAGAGTAGTCCGACGAGAAATAATCTTTGTTGGAAATCAACGATACAAAGGATTATTTCTCGTATTCCTTCCATAGACTGTGCCGGTGTTTGGCATAGTCAGCGTCAACATAACCGCTAAACATCGCCGGCAGTAAAAAGCGATTGGCTTTAAATATGAACGCCGCCATGTGACCAATAAAAAGCAAAATAGCAAGCACCATGCCCAAATTGTGCAGTTGGGCAAGCCAAAAGAGCACCGGATCGGGAAAGTCAATTCCAGAGAGATTTTTGAGCGTCTTTAAAAGTCCCGTGATGATCAGTAATGCAAAAACAGCTGCAAAAGCCGCCCAAGCCAGTCTTTGTTCAGGCAGATACTTGCCCGAAGGCGGTTCCTGCCCGCCGGTTAAAAGCGCTTTAATGATGGCAACGCTTTTCGAGAAGTCACCTTTTTGAGGGACGATGTCAAAATCCCCTTCGAGTGCATGAACCACCAAATGAAACACACAAAGAAAGGTGAAAAGGATGGCAAAGGCATAGTGCCATGGCAAGGTGGTGAAAAAGTCCGCCGTGGAGGGGAAAACTTGAGTTAATCCATAGCGTTTGGCAACAGGCATTTGCAAAATGCCGGTCACCATCAGACCGAAACAGGAAAAGGCAATCCCCCAATGAACGAAACGGTTACGGACACTTTGACGATAGACTCGCATCACTTGTCCTCCTTTTTCTGAGACTTTTTGCGTCGGGCGATGAGGTAAGCGGTGGCCGCGGCCGCTAGCGGAGCGGCCAATGTCGCAATAGCCCACGAAGACGATTCTTTAAGTTGAGGTGCGACAGCTTGAAATGCTGGTCGATCGGCGTTTTCGGTGTTTTTTTGGTTTTCAACAATAGCCTTATTGAGTTCTTCAAAAGGAACGGAGGAAATGTACCAGGTCGCCGTACCACCGTTTTCGTTGACACCGTACAGATAACGATTGGCTGCCATTTGACGAACCGTTATTAATGCTTGTTCCAGCGGCAAAAAGGAAATGGCTTTTTGAGGACAACTTTGAGCACAGGCGGGCGTTTGTCCATCCCTCAGTCTGTCAGCGCAAAAATCGCACTTGTACATGACGCCACCGCCGGCGAAAGTCGGAGCCACATCAAGATAAAGACCAACACCGGCTTGTCGTTGCGGAATGCCCCACGGACAGACATCTCGGCATTTCGCTCCGCCGAAACACACTTTAGGATCAATCTTTATGGCACCTTGCACAGTACGGTCAATGGCGCCAAAGGGACAGATTTTTCGGCAGGGGGCGTCAAAGCAGTGCATGCAACGTCTGGGAGCAAAGATTTCTCGTCCGTCATTTAAAACAATTTTTTCCACATAAAGCCAGTTATAAGGAGTCAGGCGATCCACTCTTTCTCGTTGAGACGAGAAATCTTCAAATGTTTTTTGTGGCCAATAGGGTTTCAGAGGCTTTTGTGGTTCGGGAAATCGTTTTTGATTTTTTTGTCGACAGGCTGATACACAGGCAGGTACTGCAAGTCCTGGACATCCGTTGCAACGATCTAAGTCTATGAGACTGATCCATTGTTTGGGAGCCGGGGTTCCCGTCGAAGTTTTCGCCTGGCTTTCGGCGCTAACTAATAAAGTGCCGACTAGGGCGGATTTCAAAAATGTTCTGCGATCAGACATAGGGCACACTTTTTTTGAGGAAAGAGCGAGGTCTTTCTTCTTAGAAATATGAAGTCAGTCTATTGGAAAAATACACGGGATGCTCAATTGAAACAGGCAAAGCTATGGAACCAATAGATTGGACATCTTCTAATTCAAATTATTCGTGTGATCTATGCTAAGCAATCGTTTCGAATTGGTACCCGCAACTTTCGACTAATTTTTTGTCTTTTTCAATTCCTGTGCCTTTTGTTGTGAGCAGATCGCCAGCGATCGCGCTATTAATACCGGCTCTAAGTGCCAATCGTATTGCGGTATCAGATAACCGTCTCCTTCCGCCGGCAAATCGCAAATAAGCTTTTGGGTTGGCAAGTCGAAAAAGAGCGATTGTGCGAATGATTTCTTCTTCAGAAATTGGTTCGATAAGCTCAAGTGGTGTGCCCTTGATTGGTTCAAGAATATTAATTGGAATAGAACAAATTTTTAATTTTCTTAACGTTAGAGCCAATTCAATTCTGTTTTGTCGACTCTCACCCATACCGATAATGCCGCCAGAACAAATATCAAGACCAGCTGAATGTGCTGCTTCAATGGTTTTGAGTTTGTCGGTGAAGGTGTGTGATGAACAAACATGTGGGAAAAAGTTTTCGCAAGTTTCTAAATTGCAATGACAGCGGCACACACCTGCTTGAGCAAGAAGCTGAAATTCTTCTGCTGTTAGAAGACCGGCCGATAAACATATTTCAAGCGACGTTTCTTTTTTCAGTTCTCGGACGATTTCTGCCGCTTCTCTAACTTCTCGTCGTGAAAGTTTTCTTCCGCTTGTGACAAGTGAGAAACGTGTAGCTCCTGATCGTTGTGCAATAAGAGCGGCCTCAATGATTTTCTTTGCCTCAAGCAGTGGATAAATTTCACACTGTCCTTCAAAATGCCGGGACTGAGCACACCAGTGACAATTTTCCGAACAACGTCCGCTTTTAGCATTGACGATGGCGCAAAAGTTAAACACCTGACTGGCCTTATGAATAGTGACTTCGTGGGCGGCTTCGACCAAATGAGAAATCGGCGCATTAGCTATCTGTTGAAGATCTTCAGCTGTTGGAATTTCCTCTTGCAGGGCGCGTTGTTTCATTTGATCTAAAAGCGTTAAAACGTTATCCATAGTGTCGGATTGAATGTAGAGTGAAATTTCCTAAGTTTAGAGGCGACTTAAATTCACTTCAAATGTCGAAGCGGTCATGAGTTTTATGCGATTTTTCTGTTCTCACAATCGGTACAATTCTCTGGTAAACCAATCCTAGGACTTTCTGATGAAAAAAATAGTCGTTTTAATATCCGGACGCGGCAGTAATTTTGTTGCGATTCAGGAAAGTGCTTTGCGTGAAGACTGGGAGCATTCCATCGGAGCGAAAATCGTTGCGGTTATTTCCAATCGCCCGGATGCAAAAGGACTGGAGCTTGCCAAAAATTATGGCATTGATGCGCTTTGCGTGGACCATAAAGCGTTTGAAACACGAGAAGCGTTTGAAGAAAAGCTCTATGAAGTTGTGTCTCAGTACGAACCGGATCTCATTGTTTTGGCTGGTTTTATGAGAATTCTCACGGCGGGTTTTGTGGATCGCTTTGAAGGCAAGATTCTCAATATTCATCCGGCTCTTTTGCCCTCATTTAAGGGGCTTGATACCCATCAACGCGCCATAGACGCTGGTGTCCGCATGGCAGGAACGACAGTTCATTTTGTGACGGCCGCCTTGGATGGCGGAGCCATTATCGCGCAGGCCGCCGTGCCGGTGTTGCCCAGTGATGACGCTCATCGGCTAGCCGATCGAGTGCTTGTCTATGAACATCAAATCTATGCCCGGGCAGTTAAAGCTTGTGTGACCGGAAAAGTGCGCTATGAAAATGAGCGGGCAGTGATGGATGATCAAACCGCGCTTGAACTTACTTTGTTTGGACAAATCTAAATCATGCAGGAAAAGAAAAGAAACCCACGTCGTTCTCAGAGCGGCGGTGAGCGCCGTTTGACAGAAAGACAGCGCGCTGCACGCAGTCGCCAGATTCGTGAAAGCCGTGCGATGACAAAAGATGAACGTCGTCAGAGAGCTGGAGCTCATCATGATATCGATCAGCGCCAGACTCGAACGGGCGGCCCTCGCGTCACCGGACTGATTGTGGATGAATTGGGTAAAGCCTTGTCGACGGTGCTCAAGCTTGACGGTCCGGCCGACGTTTTGATGAGTCGTTTCTTCAGACTCAATCATAAGTTGGGTTCACGCGACAGAAGCATCATTGCCGAGGCGATCTTTTACACATTGCGTCACCTCTCAACCATTGCCTGGCAAATGAAGCCGATTGTGCCGGCTCGGGCGCCACGACTCACAGCCATGGTGGCTCTTTCCCGTATTTATGGGCGCGAAGCACTTGACGAACGGACGGTGGGCAATGACGCGGGACCTTTGGACAATATCCTTCGCAGTAAACCGGAAAATGCGACGGCGTTTGTTCAGTCCGAGTTGCCGTACTGGCTTTATGAACGCTTAAATAAGCAATTTGGCGATGAAGCGCCTGCTCTTTTTGAGTCGATGAAAGAGGGGGCTCCGCTTGATTTGCGTGTCAATCTTTTGAAAGCCAAGCGTGAAGAGGTGATGCAGGAGTTGGCCGAGCACGGTGTGCAGGCTGTGGAGACGCCGATGTCGCCTGACGGCGTGCGCCTGATGACTAAACCGGGATTGACCAGTTGGCCCATCTACCGTGAAGGCAAGATTGATGTGCAGGATGAAGGCAGTCAATTGATTGCCCGGTTGGTGCAGCCAAAGCGCGGTGAAATGGTTTGCGACTTTTGCGCGGGCGCCGGCGGTAAAACCTTGGCCTTGGGCGCGCTGATGCGCTCAACGGGCAGACTGTACGCTTTTGATGTCAATGAAAAGCGTCTCTCGGGTTTAACCCCACGTATGCGTAGGGCGGGTTTGAGCAACGTTCACCCGATTGCGATCAAGACCGAACGCGATGTACGCGTTAAGCGTCTTGCCGGAAAATTTGACCGCGTGCTTGTCGATGCGCCTTGCTCCGGGACGGGTACTTTGCGCCGCAATCCTGATTTGCGTTGGCGAATGAGCGAAGAAGAGCTTGCCCGCATCAACGCGATTCAAGCCAATGTGCTGGAGTCCGCCAGCCGTTTGGTGAAATCCGGCGGTCGTTTGGTTTACGCGACGTGCTCTTTGTTGCGCGAGGAAAACCAAGGAGTGGTGGAGGCTTTTTTAGCTAAGCATCCGGAGTATGAAATCATGGATGCCACCGATGTTTTAGCTAAACAAGGCGTCAATTTACCCGATTGCGCCAAGGCCCACGCGCCATTTTTTGTCATGGCTCCGCATCAAAGCGGCACCGATGGCTTTTTCGGCGCTGTGCTCATCAAAAAAGAAGCGCGTGACGCCTAAGATGAGATAACGAAGGTATACAATCGGAGACGCTCGCTTAAATTAGGCGGGCGTTCTTCATAAGGCGGCTTAATAATGCTTTTTAGCGTTCCGAAATCGTTGGCGTTTTTGTTGGCGACGTGTTCCATGGTGGGACCGTTGTCAGCCAACACGTATATGCCCGGCTTAGGGATGATCGCCGAAGAGTTCGGAGTTGGGGAGGTCGCCGCGTATCAAACACTTTCAAGCTATCTGATCTGCTTTGCCACATCCTCTCTTTTTGTAGGCGCTGTCTCCGATAGCTTGGGCCGAAGGGCCGTGATGATCGGCGGCTTATTGTGTTACGCGTTCTCCTGCGCTATTTGCGCTTTTAGCCCCGGTTATGAAACATTTTTAATCGGTCGTATTTTAATGGGGCTTTTTGCCAGTACCGGAACCGTATTGGCCATGGCTGTGACCCGCGATTTGTTTAGCGGCAGACAGGCTCAGGAGTTGACGAGTCTGATTGCCGTGATTTTCGCCCTGGCGCCGGCACTTGCCCCCATTATCGGCGGTTGGTTGGTTTCGCTTTTCGGTTGGCGAAGTGTTTTCTATTTCCTCTCAACCTTCGCCTGCACCATGGCGCTTATTTGTTTCTTTCTTCTGAAAGAAACGCATCCAAAAGAGCTGCGAACTTCGTTTCATTTTGTGCCGCTTGTTAAGCAATACGCCCTTTCCATGAAAAACATCGCCTTTACCGCCGGCGTTATCTGCAGTGGCTTTGTTTTCATGGGCTCCATTCTTTTTTCTGCTGGTGCTCCCGATTACGTTGAAAACATTATGGGAATGGGGGTGACCGACTTCGGTTATCTGATGATTCCCTTGATTGGTTTTTCGGTGACGGGATCGATTTTTTGCACCAAAATCACTGAAAGATTTGGCGAAGAGCGGACAATGAAAATGCAGATTGCGGTGATGTACGCGGCCGGTATTTTAGGCGTGGCGCTCAACTACTTCTGGCACGTTCCGTATCCCTTCTGCCTTTTCGCTGTCATCGTTTACAGTACGGCCATGAGCGTGGTGCGCCCAATTCTGACGGTCTATAACTTGGATTATTTTCCTCAAAATCGGGGAATGGCCGCCAGTATTCAGCAGTTTTTCCAAACATCTTCTTTTGCCATCTGCGCTGCCCTTTGGGTCCCGGTTGTGATGGGCAGCGCCTGGAAGTACGACTTAGTGTTGCTATTTTGCGGCGTAATGGTCAGCGTTACTTGGCTGATTGTTTTAAAAACCCGTCCGCGCTGTTTGCCTAAAGATTTCTCATCACAGAATCGATAAAAGCGTTGAAACAATGACCACGCTGCAGGCAACCGACAGTGAATTGAGGTTGGCTGCCATTGATGGTTTGCATTTGGCTTTTATGCAGAAAATAAGACCCACGACTGGTACCGGTGCCCAGGCGATGAGAGCCAGAATTTTTCGGATTTCGTACGGGAAAGGCAACAGATAGTACATGGCTAGCGACATCACAAGGGAGCCGGCCAATCGAATGACAAGCAGTCGTAATAACTCCTTGAGTTGCTCACGGGGCATGACGAAACGGATGCTTTGCCCGAGCAATATCATCGCTAAAAAAGCGTTGGCGTTGGCACCAATCGTTGCCCAATCTACGACCGTGGCCGGAAAGGTGTAGCCGACAAAGGCCAAAATCAGCATGACAAAGTAAGAACAAATCGGACCGGAACTGAACATGCGCTTCAAAATGGTTTTCACCAACGTTAATCCCGTTCCGGTACCTGAGGCGATCGCATAGGTCGTCCCTGTGCACATGATGGAATTGCCGATGTCAAACAGGCAGATGGATAAAAAGCCGGTCGGTGTGACAAATGTCTGAAGAAACGGCATCACGAAAGTGCCCACGTTAAAACCCGACAGATTGAGCATGTCGAAAAGACGATTTTCCGGGTGTTTGCGCGTGATTAGGTAGGCAATGCCAATCATGAAAAAGTTTGTAGCCAATCCCAACCCAATCAACCAAAAGTAACTGGCTTCAATATGCAATCCGTTTAAACAGACGAGGATCAGACAGGGCAACGTGACGTAGAGTAAAAGCCCCGAGAGCGCATGAACGGTATCCTCTTTGAGAATGTGTGTGCGTTTAAGGAAATAACCCACAAAAATAAAGAAAACGAAACCTAAAACCTTCAGTAAGCCTTCCACTTCGGGCAATCCTTTCGAGCAAAAAAAATCAGTTGCAGTTGCCGATTGTACGCCTTAGAGCCATTGGGCGGCTTCAATCATTTGACGAACGATGGGGTGTTTGGCTTTAAACAAGTCTTGTTTTGCGATGGATTCAACAATTTGACCGTCATGCAAGAATAAGATCCGGTCGCATAAAGCTGTGAGCGCTTTTAAGTCGTGTGAAATAAAAAGCCAGGCGCTATCGCGCTTAGGGAGTTTTTTCAGTAATTTGACAATTTCTCCCTGAATTGAGGCGTCAAGCGAGCTTAGAGCCTCGTCAAAGATGACTAGTTTAGGTTCGGCAATGAGAGCCCGCGCGATGCACACTCGCTGAAGTTCACCGCCCGAGAGCTCATGAGGGAATCGATTGAGTTTGTCTTTATCAAGTCCAACGGATTGCAAAGCGTCTCTGAGGGATTTTTCTTTCAGTTTTTCTTCAAAATACTTTCTCTCGTCTCCACTTAAATTCTGCCATTTGAGTTCAACGGGTTCTGAGAGAATCTCACGTACTGTCCAGGAAGGATCCACAGATTGGGTGTAATTTTGAAAAATAACACTCATGCTGGCACGGTGCTTTTTCCTCCAGGAAAAAAGATCCTCTCCTTCAATTGAAATAGAGCCTTTTTCCGCCTTTTCCAATCCCAAAAGAAGCCGTGCCAAGGTTGTTTTGCCCACACCTGAAGCGCCAGCCAAACCAACAATTTCCGCGCGGTTAATCTGAAGATCAACACCATTTAAAACTGAATGAAATTTTGTCTGTGAGGAAAAAAGTCGTCTGTGAGCGGGATAGGCTTTGCAGAGTCGATGCACTTCAATGAGGCGATTATTGGAAACGTTTTGGAAATTATTTTCGCCCGATTCTCCGATTAGCCCTGTTGAAAGCTGCAACTGATTAAAAGTGGAACTTAATTCCTCCCGCATCTCAACTAAATGCCGGAAATAAGGTGTTTGGGGTTGGTTAGCAATATTTGCCAAACCGCTCTCCACAATTTGACCGTCTTTCATCACAATGATCCGATCTGCGAGTGCTTGAGCCACTGACAAATGATGAGTGATCACAATCAAGGTGGCAGCGGTCTCTTTTCGGATACGGTTGAGTCCCTGCAAGACTTCTTGAACAGAAAGTGCGTCAAGAGCGCTCGTTGGTTCATCGGCGACCACTATTTCGGGTTTCAGAATCAAAGCGCAGGCAATCATGGCGCGTTGCAGCATGCCGCCTGAGAGCTCGTGGGGGTAGTGTGTGAGAACGAAATTCGGGTCAGCTATTCGCAGAGAGCTTAAGGTTTCACAAATGGTTTTCCTTGCCGCTTCTTTTGTGAGCGACGGAAAGTGGGTGATGATTGTCTCGATGAGCTGTGGTCCGACTTTCGTTAACGGATCAAAGGCGGTGGTCGGTTGCTGGCTTAAATAAAGAATACTTTTGCCGCGGTCGCTTCGATTGTAACCCAGAGGCAGAACTTCAGAGCCATGTACTTTAACGGAACCGAAAGCGGCTAGACAAGGCGGAAGCAGTCCGCAGACGGCCTGAAGGGCTAAGGACTTGCCGGCGCCGGACTCGCCCAATAATGCCAGGGATTCGCCGGCTTTGACTTCAAAGTCAATGCCTTTAAGAATGGCGTACCGTGGATTGGCGCGGGGCACAATTTTGAGATTTCTGACCTCGATGAGGTTTTTCACACGGAGGTTTTTATCGCTCATAAAAACCTCCGTGTGAAGATGCTCTTTGTTTGGGTTCAAAAACTTGGGCGAGCGCATCGCCCAAAAAGTGCAAAGCAACAACCGTGCATAAAATCATTAAGCCCGCGGGCAGCATTTGCCAGGGGTAGAGAGTCATGACGTTTTTGGCTTCGGCCAACATCATGCCCCACTCGGCCGTTGGCGCAGAAACTCCTAATCCTAAGAAGGATAAGGAGGAAATCATCAAAATAACGCTTCCCGTGTCCAAGGTTGCTAACACAAAGAAATCGGCAAGGACATTCGGAAAGAGGTGTCGTGTCAGAATCCAGCGCCGATCGGCATTATTGACGAGACTAAACCGAATAAAAGCACTGTTTTGGATTCGTTTCGCAAGTGATCGGATCATGCGTGCGTACCATGGCCATTTGGCCACCAGGCAACCGATGATGATGTTTTCTATTCCCGGCCCTAAAAGCCCCACCATGGCTAAGATCATCACTTCACTCGGAAAGGACATCCAGAGGTCGCAAAAGCGCATCATCAGTTCATCGGTCTGGCGGTTGGCCGCCGCACTCACCAGTCCCCAGAGTGTGCCGAAAAGCGCGGTTAAAAGGGTGGCAACAAGAGACGTGTAGACACTGGATCGGATACCCCAGATCAGCCTTGAAAAAATATCTCGTCCCAAAGCATCGGTTCCTAGCCAATGGGCACTGCAAGGAGATATAAATTTATTGCCAAGATCAATAGCGGCGGGATCCGCTAGGGGTAAGGCCGGAGCAAACAGTCCCAGTGTCAAAACGCAAAACAGAAAGCCTGCTGCCAACCGGGCTGCCGGTTTATTCCATAGTGAAGAAAGGACAAAGAATAGGCGCTTCATAACGATCCTTTCTCATTGTCTCTTTGCCTTGGGTCGAGGAACGTGACAAGCAGATCACTCACTAGGTTAAAGAAAACAAAAAGAGTGGCCATCAGCAACACGTAGGCCTGGATAATTGGCAGATCTCGGTTAAATACCGCTTCCACACATAGGCGTCCGATTCCCGGCCAAGCAAAAATAGTCTCGATAATAAAAGCGCCTGCGATTAGCTTCGGGATAGACATTCCTAGAGCCGTGAGTGATGCATGCAAGGAGTTTTTAATCATGTGCCACGTGATGCTTTTTTCCGATAAGCCACGGCCGCGAGCAAAAAGTACCCAGTCTTCGTGGGCAGTTTTGATCATCTCTGAGCGAATCAAACGCATGTAGGTGCCGATGTAGGCAAGTGACAGGGTCACGGCGGGCAATACAACCGATGAGGTTGAGCGCATTCCGTTTGTAGGAAAGACGTTGAGCTGGACCGAAAAAATCCAAATCAGAATTAAAGCTGCCCAGAATCCGGGCATCGACGATGTAAAGAAAATAAAACCGCGAATAAACCAATCGGTTTTTGAATTTTCCGCTCGGGCTGAAAGGGTACCCGCCGCCAGGCTTACCGAGATGATGATCAAAAGAGCGGTAAGCGCCAGAAAAAGCGTAGCGGGAAGGGCTTCGAGGATACTGTTTGTAACCGGAAGTCGGGTGACGTAACTTAGTCCCAAATCACCATGAAGAGCGCCGCTCAACCAATCGGCGTAGCGAGTCAAAAAAGGTTTATCGAGTCCGAATTCCTGGCGGGTGGCTTCAATGAGTTCTGCCGTCGGGAGCATGCCGTTTACGCGAATGGAGGCTTCGGCCGGATCAGTCGATGAAAATTCCGCAATGGCAAACGTAATGATTGTGATGCCGATTAATATCGGCACCATGAAAAGCAAACGTTTGAGGAAAAAGCGGAGCATTTGTTCTATTGCAGAAAATCAACACAGCAATTATGGCTGATTACCTGATTCAAAGTACATGGATTCAAACGGAATTTCGTACTGTGAAACTTTGAAATCCACTCCCTTTAATGACGGCGTGTGAACCGCTTTGGTTCTGGAGTACGAAATCGGCACGTACACATCAGCATTGTGAATAGCTTCAAGAATCGTTGAGACCAGAGCCTGTCGTTTATCTTCATTCATCTCGATCATGAAGTCTCCGATCAAGCGGTCAATTTTTTCTTTATTGGGCAGTCCCAGCTGAGCTTGGTAGTCTCCGTGCGCAGGAATGCGCCAGGATGAAAGATAACTTTGTGGGTCATACGGAGCTCCCCACGAAAGCGCGTACTGCAGATCAAAATCGCCGCTTCTTTGGCGATCGAGGAAAATCTGTTTTTCCTCACCGAAAAGGTTCACTTTAATGCCGACTTGAGCCAAATCGGCTTGAATGACTTCGGCAATGGTTCTTTCCTGTGCGTTTTGCGCATTATAGTAGAAGGCAACTTCAGCTTTTATCCCGTTTTTCTCCCGAATGCCGTCTTGAGACGCAAGCCACCCCGCTTGATCAAGAAGATCTCGAGCTTTCTGTGGACTGTATTCACGGATTTTTAAATCAACGTCGCAGTAGGGGACATTGCGGGCAAAAAGGGTTGGCGCAGGCTCTTCAAGGTTGTTCAAAACTCCTTTCGCAATTGCTTGCCTGTCAATGGCGTGAGCGATAGCAAGACGCAGTGTCAAGTCTGCGGTAACAGCTCTCTTGGTGTTTAATAAAATGGCTCGGCTTGCAATGGGCTCACTTAAAGAAACCGATAGAGAATGGCTCTTTTGCAGCATGCTTAACGCATCGCTTGTCAATTGGTCACCGTCGGCGCCGAATATCAGGTCAATCTCTCCTTTTTGAAGTGCCATCAACATGGTTTGTGCGTCAGGCAGCACGTTCCATCGGATCGATTTTAATTTTGGTTTTTCACCCCAGTAGGTCTCGTTTGTGCTAAAGACCGCGTACTGGTTTCGCTTGTGTTCGGAAAGTTTCCATGGTCCGGTTCCTGCCAGGCACTTCACACCGTTATTCGTGTGACCGTTATCCATGCAGGCGGGAGATATGAAGCGAAAAGGTCTGGAAACACCGAGCTCAATCAATGTAGGGAAATAGGGATGTTTTAAGTGCAGTTCCCACGTTAATTCATCAAGCGCACGGTGAGACTCGATTTCATTGACTAAATTGAGCCATGCATGACGAATTTTATTTTCCAGGATTGCATCAACATTGGCTTTCACGCTTTGCGCGGTAAAGGGGTGACCGTCGGTATAACGAACACCCTCACGCAGATGAAAAGTGTATGTTTTGCCGTCAGCGGAAATATCCCAACTTTTGGCAAGCCACGGTTCAACGCCTTTTGCAGTATTGATGACCAGAGGTTCAAAAACCATGGCCTGAGCCGCCATTTCCCCTAAGTAGAGGTGAGGATTGATATCTCGAATATCTTTCATGCTGGCGTATTCCAGATGGAAACGATCTTGAGTATTTTTATCGGTATCAGACGGCGAACAAGCTGTCAGCCAAATAGAAACAGATACAGCAAAGATTGCTCGTAGAAATGGAGTGTGAAAAACGGTTTGCACGTGAAAAACTCCGCCGGATATCCGAATACTGGTTAAAGCGTGATTCAATGATAGGGGAAAGAGTGTGATCTCTCAATGGAAAAAAGGATTAATGAGAGAATTGAAGAAAAAACGAGTAGAAATAGAAAAAGCCCGAAAAATCGGGCTTTTTGGTCGGTACGATACTCAATTACTTGAGCTTCGTTTCCTTATAAACCACATGCTTGCGAGCAACCGGGTCATACTTGGAAATTTCCATCTTGCCCGTGCTCGTACGCTTGTTCTTGGTCGTCGTATAGAAGTGACCCGTACCGGCGGTCGACTCTAACTTGATCTTTTCACGGTTACCCTTTGCCATGGTGAACTCCTATTAGATTTCGCCGCGGGCGCGGAGGTCCGCTAAGACCGCATCAATACCGAGCTTGTCGACCGTACGAAGACCTGCCGCCGTCAGACGCAAACGAACCCAACGGTTTTCGCTTTCAACCCAAAAACGACGATATTGAAGATTGGGCATGAAACGACGCTTGGTTTTGTTGTTTGCGTGAGAGACGCGGTGGCCGACCATCGGCGCTTTGCCGGTGACTTGACACACTCGTGCCATCGCTAACTCCAGTCAAAAAATTAAAACAAAAACAACCCGCCCGAAGTAATGCATCTCACCTCGGTGGGGTCAACGGTATCGAGCATTATACTCATCGCCCCCTGCATACGCAAATTTTTATAAGTTTTATGAGGTGATAGCCCTAGTCTCTATTAATGACAAGGGCGGGCTGTCCATCGTAGCCATAGCGTCGTTTATTGCGGATGATGAGTGTAACGCTCAAAATGAAAGTCAGTGTTTCAGCTAGCGGCACAGAAAGCCAAAGACCAATCTCGCCGATTAAAAGCGGCAGACACTCGATAGCCAGAACGGTAAATAGAAACGTTCTGCAAAAAGAGACAATGGCTGCGCGTTTGCCATCTCCCATGGCTGTGAAGAGGTAGGCGGCAAACATATTGGGACACAGAAGTAACAAGGAAAGTGCAAAGTAGCCGAAATTGGCTAAAACGAGTTCAAAGACCGCCGAGTCCCTCGGAGTGAAGAAAGCCAAGACGGGAGCGGCGAAAATAACCGACATACCATAGGCTGCAAGCGAGAATATCGTCATGATGACGAGACTGTTTTTAAAGACACAGGCTAATTCTGTCCAGTTCTGTTCGCCGTATTTATAGCCTAGAATCGGACCGGTGGCTTCACAAAAACCATAAAAGATGGAATTAAAAACATACGTTGAATAGGATGCAATGGTTAAAGCGGCCACACCGTCAACACCCAACCAATACATAAAAGCTGCATTAAATAAGTAAAGCGTAACGGAAGAGGAAAGACTGCCCACCATTTCAGAAAATCCGCTTGTACATGCGCCTTTAAGAGCTGCCCAGTCGGGACGAGTCAAAATGATTTTGATAGGGGCTTTCGTTCGGCAAAAGAAAATGCCTCCGGCCACCGCCGCGACAATCCAGGAGATAACCGTCGCCAGTGCTCCGCCATACATACCCCAACCGAAAGGCCCCATAAAAACAATATCCAAAACAACATTGGTAAGACCCGAGGCGATTGAAACGGCCAGGCCCAGTTTGGGGAATCCCGCTACAGTGAAAAAAGTCTGAGACAACACGCTCAATAAAAAGCAGGGCATGAAGGCAAGCCAAACAATTTGGTACTCATAGGCATAGGCGTATTGCTCTTCGTTGACATTAAGAAAGTCCAACAGAGGATCTAATAACAAAATACCCAAGAGTCCCACGATGACTCCAAAGGCAAATTCCGCGTAAACCAGTGTGCTTAGGGCTCGGTCGGCGCCAGCTGAGTCGCCGGCCCCCATGCGTCGTGAGACAACGGAGCCGCCACCGGCAGAAAGCATGATGCCGACTGCACCCAAAAAGATGGCAAGCGGGAAGATCATATTTAGAGAGGCTAGCGCCACGGTGCCCATGTAGCGACTGATTAAAACACCATCGGCCACCATATAGCTCATGATGAAAAGCGACATCAGCATGCGAGGGAATGTGAAGCGCAACTGTCCTGCGATGCTGAAGTGTTGTCCGAGGATGGTGTTGGTGGGGCGCATAAAAGTAGCTGAAGTTTTGTTTTTTAATACTGCTGTTTTGTTGATTGAAAGCCAAGGTCAATACTAATTCAAATTTTCTGCGACTGTTTGCACAAAATACGCTAAAAAATTTAACGATTAAGCCCAAATGATGAAAACGAGATGATTAAAAAACGGTAGACTTTTGAAATATTTTGAGGGGAACATCCATGCAGGTTTTATTAGCTCAGCCGCGAGGTTTTTGCGCCGGTGTCAATCGGGCCATTGCGATTGTGGAAAAGGCCTTGGCTGTCTACGGCAGTCCGATTTATGTCCGTCATGAAATTGTTCATAACAAGACGGTGGTCAATGAACTGAAAGAAAAAGGCGCGATCTTTGTTGATCATCTAAGCGAAGTGCCCGATGGAGCAACGGCTATTTTGTCGGCCCACGGTGTTCCCAAAAGTGTTAAAGCGTACGCTTCAGGACGAAAGATTCGTCTTTTTGATGCCGCCTGCCCTTTGGTAATGAAAGTGCACCGAGAGGTCGTCAAAATGCATGAAGAGGGATTGACGGTTATTGTGATCGGTCACAAAGGACATGCGGAAGTGGAAGGGACCATGGGACAGGTCGACAACAACATCTACCGTGTCTACACTGATGAAGAAGTTGACGCTCTTAACGTGCCCGATCCCAATAAAGTCGGTTATGTGACGCAGACCACTTTGTCGACGGATGAAACGAAAGAAGTCATTGCTCGGTTGAAGGCCCGTTTCCCATCCATTCGCTCATTGTCGGCAGCGGATATTTGCTACGCCACGCAAAGTCGTCAGGAAGCTGTAAAGAAATTAGCGGCCATGGTTGACTTGGTGTTGGTGATTGGATCCAGTACCAGTTCGAATTCCCGCAGACTCCGTGATAAGGCCCAGCGTGAAGGTGTTCGCGCATTTTTAATTGACAGCGTTGCAGATATTGAACCCTCTTGGTTTGATGGCGTGGAAAAGGTGGGGCTGACAGCCGGCGCTTCAGCGCCTGAGCATTTGGTTCAAGGCGTGGTGGAATACTTAAAGGCAAACGGGGCCACCTCTGTAGAGACCATGCCGGGCGTGCCCGACAGGATTGCTTTCCCGTTGCCAGCGGGTCTTTGATAAAAAAGTGAAAGGAACGATTATGTCTAAAGAAAAACATCAAAGTGCGACACCGGCCACCGATTGGCTCAAACAACATAAGGTCGCCTTTGAACCCTTTTCTTACGAGTATGTTGAGCACGGCGGTACAGCCTCCGTTGCCGCCGCTTTCGGTTTAGATCACCACACGGTTGTAAAAACACTCATTATGGAAGACGAGCACGCGAAGCCCTTGGTGATTCTTATGCATGGTGACTGTGAAGTCAGTACCAAAAATCTTGCCCGTCAAGTGGGAGCAAAACATATCGCACCTTGTAAGCCCGAGCAAGCTCAACGCAATAGCGGCTATCAAGTTGGCGGTACTTCGCCCTTTGGAACTCGAAAACGTATGCCGGTATACGTGCAAAAGACGATTTTGGAATTGCCGGAAATTTACATCAACGGGGGGCGCCGCGGTTTTATTGTGAAAATCAACCCTTCTGTTTTGGTCGATGAATTGGGAGCAAAGCCGGTTGATTGCGCCAATGCGGATTAACCACCAATTGGTGGAAATCGTATGGGAGACCGTACGGCAGAAAACGATGAGACTCGGTTAGGAGTAGCAAAAAATGCAAACGGAAAAAGATTTTGCTCAGAAAATTTTCACTGATGTTCGTGAGATGTCGAAATCCGACCTGGGCGTTACTCGTTTGGGTTATTCGGAAAAAGAAACTCAGGTATTGAGGTATCTTGAAAAAGTCGCCCTTGATTTAAGCATGAACTGCTCGTATGACGAGGCGGGCAATCTTTGGATGACTCTTGAAGGAAAACATCCGGAGAGGCCGTTTTTAATGGTGGCCAGTCACGCCGATAGCGTTCCTGAAGGCGGAAATTTTGATGGATTGGCCGGTATCGTGTCAGGACTTTGTGCAGCCAAAGCCATTAAAGAGTCAGGCATTCAATTGGATTGTAACTTAAACGTTGTGGCTTTCCGTTGTGAAGAACAAGGCCTAATCGGTTCTCGTGCGATCTTAGGAACATTGACGCCCGAAGACTTGAATCGTCGTTATCGGCCCGAATGTAAGCTTTTGGGGGAATCGATGCAAGACTGCGGGATTAATCCGCAGGCGTTAGTTCAAGGCAAGGCCTACTTAAATCCGAAGGATGTGGCGGCTTATTTTGAATTACACATTGAACAAGGGCCGAAGTTGGAACAATCTTCTCAAGCAAAGGTTGGCCTGGTAACTGGTATTCGAGGCAATGTCTTTCACCGTGCTATTCGGTGCTTGGGGGAAACCGCTCATTCTGGTGCCATTGATTTTGAGTTTAGACACGATGCCGTGGCTGCTGTCGCTCAGCTTTTTGCCGTCATGCGCGCGCACTGGATTGAAAGGCTCAAAGCGGGCGATGATTTGGTCTACACCAACGGTGTTGTTAATACGCCGCCTTCACAGAGCTTTAACATCATTTCCGGCGAAGTAACCTTTAGCCTTGATATCCGCACACTTTCAGTACAAACGAGAGAATATTTCTATGAGCTCTTTAAAAAAGAAGCTCGAAAGATAGAAGCTGACTTTGGTGTTCGCTTCGAATTTGATCAGGCGTTCTACATTGAGCCAGCCTTAAGTGACGGGCACTTAATTAATAAATTGGAATCTTCGGCTGCTCAAGAAAATATTCCGGTTATTCGTATGCCTTCGGGCGCCGGCCATGATGCCGGTGATATTGCTCAGGAAGGCATCCCGATGGCGATGATTTTTATCGCTAATCAAAACGGTTCACACAATCATCGCGAAGCCATGCGAATGGAAGACTTTTTGTCCGGCGTGCAAATTTTGACTCGTACGCTCAAAGATCTTTAGTGAATGATATCCGCGGCGGCTTCTTTAAGCCGCCAACGAGGCTTAACACCAAATTTCATATTCTTAAAATGACGATTAATGTCATCGGCGCTCATGTGCTTCATTCGCTCTAAACCGGCAGTGGCGATCATCGCCCCATTATCTGTACACAGTTTGATGGGCGGAAAGAATACTTTCATGCCGCGTTTGCGCATTTCATAAACCAAGCGGTTGCGAAGCTGCTTGTTGGCGCTCACGCCTCCTGCGACCACAAGCGTTTTCATTTTTGATTGCTTCATTGCCTTGACAGTTTTTGCCGCCAAAACATCCACGACGGCATCCACAAAAGCTCGGGCTAAATTGGCGCGAAAGGTTTCATCCGTTGCATCGGGTGCATTTTTAACGGCGGTCAATACCGCGGTTTTTAAACCCGAAAAACTCATGTCAAGATTGGGTGAATGAATCATG
Organism: Parasutterella secunda; assembly: GCF_023336895.1. Taxonomy (GTDB): domain Bacteria; phylum Pseudomonadota; class Gammaproteobacteria; order Burkholderiales; family Burkholderiaceae_F; genus Aphodousia; species Aphodousia faecalis. Next base: position 52,714 of record NZ_JAMBLT010000009.1, read on the forward strand.
GGACGGGGCAGTTCAATGGCGCCGGACGTGCCCTTCTCGGCTAAAGCGCTCACGGCGGGACCGCCCGGGTAGCACATGCCCAAGAGCTGTGCCGTTTTATCAAAGGCTTCACCCACAGCATCATCGAGCGTGTCGCCCAACAGTTCATAGTCTCCGAAGCGGTTGACTTTCATGATTTGGGTGTGGCCGCCTGATACTAAAAGCGCGATAAACGGAAATTCGGGAGCGGGATCGGCCAATAAATTAGCCAGCAGGTGCCCTTCCATGTGGTGAATACCAATAACTGGAATATCCAACGCAAAAGCGAGCGCATGAGCAACGCTTACGCCCACTAAAAGAGCGCCGGCCAAGCCCGGTCCTTGCGTAACCGCGATGGCATCAAGGTCAGTCTTGGTTTTGCCAGCCTCTTCGAGCACTTGTTCAATGAGCGGAATAACGCGACGGATATGGTCTCGGCTGGCCAATTCAGGAACCACGCCGCCATAAAGTCGGTGCATGTCAATTTGGGTGTGCACGGCATGAGCCAATAAGCCTTTTTCGCTGTCAATGAGAGCAACGCCCGTTTCGTCACAAGAGGACTCTAAACCAAGAATGAGCATAAATATCAAAAGAATCAATAAGTTATATTGATTCTGCAAGAAAAAAGACAAAAAAATGAAAGGACTATTTCCTTTTATCCGTATTTTATGCGAAAATATGCAACTTTCGGAGGTCGTGCGATACATTCCGAGATGGATTTGTGCGCACTGATCAGATCGGTAAATCAATACCGCAACATTTTTTTATTGACAGGTAAGGTGCCTGATGCCCACTATTCGTGTTAAAGAAAACGAACCGTTTGAAACCGCTCTTCGCCGTTTCAAGCGCACCATTGAAAAGAGCGGTCTTTTGACCGAATTGCGTGCTCGTGAGTTCTATGAAAAGCCCACGGCTGAACGTAAGCGTAAGAAGGCTGCTGCCATCAAGCGTCACTACAAGCGCTTGCGCAGCCAAATGTTGCCGAAGAAGCTCTACTAATTTTCGGACCGCATACAGTTGACGGTCCGATCTAGCGCAGGGACCGTCAGGGCTTGAGCTTTGTGCTTTAAGCCAAAATCACGCGTGCAAAGCTCTGACTGAAGAGAGAGGTTGCACGCGTTTTTTTTTCAAAGGAATGGAAATGACGATTAAAGAACAGATCATGGCCGATATGAAGGCCGCGATGAAAGCTCACGATGCAGCTCGTTTGGGAGCTATTCGTCTCTTGATGGCTGCTATCAAGCAAAAAGAAGTGGACGAACGTGTTCAGTGCGCAGATCCCGAGATCATCTCGATCATCGCTAAACTCGTCAAGCAACGCCACGATTCCATCGAACAATACACGGCAGCCAGTCGTCAAGACTTGGCCGATAAAGAACAGGCTGAAATTGATGTCTTATCGACCTATTTGCCTAAGCCTCTGACCGAAGAAGAAATTCTTGCCATCATCGATGAAGCCATCGCCGCCATCGGTGCTAACGGCATGGCCGCTATGGGTAAAGTGATGGGCGCGGTCAAGCCCAAGCTTACCGGTCGCGCTGACATGGGTAAGGTTTCCGCGCTGATTAAGCAAAAGTTGACCGCTTAAAACCACAGATCGGACACTTCGCTTAATGATTCCCGAGAGTTTTATCGAAGAGGTTCTTTCCCGCACGGATATCGTGCAGGTGATCGGACGCTATGTGAAGTTGCAGCACAAAGGCAGCAACTGGATGGCCTGTTGTCCGTTTCATAAGGAAAAAACGCCCTCGTTTGCCGTTAACCCCAGTAAGCAATTTTTTAAATGCTTCGGTTGCGGCGAACACGGCACGGCGATTACCTTTTTGATGAAATTCAAGGGACTGTCCTTTCCTGAAGCTATTAAAGAGCTTGCTGACGATTTAGGGATGGAAGTTCCCGAAGATCGTCAAGCCAAGATCCGTCAGGCTCGAGCTAAAACACTTACTGATTATCTGGCCCAAGCGGCGGATTTTTATCATCAAACTCTTTTTCATGATCGCCACGCCATTGAGTATCTCAAGGGACGCGGTATCACGGAAGAGACCGTCAATAAATTTCAATTGGGTTTGTCGCCTGATGCTTGGCAAGGTCTGGAGGCGATCTTTAAAGATAAAGCCTATGATGATCCTAAATTGGAAGAGTCCGGTTTGGTGATTGCCAAAGACGGTCATCGCTACGATCGTTTCAGAAGCCGAGTGATGTACCCGATTCGCAATCCCCGGGGACAGGTGATTGGCTTTGGGGCAAGAACGATGGCCCCCGGAGAGGAACCTAAGTATCTGAATTCACCGGAAACACCCGTTTATCACAAGAGTCAGGAGTTATACGGTCTCTACGAGGCTCGGGATGCCATTCATAAAAAGGGCCGCGCCATTGTGTGCGAAGGTTATATGGATGTTATCCAGATGTCCCAAGGCGGCTTCTTGGAAACCGTTGCTGCTCTCGGCACCTCCATTACACCTGAGCACGTAAAAAAACTGTTTCAGCTCTCCGATCATGTTTATTTCTCATTTGACGGAGATGCGGCTGGTTTTAAGGCTGCTCGAAGGGCGATGGAGTCGACTCTGTCCATCATCACTGATACCCAAACTGCTCATTTTGTGCTTTTGCCGCAAGATGAAGATCCGGACAGTCTGATCAAAAGTCAGGGGCCGGAAGCTTTTGAAGCACAGTTGCGCTCCGCTTTTCCGTTGTCCAAATTTTTTGTCATGGACATTGTTCGGGAAGTCAGTCAAGGACAGGGACTGCGTACAGCCGAGGAACGGGCTCAGGCTGTTGCGATTGCAAAACCCTTGTTACAGCGAATGACCGCTCATGCGCTCAGGCAACTGTTGGTGCAGGAGTTTGCGGCGGCCGTTCGCATGGAACCGGCCGAAGTTGCTTCGCTTTGCGGGGTGACGCTTTTGGATGTTCCGCAGACTAAACCGGCCAAAGCGCTTTCCGGTTATGGACGAGATACCAAACAGGGTGAACGCTCCAAGCGTCCCGTACGACCTGTGACAACGGGGCCGGTGTTTACCAACATCAAGCGCCGATTATTGCAGTGCTTCGTGACGCACCCGTCTTGGTTAATCAAGTATTCCGATCAGATTGAATACGAGATGCTCGATACCGTTGATGAGTGGGAAGAGGCGATTGTCAGACTCTGGCATTTAGCTCAAGATCATTCCAAAGGTGAGGGTTTTGAAGAGTCAAAACTGACAACGGGCTATTTACTGTCCTTTATGCAGGGCGATCCCCTCTACAATCGTTTGGCGGATTTGGCTTCCGAGGAAGAGGTGCTGCAAACGCCCGAAGCGGTGGCAGAATTTGAAATCAAGTGTGCTTTTTTGAAATTAGAAAAAGCGCAGCTCGATGCACAAATAGCCGAGCTTTTAAGCATGGAAGAGCGAGGCGAGCCGGTCGAGTCTCAGTATTTGGAACGTCTTTTTAAGCGCAGACAGGATATTCATCGATCGCTCATCGATGAAAGCTCTCAGGCTGTCGATTTTGTTTTAGACAGCCGTCTAAGTGGCTGATACAAGCGAAAGTCCCTATTTTTTACTTGCCCAATCGCCCGTTAAAGCTCGTATAATCGCAAAACCATCCGCAACAATAAAAGATTGTTTCATCGATAGACGATTGCGGAGATGATTTGCGAGCCCTTTGATTCGCAAACGACCCGAACTCTCCCTTAGCTGTTTTTCCGTCCGCCCCGGTGTTGTGACGAAGGCATAGAGTGTGTGTATGGCTACTCGAAAGAAAAAGTCGTCCAAAAGCGAACCGCTGACTGTTCAATCCGCCTGCTCTGCGGAAACCACCATCGATATTCTTTTTGATCAACCGCTTCGGATCCAGACGCCTGATCCGAGTATCTTGCCGCAAGCGAGTAACACCAAACGCAAAAGAATGCGTTTGAAAAAATCGCTCGAAAAGGTCTATCAAAACGGGGCAAGCGAATTGCGTTTGCAAAAACTTCGTGCTTTGATCGTCTCGGCTAAACGAAATGGCTTTGTTACCTACGAGCAGCTATCAGAGGTATTGCCCGAGCAGGTTGAAGATGAAGATGAAGCCATCGCTAAACTTGAGCACGCTTTCAGCTTCTTAGGTATTCAAGTGCTTGAGCAGCCGCCGGCTGAAGATGAAATTTTGCTCAATGATTCGCCTTTATCGCTTGTACAGGAAGACGGCGATGAGGACGATGACGAGGATGTTCTCTCGCTTGTTGAAAGCGATGTGTCGAGAACGTCGGATCCTATGACAATGTACACACGTGAAATGGGAGCAGTCCCCCTTTTAACGCGTGAAGAAGAAATCTCGATTGCCCGTCGTATTGAAAACGGCTTTCAGGCAATGATGGAAGCAATCGCCGACAGTCCCTCGGCATTGAAAACGCTTGTGGACATGGCCGATATGCTTCGCGCCGATGAAGTGAGCGTCGAGGCCATTGTCGATGGAGTGACAGACGAGGATATTGATTCGGTTTCAATGACCGAAGAGAAAATGCCGGAGTATGACGAAGAAGCCGATGACGATGTGCAGGAAGTCTCAATTGGGGCTTCGGCCATGAGTTCAGAGCAACTTAAAGTGCTTAAAGAAACGACGCTTGACATCCTTGATACCTGCAAGGGATATTTTGATTGCATGAGCCAATTGCCCGTGGACAGTGATCAGTATCGTCAGCTTGAAGTGGCGGTTAAAGAGCAATTAATGCGTGTGCGCTTTACGGCTTCGACGGTTCGTACATTGTCAGACTTATTACATGACAAGGCCGAAGCGTTTAAACGTATTGAGCAGGATGCTCAAAGACTTTTGGTTGATGTTGTCGGAATGCCCAAGGCTGAGTTTGGACGGCTATTTCGAGATGAAGGTTTCTCGGAAAGTGCTTTACGCGCCTGTTTGAAATCCGATAGGCCTTACGTCTTGGCGCTAGAGAAGAATTTTGACTCCATTTTGCACGTGCAGTCCGTATATAGTTCGTTGGCCAGAGAGGCAAGGTTGCCAGCTCAACGCATGCGTGAACTTTATGCTCAAATGTGCAAAGCCGAGCAAAGTGTGCGTGAAGCTAAACAAGAGATGATCAATGCCAATCTGCGCCTGGTGATTTCTATTGCAAAGCACTATCTAAACCGCGGACTTCAATTCTTGGATTTAATTCAGGAAGGCAACCTCGGTTTGATGAAGGCGGTTGATAAATTTGAATACAGACGCGGTTACAAGTTTTCAACGTATGCGACTTGGTGGATACGTCAGGCGATCACTCGTGCGCTGGCTGATCAAGGGCGAACCATCCGCATTCCGGTACACATGGTTGAAACGCTCAACAAAATCACGCGAATTTCAAAACAATATCAGCAAGAATACGGCCATGAGCCTTCTTACGCCTACTTAGCTCAAGAGGTTGGACTCACAGAGCGACGTGTCCGAACTATTATGCGGGCTCGCCGTGAGCCCGTCTCAATTGATTCTCCGGTAGGCGATGAAGAGGATTCTCATCTGGTTGATTTCATCGAGGACAAAACTTCTTTAGGACCGCTTGAGAGAGCTGAAAATGATAATCTCAAAGAGGTGGTCCACGAAGTGCTTGCCTCATTATCGCCTCGAGAGGCTAAAGTGCTTATGCTTCGGTACGGTATCGATACCAGTACGGAACACACACTTGAAGAACTAGGGCGCCAATTTGTTGTGACCCGTGAGCGCATTCGCCAAATCGAAGCGAAAGCGCTTAGAAAGCTTCGTCATCCCAGTAGAGCGAATAAGCTTAGGGGATTCTTAGATAGTGATAACATTAAAATAATTTGATCTATATCAAATAAATAAAAAAGCCTGTGAATTTTGTTGCACAGGCTTTTCTTTTCTAGTGTATCTTAATAAGTTCGCAGTAGCGGTTTGGTGGCCCTTCGTCATAGGACGAATCTAGTCTGTATCTGTATATCTTAGCCCCGAAACCTCTGCTTATTGTAAATTCGGGTTTTACCTGAAGGTGTTTGTCTTTCTTCTGAAAGAATAAAGCTCTCAGGTGAAATAATCAACGGGAATCGGGTTGGCAGCAATGCTGATCGGACCGGTTGGAGAAAACTCTCTTGCGTGGGTCAAAGGCTAAGAACGCGAAATTCTGTTTATTGCAATGATGTCGGCACGAGTAAAGAATAGGTGCCGTGGGAACTTTTGTTCCATAGGAATTTGCGCGTTGTAAGTTTTGCCTTCGTTGTTCGCAAGTTGGGTATTTTCCTTCCGATGAAGTTACTGAATATTTGTACGAAATGATGAAAAAAGCGACTGTCAAAAAAGCAACCTCTAAAAAGACGGACCGCAGCGCCGATAAGGCAGAGGTTTTGGTCAATGAGGCTTCTATGGGTGAAGATCTCAATGAGTGGTTGCACTCACATGAGCAGTTGGATTTTGATCTCAAGGGCAGTTTAAAGCTCGATGATGACGAGTATGCCCAAGAGGAGCTCGATGAAGAAGAGCTCGAAGAAGAGATTGAAGAAGCTGAGGAGCTGTCTGAAGAAGGTTTCGAAGACGGTTTTGAGGAGCTTCCCAAGGTAGAAAAGCGAAAGGGCGGACGCAAAAAGAGTGACCCGATCGCTGACTTGATGCCTGTGCAGCCTGAGCATGAAGAAGGCGCCGAAAACGGCTATCGCCAATTGGTTCGTTTCGGCCGTTCGCGTGGTTGGGTGACCATCGCTGAAATCAATGACTTGTTGCCCGAAAGCGCCTTACGCTCTGAAGATGCCTTGACGGAAATCACATTGGGTTTGGGCCGCTTCGGTGTGCAGGTGTTTGACCACACGCCTGACGAAGACACGGTGGCGATGTTGGCCGAGCAACAGGCAACGGTCGATGATGATATCGATGAAGAAGATGCCGCAACGATTTTGACACCTGAAGAAAGCGCTGGTCTTTCCAAAGATCCGCTTCGCGCCTATTTGCGTGGTGTCGGCAGCCATAAACTCTTAACCCGTGAAGGCGAAATTGAAGTCGCCAAGAGTATCGAACAGCACCGCGCCCGTTTGGTACAGGTGGTACTGATGTCGCCGCTCTCCATTCAAGAGTTGTTGGTCTTGGCTCAAAAGATTCGTGAAGGATCCGAAACGATCGACAACGTGATCGACGGTTTCACCGACGTGGCCGGAGAAGAAATTCAAGACGACAGTGGCGATTTGAACACCGATATCGGTGCTGCCGCTATGACGGTTGAGCAGCTTGAGGAAATGAAAGAGCGTGCTCTGGAGATGTTTGATCGTTTGAAGGGATACCTTGAGACGATGCGAGAAAGTTTCGGTGATCCTGCTAAGAAGAAGGATTTCGAGCGTGCTCGCCAAAATATCTCCGATGAACTGTCCATCGTGCGTTTCTCTGTGAAGACGGTGACGCATTTGGCCGATATCCTCGCCGAACATATGTCCAAGGTGACCGATACCATGTATGCCATGCGCGACGTGATGGTCAACAAGGCTCACATGCCTCAAGAACGTTTCGTCAAAGGATTTAATGAACGCTGTTGTGATCGCCAATGGCTCAATGATGAAGTGGCAAGCGGTGAGTCCTGGTCTGCGGCGTTGGAACACAACCGTGGTGTTTTCGAAGAGTTGCAGGCCCGACTGATCGGATTGCAGGACGATGCAAGTTTGCCCATCGCCGAACAGCGGGATCTGCACCGCAGCATGACCGTTGCTCAAGCAAGTTTGTCTAAGGCTAAGGCTAAGATGATCGAAGCCAACCTTCGTTTGGTTATTTCTATTGCCAAGGGCTATGTTAATCGCGGTTTGGCCATGCCGGACCTCATCCAGGAAGGCAATTTGGGTTTGATGAAGGCTGTGGATAAGTTTGAATACCGCCGTGGCTATAAGTTCTCAACCTATGCTACATGGTGGGTGCGTCAGGCTGTAACGCGTGCGGTCGCAGACTACGGTAATACGATTCGTATTCCGGTGCATATGACAGAGTCTTACAACAAGATTCGTCGCATTAAGCAAAAATACCTGCAAGAGCACGGCAAACAGCCCTCTGACAATGAATTGGCTCAATTGTCCGGAGTGCCGTTACCCAAGGTACAGTTGTTGATCCAAGCCATGCGTGGTGTTGAATCCATCGACGCACCGATTGGTGACGATGAAGACGCAACAAAGCTTGACTTTGTCCGCGGTGATGAAGAACAGGATCCACAACGCCGCTTCATGGTGACAGCGATGGAAGAAGAGATTAAAAAATCACTTGATCGTTTGACCGATCGTGAAGCTACGGTTCTGCGTTTGCGCTACGGAATCGGAACCAGTCATGACCATACGCTCGAGGAAGTGGGTCGCTCAATGGGTTTGACGCGTGAACGCGTTCGTCAGATCGAAAGCGCGGCCATTCGTAAATTGCGCAGCCCGGATTTTGCTGAAAGACTGCGTGATTACGTGCAGACTCGTTAACGATTAATTTTTTAACTGTCAGGCCACTCTTATCGCAAGGTACGAGTGGCCTTTTTCGAAAATATGACCCAATACAATCCCTGGCGCTTTTGTGTGGCGCCGATGCTTGACTGGACCGATCGTCACTGCCGCTATTTTCATCGGCAACTGTCTCGACATGCGAGACTGTACACAGAGATGGTGACAACGGGCGCCATTATTTACGGTGATAAAGCCAGACATCTGAACTTCAATAAAGAAGAGCACCCGGTGGCCCTGCAGTTAGGCGGCAGCGATCCGAAGGACTTGGCTTTATGTGCCAAGATTGCCCAAGATTGGGGCTATGATGAAATTAATCTCAATTGCGGTTGCCCCAGTGAACGTGTGCAACGCGGTTCATTCGGAGCCTGTTTGATGGCCGAGCCTCAATTGGTGGCCGATTGCTGCAAGGCGATGCAGGACGCTGTCGATATTGATGTGACGGTCAAACACCGTATCGGCATTGACAAGGTGGAAGATTATGGTTTTGTTCGTGACTTTGTCGGAACGCTCTACGAAGCCGGTGTTAGAACCTTTATCGTACATACACGCAATGCTTGGTTAAAAGGATTAAGTCCGAAAGAAAACCGCGAGGTACCGCCACTAAGACGAGAAGTCGCTTTTGATTTGAAACGGGATTTTCCGACAGCCACCATTGTCATTAATGGACAAGTTGATACGTTAGAGTTGGCTGAAGAGTTGCTGCAAAAGGTTGACGGAGTAATGATGGGCCGAGCAGCCTATAAGACGCCGTGGGTTTTAAGTGATGTGGATGCCAGACTTTTTGCGGATATGCATCCGGTTGCAAGCCGCGAAGAATTAATTGAGATAATGACTCAATATATTCGCCGCGAAACACCGACTGACAGTCATGTACCTCGCGCAACGGCCAAAGCGATGATTGGTCTTTTGCAAGGACTAGCCGGTGCTCGCTTTTATCGCCGCACTCTGTCCGATCCGGCCGCATTTGCTGAAACCGGTACACAGGTGCTTAAGGCTGCATTCGCTAGCGCTGGTTGGGGAGAGCGCCTGACAGATGATCGTCGTGATGATGATGAATTCTGATGGTGGCTCTATATAATGGGCAGAATCTGAAAAACTATGATGTGTTGCTCGTGAAAGCGGGTAAAAAGAGGTTTTATGAAAATATTGGTAGCCGTGAAACGGGTTGTTGACTACAACGTGAAAGTCCGCCTCAATGAGGCGGGTGAGCCTGATACAGCCACAGTCAAAATGTCTATTAATCCCTTCGATGAAATTGCCACTGAGTGCGCCGTTCAATTGAAGGAAAAGGGAATCGCCTCTGAGGTGGTGGCCGTAACGATTGGAGCTCAGAAAAGTCTCGATACGTTACGCGTAGCCATGGCGATGGGGGCTGACCGTGGGATTCACGTCCTGAGTGAAGAGTTGATTCAACCGTTGCAAGTGGCCAAGATCCTTCAAAAAATCGTCGAAAAAGAAAATCCCGACATGATCATTGTGGGCAAACAGGCCATTGACAATGATGCCAATCAGGTTGGACAAATGCTTGCTACTTATTGCAATATCCCACAAGCCAGTTTTGCCTCCAAGTTGGAAATCGCCAATAGTGCTGAAGCATTGGTAACTCGTGAGGTTGATGGGGGCGTGCAGACAGTGGCTGTTAAGCTTCCCGCTGTTATTACGGCGGACTTGCGTTTGGCTGAACCGCGTTATGTAACGTTGCCCAACATGATGAAAGCCAAGAAAAAGCCGGTGGAAACAATTGAAGTGGGTACACTCGGCGTTGACATCGCTCATCGCCTCAAACCGGTGAGCTACAGCATGCCGAAAAAAGAAAAGAACGGTCAGATGTTAAGTTCTGTGTCTGAACTCATCAACAAGCTTCAGACCGAAGCAAAAGTACTGTAGGAAGGAGAATGTTTATGCGAGCTTTAGTGATTGGTGAAGTCAACGCCGCAGGCATTAAGCCTACAGCCGCGAGTTTGGTGACGGCTGCCGTTAAAGCTGCCGGTGTAACGGATATGCTTCTTTTGGGGCAGGGACAATCTGCGCAAGATGTGGCAAAGACTTTTAGTGGTGTTGAGACTGTTTTCGTTAATCCCGCTGACGGTGAAAATATCTTAACCGAGTCGCTCTCCAAAGCGGTTGTTGCTTTGGTCAAAGAACATGGATATAGCCATGTGTTTTTTGAAGCGAGTTCGATGGGTAAAAGTGTCATGCCCCGTGTGGCAGCGCTATTGGATGTTGCTCCGCTTTCTGATGTCACGGCGGTTATTGATGCGCAAACGTATGTTCGTCCGATTTTCGCCGGAAGCATTGAAGTGACGCTTAAAGATGAAGAACCGGTGATTGTCGCGAGTATTCGTGCAACGGCTTTTGATGCTTGTGAAAAGAACGGTCAAGCGCAAATAGTCATGAATGCACCGTTTCCTGAAACGATGAGAACCCGCAAAGTAAGTTTTGAAGCCGTCAAAACGGATAGACCGGCACTGCAAGGCGCACGAATTGTGGTGGCTGGTGGCCGTGGTCTCGAAGATGAGGAAGGCTTTAAAAAGTTGGCTCAATTGGCTGATCGTTTGGGAGCGGCCATTGGTGCAACACGTGCCGTTGTGGATTTGGGTTTATGTCCTAACGATTGGCAAGTTGGTCAAACGGGTAAGATTATTGCTCCCGATTTATACATTGCCATCGGTATTTCAGGGGCCATGCAGCATATTGCAGGCATTAAAGACGCCAAGGTTGTAGTAGCGATCAATAATGATCCTGAAGCACCGATCTTTGAAGTGGCCGATTACGGTTTGGTCATGGATGCAAAGGCAGGCATTGATGAGCTGCTTAAAGAGTTGAATTGATAGCGGTATTTGCTTAAAGAAAATTTTGGGGGCTCAGGCCCCCAAATTTTTTTTTCGAGTAGAGGTCTTGACAAAGCCGATTTTGGGGTTAAAATACGCAACCCGTTGCTCAGCGAGCGGCGAAAGTCCAGATCTTGTGGAGTTAAAAAAATTTTCTACAAGGCTCTTGACGGTGGAAAATTCTTCGAGTAAGATTCCACTCCCTGTTTGAGCGAGAGCTCAAGCAAGTCAAGTGAAAAAGAAAATAAAAAATATTTTCGAAAAGACTTGACAAGACGAATTTGAGTCTTATAATTCTCAAACTCGTCAGCTCGAAAGAGCG
>NZ_JAMBLT010000010.1 GCF_023336895.1 Parasutterella secunda
CCCCGAGTCTTTATGATTTCGGGGTTTTTTATTGCATATTGCGACTAAAACTGCGATAAAATTCACGGATTGGAGCTTTGTTTGCTCCTCGCTGTTGTTATAAAGGATCCGCATGATATTCAGACGTTCGCTCGTCTCTGAACTCGCTAACACAGCCGGTGCTGTGTTTACGGTTATCTTCTCGATTGTGCTTACGATCGGGCTGGTCCGTATTTTGGGTTTGGCTGCCGGTGGCCGTATTGACAGTGGGACCGTGATGGAAATGGTAGTTTATGAGGCGCTCGTCAATTTAGCCCCTCTGTTAGCGGTTTCCCTTTTCATTGCCGTTTTAATCACGCTTACCCGAAGCTGGCTTGATAGCGAAATGGTGGTCTGGTTTTCTTCGGGTGGCATCAGTTTAGTCTCCTGGATTCGTCCGGTTCTGCGCTTTAGCATTCCTATTATTCTTCTCATTACTGCCTTGTCGCTGGTTATTTCACCATGGGCAAAAGGACAAAGTGAGATGAACCGAGAAGTCTGGTCTCAGCGTGATGATGTCGATAGACTCTCGCCCGGTCGATTCATTGAAATTTCTGGTGGCAAACAAGTTTTCTTTATCGAAGAAGTTTCCGCTGATGGTCTGTCTGTAAAAAATGTTTTTCTCACAGAGACTGATCCTAAATCCGAAATGGTTTTAATGGCAGAGACGGGGGAAGTGACAACGAATGAACAGGGTGACCGTTATGTGATTTTGCATGATGGTCGTCGCTATGAGGGTAAGGCCGGGACGCCCGAGTATCGTGTGACGGAATTTAAAACCTACGGTATTCGCTTGGATGTAAAACCGGAAAGTGCTATCCAGATGAAGGATGTAGATACGCAGCCCTTACCGCTGCTTGTCATGCAAAAGGATAATTTGGAAGCTCAAGGCGAGTTGCTGTGGCGAATTTCTTGGCCCTTGGCAGCACTTAATTTAATAATGATTGCTATTCCGCTCTCTTTTACAAATCCTCGAGCCGGTCGCAGTCTGAATATGGTTGTGGCGCTTTTGCTTTTTGTTTTGTACCTGAACGGAATTAGTGTGGGCAGAACTTGGGTGGAACACGGAACTTTCCACTTGATTCCTGCCATTATCCTTTTAAATGGTGCATTCACCGTTTTAGCAGTTGTACTCTTTTTGCGTCGTACCATTATGCAGCGTTGGGTGCCTGAGTGGTTGACACTGAGTTATTGGCGTGCAAGGAAATAAGTGATGAAAGTTATTACCAAGCACCTGACTAAAGAAATCTTGCAGGCTACGGGCTTTGTGCTCTTAGCTCTGGTGGCTTTGTTTGCCTTTTTTGACTTAGTCGGTCAGCTTGGTCGTATCGGTAGCCGCTATGGTCTTTTAGATGCCTTTGTCATCACCGGTTTAAGTTTGCCCATGCGAATTTATGAGGTGATGCCAATTGCGGCATTACTGGGTACGGTCTTTGTAATGAGTCAGTGGGCCTCTCGCTCTGAATTTACGATTTTGCGTGTGGCGGGATTGTCACCTGTGCGTTTGGCAGCCATCTTAATGGTACCAGGTATCATTCTGGTGGCCTTTACCTACGCTTTCGGTGAATTCATTGCCCCGTCTTCGGATTCTTATTCGCGTGAGTATCGCGCGACTGTTCAGCATAAAACAATGGATATCCGAGGATCGGATACTGGGGCTTGGGTTCGTGAAACGATGGACTCTCCCAATGGTCCCCAGGTTCGTTATATCAATATTCAAAAAATGACGCCGACAGAGGAGGCTCTTGATTGGCGTATTTATGACTTTGACGAAAAGCAGCGCCTGACGAGAGTGATTGCCGCTGAATCCGGTAATTATGTGGATGACCAGGGATGGATTTTACAAGGGGCCATTAATACTGCACTGCCTCTTCTGGAAAATCTTACTCAAACCCCGATTATGGATCGCGTCATGGTGAGCAGTCCCACTCGAATGATGTTCAGGTCTGCGATTGACCCGAGCATTTTCGGAGTGATGATGCTTAAACCTGAAAATATGTCGATGCGGTCGCTCTATCGCTACGTCAATCACTTGGAACAAAGTCGTCAAGAATCGGATCGTTATGAGATTGCTTTATGGAATAAGGCTTTCTATCCGATTGCTATTTTGGTCATGATCGCTTTAGCGATGCCCTTTGCTTACATGAACCGTCGCTCGGGTGGTGTGAGTATTAAGATTTTTGCGGGCGTTATGATCGGTTTGGCTTTCTACACGATCAATAATCTTTTCTCCTATATCGGTATGCTCAATACTTGGCCACCATTGGTGGTGGCGATGGTTCCGACCGCCTGTATGCTGGTCTTAGCCATGATCGGCATGTGGTTTGTCGAAAGACGCTAACATCTGGAGCTCGAGAAATCGGGCTCTTTTTCTATTGATTCCAGACAAAAGTCGCCAAAGCCTCAATTGAGGAGCTGAATGTTAATGGGGAATTGTTTATTCAGGCCTACGGTAAAGAAGCTTCGGATTTAGAAATTGGCAAATTAACTACAGAAGAAAACTCGAATATTCGAATCAACGATACTGAAGGTTGGGGGTCTGCCATTCATATCACTGATGCGGAATTTAAATCAGGGACAACTTTTTCCAATATCAATAGAGATGAAGGCTTAGAGCCGGTATTTAAGACTGTTGATTTTAAAAATATTAATGCCGCAGATTCCACGATTGTTAACCAAGCTAATGGGAAAATCAATATTGGTAAACCGACTGGTTCAAATATTTTGTCTGTTGAGGATACCGCAGAAAATCAAATAAGCATTGGGAAAAACATGAGTACCAACTTTACCTTGGTAAGTTCTGACAGCTCTCATGGTAATTCCATGTCAAGTGTTGATCAAGGCGTCGCTGATTTAGCTGCAACCGTTGATCTGAATACCAATGGAGCAGAAGATGCCGAAGGTATGAAGGTTGTGATCGGCGCCAATGACATGACCGGTCGCATTGAAGCGGTTTACGACGCCAAGGGCAATAAGATCCGCCAGACAGAAGATGTCAATGAAACCAACCGTACGCTAACCGCCATTGCTAATCTTCCTGTTGTTGCCTGGCGCGCCGAATTAAATGATCTCTACAAACGTATGGGTGATCTTCGTGCAACGCCTTATAAGAGCGGTGCATGGGTGCGCTATAACGGCGGTAAACTCAAGTGGTCCGATGGTGATTTGGAAAACGATTTCCACATGATCCAAGTCGGTATCGATACGATGCCCACCGAAAACAATATCCGCTTTGGTACCGCTTTCAGCTACACCAAGGGTGATGCCGATTTCGATGGCGGCATCGCTGATTTGGACACTTACAGCTTAGCGTTGTACGGCACTTGGTTAGGTGACAAAGGACAATACGTTGATGTGATCGGCCGCGTGGCGTCCATTAAGAATGACGCCAATGCCAGAAGCTTGACCGGACAAGGAAAGGCTTATGACGGTAAGATGGATAACACGGGCTTGTCTTTGTCGGCAGAAGCCGGCTGGCGCTTTGCTCTGCCTTATAACCTCTTCATTGAACCGCAAGTCGAAGCCACTTACAGCTACATTGATTCGGATAGCTTCCGTTATGGTGATCGTAAGTACGAGCTGCAATCAACGGATTCTTTCATTGCTCGAGCTGGCTTCATGGCGGGTATCCAATGTCCGGATAACAAGGGCAATGTCTATGTGAGAGCTTCTGTGGTGCATGACTTCTTGGGTGAAACAGACGTTAAGGTCAGCAACGCCCATATGTCTCGAACGGTTAGCAGTGACTTTGGCGGCACCTGGGGAGAATTCGGTATTGGTGCCAATGTCAGTGTGTCTGACAACACGTATGTGTACGCGGATGTGGAACACACCACCGGCGGAGAAATTGAAGAGCCGTGGCGCGTGAATTTCGGTGTCCGCTATAACTTCTAACCTAATAAAAAGAGCCCCGAGAGAGGCTCCCATCAATCAAGTCGCAGGCGGTTGGCAGGTGTCAAGAAATCTGCCAACCGTTCGCATCCAAGTGCGTCCTTTAACGCTCGGCTTTAACAACGTAGGTGAGGATTGCGTAAAGCATCGCGCCGATAATCATTGCGGCAACCACGCCGATATTGGCTTGAGCAAAAACGCTTGCCTTAGCCTCTTCACTTAATAAGAAGCTTGTAATCTTGCCAATGTAGGGGTCACTTGAGGTGATCGTTCCTA
This sequence comes from Parasutterella secunda, assembly GCF_023336895.1. GTDB lineage: Bacteria > Pseudomonadota > Gammaproteobacteria > Burkholderiales > Burkholderiaceae_F > Aphodousia > Aphodousia faecalis. Next base: position 4,186 of record NZ_JAMBLT010000010.1, read on the forward strand.
ATCCGACAAGCGTTGCGACCAACAGCGACAGACAAGCGCTCCAGCGTAAATTTTTTCCACCCTGTGAAGGCGGCAAAGCCAAGTTAACATTCCAAGACAGGCGCTTTTGGCGCAAAAGGTCCACGATTTCGATCGCGCCCCAAGATCCCATAATGACGGAGATGGCCGCTAAGAACGATGTGAATGTGGATAAGAACGAGTCGGAAATAAAGGTTAAGTAGAACGCTCCCAAGGCAATGATGACGGCATTCATGATTGTTGTGGCGGCACGGCTCATGGGGACGCCCATTGCCATTAAGGCAAGCCCTGAACTATAAACCCCTGTCATGCCGGCAGACATTAAGGAGGTCACGATCACAATGGAGAACGGTACAAAGAACCAGAAAGGCAAAATTCCCGTTAAGGCCGCAAGCGGTTCACGAGAAGCACGAGCTAAAAGTTCTGGATTGCCGGCACTTAACATGACTCCCAAAATCAAAAGAACGGAAACAGGCAAGGCAATACCGACCGTGGTCCAGAAAATGACTCCGCGGCCGGGCGTGTGTCGTGGCAGATAGCGAGAGTAGTCACCGCCGTAATTTAAGAATCCCAAGCCAACCATGGTCATGGCGAGCACGATTCCACCCAAGAACGTGGCAAAAGAGCCAGAGGGCGCATCGCCCAAGGTTGCAAAGTTGATTTGCGGTATGAAGAAAAAGAGATAAACCAAAGTCATCAGGCCCGTGATCCAAGCGATGATTTTCTCAATCTTCATAATGAAAGCGTGACCGTAAACGGCGCCGATCATCGTGAAAAAGAGCACAAATGCAAAACTCACGAGCAAACACGTTGTTGTGGCTGTTCCTTGCGGCGTTGCCATCACGGGAATCAATTTAGCCACTAAGTCGGCAAAAGTGGTTGAAGCCATGGAAAGCATCGTCACTTTCCAGCCCATGTTTGCGACATAACCGAAGAAGGTGGGGACTTTGTTGCCGTGGTAGCCGAAAGCCAAGCGCGATTGCACTAATGTCGGAAGCCCGGTACGGACGCTGCCGACCGCCAAGATTCCCACCAATGAACAAGATAAGAAATAACCGATAACGCCTGCTGCCATCGCTTGGGCGACAGAAAGTCCCAAGCCGAAGACGTACATCCCGCAGGTGATGCCGAAAATAGAAATATTCCAAGAAAACCAAATCGGGAACAGATCAGCTGGTTTGCCGTAGCGCTCACTATCCGGCACGGGATTAACGCCGTTGGTTTCAATTTGTGAAATGTTATTGTCGTTAGCCATGATAAATGAAGAGATTAAAGAGAATATTGTTCAAGCTCTGAGCGAGTGGGAGCGGTTGCGGCGCCTTCGCTTGCCGTGACATGAGCTGCAACGGCGTTGGCGATAAGCGTGGCTTCGGCCATTGTTAAACCGCACATGAGGCCAGCCAAAAGGCCGCCCGTGTGAGCGTCGCCTGAGCCGATTGTGTCAACGAGATTAACTTTGAAGCTGGGGATGCGTTTAGCCGTCCATCCAGACGGTTTTTTCTCTGTATAAACCGCGCCGTTCCTGCCATCGGTGACAACAGACGGATTGCCCGAGCGAACCGAAAGGGCGATGGCGGCATCGGTCGCATTGTGCGTATTGGTCATCCACATCGCTTCACTGCAGTTAACGGTATAAAGACAGCCTAAGTCTTCGAAAGCTTTAAGCCGTTCCTTTCCCATTTCCGTAACACGAGGACCCGGATCAAAAACAATTAAAGCGTTATCAGCTTTTCGGTTAAGAACGGAGAGCAGCACTTCACCGTTTTTCCCTTCGGCTTGGTAACCCGAGACGTAGATATAGTCGTATTGGGAAAGGTTGAATCGGTCAAACCATTGAGCCTTCATTTGCCGTTCCAGGCCAAACATCGAAATGAAGGTCCGCTCTCCTGTGTGGTCTGCAATCGAGAGGCACCAACCGTTGTCGCCTGCTCCTTGCTCACGATAGACGGGAAGGTTGCGCCGAGTGAGTGTCTGCTCAACGAGATCGGCAAATTGTCCTTCACCCACAGGCATATAGGAGTCAAACGGAAGGCCTAATTTCCAGAGCACGTCGGCCACATTAAAGGAGCAACCGCCTACGACTGTTTTTTTAAATTTCCCTTCGATATCAGCGCCTGCGTGCGGCATTTCGTGGACACTTAAAATCATGTCCACAAAGGCTGAGCCTAAAATGAAGACTTTTTTCTGAGGGTTAAGGGCATTAACCAACTCTTTTACGGCTCGCATAGTCAATCCTTGTTAAACGCAGGGCGCGTTTCGATGATTTGATCAGCCAACTCCAAGAAATTAAGGTTATTGGTCTCTTCGAGTGTCTTTAACCAATCAGCAGGAATACTCTCAATGCCATTCATGGCTCCGCATATCGCTACGGCCATTGCCCCCATCGTATCGGTGTCTCCACCCATGTTGGCGCACATGATGGCGGCTTTTTTGGCGTCTCGGCAGAACCAAGCCACAGCAAGCGCAGCCGACACAGACTCGCTTGTCATAGTCCCCGTTCCGAGGACCTCATAAATCCAGCGTGAATATTCTTCGGGATCATGAATATTGCAGGCGGCGTCCAGCGCTAATTCAAAACGACGTTTAACCGAAGCTGCCCAGGTGGGTTCACCGTAAGTTTTAGCGATATCAAAAATCGCTAAAACATCATCGGCAGCCTCATCCCAAGAGCGTCCGGCAACGCCACTTGCAACGGCTTGAGCAACCATGGCAGCACCGGCGATGGCCACATCAGTTCCATGGGTGACTTTAGAGATATCGGCGACAGTTTTTGCCAGCAATTCAGGTTTATCTGCATCAATTAAGCAGCCGACAGGCGCAATACGCATGGCCGCTCCATTGGTGAGCGCCGTTTTGAGATATTGACTCGGATCGCGGCCTTCGCTGTGAGCCAAAAGACTAGCTTTGGAGCTGGGTCCCAAGAGATTAATTTCAAAGCCATTCATCGAGATGACCCAGTCGATTAAGCGCTTTGCTAATTCCTTAACAGGCGGTACGGCCTTGTATTCCAAAAGAGCTTTCAAGACAACAAAGGCTTGAGCAGAATCATCCGTGTAGTGAGCCGCCTTGAAGTAGCATGCAACGATGTTATCTTCAGGACCATCTAAAAATGTATCAATCCAGCCGAAACGTTCACGTACTTTCTCACGAGGCCAGAGTTCTCCGGGCACGCCCAGTGCGTCGCCCAACACCATGCCGGCGATAGCGCCGGCTATTTTGCTGCGAGTGCAATTTTGCATGGCAAATTTTTATCAAGAAAAAAGAAAGATTCGATGACTGCGACAGTCAGCGGTATTACAAAAACGGATTGATTTTAACGAAAACAACTCTGTACGCAATAGTCAGAGCCATTAAATGCCCATAGTTATCGCTAGCAGTTTGCTTAATTCAAGTGGGTTGATGGTTGAGTCAATGAGAACCCAATAAGATGGACTGAAAGATAACTTGAGAGTGCGAAAAAGATAACAAGAAGCGACAAGACGTTGGAAATCTTGTCGCTTCACATCAAAAGCATTAACCCTTGATAATCACACCGGCTTGCGGATTAAAGGAAACATTGACGGTCGAGCCCTCGTCAATAATTTGAGTGCCGGGCAGGAAGGGCACGGACATGCTAAAGGGCTTTTCTTGTCCGGAGCCTTCAATGACGACGTGATAATCAATGCGGTCGCCCTCGAAAAGTCGATTGACAATGCGCATCGCAATAGCGTTGTCGGATTCATTCATCGTCAGATTTTCCGGTCGGACAACAAGCAAGGCGTTTTCACCGATAGCAGGCGGATTTTGCTTTCCCATGCGGGCGAGCAATTCTTTGCCGGCCACTGCAAAATGTCCCCAACCGTTTTCGTCAACGCTCGCCAGTTTCCCTTGCAGGAGGTTGGCTTGGCCGATAAAGTCTGCCACGAAAGGCGTCGCCGGATCTTCGTAGAGGTTCATAGGCGTACCCAACTGGTCAATGTGCCCGCGGTTCATCACCATAATGCGGTCTGACATTGTCAGGGCTTCTTTTTGATCATGCGTCACATATAGACAAGTGATTTCCAACTCTTGCTGAATTCGGCGAATTTCACTTCTCATGTGAAGACGAAGCTTGGCGTCAAGGTTGGAAAGCGGTTCATCCATGAGTAAAAGCTTGGGACGCAGAACCAATACACGGGCCAAGGCAACGCGTTGCTGCTGGCCACCCGAGAGTTGATTCGGGTAACGTTTTTCTTCTTTGGTCAACCCCACCATGGCAAGCGCTTCACGCACTTTCTTAGCAGCCGCCTCTCCGGTTTCTCCACGAATTTTCAAACCGTAGGCAACATTGTCGAAAATCTTCATGTGCGGGAAAAGGGCATAGTTTTGGAACACAAAGCCCAAGCCGCGTTCATTGGCTGGAACATGGGTGATGTCAACGCCATCCATCAAAATTTGACCGCTTGTCGGTGTTTCAAAGCCGGCGATCATGCGAAGGGTCGTCGTTTTACCGCATCCGGACGGTCCAAGAAACGTTAAAAACTCACCGGGCTTGACCTCGAGGTTAACGTTATTGACCGCCATGAACTCTTCATTGTCTTTGACGTAGCGGCGAGAAATATTTTTCAAAGTAAGAGATACGGACATGATTTATCAGGCTCCAATATGGTCGCCGGTACGGCAGAGTACTTTAGCAAGCAGTGTCATCGTGGCAGAAGCCGCGAAGACGAGCAAAATCAAGATAACAGAGAAGGCGCAGGCTTGTGCGAACTGAAGTTCGGTCATGCATTCCAAAATACGCGTTGTGATCAGCGTCCAGTTTACGGAAATGAGGAAAATCGTTGCGCTGATTGCCGTCATGGAGTGAATGAAAAGGTACTTCATACCGGCAAGGATTGCCGGCAGCACAAGCGGGATCGTAATCGATATGAAGGTACGAGTCGATCCAGCACCAAGACTGCGGCTAGCCTCTTCAATGGAAGGATCAATCTGCGTTAACGCGGCGATCACATTACGGATACCGGCTGAAGAGTATCGGAAGAGGTAAGCGGCAATCAAAATATAAACCGTACCGGTGAGCACAATCGGCTTATCGTTAAAGGCAATGATGTAGGCGATACCGACAACCGTACCCGGCAGCGTGTAGTTCAATAGCGAAACCGTCTCAAGCGTCTTGTGTCCGCGAATCTTCAGACGAGTCGTGACGTAGCCGACAAGAACCGCCAAAAGGCCGCCCAACGGTGTGCCGATACAGGCGATGATGAGCGTGTCTTTGATCGCCTTCATGCCGTGTGTGAACACGTAGTTGTAGTTATCAAACGTGATGGTATTGTTGACGCCCCAAACCTTAACGAGCGAACCAACCAAAATGACGGCGTAAATGGCAATGATGAAAGCCACGACAACCGCGACAATTGAAGCCATCAAAGAGGTAAGCGCAATGCCTGGTCCCTTGATGCTACTCTTGCCGCCCGCTTTACCGCTTACGGTGACGTAACTCTTTTTGCTGACCCAGTAGTGCTGCAACGCATAGACAACCAAGGCCGGGATTAAGAGCATGAAGGATAAAGCCGCGCCACCCTTAAAGTCGTACATGCCGGTGATTTGCAAATAAGCTTGCGTCGGCAGAACAGGGAAAGAGTGACCGCCCAAAACCTGAGGTGTAGCGAAGTCCGCGAGCGAGCAGGAGAAAACCAACAAGAATGCGTTGGCAATACCGGGAGCGGCAAGCGGCAGCGTCACCGTTCTGAAGACTTCGGAGCTAGAGGCGCCCAACGAATAAGCGGCGTCTTCAAGATTGGGATCAATGCGAGCCAAAATCGTGGAGATCGTCATAAAGGCAACGGGGAAGAAAGTGAGCGTTTCTGAAATAAACGTTCCCCAGAAGCCATAGAAATTAAAGTTATCCAGCCCAAAAAACTGTAGCACCATGCCGTTGGGACCAAGCAAAAGAGTCAAGGCGATACTGCTTGTAAACGGAGGAGAAATAAGGGGCAGAATAGTAATGGCGCTTAACGCGAACTTGAGCCAGGTGGGCAGATTCAAGCGCGTTGTTACAAACGCGAAAACGAAACCTAATGCCGTACCGGCCACACCAACTGAGCAGCCCAGCAAAATACTGTTGACAGCAGAGCGTCTGTCATACCAGTTATCCAAGAAGGGGCGGAGGTTTTCAAAGGTGAAGTTGCCGTCAACCCAAAAGGTCATGGCAAACAAACGGCACAGCGGATAAAGAACAAAGACACCCAACAAGAGCCAAAGCATAACGACCGTTAGCTTGGTGGCCGTGTCTCTATTAGCAGATGATGCAGACGAACTCATGGAGAAATTAATCAGCAATGAAAAACGAACGCCAGAAACAGGATCTAGCCACGGCCGACCCTGTCTCTGGTGAGTTTAAGCGAAGACGCAGCGCACTTACTTGATCACTTCATTGATCCAGCGTTGCGTGAATTCTTTACGCTTTTCACCCTTCCACGTTACATCGACAGAAATCGTTTTGATCTTCGTGAGGTCCAAAATCGGATTACTAGTCTTCACGTCATTGCGTGTCGGCACATAGTTGATCTTGTTGGCCACAATGAATTCAGCGAACTTCTTAGAGGTTGCCCAGTCAACGAACTTCTTGGCTTCGGCGTTGTTCTTACCACCCTTGACAACACCCGTTGCTTCAATACCGAAGCTCACGCCGTCTTCAGGATAGGTAATCGTGACCGGATAACCTTGTTGTTGGATATCGAGAGCGTCCACAATGTAGAAAATGCCGGATGCGCATTGACCTGTGGCGATCGGCATGGCACCGCCCGCACCGCTCTTGGTGTACATTTGAACGTTGGCGTTCATGGCTTTTTGGAACTTGAACGCTTCATCTTCGCCCATCACCTTCACGAGCGAATAAATACGTTCGGTAGCCGTGCCGGACGTGCGGGCATCGGCCATTTGCAGATTGTTCTTATAGCGCGGATCAAGCAAATCAGCCCACTTGGTCGGGGCTTGCATCTTGTTCTTTTCCAAGAACTTGGTGTTGGTGAGGAAGCAAAGCGGAATCAAGCCGATGCCGGTCCAGTAGTTATTGGGATCACGATAGGCCGAAGAAATCGCGTCAGAGTTGGCAGGACGGTAGGCTTCCAAAATGCCTTCCGTGACACCTGCGGCATACATGTCAGCCGGGCCGCCTAACAAAACGTCAACTTGAGGATTGCCTTTTTCTGCTGTTAATCTTGCCAACGCTTCTCCCGTTGAGAAGCGAAGGAAGTTCACCTTAATACCCGTATCCTTTGTGAATTGCGCAAAGATTTGCGAGGCATACTTCTCAGGCATGATGGTATAGGCGTTGAGTTCAGCAGCGTTAGCCGAAGCGGTCAACACAACAAGCCCCGCCAAAAGTGCAGAGAGTTTCTTTGACATATCGATTTCCTCGAAGTAAGTGGTGTTTTATTTTTAGAGCAAGGCGCAGTCCTTTGGAAGAGCTCAGACCAATGCACGGCGCAAAAAGGAAGATGCTCAAGGACTATGCTTAAACTTGCATTTTAGCAATGAAATCTAATCACGTTCAGGGGGAATTCCCCTGAAACAGAGGAATAAAAAATCGATAGTTCCCTATAGAAAAATTTGATAGTGAACTATGGGATTTTCCCATTCCGGTTGATTAAGGCCTCTTAATTTTGTCGTGCGCACGCTTAAAGTCAATCAGCGCACGGGCTGTGTGTGACTGCGTATTCATCACTTCAGCGGGCGTTCCACAGGCAACCACATTGCCGCCGTCCACACCGCCCTCTGGCCCCATATCGATGATCCAGTCCGCTTGAGCCATGATATCGAGATTGTGTTCAATCACAATAACGGTGTTGCCTGCATCGACCAGCCGATGCAACACGGCAATCAATTTTTCGACATCAGCCATATGAAGACCGACCGTTGGTTCATCCAACACGTAGACCGTTCTGGGCGCTTTGTAGCCGCGTCGCTTAATGTCATCGCGGGCCTTAATGAGTTCAGTGACCAGTTTTATGCGCTGAGCTTCGCCTCCTGACAAGGTGGGTGAGGGTTGCCCCAAGCTCAAGTACCCTAACCCGACATCCTGCATCAGTTTGAGCGCATGAGCGATGGACGACTGTGTGCTGAAAAAGTCGACAGCTTCATCAACGTCCATGGCAAGGATTTGACCGATGGATTTTCCCTTCCAAAGAACCTCAAGTGTTTGAGCGTTATAACGAAGTCCGTTGCAAGCTTCGCACGGAATCTTCACGTCCGGTAGGAAATTCATTTCAATGGTGCGAACGCCTTGCCCTTCGCAAAGCTCGCAGCGTCCGCCCTTCATGTTGAAAGAAAAACGCGATATGCCGTAGCCTCTGGCCTGAGCCTCATTGGTGCCTGCGAAAACACGGCGGATGGCGTCCAAAAAGCCAATGTAGGTGGCCGGACACGAACGAGGTGTTTTCCCAATCGGCGTTTGATCCACCTCTAAAACACGATCAACATGTTCAAAGCCTTCAATGCTCTTGCAAAGTTCACCCTCGTAGGGTTTCTTTTCCGATAGTGTTTCCGTTAAAACGGGCAGGAGCACCCCTCGGGCAAAACTGCTTTTACCAGAACCCGATACGCCGGTAAGAACAGTGAGCCTGCCAAGAGGGATTCGAACCTCGTTAGCTTTAAGGTTATTGAGTCGCGGCTCTTTAATCGTGAGCCATTGCGTGTCGCTGTCAACCGGTCTTTGCGGGATAAATGTGTGCTGAATCGGTTGGCGAAGATAGCGGCCCGTCAAAGAGCGTTTGTTTTTCACGATATCGGAGACTGTGCCCGTGGCGATAATTTCACCGCCTCGCACACCGGCCCCAGGCCCAACATCAATGACATAGTCTGCTTCACGGATCGTATCTTCATCGTGTTCGACCACTAAGAGCGTGTTGCCTTTATCGACAAGCGCTTTAAGAGAATCAAGCAATAGACGATTGTCGCGCGGATGTAAGCCAATCGTCGGTTCATCAAGGATGTAGCACACCCCTTGAAGACTGCTGCCAAGCTGCGAAGCCAAACGAATGCGCTGCGCTTCTCCTCCGGACAAACTGGGAGATGAACGGTCAAGCGTCAGATAGCCCAGTCCCACTTTTTCCAAAAATTGCAGCCTTAATACGATTTCTTTTAACGCATCTTCAGCGATATTGGCCTCACGCCCTGAGAGCTTAAGTTTCTTAAAGAAGTTTGAAGCATCGCTTACGGACATGTGTGCCATTTGCGAAATGTTTAAGCCTGCAAATTTCACCGCACGAGCCACTTCGTTGAGGCGCTCGCCGTGGCAGCTGGGACAGGGTTTCGCTTGGGCATCGGCCCAGATTCTTTCTTCTCCGGTCGCGTTTTCATCGAAGCCTTCAATCAAAAGACCGGTGCCGAAACAGGTCGGGCACCACCCCATCGATGAGTTATAAGAAAATAGTCTCGGATCCAATTCCGGAAAACTTCTGCCGCAGATAGGGCATGCCCGATGGGTGGAGAAAATCGTTTCCGAGCCTTTTTTATCAAGGACCGTTAAAACACCTTTGCCAATGGTGATCGCTTCCTGAAGGGCACGCTTGAGAGTCTTTTCATCTTCAGCTTTCACGGTCACTTCCGCAACCGGTAATTCAATTGTGTGATCCTTGTAGCGGGCTAGTTTCGGAAACTTTTCCGTGCTCACGAATTTACCGTCAACATAAAGTCGCGGATAGCCCTTTTTCTGCGCCCATTTAGCCAAATCGGTGTAAATGCCTTTGCGCTTACTGACCAATGGGGCCATGATGTGAATCGCTTCATTTTTATAGCGACTCATCACGGTTGAAACAATGGCCGGGAACGATTTGGGCTCAACTTCGACCCCGCAGTCAGGACAGTATTGATGTCCGAGCTTTACAAAAAGCAGTCGCATAAAGTGGTAGAGCTCGGTCATGGTGGCAACGGTGGATTTGCGTCCCCCACGTGATGTCCTCTGCTCAATGGCAACGGTCGGCGCGATGCCGGTGATGGAATCCACATCGGGTTTGCTGGCAGGCTGCACAATGGAGCGAGCATAGGCGTTGAGTGATTCCAAGTAGCGGCGCTGACCTTCCTTAAACACAATGTCAAAAGCCAGTGTCGACTTGCCCGAACCCGATGCCCCTGTCACCACCGTAAAACGATTGTGAAGAATATCGACAGAAATATTCTTTAAATTGTGTTCTTTGGCGCCTTTTATCGCAATAACGTCCGAAGCTGCGGTCGCTGTCGTCAAAGCAGCATTTTTAGCACTTTCTTCAATGAAATAAGCCGAAGTATTTTCTTGAGTGAGCGTTTTTCTGTATGTTTGAAGCGCCTGACCTGTGTAGGACTTCTTTTCAGCGATTAAGTCATCCAAGGTGCCCTGAACAACGATTTCACCACCCGCATTCCCACCTTCGGGACCTAAGTCAATGACCCAATCGGCACAGTTGATGACATCGAGATTGTGTTCGATGACAATGGCGGTGTTGCCTCGGTCGATAAGCTCTTGAAGAGAGCGCATAAGTTTGTCGATGTCATCGAAATGAAGTCCGGTCGTCGGTTCGTCAAAGATGAACAAATCATTTTTACTGGCTTGGGAATTTTTCTGAGCCAAAAAGCCCGCAATCTTTAAGCGCTGAGCCTCACCACCGGACAAGGTTGGAACCGGCTGCCCCAGTTTGATGTAATCCAGACCGACCTTACGGAGCGGTTCTAATTTTGAGACGATGGCCGGGTCATTCTTGAAATATTCACAAGCCTGAGAGACAGACAAATCGAGAACGTCGGCGATATTGAATGACTTACCTTCCCGTTCAATCGTGACTTCCAGTATTTCCGGACGGTAGCGGGTGCCGTTACAGGCTGAACAGCGCAGGTAAACATCCGAGAGAAATTGCATCTCGATATGCTCAAAGCCGTTGCCGCCGCACACCGGACAGCGGCCATCGCCCGAATTGAAGCTAAACGTTCCGGCTTTGTAATCTCTCGCTTTGGCCGTGTCGGTTTGTGCAAAGAGATTACGGATGGCATCAAAGGCGCCAACGTAGCTAGCCGGATTAGACCTTGTGGTTTTACCGATGGGTGATTGGTCCACGTAGTGAATATTTTCAATCAAATCGGCTCCGATCAATTCCTTAAATTGACCGGGGGATTCCGTTGGCATGCCTTTGGCTTTGTAAAGAGCCGGCACTAAGATGTTTTCAATAAGAGTGGACTTGCCTGAACCCGAAACGCCGGTCACAACGGTCAGAACACCAATCGGAAAGCGAGGAGAGATGTCTTTTAAGTTATGCTGTCGGGCGCCTTTCAAAATTAAACTGGGCGTTTTGGCGTTTATTTTTCTGAGAGTTGCCGTGGCGCTGATGCGTTCTCGTCCGCTTAAATAACGGGCGGTTAATGTATCGGCTTGAATAATGTCTTTCGGCGTTCCCTTGAAAATAATCGAGCCGCCTTTTTCTCCGGGGCCGGGACCCATGTCATAAATGGTGTCGGCGGCGAGCATAACTTGGGGATCGTGTTCAACTACAACCAAAGTGTTGCCGGATTTTTTGAGTCGTTGCATCACACGGTTGATTCGGTCCATGTCGCGCGGGTGCAGGCCGATTGAGGGTTCGTCAAGTACAAAAAGGGTATTAACGAGAGAAGTTCCCAAGGCCGTGGTGAGATTGACACGTTGCACTTCGCCGCCCGATAGTGTCCGGCTTTGCCGCTCAAGCGTGAGATAACCTACGCCCACATCGACAAGGTAGCGAAGGCGTGAGAGAATCTCGTCAACAACCATGCTGCCAGCTTCATCCGTTTGCCCTTCGTCTCGAATGACTTCAAAGAATTCCAATAGTCTCGATAGCGGCAGCCGCATCAAATCATAAAGATTAAGCCCCGGAAGATGGCTAAGAATTTCTTCGGAGTAGGTACTGCCTGCAGGGCGGTGACGTTTGAAATTTAATCCTTGGCAAGCACGCTCGGCCGCCTTTTCTGACCCGACACGCCATAAAAGAGCCTCCGGTTTCAGACGCGCGCCGTGGCAGTCCGGACACTCCTGATAGTTTCGATAGCGCGAAAGCAGTACCCGGACGTGCATCTTATAAGCTTTGGATTCAAGCCACTCAAAAAAGTGCTTGACACCGTACCATTGTCGAGTCCACTTGCCGCTCCAACCGGGTTCTCCGTTAATGACCCAGTCTTTTTCTTTTTGTGTGAGCTCCCGGTACGGAACATCCAAACGAATGCCGTCACGCTTGGCGTAACGCTTCATGTCTTTGAGACATTCGGCGTTTGTTTTGGTGTTCCACGGTTTGATCGCACCGCCTTCAAGCGTGAGCGATTCATCCGGAATGACCAGGGAGTAATCCACGCCGATGACTCGTCCAAAACCTCGGCAGGTTTCGCAGGCGCCAAGAGGTGAGTTGAAACTGAAAGTCGCATCGGTGGGCTTTTGATACTCAATGCCACAGTCGGCACAAGACAGTCGGTTAGAAAAGCGACGCCGCACTTCCTCATCGTTTCCCATTTGAGCAACGACGGTTAATTCGCCTTTTCCAAACTTAAACGCATTTTCCAGTGCTTCGATTACTCGCGGTTTATCGGCTTTACTGAATCGGAATCGATCGGCGACCACCTCTAAAATTCGCGTGCCGTTATGGTCTTTTTCTCCGTAAATCTTGGTAAATCCCTGAGCGGCCAGACCGGCAGTAACCTCTTCGATAGTCATTGTTGCCGGAACCGGAACATCAAAAAGGATGTAAAGACGCGGATCATCAAGCTCTGTTGTCCACAAAGTCAGAGCTTTGTAAACGGAGAGCGGAGTGTCAGTCTGGACGAGTTTGCCGCATTGAGAGCAGTAGAGTTTGGCCTCTCTGGCAAAAAAGAGTTTCAGGTGATCATTAATTTCCGTCATGGTGCCCACGGTTGAGCGAGACGTTCTGACGGGATTGGTTTGGTCAATGGCAATGGCAGGCGGCACCCCTTCGATACGGTCGACCTGCGGTCTATCCATGCGGTCTAAGAATTGCCGAGCATAGGGGCTGAATGTTTCAACGTATCGGCGCTGTCCCTCGGCGTAGAGCGTGTCAAAAACCAAAGAGCTTTTGCCCGAACCCGACACACCCGTGACAACCGTGATTTTCCCGGTTTCAAATTCAACATTGAGGTTTTTCAGATTGTTCTGCTTGGCACCGAAAATCTTAATGTTCTTATCCATTGCTCAGTCCAGAAAAAGAAATTATCCGTATCAAAAATTGCACATCAACATCGCCATCAGATTTTAATGGTCCGCCACTGATTCTATCCAATGGTTTTTTCCTCATGGCTCAATAGAAAAAAACAATTTAAACAATCAGCAAAGATGGTTGAAATGCTTGCAGCAAGTCATAAAAGAGAGTGTGTCAAAGAAATTTTGCACACAGAGAGAAACTGGAGGACTATTATCAAAAAGGTTAATGAAGATTTGTTTTGGAACGCTTTTTCAAGCACTAATTGCGCGTTGGAAAGGTGTTGTGTTTTCACTTGACAGACAAGGAGCCAAGATGGAACAAATGAAACCGCAGTTGGCCATTGTTGCTAGGGTTGATCGAAAAGCTTTGGAAGACTCGGACCGAGTCCTCGTCATGAAGGCGCTTTTATCAGAAGGCTTTGACGTAAAAAAGGAAGCGACGGAGGACAGAGTCAAGGATTTAACCGCATTGGCTGAAGAAATCCCAAATCTTCAAATTAAAAATTTTGAAAACGATGGTGTTGTTCGTTTCAGCCGCATGGTGACTTTTGGAAAGGCCTGTGTTTGGGTTCTTATAGATGTTTGTGAAGATCTCCAAGCGTTTACTCAGAAAGCGGATAAAAAGTTCATCACCTATGATCTTCCGGTTTTTGCTTTAGTCAGAAGTGATAGCGCCATGAAGAGGGACAAGGTGCATGTGGCGGTTCGTGCGCTGGGGGCATGGGACAATGCCATGTGTGCGTTATCCCTGGAGGATGCCGCCAAACTTTTTGATTTGGACTGTGACTTCTACGAGGATTCTCCGGTTCGGGTGGCAACGGATACGGCTAGCCGCTTCTATACCTCAGCCCTGGTGGCTCCAGGTAGCGCTGCTTTTGTCAGTACGTGCGGTGCCAGTGAATCCGATCGCATCAACGCATTGGTGAAGGTATTGCAAAAAGCGTCGGATATTTTGGTCAGACGCTGGGATATCGCGATGGCTAGTGTGGCTGAAGGCAAGACCAAAGAGCCTGTTGCATGAAAAATTTCTATCTGAATAAAGGAGTGTGAAAATGAAAACCATTGAATTGAAACCGCATCTTCAATTGGACATGGCATTGGGGCAGGCCCTTCAAAAACGTCGCTCTAATCGTGATTGCCAAACCGAACAATTAAACGAAGAGGCTCTGTCAACACTTCTTTGGGCTTGTGCGGGGATTACCGATGAAGACGGCCGTCGCACGGTTCCTTCAACATTGGATTTGCGTGCGGTCACGCCTTACGTGTTGCGCGCTGATGGTGCCTGGCGTTATGACGCGGCTAAAAATTGCCTGGAACAAACGACAGATAAGGATGTGCGTGAAGTCTCTACTGCTTATCAATTTGATTATGTCAAGACTGCTCCGGTAACGATCGTTTTTGTGGCTGATAAAGAGCGCTCAAAGACAGCTCGTCCGACGGGTGTTTATGTTGATGCAGGCACAATGGGGCAGAGTTGTTATTTGGCGGCCGCAGCCATGGGATTAGCCGGTTGCATTCGTGCTTCATTTGATCATGAAGAACTTCGCAAAGCCATGAACTTGGCAGAGCACCTTGAACCGATTGTGCTCTTTACGGTTGGGTATCCGAAATAATTTGGGGACACAGTTTCCAGTAGGGGAGGACAAAGGTATCAGGCCTTGCCTCTCCTGTAATCGCAATTGCTAATCCGATATTTATTTTTATATTTTGACAGTGTCATTAATAGAACTTAAAAAGTGAAGTCATATTTTGTCCATTATTTCCCTACAGGAGACGAACAGAGGTTGGTTGCCTTTTTAAGGTCAGATGAACAGTAGTGTGTTGAAATAGCAAAAAGTGTGGCTCGGTGGCAACATTTTGATTTAATGTCAAATTTTCTGAAAAATCAAAGAGATAACAAATCTTCATTGTGATCGTTTTATGAAATAAGAAACTCCGTTGATTTCAGTCAATACGTCGGGGGGGGGGCAGAGTAGCCTATCTAACATCTGGATATTTGTTATCTCGGATGCTTTTTTACACATTTTATTTCCAATAGATAGGCTCTACTATGAATAAAGCGTTTAAAGTACTTTGGAACGATGCCCGCAGATCGTTTGTGGTGTCTTCAGAAACACAGAGATCACATGGCAAACCAAAAAAAATTACGAAAACTCTTCTTGCAACAGCTTTAACAGGGTTGATGGCTGTTAGTACGGGAGCATTTGCCTCAATAACGGTTGACCGTGATTATGTCAACGGCATTGATTCAACGAAATTTATCCACGGTAACGGTGACGAGCTCGTTATTAAAACCAATGGTGATGTACGTAAGTTTGTCGCAGACATCAAAAAAGCCATTGAAGGCTATCAAGCGAGTGCAGCAGGTGGAAATCCAAACGAACTGGGTTTGATTAATGCAATCCGAGAAGCTCTTTCACAAACAAATTATGGGGATAATGCCATTCTGACAGGAACTGTCGGTGGTAATAATTTTATTGATCAATCTACGATCTCAGAGTTAGGAGAAGCCCTAGGTCTAATTTCAGATTTTAATCAGAATTATAAAGGGTTGTGTGATGCAATACTTGATGAATTGAATAAGCAGTTTAAAAAACAGCAAAAGGATGTGACCAGTACCAAGATCACAATTGGAGGAGAAGGCACGAATCCATTTATGATTGGAACTGTTGCAGGTGATAGGGTTATCAATGCAATTAGTGGCAATTCCGAAGTCTATGCAGAAAATAAGATGGAATCTGTGATTAGTGGAAATACAGTTATTGAAGCCAATTCAGGAAATCTGTTAGGTTTAACAGGGGGTAGCTCAGCTATTAATATTTCAGGAGTAGACATTTCTGTCATCTTCCCCCTTTATAGTTTTGATGGTGGAGATGCATCTACTATTGTTGAAGGCAATAGTTTGATTGATTTAAAAGGTACCACCAGTGCTATTGGTGTTGTTGGTTCAGGTTCAGCTATTGCTTTAGGTGGAAAAGCCTCAACATCAGTTCTTGGTAGTACAACTATTAATGTAAATACAGAGACTGACAGCGCGGGTTATGAGGGTGTTACTGCCGGTATTGTCGGCGGAGGGCTTGCGGGAGCCACTTGGGGTGGTGAAGCTACGGCAATTGTAACGGACAGCACCATTAATCTTAATTCAGGTGCATCTGTTGGAATTATTGGTTCTGGGGCTGCAGTCTCTGGGGATAGTTCAGCAATTGTTGATGCCGTCAAAGATTTTATTCCCATGGGTTCCTTGATTAATGTAAAGGGGGATAACGCAGGTGGAACCGCCACGTCAACGGTTCGAGGAACGACAGCAATCAATGTTTCAGGAAAAGCATCTTCCTTCGGCTTAGTGGGAGGCGGTTTGGCGGCAGCTCACCAACGTTATGATAGTGTGACTGATTCGACTTCTACAGTTGATACCACTAACGTTGAGATTACCATTGGCGATCTTAAATCGGACATAAGACTTACCAATACTCAAAAGAGAGAAATCTTTGAGGACGTCAAGTCGGTCTTGGACGATCTACAAAATCTTGACCAGGTCGGTGAGTACAAGTTGTTAACAGATATTGTTGACGCTATTGATCATGAAGGTGTAAACGTCGGAGTTATGGGTGGTGGTATGGCTCTTGCCTACCAACAAAATAACGGTTATGACGGTAAATATGAACATTCTGCATGGGCACAGAGTACCGTAGATAGCGTTGAAATTGCAGTTAACAGTGGCTATAACGTGGGTATTTTCGGCAGCGGACTGGCTGCGGCTTCAGCTGCCTCAGTAGGTGATAAGACCACTAATGCAATCTCAGACGTAAGTACCGTTTCTATTTATTTGAACGGTGGTGATACTGTTGGTGTCATGGGCGGTGGTATTTCTTACTTTACCGGTACAAATGAGCCGAATACGGGCATTGCTGCTCAGGCACACACCAATACCGTTACTATCCAAGTTGGTGGTACTGATCAAGAAGGAAATCAATTAAATCCTATTGTTGACGGCATCGTTGGTGGCGGTTTGGCCGTAGATGATTCTAATCCTGACTCAGTGGCCACAAAGAATGTGTCTTCTGAAGTAGATGAAGTGAATATCAAAGTTCACTCCGGATACGTAGGTTATCTGTCGTTTGAGTCTTTCTTCGGTAATAACACAGATCAACCCCACAAAAACACGGGTCTCTTAGGTTATTTGGATTCGCTGACATACGCAATGATGCATAACGATGTCGCAATCATTGGCGGTGGTATGGCTGCAGGCGGTCAAGGAGCTTCAACTGAAGAAACTGGTGCTTCTCACGTAGAAACGACCAATATTTATCTAGGTGGTACGGCCACCATTGGTGAAGAAGGCCGTGAAGGTAATGTGTTTGCCGGCGGCATCGCTTCCGATGGCGCGTGGTCAAGTGTTAAAAACGCCAATGTCATTGTTGATGGTGCGACTATCACCGGTGACGTATATGGTGGCGGTATTGCACTTGACGGTGAGTACACCGATGGTGATTACTACAATCCGTCGAAAGCAACTGTTGGCAATGTCACAATGACTTTCTTGAGCGGTAAGGTCAATGGCGATATCCACGCAGGCGGTGTTGTCCAAGATGATGACAATGTCAATAAAGGATCTTCGTCAACGGTTAAGAACGCAAAGATAATGTTGGCCAATGACCAAGTTTTGGGCGATACAACTGTTGTCGATGGAGCTGGCGCTGATACTTCAGATCTCACAATAGTCAGTGAATCTGGAACCTATACATTTGCTGATGGTCAATCCGTTACAAGCTTTGATACCTTAACCGCAGAAAGTCTGGTCAAAGGTATGAAGTATAAGTTTGGTGATAGGGGAACAACGACCGTTTTAGGTAACGGTACGATTGACTTTGCTGAACTTACTTTCGAAGCTGGTGATGTTCTTGCAATTGGTAATGACACTGGCAGAGGCGTTGCTTCCTATTCCGGAGATATCAGTAATCTGACTTTAGATGTCAACAATGGTCTTATGGTTTTGAACGCTGATAGCGAAACTGGTCTCTCAGGCTTGGCAAGTGTCTCTCATCAGTACAAGGGCGCTCTGTATGTGACCGGTACTGTTGACTTCTCTGATTCCAAGGCACTTGTTGGTAAGGTCACAAGTGAGACTAACGGTTTGTATTTAGGTTCAGATGGTTTGTTAATTGCCGATGCTGGTTCTCAAACTACGGTAACCGGTACGGTTGATTCAACTAATGGCACCATTCACTTTATTGATGTTGCCCAAGATGGCGCCAAGGTGACAATTGATGCAGAGGCCGACACCGCAACAAGCGTGGATAACGTGCTCTACAAAGCCATTCGCAATGAAGATGCCGGTGTTTACTATACGTTTAATTCCCGCACTGGCAGCGAACTTGATGAAGTTGGCTTAGGCGACGTGGATGATACCGGAGCTTTGGGTGACATCTCCAAGCAAGACGATGCTTCTTCTGATTACATCAACGACTTCCTGGATCAAACTACGGGTGGCGTTACGAACAGCAATCGCTCGCAACAACTCAACGCTGCTTTGAACTTGGCTGCTGCAGCCGGTGTTCAAACGGTTGCCATCGACAGCGCCACGATGGGCATTGATGCTGCATCTCAGCGCGCTTCGTTGATCCATGACTTCGCAGAAGGTGGTGTGCTCTTTGCAGAAGCCTCCGGCAAGCGCTTTGAAATGGGCGGTTCTTCTGACTTCGGTGCCATCAAGGCTGACTTGGGCGGTTTGGTTGTCGGCGGTGAGTACAGCGCTAATGACTGGACGTTCGGTGCTTTGGCAAACTTGGGTACCGGCACGGTCCGCGGTCAAGATGACAACAGCGGCATCCGCAACGAAGTGGACTACTATGGTGTTCAAGCTTATGCGGGTAAACGCTTTGGCATGATGAACGTGATTGGTCAAGTCGGTTATGTGACGACATCCAACGATGTTTCTCACACTACTGTGGCTAATGAAAAGGCCGATATCGATGCTGATGTTTTGAGCGTTGGTGTCCGTGGTGAAATGCGCTTTGACCTCACGCAAAATAGCCGCTTGGTCCCGTACATTGGCTTTAACTACTTGCGCGTTAACACGGACGGCTACAATACCGACCAAGGTTTACGTGTTAAGGAACAAGACCAAGACGTCTTCACGGTACCGGTTGGCGTGAAGTTCGCTGGCGATATGCAAACGGCTTCCGGCTGGGTGATGACGCCCTCGATGGATATCGGT
This sequence comes from Parasutterella secunda, assembly GCF_023336895.1. Lineage (GTDB taxonomy): Bacteria > Pseudomonadota > Gammaproteobacteria > Burkholderiales > Burkholderiaceae_F > Aphodousia > Aphodousia faecalis. Next base: position 23,583 of record NZ_JAMBLT010000010.1, read on the forward strand.
TATGTCCATGCATTCGGCGATCGTGACACACAAGCTCGCACGCAAGTCGGAGCAACGACTGCTCACACAACGATGGACGTCTGGGCTGAAAGCGTGGTTCGCACAAGCTTCGGCTTGAAAGCACAAAAAGATAACTGGGGTGTCGGTGTCCAAGCCGGTACTGCCTTGGGATCGGATGATACGAAGGAACTCTTCGGTCAAGTGCGTGTGGATTATCGCTTCTAACGGATCATCCTCCGAAATCTCACTGAATAAGTGAGGCAACGCTTGAGCCGGCTTAAAAACCGGCTCAAGTTTTAAAAGATCTTTAAAAACTTATAGGTTGTCCTATGACTGTTTGTATCGAGCAAGTAGAAATCAAAAATTAGCGTTCAAATAAAAAGATATCTTTGAAATTAAAAGGATTTAATGCTCTTATTGGTTATAACAAAGCAGGGAAGTCAAACTTCTCTGTGTCATAACAGAGATTGCCAATTTGTTATTGTTTTTTATAATTTGATGCATCTATGCATCAATTTTTATATATTTTGATGCGCCGATGCATCATTTTTTATACATTTTGATGAATTGATGTTGTGGGAACACTCTTCATCATTCAGAAATAAGTTAAAACTTGTTTAGGGATGAACCAGTGTCCCGCTGTTCCCATCAATAATCTTTTCAATTTGATCTAATGCCCCAATAATTGCTGTCTTTCCTGTTTTTTCTACAAAACGGCAAGTGGCTTCAACTTTAGGGGCCATGGAGCCTCGAGCAAAAGTCAACTTTCGTAGAGAAATGGCGTCTATTTGTCGGATAAGTGATTGAGAAGGCTTTCCCCAGTCTGTGTAGACACCGTCAACATCTGTTGCAATGACAAACAGATCTGCATTAACCGAAATAGCCAAAAGTGAAGAAGCGAGATCTTTATCAATAACTGCTTCGGCGCCGATCAGTTGCCCTTTTTGATCAAAATAAACAGGTACACCGCCTCCGCCGCAGCAAACGACAAGGTGCCCGTTTTCAATCAGAGTCTTAAGTGCTGACAATCCCAATATCCTTTGAGGATTTGGACTAGCGACAACTCGGCGGAATTTGTCGTTGTCTGACGCCATTGTCCAGCCGTTTGTTTGGCTAAGCCTTTCAGCTTCTTCTTTGGTGTAAATAGGACCGATGGGTTTAGTCGGCTGTTTAAAAGCCGGATCATTCGGATCGATTTCTGTTTGCGTTAAAACATTAGTGACAGTGATGGATCGGGGAACGACATTCGTGAGCTCACGAGCAATCATGTAACCGATCATGCCGACAGATTCAGCGCCAATTGCATCAAGCGGGTACATGGGCACATCTGTGTAAGCATTTTGTTGCAGCGCAATGAGTCCGACTTGAGGACCGTTTCCGTGAGTGATGATGAGTTCATTGCCTGGCAAAACTTTCGCAATTTGCTGGCACGCCATGCGCACATTGGCTCGCTGCACTTCGTAGTGCATTGGTTCTCCTCGTTTTAAAAGGGCGTTCCCTCCGAGTGCGATCACGATGCGCATGCTTTAAATTCCTAAAAACTAACGAACGCCTACAACTGCTGCCAATAGTGCCATACGCAACGCAACAGAAAAGCCGATGGCTCTAAAGTAGAGTTGATGTTCGGTATTGTCGATGTTGAAATCGAATTCCCCCGGGTTGCGGGGTAAAGAATGATGAAGGCCGACCGTTTTACCGGTTTTTTCTTTAATGGTTTTCAGCATTTCCAAAGAGATGTAGAAGTTCGCCATTTTTCTTTCAAAGTCCGCTCGGTTGGGATCATCTTTTTTAACCGAGCAACCGGGCAGATAAATTAAGTCAACTTTTTTATCCATGTAGAGCATTTCATTTTCTTTCTTTGTCAGATCAAAATGCTCCTCAAAATGAGCGCCCATCGCCGTCAATTTTCGGCGAACAACTTCAGGCATCGGCAAGGCACTTGTTCCGCTGTAGATGATTTTGGCGCCCATGGCGGCAAGCGTTAGAGCAAAAGAGTGGCCGGAGCGGGCCCGAGACAAGTCCGGTGTCGCAATGGCGACGGTGACTTTGGATAGATCTCCGAACGCCCGCCAACAGGTATAGGCATCCAAAAGGCCTTGAGTGGGATGGGTTACATGGCCGTAGCCTCCGGAAATAACCGGAGCGCTGTGACCTTTAATGGCATTTAATGCTTGCAGCGCCTCCTTGTCATCGGGATGGCGCATAACGATCACATCCGCGTATTCAGAGGTCACTCGCAGGCTGTCGGCTAAGGATTCATTTTTGGCAAAGGAGGCACTATGCAAGGGATCGGTTTCCGTGATAACGGAGCCGCCCAAACGGAGCATGGCGTTTTCATGCGAGCAGCGTGTGCGGGTAGAGGGTTGGAAAAACAAAGTGTAGAGCACTTTCCCGTTTAAAAGGTTTAGCCCCGTTCGCATAAAAGGCTCGAACATTTCCGCTGCTTGAAACAGACTGATGATTTCTTCAGAAGAAAAGTCATCAATAAAGGTGATGTTCCTTCCTCTCATGTGAGTGGCATCAAGCACTTCACGAATGTCACGGGTTTTAAAGTTTGTATCTAGCGCCATATTGATCACTCCAATGGGAATGATTTTAGCGAGCCTGAGTGCTGGGATTAATCAAATATCAGCTATTCGAAAGGATAAAAAAATCCCCTTGTTGAAAAACTTCAGCAAGGGGGAAGAAGAAATCAGAGAACTAACGCAAGTAGTCTTCTGTCACGCGGGCAAAAACGCTTGCCGCAATCGGTAAGCAGGCGTCGTTGTAGTCATAAGACGAGTTATGCAATAAGCATGGACCGTCTCCGTGTCCTTCTAAGCGATGCGAACCGTCGCCGGAACCCACGAAGAAGAAGGCCCCGGGCGTGGTTTGCAGGTAGTCCGCGAAGTCTTCCGAGGGCATGACCGGTTCTTGTTCGTGTAAGCGCTCTTCGCCATACAGCTCTTTTACGGCGTTTTGAACTCGGTCAACGCATTCCGGCGTATTGATGACCGGAGCATATTGACGCGTGAAAGTAAGATGGGCTTTTGCACCGAAAGCTTGTGCGACGTTGCGGCTGATTTGATCAAGTTTTTCCTCGACCATGTCAGTGACCTTATCGTCAAACGTTCTGACGGTACCTAAAATGCTAGCATGATCGGGCACCACGTTATAGGCCGTACCGGCTTCAATCTTGCAAATACTTAAAACAGCCGGGTCAATCGGGCGTTTCATACGAGTGATAATGCCCTGAATAGATTCGCAGATTTGAATAGCCGTGAACACGGGATCAATGGACAAATTGGGCATGGCGCCGTGAGAGCCGCGGCCATCAACATCAATTTTGAAGACGTTGCCGCTTGCCATCATGGCCTTTTTGTTAATGCCAATTTTCATCGCCGGTGTTTCAGGCCAGTTGTGGCAGCCAAGGTAGAAGTCAGCCGGGAACTTCTCCATAAGCCCGTCGGCAATCATGTGTTGAGCGCCGAATCCGCCTTCTTCACCGGGTTGGAAGACAAAAATGACCGTACCGTTGAAGTTTTTCGTTTCGGAAAGATAACGGGCAGCCAGCAAAAGTCCCGTGATATGACCATCGTGGCCGCAGGCGTGCATGACTCCGGTATTTTTTGAAGCATGTTCAAAATGATTGGCTTCTGTAATGGGCAGTGCATCCATATCAGCACGCAAGGCAATGCGTTTAGTGCCGTTTCCGTTTTTCAGAACACCGACAACGCCCGTTCCGCCGATTCCGGTGTGAACTTCAATACCCCATTGAGTCAGGTATTGGGCGATTTTCTTAGAAGTTTCAAATTCTTGGTTGCTTAATTCCGGGTGGGCATGGAATTCACGGCGGATGCGGGTGAATTCCTGAGCCAAATCTTCAATACGAGCGATGGAAGGCATTTTTATTTCCTTTGTTAGAAAAGGTTGATTGGCTAAGTGTAGCTCAGAAAAAAGGGGATCTTTTTAGAGATCCCCTTGACTTAATCAGTAATGATTAATGACCGCGCAATTTTTCCGCAGCGTCTTTCACTGAGCGGCGTAGCGTATCAAAGGCTTCTCTGATGGCAAGCATCACGTCATTGTTGGTGCGGGAGACCACCAAGTCGCTGCCGGAGGCAACAATTGTGACACGCACAGTGTAGGCGCCCATCGTCTGATGGCCTTCTTGAGTGATGGTGGCGTGGCAGGGGCCCAAGTTACGGTCAAATTTGCTCAAATCGTTCAATTCTTTTTGTACAGCTTGTTCTACTGCTTCGGAACGACTGATACCATGGAATGTTACTTGTAATGCTTGTGCCATATAGATCCCTCTTTTTGTTTTGTTATTAGAAAGAGTGGGAAGATGGCTCTCTTCCCTTCCCACTTCATAGTGTACTGAAGTTATTCCGAGCAAATTGTGCTTTTAAGCAAAAGATTGCGCAAAGAAGAAAGAAAATGTTAATGCACGATTTCCAATGACTTGTTGTGTTTTCTGCTAAGATCGCGCCCATCTTACATAAACTATTCGCGCAACTGATTGATTACAAAGCGCGTTTATAAAAGGAAAACAAAAAATGCGTAAACCTTGGGAAGAAGCGGGCAGCCATCGTGATGATTTTGGTTTTGAGGATCGTCCGCGTCGCTCAGACCGCCGCTTTGACGATCGTGATGGTTTCAAGCGCCGTTCTGATCGTCGATTTGATCGTCGAGAAGACGGCTTTGGACGTCGTGACGATAATTTTGCTCGCCGTGATAAACGCAGAGATGACCGCAGGGGTGGTTTCTCTAAGCGTCGCGATGATTTCACCGATAACCTCTACGGAGTACGGTCCGGTCCCCGAGCCCGTGCCGCTATGGCAGGACGCGGCACGGTTGCCCGTCGCCAAACAGCTCCCAGCCGCAATGCGCTCATTACGCTTGATGCGGATGTGGCTCGCGTTTTCGCTACCAGCGAGGCTGTCAATGCCGCCTTGCGTCATTTGATTGCTTTGGCCGGCATCATGGGTGAAGATGCCATTAAGCAAGCAACCCGTGAAATTGAAAATACTCAGGCCGAGGAGGTAAAACAGTCGCCCGAAGAACCCGTGGCTGTCCAGGCTCAACCGGTAGCAGAATTCCAGACGACCGACGAGGATGAAGAATGGTTTGATTTGCCTGTAGAGGGTGAAAAGGCCGAGTGATAAGAAAAAGCGCTCAGCCAAGGAGTGTGTGGAAATGACATTGCGTTATACAGTTACTCCTGTTCCTTACTCAGGAACATTTCACGTTGAATTGGTACTGAGCGCTTGCGATGAATTATTATTGCGTCTGCCTGCCTGGCTTCCCGGCAGCTACATGATTCGGGATATGGCAGCAGAAATTCAGTCCTTGGATGTTTTATGCGGCGGCCAGTCTTTCGACTGCCGCAAAGTCGATAAAAGCACGTGGCGCGTACAGCTCGGTGATAAACAGCGGACAGTGACCGTCCGCTATGAAGTCTTTGCCCAGGACCCATCAGTTCGGCGGGCTTATTTAGATACTGACAGAGGTTTTTTAACCTTCTCAAGTTTGTGTCTGTACCCGATCGGAAGCGAAAAAGAGGCGATAGAAGTAGAGATTTGTGAACCCAAAGGGGTAGGCAGCTGGCAAGTGGCAACAGAGCTTTCACCTCTTGAAATCAAAGAAAATGGCTTCGGACGCTATCAGGCCGAAAACTATGATGAATTGGTTGATTCGCCGATGGAAATCGGTCCCTGGCAAGCTATTGAATTCAAGGCCTATGGCGTTTGCCACCGAATCATTTTAAGTGGGAAGGTGCCGCCGTTTGACCGGCAACGACTCAAAAGCGATGTTAAGCGTTGTGTGGAAACGGTTATTTCGTTTTTTGAGCCAAAGACACGCAAAGCTCCTTTTGCATCTTACTGTTTCTTCTTAAATTTAAGTGAGAATTTATACGGAGGACTCGAGCACCGCGCAAGCACTGCACTGGCGGCTTCCTTTTTTGATTTACCCATTGTGGGTGACAAAACCATCAGTGTCGGTTACGCCAAGCTTTTAGAGCTTTTTACTCACGAGTACTTTCACGCTTGGTGGGTTAAGCGGGTCAAGCCTTCCGTTTTTATTCCCTATGACTTAACGCAGGAAACTTACACGAACCTGTTGTGGGTTTTTGAAGGTTTCACAAGTTATTACGACGCACAGTTGACCGCGCGAAGCGGCGCAACGGATACGGAAAACTATCTGAAATCTTTGTCGGAAACCTTGAATCGTCATTATTTGGCCAGCGCGAAAAATCGACAAAGTTTGGCCGAATCTTCCTTTGACGCCTGGATTAAATACTATAAAGTCAGAACCAACCGAAGCCGTTCGGTCACGAGTTACTACGACAAAGGGGCGCTTGTTGCCATGGCCTTGGATGCTTTCATTCAGAAAGAAAGTGCAGGCAAGCACTCTTTAGATGATGTTTTGCGTTTTGCGTGGCAGCAATTTAAAGAGGTGGGCAAAGACTATGCCGGCCTAGATGAAGAGATGATGCCGGAGATCATTTTCGAGGCGACCGGAATTGACGTGAGTGAGGAAATCGACCGTTGGGTTTACGGTTGCGAGGAACCGGACTACAAGCGTGTACTCAAAACGATGGGCATTGACTTGACCGAAGAGAAACTTCCCATTGAACGGGAAGTGTTGCAGGCGACCTTGTCCGGAACAAACGCACTTAAAGTCAGTCAACTCGATGAAGCGGGAGTCGCCGAGCTTGCGGGGCTTTGTGTTGGTGATGAACTCCTTGCTATTGATTCCATCCGCGTTACCAAGAGCAATTTAGAGAAGCTTCTTAAGCGCTACGGCCAAGCAAAATCTTTCTCCCTGCACGTATTTAGAAGCGGTCTTTTGAAGGAACTTTCCGTGAAGCCCCGAAAGGCAGATGTACGCAAAATAAAGCTAAGCGTCAATTCAAACGGCAAAGCATTTTGCCGTTGGTTAAACCGTTAAAGAGCTTGTTGAATCCAGTTTTTCAGAGCAGGGACTAGGGCCAGAGCATCTCGTTGTCCCGCATCGTAGCCGCGCTGCACATCTTGAGGATCATGAGTCAGACGTTTAATACCCAAAGACGTCTGTGGCCGAATGACAAATGCATTGCCTTTTTGAGACGCTTCGTCAATATCTTTTTGTGTTTGTTCATAGGTCAAAGGGGAATGGGCAAATGTTTCACAGAACTGGGGGTATTTTCTGTAAAAGAGTTTTGCCAGGTACGCATCCCGATCTTTGACCTTGTGTTCACGCGGTTGAGTGGAAATAACGATATTGCGGTCAAATCCTAATTTTTCGAATGCTTTTAAAGGAATACGGTCAGAGCAGCCGCCATCGAGCAGCTTTTTACCTCGAAATTCCACGATTTGAGAAACGTAGGGCAGAGACGCTGAAGCTCTCAAACCGTCAATTTCTTTTTCCATATCCGTTAAATGCAGATATTCTGGCTCTCCGGTTTCAACATTGGTACAGGTGACATAGTAAGCAATGCCGGAATTTTTAAAGGTATCGTTATCGAACGGATCGTAGATGTAGGGGATATCGTGGTAGCAAAACTGGGTGTCTACGATATTGCCAGTTTTGATTAACGTTTTAAAGCTGAAAAAACGGTCATCGCCGCAAAAGCGTTTGTAGAAACGAAGACTTCTGCCTTTTTGGCCGGAAACAAATGAACAGCCGTGAACAGCGCCTGCTGATACGCCAATGACGCCTTTGACAGGAAGATTAAGGTCTGACAGAACATCTAAAACACCGGCGGCATAAATTCCACGAATGCCACCTCCCTCAACAACAATCCCTAAACGATGATCCGACATAAAAATCAAACTTCAGTTAAAGAGGTATTGAATTATAGAGAGGCCCAACAAAAGAAAAAAAAACTCCACGTCAGTTGCCCGACGTGGAGAAAGAAGCAAGAACACACTAGCTCTTACTTCGAGGACGGTTGGGCAACAATTGTTGCCAGTCGGTTTTCAAGCGCGGCCGCAATCGCACAACGATTAACAAGCTCACGGGCGAAAACCAGGAAATTTAGATAAAGCTCACTGCCACGAACGGATAAGCCGGCATTGGGTATTTTGCGCAAAAGCTCAGCCTGCATATGGTCAATCAACTCAATGGCTTCATGAGAGTGGGTAAGAATGGCGTGGATATCCAACTTTTTGTCGGAACCTGTTGCAATTTTGTCGAGATAACCTACGAGGCTTAAAAGGTCATTTTTCAAGTCACCTTGGAAAATACGATGGCGATTGGCTACGTGATCAGTGGCCTGTTTGCTCAAAGATTGCAGCGAACGGCCGATTTCTCGAATATTGGTGAAAATTCGGTAGTAGCAATAGCGGGCGTCAAAGTCATCCTTGGTAGGCTTAAAGCTTGAGTTAGCCATGCGGTAATACAGTCCCCGATCAGCACTCATTTCATCGAACAAATCAGAACTACTGGTTTTGACACGACGCAGAGCGCTTTCGTTGTCATTGAGAAATTCATGGACCAATTGATTGAAAACGGTAAGCGTTTTTTCAAAACTGGCGTCAGCCTTTTGATCGACCAATTCTTGAACCTTTTTCGCGTCATAACGCGTGTCAAGATCGGCCCGCATATTGACGGTGTCAAGTTTTGCACGAAGGTTGGATCGGATTAAGAGAACTGTTGATCCCACGGCCAAAATTAGTGCCGCAATCGGTCCGCCCCAGAGCGTAAAACCGCAAACGATGGCAGCCATGGTTGAGGCGCTCAAAGCAGTCAGGAACCAACCGCTGATCACCGTCAGCACGCCGGAAATACGGTAAACCGCTGTTTCACGATCCCAGGCGCCATCTGCAAAGGATGAACCCATGGCAACCATGAAGGTGACATACGTGGTCGATAGCGGCAACTGAAGGCTCGTGGCCGAGGCGATCAATGCCGCGCTGACGACAAGATTAATCGAGGCGCGAACGTAGTCAAAAGGCAGAGGTGTTTCACCGCGTTGAAGTTTCTTGGGCTCAAAGCGGCGATCAATACCTTTTTGTACGGAAATCGGAATGATCTGGTGAATGACTTGCCCCAGTCCCATACTGGCACGAACAATCATGCGGCCGGGCAAGGAACTTCCGAATTGTTCCTGTTCACCGGAATTGCTGGAAGAAAGGTTAATGGATGTTTGAATGACGATTTGAGCTTTCTTTGAGAACCAAAGCGTGAGCACCATGACAAGGCCTGAGAAAAGCAGAAAGCCGGTGGCAGCCACAGTCGGTTTTAAAAGGCCTTCCATGGTAAAGGCTTCGGCGGCAGCGCCTGAAGCTACCCATTCCTGATAGGAGTCCCAAGCCGCAAGGGGAACACCGACAAAGTTCACGAGGTCATTGCCGGCAAAGGCGAAAGCCAAAGAGAATGTGCCGGCCAAAATCACAATTTTGAAGATATTGACGTTGAAGACAATGATGAGAAGGTGAAAAACAACTGAAAGAACCACAAATAAGGTTCCAACAATTGGCCAAGTATTTTCATTCATGAACTGGATCCATTCGGGCTGCATGAAGCTTGCCCCCTTGGCTCCTTTCATCACGAGAAAATAGAAAATGGCCGTCAAAGCGATGCCGGCGAAAACGCCGCCCACGCGGCGGTACATCTTTTCAAAATTGAAAGTAAATATCAGGCGGGTAATGTATTGAACAACTGCGCCCGTTACGAAGGCGACGGCAACGGAAATCAAAATGCCAGAGACAATCGTCAGGGATTTGGAGCTATTGATGTAATCGATAACATTCGCAAGCGACGCTCCATCCATTAAGAGTGTATAAGCCGCGGCAGCCAAGGCACTTCCCAATAATTCAAAAACAATGGATACCGTGGTTGATGTCGGCAGGCCAAGTGAATTAAAAAGGTCCAACAAAATGATGTCCGTGACCATTACCGCAAAGAAGATCACCATGATTTCGGAAAAGGTGAACATCTGCGGATTAAAAACACCAGAGCGGGCAATTTCCATCATTCCTGATGAGAATGTCGCGCCCAACATGACACCGATGCTCGCCACGAGCATGATGGTTTTAAAAGAAGCGATTCGGCAGCCCAACGCCGAATTTAAAAAATTGACGGCGTCATTGCTGACCCCGACAAAAATATCGAAAACAGCTATCAGAGCGAGAAAGGCAAGTAGAGCGAGAAAGTAGTATTCCATGATAAAAACGTCGTTATCTGAACAAAATAAGAGTGAACACACAAGTGCAGTTGGCGGCAGTATGCGCTTACAAAATGACAGAACTGTTTGAAAAAGATGTCAGAAGGATTACAAATCTGTGAAAAAAGAAGGATTGCTTGAGAGTATTTGATGGTTGAGATAACCGATTTTCTTATTGCATAACACGGTTGTTTTAAATGGGATGAAGTGCTTAAAACAAAATAGTTAGGGAACTCAAAAATAGTCAGTGGCGATGTGGCGTTTTACTTTTTTCGGTTACTAAAATCGACGGTTGGTTTGATACTTTTCCGAAAGGATTGACAAATGACCAGATACGTATTTGTCACAGGCGGCGTTGTGTCTTCTTTAGGCAAAGGTGTGGCCGCCGCATCTCTAGCTGCCATTTTGGAATCGCGCGGTTATCGCGTCACCATGATCAAAATGGATCCTTACTTAAATGTAGATCCGGGCACCATGAGTCCCTTTCAGCACGGAGAGGTGTTTGTAACCGAGGACGGAGCGGAAACCGATTTGGATTTGGGGCATTATGAGCGCTTTATTTCAGCCAAAATGCACAAGGCCAATAATTTCACGAGCGGTCAGATCTATGAGAGCGTTTTGCGCAAAGAACGCCGCGGGGAATATTTGGGTAAGACCGTGCAAGTTATCCCGCATGTAACTAACGAAATCCAGGAATTTGTGAAGCGAGGAGCGGGCAGTGCCGATATTGCTGTTGTCGAAATCGGCGGAACGGTAGGGGATATTGAATCACTTCCCTTTGTTGAAGCGGTTCGCCAGTTGAGTTTACAGGTAGGGCGTGAAAACAGCTGCTTTGTTCATTTAACGCTTTGCCCCTGGATTGCGGCCGCAGGTGAGCTAAAGACCAAACCGACCCAGCACTCAGTGCAAAAGCTTCGGGAAGAGGGCGTTTATCCTGATGTCCTTTTGTGTCGCGCGGATCGCCCTATTCCCGAGAATGAAAGAGCCAAAATTGCCCTCTTTGCCAATTTGCCGGTTGATCACGTTATCAGCGTTTGGGATGCTAAAACAATTTATGAAGTGCCGCTGATGTTGCATGAGCAGCATCTCGATGAGATTATTTGCAAACGGCTCGGATTAGATCAATCCAAATCAGCAGACCTTTCTGCTTGGGTGAAAATTTGCGAAGAATTACAAAATCCTCAACACGAAGTCAATATCGCGCTGGTAGGAAAATATGTTGACTATGCCGATAGCTACAAGAGTTTGAACGAAGCGCTTTTGCATGCAGGAATCCATACTCACACACGGGTGAATCGCATTTTTGTGGATGCAACGGAAATTGAAGAAAAAGGCACAGATAAGCTCAAAGGCATGGACGCTATTTTGGTGCCGGGTGGATTTGGAAAGCGTGGCACTGAAGGTATGATTCGAGCTATTGAATATGCGCGTGTGAATAAGATTCCCTATCTGGGTATTTGTCTTGGAATGCAATTGGCCGTGATTGAATTTGCCCGGCATGTTTGCGGATTGAATCAAGCCAACTCAACAGAACTGAACCCCGATACGCCGCATCCGGTTGTTTCCTTGATTACAGAGTGGACAGATCGGGAAGGCGCCGTGCAAAAACGCAGTGAGGAAAGCAATTTAGGTGGAACGATGCGTTTAGGCAAGCAGGAAGTGCCGGTAAAAAAGGGAACGCTCGCCTACGAAATCTATGGCGGTACGGTAGCAGAGCGTCATCGCCATCGCTATGAGGTCAACAATACCTATGTTCCCCAGTTTGAAGCTTCAGGAATGGTCATTTCTGCCTGCACGCAGGAGGAACATTTGCCAGAAATGATGGAGTTGCCTAATCATCCGTTCTTTTTTGGCGTGCAATTTCATCCGGAATTTACCTCAACTCCGCGTTTTGGGCATCCGCTTTTTAAAGCGTTTGTTAGGGCCGCTCTTAATTACCGTGAGACTGCCAAATAAAAATGTCCGTTTACGAAGTCTACAAACTGTTTTGTAGGCTTCGTTTAAGGGCTGTGTCAGTGCTCTTTTCAGCGCAAAAAGATTTTGGCTGGCGGACCTCTAACAGGTTTGTTTTTCTTCAATTTTTTAGGTAAAATCCCAACTCTTGTTATTTCAATAGGTGTTTCTCTGTCGCCTTTTTGAATTAACGGGAAACGAATTTTTGGACTCTGTCGCTGGTGCTTGCGGCCTTAAGCGACAATCCGTTTGCGCGCGACTTGAATGAAAATGTCGTGCGTTTTCATTGATAGGTGAATGAATAATGAAGACCTTCTCGGCTAAGCCGCTCGAAGTGACTCGCGAATGGTACGTGGTTGACGCTACCGATAAGATCGTCGGTCACCTCGCTGCTGAAATTGCTGCCCGTTTGCGTGGCAAGCACAAGCCTGAATACACGCCGCACGTTGATACGGGCGATTTCATCGTTGTGATCAACGCTTCCAAGATGAAGATGAGTGGCGACAAGGCTAAGAACAAGCGTTACTATCGCCACACGGGTTATCCTGGCGGCATCATCGAAACGACTTTCGAAAAGATGCAACAACGCCACCCGGGCCGCGCCCTTGAAATTGCTGTTAAGGGCATGCTCCCGAAGGGACCCTTGGGCTATGCCATGATTAAGAAGTTGAAGATCTATGCTGGTGAAGAACATCCGCATACGGCTCAACAACCTAAGAACCTCGACATCTAATAAGGATTCGGCATGATCGGCAATTACAATTACGGCACCGGCCGTCGCAAGAGCTCCGTGGCCCGCGTCTTTATTAAGCGTGGTTCCGGCAAGATCGTGATCAACGGTCGTCCTTTGAATGAATACTTCCACCGTGAAACCGGCCGTATGGTCGTGATGCAACCGTTGGAACTCACCGAAAACGTTGAAACGTTTGACGTGATGGTCAACGTGCGTGGCGGTGGTGAAACGGGTCAAGCCGGCGCTGTGCGTCACGGCATTACCCGCGCTTTGATTGACTACGACGAAGGCTTGAAGGCCCAGTTGTCCGCCGCGGGCTTTGTGACCCGTGACGCTCGCGAAGTCGAACGTAAGAAGGTCGGTCTTCGCAAGGCCCGTCGCCGTAAGCAATTCTCCAAGCGCTAATCGCTTTACGATTGCAAATTGCCCAAATCCCGTCTCAAGCGGGATTGGCAACAGGGAGGCTCTCCAAAATTGGAGAGCCTTTTTCGTAGGCGTACAATAGCGGGATTGCTTTTTATTTGTCTAAAAATGTCTTTAACGGCACTGACACTGGTGTTGACAGCGGCACTGGTGCACGCAACTTGGAATTATTTCCTTAAGAAAGCCAACGCCACCCGACCTTTTTGGTGGTTGGTTTATATCATCACGGCGGTCATTACCGTCCCGGCGCTTTTTATTTATGATCCCCAAGCGCTCTCTAATATCACCCCGATCGGGTGGCTGGTTATCGCACTTTCTGCGCCGATTCACGTTATTTACGGACAGGTTTTGCAGATAGGATACAAAAAGTCGGACTACTCCATTGTTTACCCAACAGCACGTGGAACCGGCCCGTTGATTACCGTTTTATGCGCGGTGTTGATTTTGGGTGACAGACCTTCTTTTTGGGGCTGGATTGGCATTGTTTTGATTTTGGCCTCCATTGTGCTTTTAGCGATGCCGCACAAGCGAGACAAACAAACGCAGGATCTTCGTATTCGCGCGGGGATATTTTGGGGGTTCTTAACGGGGTGCTTTATTGCCGGGTATTCATTTTGTGATGCTTGGGCCGTGCAGCAAGAAACGGGGCTTACGCCTTTGAGTTTTTATTTCCCATCGATTGCGGTGCGGGCGATCGTCTTTGCCCCTTTTATTATGATGCATGCCAATTGGAAGGCAGAATCAAAAGAGATTCTCACCACACCGCGTTTGCAAAAGGCTTTAGCAGTGGTCACCGTGTGCTCTCCCTTAGCCTATATTCTGGTACTTTATGCCATGACCATTGCTCCGCTTGCTTATGTGGCCCCGAGCCGAGAAGTCGGCATGATGATTGGGGTAGTCCTGGGCGGTTTACTTTTGCGAGAGCGCTTGTCAGTGACACGTCTGGCCGGGGTGATCGGGATGACTTTAGGTGTGATACTGGTTGGACTGGAAGGATAACGTTTCGCAACAAAAATGACGTGTTAAAAAACGTATAATCAACAGGTTTTCTGATGGACGAAATCACTATGCAAGACAACACACAAACAAATTTGGCTCCGGATCCCATCCACTTTACCGATGCGGCGGTAGCAAAGGTTAAAAGCCTGATTGAAGAAGAAGGCAATGACAATCTGAAACTGCGTGTATTCGTGCAAGGCGGCGGTTGCGCAGGTTTCCAGTATGGCTTTCAATTCGATGAAAAAGAAAACGAAGATGACGCCAAAATGGTTAAGGATGGAGTGACGCTCTTAATTGACTCCTTGAGTTATCAATACCTTGTCGGTGCAGAAATTGATTTCAAGGAAGATTTGACGGGAGCGCAGTTTGTTATCCGCAATCCTAATGCCGTGACAACCTGCGGCTGCGGTTCATCTTTTTCTGTTTAGTAAGCCGGGTAGAGCGCGCCTAAGATGCGCTCGCCTCGAGCTCGCGTAACAGCCGGGAGATTCCCGGCTTTTTTATTGGCGAAACGATAGGCAAGCCAGGCAAAAGCCATGGATTCAACATACATGGGGTCAACGCCTAAAACAGAGGAGCTGAAGACGCCATAAGGTCCTTTTTGCAACTCCTGCATCAGCAAAGGATTAAGCGCTCCGCCTCCGCAGACAAAAAGTTCTTTCGTATCAGGCTGCGTTTGCGCGATAGCAGAGAGAATACCTTGAGCGGTCAGGGCAATCAGGGTGCGCTGAACATCTTCAGGATTAAGCGACGGGAGCAAAGGAAAGCGCTCCAGAAGCCAGTTTTCGTTGAAATATTCTCGACCGGTACTCTTGGGCGGTTTGCGTTTGAAGTAAGGATCTGTCAGACACGCTTCAAGTAACGCGCCAACAATCTTGCCCTTCGAAGCCCAACGTCCGTTTTCATCGAAAAGCAGTCCGCAGTGCTTTTGTACCCACACATCCATCAATGTGTTGCCTGGGCCACAGTCAAAACCTAAGACAGTCTTTCCTTTTAATAAGGTCACATTGGCAATGCCGCCGATGTTGACAATGGCTCGAGGTGAGTCGCCGGAGAATATACAGGCGTGAAAGGCGGGGACAAGCGGCGCACCTTCGCCCCCTGCGGCCATATCCCGACTTCTGAAGTCAGCGATGACATCAATGTTGCTGAGTTCTGCTAGTAAGGCCGGATTATTCAGCTGCACAGTAAACCCTAATTGCGGGCAATGGCGAATGGTTTGTCCGTGAACCCCTATGGCGGCGATATCCTGAGGAGTGAGATTAAGTTTGGCTAACAAGCGCTTGACCACTTGTGCGTAAAAGTGAGCCAATTGAATGGCCGTTTGGCCGCACCGATTAATTTCATCGGGCCCGGATGTTAAAAGCGATAAAAGAGCTTTTCGCAGTGAGAGGTTGTAAGACAAGTGTTCGTGCCCGAGAAATTGAACTCGGTCAGCCTTGAATTGGCAAGCCACCGCGTCGGCGCCGTCAAGGCTCGTTCCAGACATCAAACCAATGAAAATGTCCGATCGCCTGCTCATCTTATCTTATCTTATGACCTGGGTTGTTCGGGGGTACTTTCTTCTTTAGCAACCGCTTCCCTCGGCGTGAGCGGTTTTACAGATTGAATACGATTAAGCATAGCTAAGCGAGCCGTCAGGGGACGAGCAGAGGCTAAAAGCTTATGTTTTTCTTCGTTTGTCAGATGTTCTTTATCCGGAATACTTGTTTTCAACGGATTGACCTGACGGTTATTAACACGCAATTCATAGTGAAGGTGAGGACCGGTCGCCAAGCCTGTGGCTCCGACATAGCCGATAACCTGTCCGCGTTTAACGGGAACGCCGACCTTCATGCCATCGGCAATTCGGGACATATGGCCGTACAGCGTTGTGCGTGAATCATCATGTTTGATCATGAGGTAGTTGCCGAAACCGCGCTTATCAAAGGAGCGTCTGGAAATAACGCCGTCGGCAGCGGCAAAAATCTTATTACCTCGGGGAGCGCCGAAGTCAGTCCCTTGGTGAGGACGAAGCACGCCCGTCACGGGGTGACGTCTCATTGGCATAAAGCTTGAAGTCACCCGTGCGCCTTCAACGGGAACGCGGATAAAGGTTGTACGGTTGGAGGTCCCGTCTAGGCTATAGAACCCGCCGTTTCTTGTGCCATCATCGGCCCAGAAACTTTCGTATGTTTTGCCTTGATGGGTCACAGAAACAGCCAAAATTTTCCCGTTTCTGACAAAGTCTCCTTCAAGGAACTGCCGCTCATAGATAACGCGGAAGTCATCGCCTTTTGAAATATCCAGACCGTTGTTGATTGCACGCTCAAACGCCAGGGGCATTTTTTCTGCAATTTCACTAGGGACACCGACAGCTTTGGCAGATTCAATAAGTGACTTATCAACGAGTCCGGCACTCATCGCTTGTTGCGTTTCATAAACGAAGGGAGCTGAGTTGATAATAAAACGCTCGCCTCTGCGAGAGATTGTGACGACGGAATTCTTTTGATTGGCAGAACGGCTTTCTAAGAAAATCTTCAGAGTCTGAGCTTTCTTGTCGGCTGTCACCTTTGCCTGTACATAAACACCCTCACGCGGTGTCGAAAGCGGCTGAGCTAATGTCTGGCCGCGAATGAAGCGCTGCAGTGCCGCATCTTCAATATTTAATCTAGAGAAAATAGCTCCGAGCGTATCGTTGACTCGGATCATTGTCGTATGTGTTGTTACAGCACTATGCGTGGTTACAACGG
Source organism: Parasutterella secunda (assembly GCF_023336895.1). Taxonomy (GTDB): domain Bacteria; phylum Pseudomonadota; class Gammaproteobacteria; order Burkholderiales; family Burkholderiaceae_F; genus Aphodousia; species Aphodousia faecalis. The sequence continues at coordinate 40,555 of NZ_JAMBLT010000010.1, forward strand.
TGATTTGGTCCGCAATTGAGGGAATGGGAAGCGGAGCGACAATTTCCGTTTGCAGGCTTCTTGCCATTTGTTCATCGTCGGACGGATAGGCCGAATAGGTAGCGATAGCGACAGAAGCGGGCAAAATACCGAAAGTGATACCTAAAACCAAGCGTCTGTATGGGCTTTTAGCAACCCGATCCCACGAGCGAGCGCAGCCGCGGGCAACAAGGCATAAGCCTTGGCCAACGGTACGTAAATTCTTAGCAAGGATACTGGGCGCAGACATTAGAGGATTGATTGGTTACAATAAGCCGATACGCAATCGGAAAACGGCACTAATTTTACCCGAATTACTCCATGAGACCGATTGAATATTCTGTTTTTTATGTAATTTTTTTTGTAAAAAATCTATGAGCGAAACTGAACAAAAATATCCTGTGACCGAGCAGGTCAAGGAGGCCATGGCAACCATTAAGCGCGGCGTTGACACGCTTTTGATTGAATCGGATCTAGAGCAAAAGTTGGCTCGCTCGCAGGCAACGGGAACGCCTTTGCGCTGCAAGCTCGGTTTGGACCCCACAGCTCCGGATATTCATATCGGTCACACGGTTGTGTTGAATAAATTGCGTCAATTGCAAGATTTGGGCCACACCGTCATTTTCTTGATCGGTGATTTCACGGCCGCTATCGGTGACCCTTCTGGTCGCAACGTGACCCGTCCGCCTCTTTCTCGCGAACAAATTGAAGTCAACGCTAAGACTTACTTGGATCAGGCAAGCCTTATTTTGGATCGCGAAAAAACGGAAATCCGTTACAACTCCGAATGGAGCGACAAGATGACGGCTACCGATATGATCAAACTGGCCTCTCGCTATACGTTGGCCCGTTTGCTTGAGCGCGATGATTTTGCCAAGCGCTATGCTGAACAAGCCCCGATTGCCATGCATGAACTATTGTATCCGCTCATGCAAGGTTACGATAGCGTGGCTTTGAAGGCTGATATGGAATTGGGCGGCTCGGATCAACGCTTCAATCTTCTTGTCGGCCGTGAATTACAACGCCAATACGATCAAGAGCCCCAGTGCATTTTGACCATGCCCCTGCTTGTCGGTTTGGACGGTGTTAACAAAATGAGTAAGTCCAAACACAACTACATCGGTATCACCGATACGCCGAATGATATGTTTGGCAAGGTGATGAGTATTTCTGACGACTTGATGTGGAATTGGTACGACCTCTTGAGCCTAAAGAGCAACAGCGAAATCGCAACGCTCAAGAATGAGTGTGCCAATGGTCGAAATCCTCGTGAAGCCAAGGTTCTTTTGGCTAAAGAAATTGTTGAACGTTTCCACACGAGCGCGGATGCTGATGCCGCGGAAGTGGAATTTAATAACCGATTCCGCGCAGGCGAAATGCCCTCGGAAATCCCGGAAGTTAATGTGGCCGCAGTGGATGGCGAAATCGGCATCGGTAAACTCATTAAGGAAGCCGGCATGGTGCCCAGCGTTGGTGAAGCTAACCGTAACGTTGACCAAGGTGGTGTCCGCGTCAATGGTGACCGCGTGACCGATCGCGGATTAAAACTTAAGGCCGGCACGTATACCATTCAAGTGGGTAAGCGTAAGTGGGCTAAAGTGACGGTTCACTAAGACCATTTTATGAAAAACAAAAGCCGCGACGAACGAAGTTTTGCCGCGGCTTTTTGATAAAGGATAGGATAATGATCGGATTACTGCAAAGGGTTAAAAACGCGTCCGTGACGGTCAATGACCAAGTCATTGGTGCCGTGGGAAAAGGTCTTTTGGTTTTAGTGTGTGCAGAAAAAGGCGACAGCGAAGAGCAATGTGAAAAGCTTGCCAAAAAAGTGTTGGCCTATCGGATTTTTGAAGATGAAAACGGCAAGATGAATAAGAGTGTGTCCGATATCGGTGGGGAAATATTAATTGTTTCCCAATTCACCCTGGCGGCTGACACTGCTAAAGGGCTTCGCCCGAGCTTTACGCCTGCAGCGGATCCTGAAACGGGAAAGCGTCTTTATGAGCACTTTATTGAAAAAGTTGGAGAAAGTGGTCTTAAAACACAAACAGGGCAGTTTGGCGCAAATATGCAGGTCGCCTTAATCAATGACGGTCCGGTGACGATTTGGTTAAAGTGTTAAAACATTGACAAAAGCGTCTGAAGCAACGAATAATCAAGTTAGTAATCTTGGGAGGATTGTCTATGAAAATAACCAGTCAAGATTTTGAGCACGGACAGTGGATTCCGAGCGAATGTGCCTACGGGCAATTAGTTGACGGCAAATTCGCGTTGGCTGAAAATTTAAACCCTCAACTTTCATGGAGCGGTTTGCCGCAAGGAACACAATCCATTGTTTTAGCTTGTATTGATCCGGATGTCCCGACAGATCGAAAGGCTTTAAATGAAGATGGCGAAATTCCTGCTGATCAGCCAAGGCGCGACTTTGTTCACTGGTTGGTGTGGGACATGGATCCCGCCGTTTGCGAAGTGAAAAAGGGCGAAGCTAGTGTCGGCGATGAAAAAAGTGGTAAGCGTTTTGCCAAACCGATGGGAATTGAGGCAATCAATGATTACTCATCAGAGACGGAAATCCATCGCGGCTACGACGGCCCCTGTCCTCCGGGATTCGACGCTCGCATGCACGGCTACGAATTCCGGGTGTATGCGCTTGATGTGAAAACACTAGACTTGCCTGATACGGCCCGTTGGGAAGAGGTTTGTGAGCGTATGGCTTCGCACGTTTTGGCAAGCGCCACGATTCAAGGAATTTATAGTTTGAATCCCAGGTTGCAACCGCTTTAAGCGATTCTCACTGGATAGACTAATGGGGGAGCGAGTTGCTCCCCCAAGTTGTTCTTAGGTTTATTGACAAGACGTTTTTTCATTTTTTGTACATTAAATGCAATAGGGCACGGATTTATGTACCGCAAAGTTATTGAACCGCTCAAAGGAATAGGAATCCATTTGTCATTTGTGGAGCAAGAGAAGTTGGCAGAACGAGGTTAATGAAAGAATTTGCAGCGCAGTGTTACAAAAGTACGGTATATGTCAATATTGAAAATTTAATTTTGGTGAAAGGTCACAGCTGAAGACAACCCATTGATTTGCTGGTTCAAAATGACTACCCACCTCCAAGTCGATCAGTTGCTTGTGGGATGCTGCCAGCTAGCCATAGCCAACAGGCGCCAATGATACGATCCAATTTGGCGTCGGTTACCAATATCCGTTGAGCAAGCGTACAAATGTTTACACGGCTGCTGGTTATACCAAGGTTAGCGGTGAAAGCGAAGACCGTGATGTCGAAGCTAAGGCGACAGAAGTCGTTGCCGGTATCGTTCACAACTTCTAATCTGAGAAGTCTTCTAATCTAAGTTAACGCCGGTTTTCTACTACCTTCCGGCCGACTTGATTGAAGTGGGGGTGATCTCAAAGACGTTTGGGATTGACCCTTTTTAGTATTTGAGCAGTGCTGATTTTAAATGCGAGATTTTGTAAGCCGATCGCTGGTTTCTCATGCAGTGTGCTTGTGAAATTGATTTTAGTTATTTACATAACCCCTCAAGATTTAGTTATTTAAAAAATTCTCTCTCAATTGTATTTCGTTTGAAATATCTTCGATAAAAACACAAATTCTCCATATTAATCGAAAAAATCTCCACAGATAGTGTGGCAACGAGTACAATCAAACCTAAATGCTTTAATACCATATATTGTGGTTAAAAAGTTTTTATCGTTAGTGGTCATACAAAGGAGATGGGGGTATGCATTGTCCTTTTTGTAAACATGAGCAAACCCAAGTGATTGACTCTCGCACAAGTGAGGATGGTACGACTATTCGTAGACGTCGTCGTTGCTTAAAGTGTGAAAAACGCTTTACCACCTATGAAAGAGTGGAACTTTCGATGCCTTCCATTATTAAGCGTGGAGGCGGACGTTGTGAGTATGACCAAAAGAAGCTTCGTGCTTCAATGATGCTCGCTTTGCGTAAGCGTCCGGTATCTCGCGAACGAGTGGATGAAGCGATTAACCGTATTGAACAAAAGATGCTTGCGTTGGGAGAACGTGAAGTCCGAAGCGATCGTTTGGGCGAATTGGTGATGGAAGAGCTTCGCGGTCTGGATAAGGTCGCCTATGTTCGCTTTGCCAGCGTTTATCGTAATTTTGAAGACGTTCAAAAATTTGCGGATATGGCTCGCGAGGTCTAGTCAGAGATGTCCTCTTCAGATCGAGACTATATGTTTAAGGCTTTAGCGCTAGCCGCTAAGGCCCGTCCGATTAGTCCGCCCAATCCTTCCGTCGGTTGCGTCATTGTTCGAGAAGGCTCTGTTTTGGGCGAGGGCTTTACTCAAAAGGTAGGCTCTGATCATGCCGAAATCCAAGCGATTAAAGATGCGGCTTCTAAAGGACATGATGTAAAGGGAGCGACTGTTTACGTGACGTTGGAGCCTTGCTCTCATTATGGGAGAACTCCTCCTTGTGCTCTGAGGTTAATTAAAGAACAAGTCGCCCGAGTGGTTGTTGCGTGTTTGGATCCCAATCCGCTTGTGGCCGGCCGTGGAGTTGAAATGCTTCGGCAAGCCGGAATCACAGTGGATGTCGGATTACTGCAAAAAGAAGCCTGGCAGATGAACGCGGGCTTTATGACGCGAATGACAGAAAATCGCCCTTGGGTGCGAGCCAAAGTCGCAATGAGCCTAGATGGATTTACGGCGCTGACAAACGGAGAAAGTCAGTGGATCACGGGGCCTGAAGCTAGAGAAGACGGCAGGCGCTACCGCTGCGAGGCCGGGGCAATTCTCACGGGTGTTGGAACGGTATTGGCTGATAATCCGTCGTTGACGGCTAGAGTGGATGGAAAGCTTCAATCAAGGCAACCATTGAAGGTTCTCGTCGATTCTCATTTGAGAGTTAATCCTGAAAATCATTTTTTTGATGAAGGACAGACACTTGTTGTTTGTGCCAAGGAAGATCTCGAAAAATCCCAGCGATTAAGAGAAAAAGGCGCAGAAATTCTGAGTCTTTCGGGCGAAAACGGTCGAGTTGATCTGCAAGCGCTTTTGAAGGAACTGGCACGACGTGAAGTCAATGAGGTGCATGTCGAAGCGGGAGCAACTTTAACCGGTGAAATGGTCCGATTAGGTTTAGTCGATGAGCTCTTATGCTACATTGCGCCGAAAATATTAGGACAGGGCAGAAGTGCTTTCGATCTTCCGCCCCTTCAATCGTTGTCTGATTGTGAAACATGGACAACGGTTCAGACGAGCCAAGTGGGCGAAGATGTTCGAATAATCTTACGAAAAAGGAAATAAAACGATGTTTACAGGCATTATTGAAGCAATTGGCAAAGTCCGCGAACCTGAAAAATTAGGTGACGGTGTTCGCCTGACGATTGACACACCGGCAGGCTGGCTTAAGGGGACCGAGATTGGCGAATCGATTGCGGTCAATGGCGCTTGCATGACCGTTGTTAATATTGAAGGAGATACATTTCAAATTGAGGTCTCCGCAGAAAGTTTGTCAAAAACATGTGGATTAGATACCTGGGGCGAAGTCAATTTGGAAAAAGCGCTCCGTGTTGGTGATCGATTGGACGGTCATATTGTTTCCGGTCATGTGGACGGTGTGGGCCAGGTGGAAGTGATGGAACCCAAGGCCGAAAGTTGGCATTTAGTGGTTCGTGCCCCCATGAAATTGTCTGCCTATTTGGCCTATAAGGGATCGGTGACAGTCAATGGAGTTTCTTTGACAATTAATGATGTTGAAGATACGCCGGTGGGCACTCGTATCTCCATTAATTTGATTCCGCACACCGTGGAAGTTACCACGTTAAAGCACTTAAAACCTCAGTCTTGGGTCAACCTTGAGATCGATACGATTGCTCGCTACGTGGAACGAATGATGAGCCTTAAAAACGATGATGGGCTCTTTTGATACAAAAGGAATCCAATCATGAAAACGCAGTTGTTTTCTCCTTACACAATTGGTCAGATGCAACTTCGCAATCGCATCAGTGTGCCGCCGATGTGTCAGTATCAAGCCATTGATGGAAAGGCTACAACTTGGCATAAAGTTCACTATGGCAAATTGGCTGGATCCGGTGCGGGACTTGTTTGTATAGAAGCCACGGCCGTGACGCCGGATGGTCGTATAACCGGTTCAGATTTGGGACTTTGGTCAGATGAGTTGGCGGGTTATTTTGCAGAAATCGTTCAGGCAATGAAAGCGATTGATCCGACAACGAAAGTTGCTGTGCAAATTAGTCACGCGGGACGTAAAGCTTCTGAACGTGCTCCTTGGTTAGGCGGCCATCTCTTAGCGGAAGAAGGCGGATGGGAGCCAGTTGCTCCGTCTGCGGTGAGCGCCGGGGGTGATGCGCCGACTCCGAGGGAAATGCTTCCGGGTGGCATAGAAGCCACTATTCAGGCTTTTGCGAACGCCGCCGAACGTGCTCAGCGCGCAGGAGTTGATGCCATTGAAATTCACATGGCTCACGGCTACCTTTTGCACCAATTCCTCTCACCGATTTCGAATCTTCGCACCGATGAGTGGGGTGGAAGTTTTGAAAATCGTACCCGTTTGCCGTTGGCTGTTTTTGATGCGATGAAAAAGGCGGCCCCCAATGTTGAAATCGGGGTAAGAGTTTCCGCTACAGATTGGATTGAGGGCGGCTGGAATCTGAAAGAAACCCTCGAGCTTGTCGAAAGCCTTAAAGAAAGGGGCTGCGCGTTTGTTGATGTCTCAACAGGGGGCTTGCACAGCAGTCAAAAGATCAACGTTTCCTATGGCTATCAATTACCGTTTGCTCGTGCTGTTCGATTGCAAACCGGGATTCCGACAATTGCTTGCGGCTTAATTAAAGACGCGCGTCAAGCCGAAAGCGTACTCGTGGAAGGAACGGCGGATTTAGTCGACGTTGGTCGGCAAATGTTGCTTAATCCCCATTGGGGTTGGCAGGCTGCGCTGGAGTTGGGAGAAAAAGTGGATTTCCCACCCTCTTACGTTCGGGGAATGCACCGTTAAAAAATCTCTAGCGAATTGATTTTTCGTTAATTTTTGTACCGTTTAGGCGTGTTGTCCGCGCCCAAACACGGTACAATATGCCAATTTACATAAAGAACAGAATTTCTTCGGAGAAACACAATGTCCATGGACATTATTGAGAATTCCTTAGACGGACGCGGTTTGAAAATCGGCATTGTTCAATCTCGATTCAATGAGTATGCCGGCGAAGGCCTGTTAAAGGCTTGTTTGGCAGAATTAGATCGATTGGGTGTGGTTGAGGAAGACATCACGCTCATGCGTGTGCCGGGCGCTCTAGAAATTCCGTTTGCCCTTCAACAATTGGCAGCAACGGAAGAGTATGACGCTTTAATCGCTATCGGTGCAGTAATTCGTGGCGAAACGTACCATTTTGAAATTGTTTCCAACGAGTCGGCCTCCGGCATCATGCAGGTTGGTTTGGATTTTGATATCCCGATTGCAAACGCCGTGCTTACCACTGAAAACGATGAGCAAGCTCAAGCCCGCTTACAACAAAAGGGCACGGATGCTGCGCAGGTTGCCGTTGAGATGGCCAATCTTCGTAAAGAATTTGAGTACGACATGGAAGACGGGGAGTAATCAATGACAGACGTTAAACCCCATCGCCCAAGCCGCGGCGCGCGTTCGCTTTCCAGAGAGTTTGCCCTTTTGGGCGTTTACGAATGGTTGGTAAGCGGCGCGGACGCTGTGACAATTGAACGTACACTTTTGAGTGTTTTAAGTGACGACGGCGAACCCATTGCCGGAGCGGCTATTGATGCCGCGGATTTTGAGCGCTGCGACAAGAAGCACTTCTCTGAATTATTAGCCGGGGTCATTGAATACGCAGAAGATTTGCAAGCGGTTTTCTCCAAGCACGTTGATCGCGACATTTCGCGCTTGTCTCTGGTTGAACGCTCGGTTCTTTTGTTGGGAACCTACGAGTTGAAATTTCATATTGAGATTCCGTACCGTGTGGTAATTAATGAAGCTGTGGAATTGGCTAAGCTCTTTGGCGGTTCCGATGGCTTCCGTTATGTCAACGGCGTGTTGGATAAAGTAGCCGCCGATGTGCGCGCAACAGAGGTGGGTGCTAAAAAGTAATTTTATGGGCCCATGCCTTAGTGAAACAGAGCTCATTTCTCGTTTCTTCAATTTCAACATCCCCGGTCGATGGCCAACCCAAGGGATCGGGGATGATTGCGCGATTATTCAAGTAGGAAATAAGCGTTTAGCGGTAACAACGGATACGGTTGCCTCTGGAACGCATTTTTTGCCCAATGCCGATCCCTACACGATTGGTAAGAAATCTTTAGCTGTCAATCTTTCTGATTTGGCTGCCGCAGGCGCTGATCCTCGTTGTTTTTTCTTGGCGTTGTCGTTGCCTGAAAGTGATTCATCTTGGCTTGAAGCCTTTAGCCGTGGTCTTTACGAATGTGCAAGGGAATTTAGTTGTCCTCTCATTGGGGGAGATACGACAAAGACGGCAAAAATTGGTCATTCTCAAGCGCCATTCAGTATCACAATCACGGCGATCGGAGAAGTTGAGCGAGGGCTTACCCGCCAAGGGGCGCGGATTGGTGACGATATTTGGGTGAGCGGAACGGTAGGGGACGCTTACTTAGCCCTGATGCTAAGAACGGGGCAGTGGGCAGGAGCTTGTGACAGCTATTTGGCTGCGGCGATGGATACGCCTGTGCCCAGAGTGGCGTTGGGGCAATTTTTGAGTCATTTTGCAACGGCTTGCGCGGATATCTCTGATGGCTTTTTGAAAGATCTTGGCAATATTCTTGTACGATCAAATGTTGGAGCCGAGGTTTATGTCGATCATCTAGCGGTCAGTCCACAGTTAGCCCAGCGAACACAAAAAGAGCGCCGACAGGCTCAGTTGGCAGGGGGCGATGATTATGAATTGGTCTGGACCGCTCCGGAAAGCGCCAGACAACGCATCATTGATTACGCACAAAAATGTCAGGAAAATGGACAGCCGCTACTACTGACCAGAGTAGGAAAGGTTGTTTCAAGCGGTTTGAAACTTTTAAATAATGATGGTGGCGAAATTCAAAATACTTTCTATGGATTTGATCATTTCGCTCAGGAAAATGTTTGAAAAATATAGCAGTAACAATCCGGTCAATAGGATCCGAATGACTTGTGCCTTTGCATTCAGTCACCCGGCGCACATCATTGCTTCATTTTTTGCCAGTGGAGTGATTCGTCCGGCCCCAGGCACTTGGGGAACATTGGCCGGTTGGATTGTGTTCGTTTTGTTAGATCCTTGGATTCCATATACGGCTTGGTTTTTTATTGTAGCCGCGACCTTTTTTATTGGAGCTTGGGCTTGTCAGAAGACCTCAGAGGACCTGGGGGTTCAGGATCACGGTTCCATTGTGATTGATGAGGTCTTTGCTATTTGGTTGCTTTTGGCGCTGATGCCGCCGACTCTTTTGTGGCAGATCGCCGCATTTGTGGCTTTCCGTTTCTTTGACATTGTCAAGTTGCCGCCCGCGGATTACTTCGATAAAAAAATGAAGAATGGTTTTGGCATTATGCTCGATGATGCCATCGCGGCTGTTTACGCTTGGCTGATTTTATTTGCCGTGCAGTGGGTGTTGTACTGATATGGAACTTTTTGTTGAATTGTCTGAGCGAGTAGGTCGGTGCGCGTCGGCGTACAAAGCAGTGCTGGCCACGGCGGAGTCCTGTACGGCCGGAGGCATCGCTTGTGCAATCACTCAAATTGCAGGATCAAGTGAATGGTTTGATCGTGGTTTTGTCACCTATACCAATCAATCCAAAGAGGATTTGCTGGGTGTGAAGCACGAAACTCTTTGTCGCTACGGAGCCGTCAGTGAGCAAACCGCCTCTGAAATGGTTCTCGGCGCTTTAAGCCGATCAACGGCAACGGTTGCGGTGGCAGTAACCGGAATTGCGGGGCCAGGCGGTGCTGTTCCCGGCAAGCCCGTTGGAACCGTTTATTTGGCCTGGTGCAAAAAAGGAGAAATCCCTGTTGTTAAACGACATCAGTTTTCCGGTGATCGCAACGCTGTGCGCGAGTCGACTATAAGGACGGCACTTGAAGGTCTTTGTCATTTGATTGAGAAAAATTGATAGGAATATTTTTGAATCGTTGGTGAATGAAAAATGGACAATTGGTTTAATGTTCTTTGCCTTTTAGCCCTGATTTTCTTAAACGGTATTTTTGCGATGAGTGAAATCGCATTGGTGACGAGCCGAAAAGCCCGTTTGCAGATGAAAATTGATGACGGAAATTCCGGAGCGAAAGTTGCTCTTAAACTCAACGAGGAACCCACACGAGCGCTCTCTGCCATTCAGGTTGGCATTACCTCAATCGGTATTTTGTCCGGTATTGTCGGTGAGGCTGCTTTAGCAACGCCAGTGGCGGCTTGGTTAAATGAAAGTTTCGGTGTAGAAGTCAATACGGCCCGTGCAGTGGGATTGCTTTTAGTGGTCGTTTTAGTGACTTATTTCTCCATCGTTTTGGGTGAATTGGTTCCGAAACGTTTAGGACAAATGAATCCGGAAGGTGTTGCTTGCCGCATCGCTCCGCCGATTAATTTCTTAGCTGTTTTAATGGCGCCCTTCGTGAAATTGTTGTCGGTTTCAACGGATCTGCTTTTGAAACTGACTGGAAAGCAAAATGTAGAGGAAGCGGCTGTAACTGAAGAAGAAATTCACCAAATGGTGGTCGAAGGCAGTGAGGCCGGAACCATTGAAGTGCAAGAGCGTGACATGGTGCGCAATATTTTCCGATTGGATGACCGCACGATCGGTACATTAATGACTCCGCGAAATGAAGTGGAATGGATTGATATTCAGGACGGAGCACAGGAAAACATTAAAAAATTGGTGACTTCGAAACATTCGAGATTGCCGGTTTGCGATGGTTCGCTTGACGATATCAAAGGTTTTTGCTCTACCCGTTACCTTTTGCAGCAGATTGTAGACACCGGGGAAGTGGATTTCACCACACACTTGATACCGGCTGTTTATGTGCCGGAATCCTTAACCGGTTTGGAACTTTTGGATAACTTTAAAGAAAATGACGTTCCGCTTGCCATTGTGGTTGATGAGTATGGTTCCGTGCAGGGTATTGTCAGTCCTCGCGATGTGCTCGAAGCTATTGCCGGTGAATTTAAAAACGTTCCGGGAGAGGAAGACTGGGCAATTAAACGTGAAGATGGGTCACTTTTGGTCGATGGCATGATGCCGGTGCCGGAGTTAAAAGACCAGTTGAACCTTAAACAGTTGCCCAATGAAGCTGACGGCCGTTACAACACATTGGCCGGAATGATTATTTGGATGACTGGTCATTTACCGAAGACCGGAGATGTCGTAACGTGGGACAACTGGCGCTTTGAGGTTGTTGATATGGATGGCCGACGTATCGATAAAGTGTTGGTCTCTTGCATTGAAGAAAAGGCTGAGTCTGAAGCAGGATCGGGGCAAGAAAACTAGCCTAGTGTCGGATAAGGCAATGGCCGCAAAATTTTCTTTCTGCGGCCATTAATATATTTAGGCTAATTTGCTGTATTCCTCATCACCGACTGGTTCGCACCATTCGTTTTTGGCCCCATCGGCAGGGACTTCAATGGCGATGTGAGCAAACCAACTGTCAGGTGCAGCTCCATGCCAGTGTTTAACTTCCGGAGCGATATTGACGACATCCCCCGGATGAAGTTCCTGCGGCTCTTTTCCCCATTCCTGGTAGTAGCCGCGTCCAGCGGTGACTAATAAGATTTGTCCGCCCTTGTGGTGAATATGCCAATTGTTGCGGCAACCGGGTTCAAAGGTGACGTTGGCTGTCACAACACCGCTCGTTGTGAGCATGTTGAGATAACTCTGTCCAATAAAATATTGGGCGTATGCATCATTTTTGGCTCCTCGGGCAAAAGGTCCGAATTTTTCTCCTGTCATCATCAGTCTCCAATAAAAAGCTTAAGACAAGCCAAAGCTTAGACTCGGAAACGGACAAAAACCTCCGCAGTAAAAGCATATTTTTGCTCATTTGTTTCATGCGGAGAAAAAAAAGTCCTGCGCATGGCAGGACCAAAAAAGTTCCCTAAGGAAGGAGCTATATTATTCGATGACATTCTATTGGGGGAATGCCATCGGGTTTGACCCTTTGGAAGTATAGGCGGGTTTAATATTCTGTGCAATGAAATTATCTTGATTATCTAATTCAATTTTCTTGAATGATTGACCTTGATGATTTACGGACGGTTTTGGCCGTTGTGGAGACGGGCGGAGTCATAAAAGCGGCTCAATCGCTGCATCGGGTGCCTTCTGCTGTCAGTATGAGATTGCAGAATTTAGAAAATCGTCTATCAGTAACTTTATTTGAAAAGCGCGGACGGCAATTATCTCCGACTTCTCACGCTTTAGCACTGGCGGAAGATGCCAGAAAAATTCTTTCACTTGTCCGGGAGACCGAAAGCAGAATCACCAATGAGGAACCTCACGGTGTACTGCGATTTGGAGCAACGGACCACTTAGTGGGGACACGGCTTAGTCGTCCGATTTCAAAGCTGCTTAAGCACTATCCAAAAATTGATTTGTCATTGAAAGTCGCTCCAAGCGAGCGCATTAAAGAAGCTATTTTGTGCAGAGAATTGGATGCCGGTGTTGTGCTTCACTCTAAGGGTAACGGACGGTTGACAAGTATTCCGCTTTTTAGAGAAAAACTGGTTGTAATCACCCCAAAAAATCGTTTTGTTTTAAAAGAAGAGCTCTCGACACAGACCGCTTTGGCGTTTCATACCACGGGTCAATATTACAGCCGTTGTTTGGAGTGGTTTGACTATATGGGAACAATGCCAGCTCGAATTATTGAACTTCAGTCATATTCAGCCATTGTCGGTTCTGTGGCTGACGGTTTGGGGTTGGCTATTGTGCCTTTTTATTGGTTGGAACAATTTAATTGTTTTGACATGGTTTCGGTTCATCCCTTGCCCAAGTCCCTAGCCTTTGTTCAAGTTGACTTAATGTATTTACGGGCAGAGAACTCTCCCAACATAAAAGCGCTTAAAGAAGTGTTATTACAAAAGAGTTTTAAACAAGAATGGTTGAGGTAGTGTTCTCCCTTAAGGGATAGCCAGAATAATAAGTAAAAGCTTGTAAATCAAGTTGATAGCAATCAAGTAGACCGATAACAAGAACAAAGCTCAATGGTACGTAGTAATAGAATCGAAATTGCAGATGATAGAAAGCGGACGTTGTCTATTGTCTGTGTGTTTGCGTTCTAAGTGGAGTAAACACAAAAAATATAAAAACTCTCCTGTTTTTTATGGAGCCATATTATGGTTTGGTTACATTTTATTTTCCTTTTTGCCATTATTATCTACGCGGCTAAATTAGGTGGAATCGGTGTAGGTATGGCTGGCGGCCTCGGTATGGCGGTCGCCGTTTTTATTTTCGGTATCCCGCCCGGACCGATGCCTCTTGACGTGATTTTGATCATCATGAGTGTGCTTTTTGCATGCTCTGTGATGCACGTCGCTGGCGGTATGGACTATATGATTCGTGTCGCTTCGCATATTTTGCGCAGTAATCCGAAGTACATCAATATCCTCGCTCCGGCAATCGCCTTTACGTTGACGATTTTCTCCGGTACGGGCTTTACCACGATGGCCATTTTGAACGTCGTTCAAGAAGTGGCTAAGCAAAATGGTGTTCGTCCCTCTCAACCGTTGACTTCGGCTGTGGTGGCTTCCCAAATTGCTATTTCCGCTTCTCCTATCTCTGCTGCTACGGCCGCCATGTATGTCGTGGTTGAAAAGATGGGCGTATCTTTCGGCGATGCCCTCATGGTGATTTTGCCTGCCGGTTTGTTCGGTGCCGCTGTTGCTTCTTTGATCTCTGCCTTCCAAGGCGTTGATCTCGCTAAGGATCCGATCTTCCAACAACGTATGAAGGAAGGTCTCGTTTCGATGACGAGTAAGGAAGAACTTGAAAAGCCGTTGCCGAAGGGAGCCAAGCTTTCTGTGGGCTTGTTCCTCTTGGGCGTGCTCTTCATCGTTTTGATGTTGCTCTTTAAGCAAGAGATCGGTCATACATTAGGCTCTCGCGACATCATCGTTATCACGATGCTCTTCATCTCGATGCTGATGTACTGGTTCTGTGATGTCAAGCTCACGAAGATTAAGGAATCCACGATCTTCCATGGCGGTTATGAATCCTTGGTTGTGATTCTCGGTATCTGCTGGTTTGCTTCTACCGTTATTGAAATTTATGTTCCCTCTATTAAGGAACAAGCTACGGTGTTGCTCGGCCAATACCCGGGTCTCTTGGCTTTGGCTTTCTTCTGCGTGTCTGCTTTGCTCTTCTCGCAAGGTGCGACCTCCGCATTGCTCGTCCCGGTGGCTGCCAGCCTCGGTTGCGACGCTCCCATGATTTTGGCTTGCTTCGTTGCCGTGTCCGGTATCTTCGTGACGAACGTTTACCCGACTTCCGCTTTCGCCGTTTCTTGCGACGATACGGGTTCTTACATGGGTAAATGGAGCGGCTCGTTTGTGATTAACCACCCCTTCTTCCTGCCGGGTTGCTTGGGTTTGGCTGCCGCTATCCCGTTCGGTTTCTTGCTTGCCAGTATCGTTTTCTAATTGGCAATTAAGAATTCAGTGAACTGAAAGCAAAAAAATCCCCGAAAGATCGAAATGGTTTTTCGGGGATTTTGAATGAAAAAGCCCAAGAAAAATCTTGGGCAAACTTGTTTTAGCGTTTAATTTTTAAAGGCCTCGAGCCTGATTGATTTTGTCTCGAGTTTCCTTAGCAACACGTGCGGCGGCTTCTTTGAAATCTTCGTTTTTAGAAGCATATAAAATCGCGCGGCTTGAATTAATCATCATGCCGCATTTATCAGTCGTTGCGCCGGCATTCACACAAGCTTGAATATCTCCGCCTTGAGCGCCGACTCCGGGTACGAGAAGGGGAAGGTCACCAACAATGGAACGAACCGCGGCAATTTCATTGGGATAGGTGGCGCCGACCACTAACCCTAACTGGCCGTTTAAGTTCCAAGGACCCGCGGCTAATTCCGCAACTCTTTGGTAAATCGGTTTACCGTCCACTTTCAGCATTTGAATGTCGTTGCCGCCTGGATTGGATGTTCGGCACAACAAGATGGCTCCCCGGTCTTCATACTCAAGATACGGTTGAACGGAGTCAAAACCCATGTAAGGGGAGAGCGTTACGGCATCTGCTGCATAACGCACAAACGCCTCTTTGGCATAGTGTTTTGCGGTAGAGCCAATGTCACCGCGCTTAGAATCCAAAACAACCGGAATGCTCGGGTAGTGTTGGTGGATGTATTCAATAATGGCTTTGAGTTCTGCCTCGGCTCCACAGGAGGCAAAGTAAGCAATCTGAGGCTTAAAAGCACAGGCAAAAGAGGCGGTTGCATCTACGATGGCTGTACAGAACTCGTAGTAACAATCTTTCTTTTCTTTGATGCTGTCGGGGAAGCGGTTTTTGTCCGGATCCAATCCAACACACAAAAGTGATTGACTTTCAATCCAACGGTTTTTAAGTTTTTCGATAAAGGTCATGATTTCTCCCACCAAACATATTCTGAAAATTGTACTGGAGTGTTGCAAAGTTGCCTACTTGAAGCAATTTTTTGCCAATAGAGAAAAAGTATTTGACGCCCAAAAGAATTGCTTTTTATACTCAGAAACACTTCTGATCCGTCGGTAAGAAATCTTGATCCGACGAATTCTTTTGTTTCCCATTTTGAGAAAATGTTTGGTTTTATTGAGGGTTGATTCGTGAACGCGGCGATGGAACTTTTTCTGGATTCATTTTGGGATATTTTATTGCCGGGACTGTTGGTAACGATTCCGCTTACAGCCCTATCGTTTACGTTTGCACTGATCATCGCGGTTATTGTGGCCTTGATTCAGTTTGCCAATGTCCCGATTCTTACCCAACTTGCCCGTTTTTATATTTGGATTATTCGCGGCACGCCGCTTCTGGTTCAACTCTTTATCGTTTTTTACGGCTTACCTCACGTTGGTATTTTGATTGATCCTTTTGTCGCGGCCGTTGTTGTTTTTTCAATTAATGAGGGAGCCTATTGTTCAGAGACGATGCGTGCGGCATTGGAATCGGTTCCTAAAGGTCAGCTTGAAGCAGGTCTTTGCGCCGGTATGAGTTGGGGGCAAACCATTCGCCGCATTGTTTTGCCACAAGCCTTTCGAACAGCATTCCCCACACTGGGTAATTCCCTTATTTCCATGGTGAAGGATACGTCTTTGGCAGCCAACATCACGGTGACAGAAATGTTTATGACCACGCAGCGTATTGTGGCCAGAACGTACGAACCTTTACTGCTTTATGTTGAAGTAGGTTTGATCTATCTAATTTTTTGCACGGTATTGACCAAACTGCAAACGAGTGGAGAAAAGCGTTTGCAAAAGTACGGTCGCCGTTAATGCGTGGGAGCTCAAATGATTGAAGTGAAAAATTTACGAAAATCGTTCGGCGACCTGGAAGTAATTAAAGGGGTGGATCTGAATATCAATAAAGGTGACGTCATCTCCATTATCGGTCCAAGCGGATCGGGAAAAACGACGCTTTTGCGTTGTATGAATTTTTTAGAAAAGGCCGATGCCGGAGTGATGACCTTTAATGAAAAAACATACGATATGAGTCGGATGCACCGCCAGGATATTTTGGCTATTCGCAAAAAGACGGCTTTTGTTTTTCAAAATTACAACCTGTTTTTCAATAAAACGGCATTGGAAAACGTAACCGAAGGACTCATTGTCGGACGAGGGGTTTCGAAAGCGAAAGCATTGGATATAGGACGAGCACTATTAAAACGAGTGGGTCTTGAAGACCGACAGGACTATTACCCTTCGGAATTGTCCGGTGGACAGCAACAGCGGGTAGCCATTGCTAGAGCCTTAGCGGCTGAACCAGAAATCATTTATTTCGATGAACCGACTTCAGCTCTCGATCCGGAATTAACGCAGGGTATTTTGACTCTGATGCGTGAAATGGCCGATGACGGAATGACAATGCTCGTGGTTACGCACGAAATGAGTTTTGCTCGCAACGTATCCAATAAAGTTTGGTTTATGGATGGGGGCGTTATGGTGGAATCGGGAAGCGCCAAAGAGTTTTTTGAGCATCCGAAGGATTCTCGTACAAAAGCGTTTTTGCAAATGACCGAAGAAGAAAGCGCTAAAGAATAATTTCAAAGGATATGAAAATGCTGAATCGTCGTACTTTTCAATTGGTTTTGCCCGTCGCTTTGTTATCTATTGTGCTTGGAATAAGCGGCTGTTCTAAAGAAGAACCTGTCGATGCGCAAACGTCGGCAACTCAATCCGGTCAAGATCTTTTGGATCAAATTCGTACCAAAGGAAAAATTGTGATTGCGACGGAAGGGACTTGGTCGCCATGGACCTTTCATGATCAGTCAGGCAAACTCACTGGTTACGACATTGAAGTCGGTCGTTTAATTGCTCAAAGGTTGGGAGTTGAGCCGCAATTTGTGGAAGGAAAATGGGACGGACTGTTGGCAGGTATTTCAGCCGGTCGCTATGACATCATGATTAACGGTGTGGACATGACGCCTGAGCGAGAAAAAGCCTATCGTTTTACAGAACCTTATGCCTATAACCGTACGGTCGTTATCGTTTCCGATCAAAATACTGAAATTAAATCCATGCAAGATTTAAAAGGTAAACAGACCGCGAATACTATTTCGAGTACCTATGCAGAAATTGCAGAAAAATACGGTGCAAAAGTGGATGGTGTTGACGATTTGAACCAAACCTTTGAATTGCTGTTGAGCGGTCGAATTGATGCAACATTAAATGCCGAGGTGGTCTATTACGACTACAAAAAAGTCCATCCACAGGCTGCTGTAAAAATCGCCGCTATTGCTGATGAAACAACTTCTGTCGGTATCCCTCTGAAAAAAGAAGGAACGGAAAAATTGCAAGCCGAACTCAATAAAATTCTCAATGATTTAAGAGCATCAGGGGAACTATCCAAGCTTTCAACACAGTTTTTCGGTACAGATATTTCTAAGAAATAAAAGCGAGATTGATAGGTCCCTGAATCGTATAAAAGGGGCCTTTTTTTCAGGAGCTTAGAAGTGTCATTTACCTCTCAGATAGATACCGTGCGCGATTTTCAGTTGCCAAGGATTGGCCTTGGAACATGGAGTTTAAGAGGCGAGCAATGTGTTAATGCGGTTTGTTGTGCACTTCAATGCGGTTACCGGTTAATTGATACGGCCTCTTTTTATGGAAACGAGAAGGAAGTTGGAGAAGCAGTTCGACGCTCAGGACTGTCGCGTGAAAAAGTCATCATTCAAACAAAGCTTTACCCTGATCAGTACGACCAAGCCTCTAAGGCTATTGATGATGCACTAAAAAAACTTAACTTAGACTACATTGACATCATGATGTTGCATCATCCTGCCGAAAATGATGTGAGTGCATACCGAGCGATTGAGCAAGCTATTGCAAAACGAAAGGTAAGGGCGGCAGGTCTGTCTTGTTACTATATTCAGGAAACGGACGCATTTTTGCCACAAGTGGATAATCAACCGGTTTTGATTCAAAACGAAATCCATCCTTTCTACCAAGACAAGGCCGTGGTGAAACATCTCCAGTCTTTGGGAATTGCTGTTCAGAGTTGGTATCCGTTTGGAGGAAGAGGTCACGCTCAAGAACTTTTTCAGAATTCTGTTTTGCTGACTATTGCTCGCACTTATGGAAAAACGGTGGCACAGGTTATTCTTCGTTGGCATTTGCAGCGGGGCGTAACTGTTATTCCTGGTTCTTGTAATCAAGAACACATTAAAGAGAATTTAGCTATTTTCGATTTTCAATTGTCACAAGAGGATATGCAGAAGATAGCAACTTTAGATCGAAACGAAAAACATGATTGGTATTAAAAAATCCCCTGAAAAGCGTACCTTTCAG
>NZ_JAMBLT010000011.1 GCF_023336895.1 Parasutterella secunda
CACTTGACTTGCTTGAGCTCTCGCTCAAACAGGGAGTGGAATCTTACTCGAAGAATTTTCCACCGTCAAGAGCCTTGTAGAAAAAATTTTTAACTCCACAAGATCTGGACTTTCGCTGCTCGCTGAGCAACGGATTGCGTATTTTAACCCCAAAATCGGCTTTGTCAAGACCACCACTCGAAAAAAATTTGGGGGCCTGAGCCCCCAAGATTTTGCCTGAATCGTTAATGCCTAAAAAGCTTTTCTAATCCTTGAATGATTTTCTTAGGATCTTTGGTGGCTTCCTTAATGACATCCTTGACCCCGGCTTTCAGTGCAGCTTCTAAATCAATCCCATAACTGGGAGCTTGAATTGTTCCGCCCAGCTTAATAGGCACGCTGATTCTGCGACCATCAACACTTGTGGCCAACTTCGCCGTTATGAGTCCAGACAATGATTCGTCTATTAATCCCACTGTAACATTGCCTTTGACTTCAGCCACTGAAGTCTTTCCGTCTAACGAATGAATATTCAGAACTCCATTCGATATGTTGGCCGATGCACTCAAAATACTGAATCGAGTCTGATCTTCATCTTTCATGATTAAACCGGTGACCTTCTTGGCTTTCACCGCATTACCCACTTTCTCTAGCGATAGTCCTTTGAGAACTGCGTTGTTGGCTGATACCGATATCTGACCATTGGCACTCTTTAAAAGAGCGGTCTTTTCCAAACCTAGACCAGCCAATTTCACCGTAGCATTTGCTTTGCCATAAAGCTTTGCTTCACTACCCAAAGCTTGCATTAAAGCTTGTGTATCAACCCCTTTAGCATTGAGATCAAATGACCATTTTTCCGCAGTGTTTATTTGACCCTTACCGCTAAAGGTGCCTGAGCAAGCATTAGCCAAAAGGTTATTAAAGCTCAACACCCCTTTTGACAAACTCAGGGTCGTATCAAAGTTAGACACGGTCAACCCTTGATACTTCAACGTATTGACGTGAATACCAAAGCGTCCGTTTGCTCGATTCAGTACGTCCAGGTTTGATGTTGATGCAGCATAAGCTTGCGAAATAACCGAGACCGTACTACTGGAGACTTTTTTCGTCTCTTGTCCAGAAACCTTAAGCCACTTGTCTGCCACAAAAGAATCCAGTGTGAAATACCCGTTGATTGTCGGGACATTGAATCCGACTAATTCAACTTCGCTTTCCCAAGGAGAGTTATCAAGTTTCCCTTTTAGCTTCAAATCAACTTTCTCTCCAGGAGTCATTGAAACTTGACCATTAAAGGGAACCTGTAAAACCGCATGCCCAAGATTGGCCTGAACATTTCCTCCCAGCTTTTTACTCTGCAAACTAAAGGCTTCAATTTCACCGGCAAAATCACCGTTGATGTTCGCTTTAACTGTGTCTGCCTGGGAAACGTTTACATTTAATCCCTCTAAGCTCCACGTCTGCATTTGTTTTGTTTCGGCGGAATTAAATATTCCCATCACGCTGACATCATTTACTTTAGCGGTGATATTGGCTCCTTGGGCAAGCACATCTTTAGAAGCATATTTCAGAAGATTCGCTTTAACTTCCGCCGATATTGATTGTTCCTTTTGATTGGCCGACACAGTAATGGACGGCTTTTCCATACTCACTGACATCGTTTTTATGTCGTATGCCACCGTTGAATTAAAAGCAACCTGACCACTTAATCCCTGTGTTTTCTCTGCAAAACGGGTACTGAATTTAACCGGTGTTGTTCCGCTGAGTCCAAGCTTACCTGTTGAGAGGTTTAATGAATCAACGGCGTATACCTTTTGACTTTGCAATCCATAGGCCGTCAGAGCCGCATTTCTGATTTCTAAACTGGCTACTTCAAGATTTTTGATAAATGACGAGTCTTGATTAGCATTATTCTTTTCTAACTCATTAATAGTCACAGTCTGAGAGTCCGCCTCTTGTGTGGGGCGTTCGTGAATTTTCTTCAAAAACCGAGATACATTGACTTGACCCTTCAAACCATCAATAACCACGGCATCAAATTGCACGTCCCCCTTAAGCAAGGGTAAAACGGCAACACCGACCTCTGCCCCATTTAATGTGAACTGCGGCTTATCGCTTCCCTCAAAAGACAGGGTTGTCGGTGGTAAAACAATCTGAATTTTTGGGAAAAACTTTGTTTGCAGCTCTCCCTGAAAAACGAGTGTGCGGTTAAACCGTTGAGCCGTCTCTTTTTTCAATTGCTCTGCAATAGTTGCATTATCTAGAAAATACGTTGCAGCCGCCCACATTGCACCGGTAACAACAACGCCGACACCAACAACACCTATCACAATTTTTCGCAACATGACGCTTCCTCCGTCAGCTACCATCGGATAAGTTCAGTGTAGTACAACTTCTCTGTGACAGGATGGGCAAATTGTTGAGAATTGCAAACAAAAAAGGAAGCCACCGAAGCAACTTCCTTTTGTGCGTTAAAGTAAGAGTGAACAATTAGGGGCGAAGGGAGGCAACCGGACCTGTTTGCGTTTTGCGCCACTTAGCCACAGCGTCCACACAGTCAGGGACCAACACCGGACCGTTATAGATGAAGCCCGTAAACAATTGCACCAACTTAGCACCAGCCTGCATCTTCTCGACAGCATCTTCTCCCGTCATCACGCCGCCGCTGGCAATAATCGGCATCGTTTCCTGCAAGTGTTGATACAAAAGGTGAACAACCTCGGTAGAACGAGCGCGCAAGGGCTTGCCGGAAAGACCTCCCGTTTCATTGCAGTTGGGCATGCCGGGAATAGCATCACGAGAAATTGTTGTGTTGGTAGCAATGATGGCATCAATACCGAAGCTGACCAACTGATCAGAAATTCTCAAAATGTCTTCGTTTTCCAAATCCGGCGCAATCTTGAGTGCGATAGGAACATACTTGCCTTCGTTTTCATCGACTAAGCGCTTGCGCTCAGTTGTGATCGCCGTCAGCAACTTATTGAGTTCATCATCGGCTTGGAGACTGCGCAGATTTTTCGTATTGGGCGAGGAAATATTGATCGCGATGTAATCGGCATGGTTGTAGACCTTGCGCAAACAAATCAAATAGTCATCCACAGCTCGTTCAATCGGTGTGACTGCATTTTTACCGATATTGATCCCAAGAATACCGCCACGGCTTCTGAAAGCAGCAGCGCTGCGCAAATGTTCCAAAACTTCATCAACACCGTGGTTATTAAATCCCATACGATTAATGACCCCTTCAGCGGGAATCACACGGAAAAGACGCGGTTTCGGGTTGCCGGGCTGAGCTTTCGGTGTAATCGTGCCCACTTCAACGTGACCAAATCCCAGACCACCGAAGGCGCTCACTCGCTCGCCATTTTTGTCCATACCGGCCGCTAAACCGACCACATTGGGAAAACGTAACCCCATCACTTCAATCGGATCTTCCACCGGATCACGGGTTACCAGTTTCGTCAATCCCAAATTCACCGCCCAGTCCAAATTAGACATAATCACGGAGTGAGCCGTTTCAGGATCCATGGAAAACAGAATCTTACGAGCAATGGAGTAAAGCATATTGAGTCTCTTATTATCGAAAAATCAGTTCGGAGAGCCGAAATTCGGCTTGATCATCGAATTGATTATTGTACCCGATTAAGGCGCAAATCGCTTTTCAGATATAGCGAATGGATAGCAGAAAAGGATCGTTATAGGACTACTCGTCCAATCGATACATGTGAAGGCGAAACTCTCCTTTTCGCCTGTCATTGAAATAATGTTCAAGAGTGGTTTTGACGGTTGTAAAACTGATATCGTCCCAAGGAATTTCACTTTCTGAAAATAGACGCTGTTCCATGGTTTCCGGCCCGGGAGCCAATGGAAGAGCATCTAATTCGGACAAAAAGAAAAAGTGCACCTGACTTGCGTAGGGAACATCAATCACAGTTAAAAGCATACCGGCCCGTGCATGCGCCCCCGTCTCTTCCCAAGTCTCTCTCAAGGCTCCTTGCTGCAGTGTCTCGTGGGCTTCCATAAAGCCGGCCGGCAGTGTCCATTTTCCTTTACGAGGTTCAATGGCACGCCGACACAGTAAAACACGACCACCGAAAACTGGCAGTGTTCCAACCACCGGTGTCGGGTTTACATAATGAACAAAACCGCACGCCTCGCATACCTCTCGTACTCGAACATCATCTAAAGGACGCTTAGTCACAAGAGGATGACCGCACATCGGGCAGAACTTATAGCGAGGAGCGTCTAATGGTTTCATTATCGTTCCTTCGGATATGGACGCCATTCGCCACCTTTTTGACGAATGTAATCATTATCACGATACGTCAAAACCACGGACTGACCATTTTCCGAAACCGGGTTGGTTTCCGGCAGATCCCGCACCAATTCTTCCAGAGGTACGCTGCCACCATCGGCACCAAAATAGTTCAATGCCAAAGCGCGGCCAATCAAAGTACTCATCGCCATGTAACTCGTATGTCCCGTTACATGAATAGGTTCAGCCGGCAGATCCTTGATGCCAAAAAACTTCACCATAAGCGGCACTTCTGTGATTCGCATGCTTGGAATATCACGCAAACGCGGAGCTTGAATTCGATCACCACGTACAGCGGCACCGTGCTCTGGAACAACGATCAGCATCACTTTACGCCCAGAGCGTTCCAGCTCATGCATAAAGGTTTGCAGATCATCGAGGAAGCGAATCGCACGGGGCTTAAATTCTTCCCAACGGCTGTGACGGGGCAAACGGTTGCCGTCATGCAAAGCGATAAAGTTAAAAAGCGTGACGTGTCTTTCGGACGTTTTATCTTTAGCTGTCTTGCGTTGCCAATCACGCAACACCGCTAAATCATCTGCAATTTCTTCATCGTCAAAAGCCATGTAGCGAACGGGATATTTTGCCGTACTTTCAAGCGGAGCCATTAAACCGGCCTTATCTCGAAGCGTTTGCAGGTAGTTGTCATATTGTCCCTTGTGGTCCAGGTACAAGTGCTGACGGTATCCCAATTGATCGAGACGATTCATGATTTCGCACTCTGGACGGCGGCCATCATAAAGGGCGTCATGATTGACTTGTCCGCAAACGGCGTTAAGCAACCGCAATGTAGCTGGGCCTGAGTACGATGTTGCCGAATTAAAGTGGTCAAATCGGATGTTGAATTCCGACAAAACCGGATGATTCATCAAATCTGACGCAATCAAATCATCATTAGAAAGCGAGCAGATATTCATGAGAATAATTTCAAACGGCGTGTCGTTAGCTGAAAGCCCTTGGGGAAACTCCGCCCGACGATCTTTTTCATAGTCCAAAAAGGCGGTGTACCAGCGATCAATCGTCTCCGAAGTAATGGCGGATGGATCCGCAGGAGCGACCTGTTGAGGTGCAGCGGCCTGACTATTATCGGCAACCTGAACAGCCGCCGGTGCAACAGGCTGGGTCCTCCAAGCCACATAGTAGGGTTGAAAAACCAAACACAAAAAATAAACCAGGGTGAAAACTGAGATTCTTACCCAATCTTTAACCAAACAGTACAGCAAGACAACGGCAGCACCCCAGGCCAACATCTTGATGTTGACAAAATCAACGGCCAACTGAGCAATATAAGCGGCCGAGAAGCCGGCAATGTTTTGTGCATTACTGATGATGCTGTCTGGTCCGGGAAGCCAGCTTTCCGAATAAACCAAAGCAAAGGCTGCCACGATAGCGACACCGGTTTGAAGCAGACTCAACACCCGATTTCTAAACGGCAACAAGATGAACAATAAAAGCAAGCCGTTATATAAAAGGTTGAGTGTCAGGTATTCGTAATGGGCGAGCGCAAACTTCAGTATGAAGTACACGTTCCATAGGCCGAGTCCTTTAAAAAAGAATTTCCCGACCGAGCCCTGGTTAACATTATCCATGGTTTATCCGTTTTTATTGTTTGCGTTGGTTAGGGAAATAGACCCGACCATCCTCATCAAATGCAAAATAACCTTGATCAAAACCTAAACCGAAAAGAGTTAATACATTTCTGTAGTAATTTTCCTTTTCGATAGGAGCGCTCGACAATACCGTACGAATCAAGTCAGCCGATTTATCCTGACCAAGCAATTCCAAAAGGCAAGCGCCAAAACCGTCCCATCCGGGCTGGTTGATCTGAAGCGTATTCACATCAATTTTTTCCGGCGGCATATTGAGTTCGCGCGTAATTTTAATCATGGGCTCAAAATGAGCTTTCAATTCCCTGTAGACAGGATCCTTCGGCGACATCATGCCCGCCCATAAATAAACGCGAATGGAATTGTAACTACCGATCGTGTTATCCACAGAATCCACGGGGACAAGTTCTCCACGACTGGAGAAAGTTGCCCAATCCGGGGAAATGCCCGCTGGCGCACTGCGGATCAACACACGCGCAGAACCTTCGAAAACATCCTGCCAATATTGATCCTCCAGGGCGAAACGTTTTAAAAGGAAAAGCGGGTAGTAGCTTGGATTCAACTTAACCTGACCATCGTGTTCAAAGCCAATACGGCCGGGTAAAAGAACTTTGCCCAAATTATCGATGTCACGAACCTGAGTCTTTAACAATTCCAACATCGCCCGAGCTTTTTCTGTGTAGTCCGGACGATCCCAAAGGCGGCCGGCTTCCAATAAGCAGTAGGCGATCCACATATCCGAGTCAACCGCATTGTTGGTGTCCAAAATCGTCCATTGTGAACCGTCTTTGCCCCAAAGCCAAGCTGCGAAATTTTTAGTGATATCGCCGGCGGACAAATTATTTTCTGTCCACTGCAACATCTCTTCAAAGGTTTCCCGGTCGTTGTCCACCAATGCAAAGAACATGGCATAGGATTGACCTTCGGATGTCGTAACCGCCCGAGCATCGCTGTAATCGACCACTCGAGCCCCTTCCATGCCAACGGTCTTAAATTGATCCCACATCGGCCAAGCGGCTAAAACCGATGAACTCATTGTCATCGCTAAAGTCAACGCTAAAATCAGTTTTCTCATCTTGCACGTCCCCTCACCCACAGGCGCATAAAGTAGAAAATGCCCGTGCCTACTAAGACGGCACAAACCAAAGCGCATAAAACCAGAAGCAACGGATAATTACTCATGGTTTGCCAAATCTTGTGATACCAAGGTAAGTCACCAATGGTGTAAGAGTCTCCCACTTTAAAATCGGACATGGATTGCTCGTTGATGATGACGACCGATCCACTCACCGTTGCCATGGACGATGGACTCTTTAATTGCTCATTGAGTAAGTAGCTGCCGGCCTGTCCTTCACTCAACAGGGCCACCACTGTACGATCCGAATCAAAGGGCGATTGAAGCGAAACAATGGCTCCGACGCCACCATCCGGACTAAAGAGAATTTCTTCGGGTTGAAGAACTTCTTCACCCTGCAGGGTATCGGCGATGGCCTGCTGAAGCTGTTCGGCATTATCTTTCTTAAAGTCCGGCAACGTAATCGGCATCTCACCGATCAAAAGAACATCTTTACCGTCAAGCTGGGCTTCAGTGGCTTGATCAACTACAGAGAGTTTTGTGGCAACGGCACCGGTTACCGCGGCAATACGAGCCGTTGTATTCAACAGCGTAGTCACCTTCTCAGCTGAAGCTTCCTTAGGAATCACGGCGACAGTTCGTGATAAGTCTGCAAAAATCGAATACGGGTAAGCGCTTTGTGTGAAAAGCGTCAAATTCGGCATCTCAGCGTAGTGGAACAGTCCATTGAGCGTCAATGTGGAGGCCGGATCAATTTCCATCTGATGAGGCAGCAAAACAACGGATTTACAGTTATCGGGCGAACCTTCGGAAAGCTCTCGACGATACACCACCTCAAAACTTAAATCATTTTGAGCCGCCAAGGCCAATGCTTCAGAGGGACTGGTCGCCAGAGGTCCGTTGAAGGAAGGTAAGCGCATTTCACGCTCACCGCTACTGGATTGTTGGGACAGATTTACCGAATCAACCAAATAATTGTTGATCCGCATACGCAACTGGGCCTGATCCCCGCCTTCGGGTTTCGTATAACGATACTTCAGATTGACATCCAATCCGCCCGTACCGACCATATACAAGTCGGGAGCAATGCTCATTGGCATATGAACGGCAGGCGGCGCGTACCCTCTTGATGTTAACTGTCCGGGATACTGCATGATCTGCGAGAATGCAATCGTCTCGTCAATCGGCACCCAATTAGGCGCATCGTAGGCCCGACGATCCGGTGCTTCCTTAAAGTCCTTAATCGGAAGCTTGTCACCGATTAAAACATGATCACCTGAAGCGAGCGCTTTAACCGCCACAACCAAATCCAACTCGTCACGACCTGAAATGACCAGCATTTTGTCGCTTCGGCTTTCAGGAGCGTCCATCATATAAATTTGAGGACCGTCTGCCAGAGGCAAATCACTTAAAAAACTCGGTCTGCTGGAATTAGTAGCAAAAACAAAAAAATGTCCATTTGTCGGAAGCCGATCGTAGTAAACAGGAAAATCCGCTCCGCGCCATTGCGTGTATTTACCCACCAAGGAAGACAAAATAGCGGCTGCTTTTTTCGTCTCATTATCCGGCGCCTTGGCAAACACAAAAGGAATCACCGACGCGTTGTTAGTAAATGTGTCAATAAAGGGTGCCGGCCAACGAGCTAGGTCATTAGCGATCTTGACTTTTTGCTTAACTAAAGACAACAAGCTCTTGGCATCAAGATCTAGCCATAACGTTTCACTTGAAGGTCTTTCACAAATGTTCTGATAATGACCGACAAATTCAAGAGTGATCTGATTATTCGATTTGATTTGTTTCGGATCCAAGGTAACTTTTGTGCGGTAAAGCTTACCTAAAGCTTCCGGCGTCACCGGAACCGATTGTTGCAACTGACTGTTCAGGTAGACATTGATTTGAGAGCGAACCGGAATCAGCGCAGGCGAAGCTGTAAAAGCCAAATCCATGGTTGCTGAGGATACGATTTCATCGGCACGCACACCAAAGTCTAAATACTGAGTGTTATTGATACCCGTAAGACGAATATTTTTGGCTTGTCCGCCGGGGACTAACTTTAATAATGAACTTTGTTGGGTAAAAGAACCCGTCACATCAGTGCGCCAGACAGGTGCGACACTTGAAGCATCGTTCGGAGTCTCCTGGGCAAATGATGAGACTGAGGCAAACGCCACCAATGCCGTGCTCATCACCAAGGCTGACAGTTTGGACAATTTCACTTTAAACTCTCTTTCAACTTTATAACGTATTTGAGTTTAGCGCACGAGCCGGTTTTCTCGGTGCAAACGTTAAGCACCAGCTCAACACTTTAGGAACAATTTGTAACTTGCCGGGCAAAAATTCGATCATCGATTTGTAGCCGTACCAAGATAAAGATCCAAGCTTTAAGAAACCGGTCAACATGCGATCATCCACATTGACTTTCTCAGGAACCCACATTCCCTCACGAGAAAATGTGCACCGATTAAAGGCTTTTTCCGTTTCGTAATCATCAAAACACAGGCTTAATTCCAAGACATTGCCCGGCTCCGCGGATAAAACCGTCGTCTTAAAGCAGTAATACTTTTCTTTGTAAATCATCAAAAGGCGAATGGACTCACCCTTCTTCCACACCTTCTCACATCCTGACAAACTCAGTCTCACTTCACTTTGTGAGTATTGTGTCATCGTCGCTTTGTAGTTGGCATCCTCTTCATCACAAATATTTACATCAATCTTGCAATGAATCCGAGGGAATTGATGTTTTTGGACTTCTTCTACAGCCACTGCCATTGAGGCTCCCAAAATCATCAAGTTGTAGGCAATCCATCCCATATTAATAGCCAACGTTAAATATTCCGGATTGGGATCAAAAAATGCCTTATAAAAACCGATGAGCAGACCGATCATGTTTAAACCGATCAAAATCAGATACGGTCTTGAGACGGGCCAATCCAAATATTTTTCACCAATGGTTCCCCCTTTGGCGGTCACATTGAATTTGCCTTTATGAGGGAAAATTAGTGCCACGGTCGTCGGCAGCAAAATGTACCAAGACAATACGGTTTCATAGACTCCGCTTAAGAAGGGATATCGATACCCACGCTGAAGAATCTGATTGGTCAGAGCCGAGTGAATCATGTGCGGAAGCACATAGGCAAAAATAGCCGCAGCGGTCGCATAAATGACATAGACATTAGCAAACATGTAGGGAAGCGGCGCCACTAAAAAGATCAAACGGGGCAAGCCATGGAAGAAATGGAACATGGCATTAAAAAAGCACAGCCGTTGGGGAAGCGAAAGACCTTTACCCAAAAACGGATTATCCAGGCGGAAAATTTGGATCATACCTCTTGCCCAACGAATACGCTGACCAATGTGCGCGGCCAATGTTTCCGTTGACAGACCGGAAGCAAGCGGCAAATCGATAAAGGCTGATGACCACCCCTTACGATTAAGTTTTAATGATGTGTGCGCATCTTCGGTCACCGTTTCAACAGCAATACCGCCGACTTCTTCCAAGGCCTTTCGTCTCATCACAGCGCTGGATCCGCAAAACATCGTTGCATTCCACGTATCGTTACCTTTCTGGATGAAATCGTGGAAAAGCGAATTCTCAATCGGCATTGTCCGATCCAAATGAAGGTTCTTTTCAAATGGATCCGGAGAGTAAAAATGATGCGGTGTTTGAACAAGGGCAATATTAGGATCCTTGATCAACCACCCCATTGTTTTGACCAAAAAATCCGAAGAGGGCACGTGGTCACAGTCAAAAATGGTCACAAACTCTCCGTTTGTGACAGTCATGGCGTGATTAATGTTTCCCGCCTTGGCATGATTGTGCTCTTCACGCTTGATGTAACCGGCACCGACTTGTTTGGCGAACTCCTCAAAAAGCGGACGGCTGCCGTCATCGAGAATATAGACATGGAGTTTATCGGCAGGCCACTGCAAATTTAAGGCAGCAAAAACCGTGGGCTTTACCACGTCAAGCGATTCGTTGTATGTCGGAATAAAAATATCAACATGTGGCCAAAGCGCTTGATCATTAGGCATCGGATAGGGTTTGCGATCAAGCACCCAACAGACCTGAAAGTAGCCGAGAACCATCACCACAAATGCGTAAAGTTCAGCGGCAAGCAATAGACAACTTAAAAAGATGCCCATGGCGGAATCAGTGTTCAAGGTTGAGGTACAACGCCACCAAAGATAGCGCCCGGACACAACCATTGAAATCACAAAAAGAAGCATCAGCGTTAGTCGGGCTTTAATTTTTCGAAGGGCCAATGCCGACAAAAGCATCACCGAAAGAAATACAACCTGTCCCTGAATATTAAAAGGCTGAGTGATACATAAAACCGCCAGTGCAGCAGCCAAGCCACCTAAAATCCATAAAAGCGTCAACTTAATCGGACGAGATAACTCTTCACCCTTTTTGTCAATCGTTTCAAAACTTTTGTGATTACCATCCAAAGCTAAAGCACCATAATGCCCCACCCAATCACCCAGGCGAGTCAAAGCTGCCGCTATTTTATTAACAGCCCAGGAGATAGATAAGCGAAGCCATCCTTTGCGTACCGAAGTCCGGAAACAAATTAGAAACAAAGTTTGGGAAAGCCAGCGCACACAATCCAAAGTTTTTGGTGCATGAGGATTAATCTGGGGATAAAACTCTTGAAATGCTGCGCGATAGGCAGTAAATGGTTTTGATTCCAATGGAAGAAACAACCATGCAAGGGCCAGCCAAAAAATATTGACAGCCACGCTTACTTTGGTGGATCCATTTGCGCGCCAAAGACGAGCTTTATTGACGAGATAATTCAGTATTGTTGCCGAAGGCATGTTTTATATTCAGGGCTCCCCGTTTATTGGGAAGCCACCACTTAAACCGTATCGGTAATTGCTTTATGTGAAATGAAAAATTATAGACAACTCGTTAAATAAAGCCTTAACAAATTGTTATTTCTTTATTTGTAACTCAAACAAAATTAGGCAAAAAAATTCTTGAATCAGGAGAAAATTTCATCAGACCTGTCACTAAGATTAAAACAGTTTCATTAAAGCAAAGAGTAACCATGAAGCGTCGCACGGCTTTCGTTTTATCAGGTATCGGTTTAGCTGTCGCAGCCGGCTTTACAGGTGTTTATCGTTTTTTGCGGCAACCTAAATTTGGAGCACTTCCCACTTCGCTTGAGAGTTTTAAAAACTGCTCTCATTTTTATGACGGCATTTTTCACAATACTCTGCCAACACCCGTTTTGACAGATAACAGTACTTTTATTAAAGCTTTTGCACGCTCCATGGTGACGGACAAAATTGATCCGGTTCCGTCTACGACGTTACCCTCTGCGAAAGTAGATTTAAAACAATTGCGTCTGGATATCGACACAATCATTTGGTTAGGCCACTCATCTTTTTACATACAACTAGCCGGAAAACGCATTCTGATTGATCCTGTTTTGAGTCCCTACGCATCGCCTGTTTCGTTTAGCACAAAAGCGTTTGAAGGCACCACTCCTTACCGTCCGGCAGATTTTCCCACCATCGATCTATTGGTTATTTCTCACGACCACTGGGATCATTTGGATTACCCAACGGTTATGGCACTCAAAGGGAAAATCCATCATATTGTCTGTCCGCTTGGCACCGACTCACACTTCTTACGATGGGGCTTTAAAAAAGAAACTCTTCATGCTCTTGATTGGAATGAAACTTTAAAACTATCGAATAATCTGGCTATACATGCACTGGAAGCGCGTCATTATTCCGGTCGCAATCTCAATCAAAATAAAAGTTTTTGGGCTTCATATTTATTACAGTCAAAGAATTACAAAATATTCTTTAGCGGTGACTCAGGCTACAGTCCGCACTTTAAAGAAATCGGCAATCGGTTTGCGCCGATTGACTTGGTACTGCTTGATAGCGGACAATACAACGATCGCTGGCGGTATATTCATATGAATCCTGATGAAGCTTTGCAAGCGGCCCAAGATTTAAAAGCACTAAACTTTTTGCCGGCTCATATCGGAAAGTTTTCACTATCCATGCATCCTTGGTACGAACCTTTTGTTTGGCTGACTCAAAAAGCAACTCAGGCAAATGTTCGTTTAATCACACCTGAAATCGGTCAACCGCTTCAACTTTCTAAACGCATTCCTGCACAAACTCAATGGTGGACAGTGGCAATGCAAAAACAAAAAAACGAACAAAGTGAAAATTTTCACTCAAAAACTTGACATATTTATCCTGAAAGGAATACAATGCAGTCCTTCGTTAGATGATCGCGGGGTGGAGCAGTCTGGTAGCTCGTCGGGCTCATAACCCGAAGGTCGTTGGTTCAAATCCAGCCCCCGCAACCAATTCCATGTCTCAGTACGTCCTAGGATGTCTGAGATTTTCTTTTTTATCAAGCACTTAAAACCTTTCCCTGTCCTAATTCGTCCCAATTTATCCGAATACATCTCAGTTTTTATGATGGATACTATGATGGATAACGGGGTTATAATTAATAAAAACGGCGTTTTATCCATCATAAGACATCCATTTTTATCCATCATAAAATTTCACAATGCCGATCAAACCAAGGGAAATGACCGCATTAGAGGTCAAACATTTAGGCATGGGAACCTTCAATATTGGAGGGGTAAAGGGCCTATATATCCGTAAGACACACTCTCAGTCTCTTTTCATTTTTAGATATACAGATAAATTTGGTCGCCATGATTTTTCTTTAGGCAACTATCCTACTATGAGCGTCGCTCAAGCAAGAGAGGCAGCCCGCGCCGCACTAGCTTTGGTGATGCAGGGAGAAAGCCCTATTTTAAAAAGGCAACAAGAAAAACAACTCATCAAACCCATTCCTAAAAAATTGACGTTTAGAAATGTGGCTGAGGAATGGATCGCAGACAGACTAGCATCAAATTATTGGGCAAAGAATTCTCGAGGAGAAAAAACCACAAGAGCTATCCTTGAAAAGCACGTTTTCCCCACATTAGGGAACCTTGACATAGAATCAATTTCGGCTGAACAAATTCGAGAATGTTTAGCCCCTATTTGGCAGTCAATCCCGGCAACCGCAAAAAAGGCAAAAACCTACATAAGAAAAATTTTTCAATGGGCCATTGCTTTACATAAGAGAAAATCAACTGTTAATCCGGCTGATTGGGAAGGATCTCTAGGGGTCTTAATGGAGCCCTTCCAAAATAACTTAAAACCAACCCAGAATCATGCAGCCTGCGCTGTTTCTGAAATTCCAAGATTATTTGTTGAAATAAGCCGCAATGACTCAATGTCAGCCTACGCATGCCTGTTCGCCATTCTGACATGCGCTCGCTCACAAGCAGTACGTCTTGCCAAATGGGATGAAATCGACTTCAAAAAGAAAATTTGGCTTATTCCCCAGGAACATGACAAGGTTAAGTCCCCTAACAGGGACCGTACTATATTCTTGTCCTCTCGGGCGCTTTCACTCCTGAGAAACATCGAAAAATTCTCAGATAGCCCCTTCATTTTTCCCAGTCGCCAGGGAGGCTGCTTGTCTGATAACGCTCTAACCATGTTTTTAAGAGGACTTCATGATGAGCGCAAAGCTTTGGATGGTATAGGTTGGATTGACCCCGTAAAAACAAAAAAACTCGGCAAACCCTGTGTTATTACTCTTCACGGAACAGCTCGGGCTACGTTCAGAACCTGGGCTAAAGACGACGAAACCGGCAATAACAGAAAGTTTGATCAAGAAGCTGTCGAATTATGTTTATTACACAGCAAAAACGACGCTTACAACGGAGCCTATGACAGAGCCCCTTTAACTAAAGAGCGTCAAAAAATTATGCAGGCATGGGGAGAATATTGTTGGTCAAAAGTTTCAACCGTTGAAAACAAAAAATAAAAGCGCCATTCAACCTTGGGAAACCTCTCTTCAAAAATTGACGCGTCATGGCAAAAAATTATTCGCTATAACTTCTTCAGGTCCCTGTATTTCTCTTCATACTCTAGTGAAAAGGGATCTGTTAGTGACACTTTTCTTAAGGGTCACAAATAAGGCCATAAAACCCAAAATCCCCTTCAATGGAGGAATGATCATGTCAAATATAAATAATTGTTGCCACGATACAACAGAGATTCGCTTAACCGTCGATCAATTTATCGTCTTAATTTTTAAGCTCCATGAGTCCAGGTTACATCTTAACGGGTTCAATCGCATTGCCCTAGAATCTCTGGCAAAAGAGTTACAAAGAAAACTTTTCAAAGCAATTCATTTACGTTATGAATGGTTCCGTCCGGTAGAAGCGAAACTCTTAAATGAATCCTTTAAATCTGACACAAACAAGGTAACAAAGGAAACCGCAACTTTTACTATTCCAACCTTACTCAAGGCAAGTATTGGATTACAGCTGGATGAAGACACCTCTGCGTATAAACAATTTCTTAATAAGTTATTACCTTATGAAAAAGAATGGCTTATTAAAGATCTGCGTGATGTATTTTTGGCCACAACTGGTGTTTATTGCTTGATTTACATAATCAGTGCCATCTTGAACGGTAGCCAAATACTAAGCTCTTTCAATTTTCTCACTCTCTTTGCCTTTTCTTCATTTTCAACGCTTTTATGTTTCCCAATTCTTTACTTGTTGTTATTTAAGTTAAGAAGTATCAGGACCCCTAAGCTTTTTAAATTGGAAGGCAACATTAGAACCTGGCGAAGTGCAATCTCCAAAGAACTGGCTACTTTGAAAGAAGACTCAGTAGAAGACCACAATGAAAAAATTTTTGAACTTATTAATACCAACATCTCTACCAACTGTAAAAAAAACAAAAATGAAGAAAAAAATTTGAAACGATTTCTGTACGTAACAACGATATATTTTTCAGAAGCAATGCATTACGCGCACAAACAGAAAACCGGCAAATCTGAATATGGAATAAGTGTACTAACGAAGGACATAGAGACGCTCATGAATAATCTTAACGTCAAATATGAAACCTCTGTATGGGGCACATCGGGCAAAAGTAACCTTAACAATCTTATTTCTATTGCAAGAGATTCTGTCAAAAAAGAAAATGGATATAACCTCGAGGATGAAGTTTATGATGACCATTTCTCTTCTCATGTTAGAGCTCTAATAGAAGAAAAACCTAATCAATACAATTTAATAAGGTCAATAAGCCCAAAACATTAATCGTTTAATATGTAAATAAAAGATTTTTCAGTACAACACAATTTAGAGAGGAATCTTATGAAATTGCTTTCTCTTTTGTTTGGAATCGCTTTGACTTTGACTGGTTGCACTACGGCCGACCTCATAGCATTTGATGGTTCAAGGTACTTTAAAGTATTCCAAGTTATTGACGAAGGCGCTTTGGCTTTTCGATGTGACGAAGGAAGCGGAACCACGTGTCTTGGTATAACTGTTTTTATTCCCAACTCTGTAGATCCTGCTATGTATGATGAAAAAATCATTTTTATGCAGAACCCAACCGTAGTTGACCGATTTACTTACATAACTAACCAAAATTCTCAAAAAACTATTCCGGTTATGGTAGACAAAAAGTGAAAGTTTTAAAACGAGAAAATTGTGCAATCGCCGTCAAAACTGTTTACAGCACAGGCGGCTCGCACAACCATATTAGAAAAATCGCTCTAGATGGACAAGGGGTTAGTTCGCCTTGTTTTGTTGAATGCTCTGTCTCTGACAGAGTGAACTATCCAATAGGTACAACATTTGTTATCAAAGCAAAGCTAACAGACCGTCAAGGTACCCCATTCATCTATAGCTACTACTCTTGGCCTTGTTATCACATCAACGAAACAAGAGCCGAAGAGCTGATAAAAGAAGGGAAATTAGGTTTTCGTGAATCTGCTCGATGGTCAGCCTTTTTAGAAAATAAAGAAGACTACCTAATTGGTAAAAAGCAAGTTATTTAAAAGCCAATTGATACCCACTTCTTAAATAACTGAGTTCGCAGAAAATTAGGAGGTGTTGATAAAGTCGACTATTATCGACGAGTTTAGCACTCCTATATCCTTACCTACGATACCTATATTTGTAAGAGTCTCTAGCTGTTTCATTAGGCTGTACTTCAAACGAACACTTGAATTCGACTCACAATTTGTTCGTTTAGAGTAAAATAGTGGATTAAATGAACAATTTTGTTCACTATCAATTCTTTTTGAACAGAATCAAACGAAAATGGCTTTATCCGCTCGTGTAGGCTATGCCCGAGTCAGTAGTACTGACCAACATCTGGATCGTCAATTAGCTCAATTCAAAAAAATCGGAATTGAAAAAGTTTTTTCTGACAAAGTTTCGGGGAAAAATACGGATCGTCCGGGATTTCAACAAATGATTGAGTATGTCCGTGATGGGGATGAGCTCTATGTCTGCAGCATGGATCGCATGGCTAGAAACCTAAAGGATTTGCTTTCAATTACGGAATCACTACAGAAAAAAGGCGTTTCAATTCATTTCCTAAAAGAAAATATCTCCTTGGTTCCTAAGGGGGAGAGTTCAGCAATGACAAAACTTCTAATGGCTATGATGGGAGCCGTTGCTGAATTTGAACGCTCATTAATTTTGGAAAGACAGAGAGAAGGCATTGAACAAGCCAAATTAAGAAATGCCTATAAGGGTAGAGTCCCAATTGATCCCGAAAAAATCAAAAAAGCCCAATTTCTAATTAATGAAGGTGTATCGAAGTCTGTTGCGGCACGTAAATTGGGAATCGGTCGAACGACTTTGTATAAGTACCTGAAAACCACTTCATCAAAATAATTCATTCTGAGGTTTGTCCAATGGCAGCACTTAACCAGGCAAAAATCATCAAAGGCCTAGAAAATTTAACCAATAACCTTAATCAAAACTTATTCTTCTTCGATTTTTTGAAGATCTTTGGTTTCTCTCAACCAACTATCCAAAAATTAGTCAAAGATGACCGCAGTCGAAATATTGGTATCCAAGACGGCGACTATGGTTTAACAAAGCAAATTTACTTTCGCTCAATTAAACACAATCAAAATGCCAGAGCTGAACTGGATAAGTTGCTGAAGGAATCCGTTATTAAAACTCAGAAGGTTCGTTTCGTTATTGTCACTAACTTTAAAACTTTGGTGGCTTTTGATGCTCGAGTAGAAGACAGCATTGAAATTGATATTGAGGACCTCAGAAGCAACTACGATTTCTTCCTGCCTTTGACGGGTAAATACGAAAAGCCGCTGGCCTATTCAACCCATCCAGCTGATACGAAAGCCTGC
This sequence comes from Parasutterella secunda, assembly GCF_023336895.1. Lineage (GTDB taxonomy): Bacteria > Pseudomonadota > Gammaproteobacteria > Burkholderiales > Burkholderiaceae_F > Aphodousia > Aphodousia faecalis. The sequence continues at coordinate 18,201 of NZ_JAMBLT010000011.1, forward strand.
GAAAAGATGGGAAGGCTCTATGACATCATTCGTCAATTAAATCATTACGATGAGTCTAATCTTCATACACTTAACGTATTTCTGACCAGACTGCTTTTCTGTTTCTTTGCAGAAGATACAGGGATCTTTCCCGTTGAAGGGCAAATGACAACAGCCATAGAGTCCATGACTCAAAAGGATGGGAAAGATTTACAGGAGTTCTTTACAGATTTGTTTGCAATCTTGGATTTGCCTGAGAATTCCAAGTTTAGAAAAGATTATCCGGCCACTTTACAAGCCTTTCCCTATGTCAACGGAGGGCTTTTCAAAGAAAAGTGTGCTATCCCAAAAATGAATGCTAAAGCAAGAAATATCTTACTTGATTGTGGCCGTTTGACTTGGGCAGATATTTCACCGGTTATCTTCGGCTCTATGTTCCAGTCTGTCATGGATCCGGAACTCCGCCATGAATTGGGTGCTCACTATACCAGCGAAAAGAACATCTTTAAGGTTATTGGACCGCTGTTCTTAGATGACCTTAAAGCGGAGCTAGAAGGCATTCTTGAACTCAAGCAAGGTAAATCTAAGCTCAAGAAACTGCAAGATTTTCAGAATAAACTAACCTCTATCGTTTGTTTGGACCCTGCTGCCGGCTGTGGTAATTTCTTGATTGTTGCTTATAGAGAATTAAAGCAACTGGAATTACAGACTGTTGAGGCAATGCTTAGCTTTGAGAAAGTAAAAGACCAGTCTTTATTTATGGCGGATTGGGCCGAAAAATATTCAAAAGTTAGCATTGATCAGTTTTATGGAATTGAAATTGAAGAATTTCCTGTTGATATTGCACGAGTTTCTATGTGGTTAATGGAACACGTCATGAACAGGCGGTTTGGCGAACGGCTTGGAACTGTTATTCCATCAATTCCACTAAGATCTTCAGCTCACATTGTTTGTCAAAATGCCTTAAAAATGGACTGGAATCAATTTGTTCAAACTGATAAAACAGTCTATTTGATATCTAATCCTCCGTTTTCAGGAGCTCGATCGATGACTGAGGCTCAAAAAGCCGATTTAATTGAAGTCGTCGGAAACGTAAAAAACAACAAGCTCCTTGATTATGTTTGCGCGTGGTATTTTAAAGCTGCACAGTTTATGGAACATCAAAGTTCAGAAGCTGCTTTTGTTTCCACAAATTCAATTTGTCAAGGTGAGCAAGTTGCTCCATTATGGGGACAGTTGTTTTCTCATGGAATTCATATAAATTTTGCACATCAAACATTTCAGTGGAAAAATGAAGCAAAACTTAATGCGGGTGTGTACTGTGTCATCGTGGGGTTCAGTAAAAAAAATAAAACAGAAAAAAAACTCTTTACATATCAGACAGTTCAGTCAGATTTTTCAATGAAAAAAGTTGACAGCATTAACGCCTATCTACTAAATGCAAATCCAGATATATTCGTCAAAGCTTCTGAAAAAGAACTTTGCAACCAACGTCCAATGTGCTACGGGAATATGCCGAGAGATGGAGGTCATTTAATTATTGAAGAGGAAGATCTAGAAAAATTTAAATCTGTTCCCGAGGTTTTACCTTATATCCATCAATTAATCGGAGCGACAGAGCTTCTTTACAGTAAGAAACGATATTGTCTCTGGCTTAAAAATGCTCCGCAAACAGTGCTTGACATACCAATAGTTAAGGATCGTATTGATAGAGTTCGTAAGGTTAGACTGGGAAGTAAGGCTTCATCCACAAGAAAATTCGCCGATAAAAGTCACCTGTTTTGTCAAATAACGCAACCAGATAATCAAGATTACATTGCGGTGCCTAGAGTTACGTCTGAGAGAAGAGACTACATCCCTTGTCAAATAATGACTAGCGATGTTATCACCACAGACCTTTGCCAACTTGTATTAAGCTCTTCGCCTTTCGACTTCGGCATCCTCGAATCCCGTATGCACATGACCTGGATGCGAACGGTTTGCGGACGTTTAGAGTCTCGATACCGGTATTCAAGAGACCTATGTTACAACACTTTCCCTTGGCCCCAAGTGAATCAAAAACAAAAAGAACAGATCGAAAACTTAGCGACAAATGTCTTGATCGCTCGTGAGATGTATCCTGAAATGACGTTGGCAGAGTTATATGATCCGGATAAGATGCCTGAAGATCTGAAAAAGGCTCATCAAGAATTAGACCTTGCGGTGGATCATTTGTACCGTAAAAAAGGTTTTGAAAGCGATGAAGATCGCCTCCAACACTTATTTAAACGCTATGAAGCGCTTGTTAATGGTAAAGACATCGCTTTAATTGAAGATTAGGAGCACGATGACATGCCCGACATTCTGACTGTTAGATATGCACAAACTGGTAAAAGTACAGCTCAAAACGCGATGGGTATGCGTGAGATGCAGGCTCGTGCTTACGACAAGCGAGATGCTCAGTACCTTCTGATCAAAGCGCCTCCGGCCTCAGGTAAGTCTCGTGCTTTGATGTTTATTGCCTTGGATAAGGTAATGAAGCAAGGCTTAGAAAAGGTCATCATTGCCGTGCCAGAAATGTCTATTGGCGGTTCCTTTAAAGACACCGAATTGATGAAATTCGGTTTCTTTGCCGATTGGCATGTTGATCCAAAATACAACCTTTGTACCCCAGGTAGTGACGGCAAAGTTGATCAGGTCAAAGCCTTTATGAAGGACAAGGATGCACATTATTTGATCTGTACCCATGCCACGTTCCGCTTTGCCTATGAAAAAATTGGCGATCCCAAGTTATTCAATAAGACTCTGATTGCCATCGATGAGTTCCATCACACTTCTGCAGAAGAAGGCAATATTCTCGGCGGAATTATTGATGATTTGATGGATCGATCAGCCGCCCACATTGTGGCTATGACCGGCTCCTATTTCCGAGGTGATGCCGTACCTATTCTTCGTCCGGAAGATGAAGCCAAATTTACTCAGGTCACCTATACCTACTACGAACAGTTAAATGGCTACAAGTACCTTAAGTCTTTAGGGATCGGTTATCACTTCTACCAAGGACGTTATTTTGACGCAATTAAAGAAGTCTTGAATCTCGACAAGAAGACGATTGTTCATATTCCGAATGTTAACGCCATGGAGTCCACCGGCCTCAAGCTTGATGAGGTTGAACGGATCATGGATGTGATCGGGAAAGTTGTTAGCCAGGATCCAAATACCGGCATTTACACTGTGCGCACTAAGACTGGGAAGCTTCTTAAGGTTGCTGACCTTGTGAATGACTCTCCTATCCGAGTCAATGTCCTTCAATACCTTCGTAACATCAAAGAGAAGGACGAAATGGACATCATCATCGCTTTGGGCATGGCCAAAGAAGGTTTCGACTGGCCGTGGTGCGAGCACGTGTTAACAGTGGGCTATCGTTCATCCTTGACGGAAATCATCCAGATTATCGGTCGTGCAACTCGTGATTGTGTAGGTAAGACTCATGCACAGTTCACGAATTTGATTGCTCAGCCAGATGCTGAAGACGAAGACGTGAAAACGTCAGTCAATAATATGCTGAAGGCCATTACCGTATCGCTTTTGATGGAGCAGGTCTTAGCACCCAACATTACCTTTAAGCCTCGCTCACTAATCGGAGTGGAGGAAGTCATTCCACCGGGAACAGTCATCATCGAAGATACAGATAATCCCGTGTCTCCTCGAGTGGCAAAGATTCTTCAGGAAGGTGGCGTGCAAGACGTCATCACGGCAGTTATTCAGGATACGAAGACTGTTGGTCCAATGATTGTCGAAGAACAACAACCGAAACTTTTCACAGAAGTCGATATTCCTAAGATCGTCACTCGACTTTATCCGGACTTAACGCCTGAAGAGGCAAAGCACGTAGCCTCTGCTGCCCAAACAGAAATGGTCATTCACTCCAATGGTGGTCTTATTGATGGAAAGGATTTGCCTCCCGGTGTAGTGATTCATGATCCAAAGGGTGGCGAAGAAACAACGGAAGAAGGGTCAGAAGACACTGAAAGATCAGATGAACGAGAACGTGATCCTCAGAAAGGTGCCTCTCAATTCTTAAAAGTTGGAGAAAAGTTCGTCAACATTGAGAAGTTGGATATCGACCTGATTGCCCAAATTAATCCTTTCCAAGGAGCCTATGAGATCTTGTCTAAATCGGTTAATGCTCCGATGCTGAAAACCATTCAGGATATTGTGGTCTCCAATCGATCCGGTATGACGGAAGAAGAAGCTGTTCTTTTGTGGCCGAACATTGAAGAGTTTGTTAAAGAGTTTGGGGCTCGTCCGTCCATTATGTCTAACGATCCTTACGAAAAACGTCTCGCTGAAGCTTTGGCATTTATCCAGAAGAAGAAAGCAGAACGTTTAGCTGCTCAACAGCAATAGGAAGACAGAGTTATGGAACGTAAAGCACCAACTTGTTTGGACGACATCTTAAATGGCGGTGCATTTGATTCATTAGGTTTGTTGGCTGATGTTCAGCCGGCTAAGCCAAAGACTGCGCCTGCTCAGTCAAAGGTTCGCAGCGCCTTCCAAGAAATTGTTGATTTCCGAACTAAAAATGGCAGAGCTCCGGAATTAAAAGCCTCCAATCTATCAGAGAAAATGCTGGCAGCCAGATTAATGTCTTATAGAAATAATCCGGTTAATGCTGCACAGGTTAAGGATTTGGATTGTTATGGCCTTCTTAATGTTGAGAGGGTAAAGGTTACAGAGACGACGGATGCTACATCAAGCGTAGGTTCATTGGATGACATCCTCAATAGTTCCAATCCTTTGCTTGACGATGTTGACCCTTCTATTCTGAAAATTCAGCACGTCTCCAAGCAATCGGCTGAAGATCGTGTTTGGCCAGATGAAATTGCTTCCAGGAAACCCTGTGAGGATTTCTACAATTTTGAGAAGTTGTTCCAAGACACTCAACGAGACATTATCAATCGCAAAATAGAGGTGACCCGATTTAAGAGTGAAAAGCAAGTTGAGGTTGGTGACTTCTTCATTCTGAGTGGTCTTATCTGTTTTGTGGATTCAATTATTGAAGACACTAAAGAGACTTCGGCACGAGAGAATCCTCGTCTTCGAGTTATTTTTGAAAATGGCATTGAAACCAACATCCTCAAACGTTCATTAGCCAGAGCCTTGTATAAAGATCCAAATGGCCGAAGAATCGTGCCTGACGCTGAAGCAGTGACACGTAAATTGCAAGGGCTTTCCCATAAAGACAAGGCAACTGGCTGTATTTACATTTTGGCTAGTGAAACCAAAGCTCCAGCCCTCGTCAACCTGAAGCTTCAAGGTCGATTGGTCAAGATCGGATATTCCAGTCAAGCGGTAGAAGAGCGCATTAAGAATGCTGAGAATGATCCAACTTATTTGGAGGCACCGGTAAAAATATTGGCCTCCTTAGACTGCTACAACCTAAATCCTCAAAAGGTGGAGCATTTGATACATGCATTCTTAGCTAAACAGCGTTTAAACATGACCTTGATTAGTTCCAAGGGCGTCGCTTACAAACCTACGGAGTGGTTCATGGTTGACCGGGATACGGCGATTGCTGTGGCCGAACACATTGTAGCTGGAGACATCATGAATTACAGAATGGACAATACTACAGGTAGGATCAAGCGTGTTCGATAGGATTTAACAATGAAGTGTCAAGAAACAATTTGATGAATATCCAACAGTGCTAGGGCACTTCTGGTTCACCTTGAGGACACGCACCTCATTTATGAAAATAATCGGTTAACTACCTTGCTTAAAAAATGAATGCACCTTCCACAAAAATTGAGTCATACGCAGTATTAGCAGTCACAAGAGCTCTAGACTTAGCTCCATTGCTGAAATGTGAGATTAATACAAACGATAAAAGCCCCTCATGGGACGGATTTGTTTATTTTTATCGCAAAGATGATCATAAAAAAGAAAATCTTGGTGGAAGAGTTCCCGTGCAAGTGAAGGGTATTACCAATAGCAAAAAAAGAGAGAAATTCTCTTATCGAGTAAATGTATCAGACCTGAAAAATTATAAAGCCGACGGCGGAGTCGTTTATTTCGTAGTTCAAGTTTCGGAAACTTTGGAAGATGCTACTGTTTATTACAAGACTCTGACTAAATTAACGATCGAAAAGATACTTGCTACCTGTTCAAAGAAGGAGAAAACTAAGTCTATAACTTTTGAAAAGCTACCCTCTGATGTTAGTGATATCACTGAGATATTTTCAAATTTTCATCTCCATAAAAACAAGCAATACAGCTTTGATATTTCTCAGATGCGTAAACTCAGTGAGTTAGAACCACATTCACAGTTGAGATTTCAAGTATCAACTCTTGCTCGGAAAGATCCAGTTAGATCGCTGTTAAACAACGAGGTTTTCGCTTACGTAAAAGAAGGAAATCTAGATATTCCAGTTATGGATGAGTTAAAAATTACAGAGGTCAAAAGCTCAGTTCTTTGTTTCATCAATACGCCAGAGTTTCAATATCCAGTGTCAATAATAAGAACTCGAGATACTGATTCAGCAGTCATTTCGAATTTCATGAAATTTGATTTAAGAAAAAACAAACTTAGTCTCACATTTTCTACTTTATTAAGAGAAAAAATTAGGCAACTAAAAATCTGGCTTGTCGGTGTAAAAGACAAGCAAATACTGATTAATTCTCTTGAGCATAACGATTTGTCTCTAAAAATCCCTTTTGAAGATTTTATTGACATACCCGATGAAATGACCGATGAGAAGCTGTTAACCTCTGAAATCAATCAATTGACAAGATTTTCTGAATTATTAGAAAAGCTTCATGTAGAAAAAGATCTTGATTTAAGCCAACTTGAAACTAAAGAAGTTGAAAAACTTGAGATATTGCATAGAGGTATAGTTTTAGGAGAAACCATACCTGTTAAAGATCCTAATACTAAAATTTGTGTCGAAAAAACGGGAAATCTGCTGCTTGTTATTCTTCAAGTACAGAACAAAGACAACCCTCAACAAGTTAATTTATTTAATATTTTTTCAGATCAACACAAAGTTGAGGGTCGGTATAAATTAAAGTCTAAAGAGTATCCTACATCGATCTTCTCAGTAATGTCCGTTGATCAACTTGCAACGATAGACAATTTAAACCTTCGGGACATAGTTATTTCATTTGATCAATTTAAGAATCAAAATCCCCATTTATGTGGTCTTGCCAATCAGACACTCTTAAATCTTTTGAGTGCTTACGACAAAAGTGAACAGAGGTGCCTTTTGGAGTCGGCTACTGAGTTAGCACTATGGATTAAGCATAACTTCAACAAAAATCAATTATCCGACGAGATTATGGATATCAATCTTATGCAAACTTATGCCAGACAACGTCAATTATCTGACAAAGAAAAAGCACGATTGAACGAGATTACAACGAGTTCAATAGAATCTAGATTTAAAGTTGCCGCTTATTTATTGCTTGATGAAATACATCAAGCAAAAGATCTCTGGAAAACTTTATCAAAAAAAGAAAAAAAGGAATTTATGACTTGGCCTATTAGTCATTTCTTTAACAGAAATAACACTACCAAAATGGCGGTCCCATGAGTTCTAACCGGACAGGCTGACTGCCACAAGCGGTCGATATATTGGTAATATCGTTCGTCAGCCTTATCCTTTTGCCAATTCCTTTTATCCTTAGCAATTGAGACTTGCCAAGCACAACACCATTTGATATTTCATGATGAAAAATTATCTGGAACCGACATAACTTACGGAGAAGAGCTAGTTTGGAATGATTGTAAAAAACTTCGCTAATTTTTCCTATTAAAGGTTTTAGGACAAATTTTTAATATATTCGGCAATTTCATTTAATTGACGTCTGATATGGCGGAATTCTGTACCTAGGTTTAATGATTTAACACAGATATTATTTTTGTGCATTACATAGGAGAAGTCTGGAGATAAAGCTTCTCCCGTTTTTGCATAAAGAAGCATTCCTGATACTTTCCCAGTAGCTTGAGGATCTAAATTTTTTACGTAAGTAAATATTTGGTACAGATTGCTGGAATGAAGTTGTTGCTTTTCATAGTGAGTTCTAAAAACCGAACTGTAGTACTTGGCGTCGATAATCAATGTTCTGTCACCATAGTGAAGCACAATATCGGACTTCATTGTTGGCAAGAACTCAATTCCTAAGTTATTACCAGAATCATCCAGGCACCAATTAATGTAAGGAGCTTCGGGCTTAAGTTCAGGATATTCAGCTTTAAAATATTCCAGAATAAACCGTTCATAAAGACGATTCATATGTTCATCGCTAAAGCTCAGTAGTTTAAATTTGCCCTTTTCAGTTGTAGTAATCTGTCCATTCAGTACGAAATAACAAAGATTCATGAGCATTCGATAACTTTGGTTATTTCTCTGATATTTCAACTGATCCCAGCGAATAAGTTTGGGATTAATCTCTGACACTCGATAAAGACGCTCTAGATTTTTCCTCAAAGCAAGACGGTACTCAGGGGTAACTCGGCTGCTACTGAGCAGTAGAAAGGAAGCTGTTTTCAAAATTTGGTTAAACAGATTATCTTCCGACAAAGAATCAAACTCACAGGTAAGAACTCGCTTTTGCTGAACGCAATTCTTTAGAGTACCTTGAAGGTTCAGCTTACCCCGCAATAAGGGCAGTTGATCTTTTTCTTCCGTATAGACACGATAAAGTCCCTGCTTAATTTGTTGGGAAATTCCTTTAGAGAGGATGGCGGCGAAAAGGTTTTCGATATTATCGAAGTCTTCACCAGCAATATTCTCATAGGCATTACTACTTTTGAGTACCTGAAAGGCATAGCTCAGCATGTAGTAAATATTTTTAATGAAAATGCCTTTGTCTTCGGTCATTTAATAGCACCATTGAGCTTAGCTTTCCAGGTTTCCCATTTTTCCTTCTCGTCAAACCAATACTCTTGAAGCATCGGCACAATTTCGTAGTTGATAATTTGTTTCAACCAAGCGTCTGTGTAAGCGTCTTTACTATAGAAATAACTATGACCGATACAATAGCCGTCGCCGAGTGAGTCATCTGCTGCAATTTCATTATTGAGTTGCTTAACTACTTCAATGACGTTATCGAAATTACCGTTATTCAATGATAATTGATAGCGTTTAAAACCTTCCGAATCAAAACCCGGTCGAATATCAGAGAAACTGAACCGGCGGCGCAACGCATAGTCAATCATTGCCAAGCTACGGTCGGCGGTATTCATCATCCCAATGATGTATAGGTTATCGGGAATACTAAAGGGCTGCTGATTGTAAGCGAGAATGGCCTTCCCTTTACTGCCTCTATAATCGCTTTCGAGCAACACCAAAAGTTCACCAAAAATCTTGCTTAAATTGCCACGGTTAATTTCATCAATAATGAAGAAGTACTCACGCTTCGGATCGTTTGATGCTGCAAGACAAAATTTATAGAAAATACCATTTTGCAGCTTAAAACCCTGTTCATCTGGCTTATAGCCCATGATGAAATCTTCATATGAATAGTTTTGATGAAATTGGATAAAAGCGATTCGATTTTCGTCTTTTTCTCCCATCATCGAGTAAGCAAGACGCTTGGCAATGAAAGTCTTACCCACTCCGGGAGCACCTTGCAAGATAAGATTTTTCTTTCGTTTTAATAAAGCCACTAAAGTATCGTATTGTTCCTCAGGAATGAAAACCTCGTTTAAAAATGATTCCTTGTTGTACGTGTCATTATTCTGAACAGAAGATTTGGGGTTTTCATCACGAATGATATCCATGAGAACATTAAATTCATCTTCAGAAACTTTGAAGAGACTGCCATTAGGGTTGACAAGAAATTCCATATTAGAAAGCTCGTCAACATCTTTAAAATCAGCATAGTCAATGGGATTAGTAAGAGTTTCTAGCTTCCTAAAATATAGTTTTTCGCCGTCATTGGCACGGGAAATTTCTGCCAAGGCAACAATTTGTTTGTGAGGCTGAGACTCGTAGCCAATCACAATATCTCCAGCTTGGGCATCAAGGAAATTCTGGTAGATGCGTCGTTTATTACCGTTTTCATTCACTAGGGTGTAACTGATTTCTTCTCCAATGTTAATTTGGGAAAAGGACCAAATCTTGGGATTTGCATTCATCCACCAATAGCGACGCGTATGTTTGATATCACCTGTATAAAGTTGCACTTTTGAGAGGTCAACCTCTTTGAGTGCTTCGGCCAATTCCGAGCGAAGCTTCCAAATGTAATTCCCTTCTGTTTTTTTATCTGCGTATTTCCCTAGATAAAGAATTGGCCACCACTTTGAATTTTCATTATTTTCTTCAATGATTGGACAGCTGGTTTTCTTCGCCACTCTCTGAGCAAGCTGCCATGATTCTCGGTTATAAAAAAACGGATCATTCCCATATTTAAGAGAGAGTTGCTTACATGTGGCTTGACCACCGTAATCTAACATTCGTTTGATAACTTCGAGACTCTGTTTTGTGAAAACTTCAGGATCTTTTAGTAAGGCAAGCCAATCTTCTTTAGTTAATTTGGGATTATATTGCTCCAAATTTGGAAACCACTCTTCTTTTTTATCTTCCTTAATTTGTTCGGCGACAAAATCAACAAAATCCGAAGTTAAGACGTTCAATTTAGGGTCTAAATAACAATCCGAGTCTAAAGAATCTCTCACTAGATTAATCAGTTCTGTCTGACTAGTTAGATATTGTTTAATTTCCTTATAACATTTGAAACCATCGTCAATTCCTCTACTTTTCTTTACTGGAAGTGATGAAGTCAAATTAAAAAACGAATGTACGGCTTTGCAATTTTCGTATTTATAAAAGAAATATTTATTTGGATATCGAAGCGTCAATAGTGCGCTTATTGTGCTGGAGTACTGCCATTCTTGATGCCATCGTGACCCTAAACGACTTTTCAGGGCGTTGTATTTTCTGTCAAACTCTTCAATACGTGTTATCAGATCTTCTTTTTCATTAAATAAATCATTGAATAAGCTACGTGTTTGATCGTTATCCATTTTGGCCATTTCGACCAATATTTGTCGGTTATAGGCTCTATTCGTGGAAAATATCCACCACATATTGTTAATAATGTTATCCAACATAGCAGGGAGATCAGATGCCTCTAAATCCCAATGATTTTGAAAATACTGAACAGCTTGCCATGTCCGCTTATTTTTCTCCCAATGAGTTTGGAAATCGTTTTTGTAACGTACACACGCTTCTTTAAATTTTGCAGTATTAAACATTAGAAACTTCCCCTACTTACCTGAATAGCACCAAAACCAAAGAAGATGTAACAGATAATACAACAGAATATTAAACTACACCCCTGGAGATTAGGCCGATCGGAATCCATCTTAATTTCTATGCTCAGCCTTATTATGGGTAACAAAAAGAGGCGCCATTAAAGATGCCTCTTTTAATTAAATAATACTAATCATCCTCTCTACGTAAAAAATAATTAAAACCAATATCGGCATCGGGAAAATCGTTTGTCTCAATACAAAGTTCCACCAACGCCCTTTGTAATTCATAGTTTCCAATCAAACCTCCCCCTTCTGAATGATTCACAACAAAATGAAGCCATTCATACCAACTGTCTAAAGGTGTTTTATCTTGTGTTTCAAACATCTTTTTTGCCATCTCTAAACGGTCTGGACTTGCATGAATTAATTCATCCCAAGACTCAAAGTCATTTATCAGAGCCATAAGATGCTGTGCTTTCATAAGCGTTGGATTAGGTCCTACCCTATAATCGACAGACAAGAGCATCGCATCAACATCAAAATATTTGGGTGAATAGCGATAACCTACTTCATCGTCAGGGACATAGGTCTTTAAGTCCTTTAAAAGACGTTTTGATTGAAATTTAAAATAATCGATCGGATGCATTGACATATGCACACTTCCTTCATAAAAAACGGGGCCGCCACAACTTCCGCACCAGTAATCACAGGGCGTTCCCAACTTCTACAAAAGAGTTGCATAAGAAAACAGCGAATAGCATGGCTTTTACACTGGTGAGCAGGCGCTTCGCTAACACCTGCCCCGTATTTTATCATCTAATTCCTGATGCGTAATGAACCCTTGAAAATAAAAAAACTAACCGATATTGAAAGCGAATCTTCTAAACACAAATAGCGAATTGTAGATTCTCCAAATTCCAACACTAATTTCTTTAGGTCGATTGGCATCCAAACAAGTCCAAAGATCTACAACAAATAGAACTTGATTTCGATTATTTTTTAAAACCAAAAGAACTTTTCCGTCTGGGGTCAACTCACCATCAATTTGAAGATTATTGAAGTTCCTTAATGCCAAAGAACTAAAAATACTTTCATAAACATAGGCATAGATGCCTTCTATTCGCCGGGAACACCAAATAGAACGACCAATTTCCAACATGGACGCCCCGTTAACAGAAACACCCAAAGGGCGACCTAACATCAAGCTTTCCCCATTAATGCTCAAAATGGTATTGTAATTTTTCCTCCAAAGGACCTCTCTCTGCTGATCGGTCAATTCTTCAGGTTCAATATTCTGTATTTTTTGAAATAAAAATGGCCACTCTTCGTAGAGTATTTCTACTGGTTTTATATCGGACCACTTACCATGAGGAAAAAATCCTATTAAATAGGCTGTCTTGTCCAGAATATACGCAAATAAAATTTTTCCTTGTCTTTTCACAAACTGTGATTGAGAATCTTCCTTTCCAATATGAAAATGAACGATACCATAGTGATCTAGAAGCTTATCTTGGATTGCTTGTTTGATTTGTTTGGATAGATAAGGAGTTAAATCTTCGCCCTCTTCAATTTTTTTGATAAACAAGCGGTATTCAGGCGTTCCGTAAAGATCTTGGTTTTTAAGAAATTGTGATTCGAATACCTCTCTCTTTTCCATAGAGATACGTCTTCTTGCAAATTGATAATAGTGTTCAACCAACCTTCTCCAGTGCATATTTTGTTTGGTTATTTTTTTAGATGTTTTTTTATCAACTAGCGTAGCCAGACTGCTCTCCAACCCTTTAGCCAAAGATAAGAAAAAGAAGGATGGAATCCTTTCAACTAACAATGGATCCATTGTCGAAATACACACAAAATGTTCCTTCATCGAATTCGCACCTATACAACATATGCGCTTTGTACTTTATCATGATCAAAAAAAATAGGCCCCAAGAATACTCTCAGAGCCTCCAAATTTAGCCAAAAGATTTCGAGAATCCTAGCTGTCCATAATTGACTAAAACGTCATTCCAATCTATTCCTTTAGTATTCGTCGGAATGGCGTAAGGAACTGAAACGATATCAGCATGAATGCCATCAGAAAGCAATCGCTGTCGCAATTTTTCCGCAGCTTCTTGCCCGACACCGCTTCTATCCTTGTCCGCATAGATGTAAACGTGTTCGACTTCTGGCGGTATTTGCACCGAAATCAACCCATTCGCACTTATGCATGACCAACAGGGCAGCCCCGTACCAACCACAACAGATAAGGCCGTTTCAATTCCTTCTGCTAAAGCCAAAACCTTTTTAGGCTCCCCAAAATGGATAGCACAACCGCTTATTGTCGAATCACTCGGCTGCTTACAAAGTCGTTTAGGGACTTCTACAGCCGCCTTAAATCCATCCTCAGTCAGCAATGTGCTGTGAACATTGACTAAACGCCCCGCAATATCCCTAACCGCGGCAATCATTCCAGGAAATGTGTGCTCAGAGTCCAGAATTCGGCAAAAACGATTAAATCGAATATTGACCAATCTTTCTTCATCAATCAACGCAAGTCCACGATGTTTTAAATAAAGCATCAGGGGTTCCTGTGTTGCAGAATGAAGCCTCACCGGACAGGCTGACTGCCATAAGCGTTCGATATATTGGTGATATCGTTCGTCAGCCTTATCCTTTTGCCAATTCCTTTTATCCTTAACGATTGAGACTTGCCAAGTACAACGTCCAAACGGGTATTCATCGGATCTTCTAAAGTTTTCATTCGTCACTCGACGAATTTCAATGCGCTGAGAAATCTTCACGCTCTTTTGCTTGCAGACTTTTTCAAGATCTGCTCCTTTCAAAGTCACTTGAGAGGTGGAGATCTCGTCATAAAGTCGCAAAACAAAATCAGAAGAACTCCCAGACGCAATATCATGACGACCGACATAAAGGATAACTCCTCGCCAAATGTCGCTTGTTAATTGCTTGGGAACTTGTTGAGAAACCCCTTTAGCTATCAAGCCTAATTCGCTAGCGACAGCTTCCAGTGACTTCCAAAATGTCCAACCATTAATCCATGACAAAGTAGCAAAACCATCACGAAAAGATCCGCAGGTGTTGCAGACACACGCGCCATTTACTGAATAGTCAGGAAATAAACGAAACGCATCCTTTCCACCATGAACTGGGCAAGGAACATGTTTGCCGGCATGTTCCTGAGCCTGCTTCAAGGCAGGCGCCAAACGGGAAAAAATCCTATCCCATTGACCCTTGGCGACTTGCCGTACAACGGAAATGTCGATTCGATAAGCCATTCAAATCTCCTTGCCATTTCCGAGGATTGCGTCCCCGAAGGGACACAATCCCTTCGGGATGGCTAACAAAAATTAAGAAAGAAATCTCGCCGCCAACGCAAACAAGGCAGCCTTGAGCTCTTGGACATCAGAAATATGTTCGGAATTTGCCACAATCTTCTTTAGATCATTGGCTTCTCCGATTTGTATTCCCGCCACCGAAACGCCGCTCTCTTGGAGATCATTAACCAACTCCAAACAAGTGCCGCCATAAATAGCGCCGTCCGTAATCAGCAAGACGATTTTCTTGTTTTCTTTGCATGTGGCCAAAGCCATTCCTGCTGCACCAAGAGCCTTTTCAATAGGAGTTCCTCCTTTACTGTTAATGGCTCCTATTTCGGCAGGTTTGATTTGTCGGACTGTTTTACCGTGTTGCAAAACCGAACAGACCGCGTAATCACTTTGACCACAGGCCGCTCCAGGAAAAACCGTCATAGCCAGATTGACCCCTCGAATAGCCTCAAGCCCAATTAAGAGACCTAAAGCAGACCGAATGGCCAAATCTCCGCCCTCTTTTCCCATGCTGCCGCTCATGTCCAAAAGCACGTGAATAGCAGCATTAGGGGCCGGATTTTCGGTGTGTTTTTCAAAGACCGATTGACTTCCTACGGCTAACCTGGCTAAACGATTGAAAGAAAGTCGTCGCCCCCAACCTTGGTAGGCGATTCCACTTCTTCTTTTAGCCAGCACCAGACCTTGCAAGGCCAAACGTAAGGCAACTGAATCAACCTTAGCCCGTTTCAACCGCTCCGCTCCAAGGCGTTCTCGACCACCAATCGGTCGAATCCGCCCGGAAACATCAACAAGCAATTGAAGACGAGGTTGCTTTTCAGGGACCTTGCGTATTGACTGAGAAATGTCTAACGGGTTCGAAACCGCTGAATTATTTTCAGCAAATAGCTCACTGAGATTCTGAGATGTTTCTTGCTCTCGATGTGCAGAACCAGATGTTTCATCTTGTTCTTGCCCCTTTGCTTGAAGACATTGCTTCTCTTGAAATTGTGTTTCTACCTGAGCCTTTTCTTGCTCAAGTAAAGACATCAACTTCTGACGGATAGCAATCACACCTGCAGTGCTTTGAGCTTCCCTAACAGACAGAGCCAACTGCATAATCGAGTTAGTCAGTTTCTGACCAAAGTGTTTTTGCATTAGCTCGTGCAGTTTTTCACTCAACGCTTTCAGCCACTCTCTACGAAGAATTCGTTCTTCAGCACAAGTCAAAATAAATAAAGTCAATAAACTCCTTATTTCAAATTGCTTTTGAGAACAAAGTTTCCGTATCAAAGGTTCGTGAGCCTTTTTGAAAAAGCGTTCTGCTCCTGGATATATCCCGTTCATTGAGGCTTCTATTCGAACGTCCTCTAAGGCGTTGTCAATAGCATGTTCAAGAACTGTGGCATGAGCCCCTACGGTCATGTCCGTGAATCGAATATGCCCACATTCATGACATAGGACGCCCAACATCCGCTCTTTCGCTTCTTCATCAATATCAGAAGGAAGAGGCATAAAGATTGTTTTACCGTCCGTTGCCGGGACTTTTGAGCCAAACTCGATGTGCACGCCACATAGTCGGCCTAAAGCAGCTGCCACAATGGGTAAGCTTTTCTCAAAAACGTGAAGTTTTTTTCGATGTTTTCGCATAAATCACTCCTTTGGAGATCCCGCAAAAACGCCACCTCCCCACAAGGGCTCAATGGTGCCCTTGACGGGAGGTAGAAAAACAAACCACAAACGTGGCAGATTAAAAATAAAGACCGTCACCAATGTCAATTTCAGGAATTTCAATTCTCTTTTGTGAAGAGGGAATCCCTTCCGATTGAGCCACTAGTGATTTATCGTCTTGTTTTAAGTCTTGGGCTGCAGGATTAAGCGTTGGCTCTTGACTTAACGGTAAGACAAAGTTCCGTTCATCCTGATTTTGTTGTAAAAACTCGTCCAAATCAGTCAAAACAGAATCTGTATGAGAGGGTTGCTCCGAATCCCCGAATTTCAAGGCTTCCTGGGCATCTTCTGAAGGACTAGATTGCAATTCCGTAACCGATAAATCAAAATGATCATCCTGTTTTGGCAAAAGATTTTCTCCTGACGCTAAATCAAGAAGCTTTTGTTCTAAATCGGATGAGGATTGATTCTCCGAATCAGAAAAAACAACCTGTTCACCACAGACGATTTCCTCTAATAGAGCCTCATCGCCCAACGTTTTCACAAGTGTGGCCAATTTCCAGAAAGGTTCACCGGAAAAGTAACCTTCATCTGGCATTTGAACCAACACTTCGTCAATCTTTGCAATCAAAGGTTGAAGTCTGGCGTTGAGAAAAGAAAGCCCCTGCAAACGTTCTCGAATCTTCCAAACAGCATTAACCGTTTTTCGGTTGGCTCGCGTCTTCCCAAGAAATGATTCCTTGAAAAAGATCCTCGCCATCTTTGAAACGCTTGCAATCAGTTCAGAAGAAAGACCGCCGGAAAGATTTCGCACCAAAGCCAGCGCTCTCTCAGAGCTAATCGGTTGCATGCGAAAACTTTCGTAACCCGCGTTAATGCGCTCGGCAACGGCATTTTCATCAAGCTTACCTTCAAGAATTTCATGGGAAAACTCCTGATGCTGATTAGCCCATTGTTGAACAAACGAGTCATATTGAGTCAGAAACTGACGTTTCTCTTCCTCATATTGAGCGATCAATTCATCCAAGCGTTGGAAGACCTCTTGACTTTTTTCCTGAGGAATGGCCCAACCGGAAAGATATCGAACTCCGTAGCCCTCCAGAAGAGCTTCCGCCCGATATTTAATCCGATCGAATACCCGCAGATGTCTAGTATCAATGATGGCTTTCAAACCCAATGAACGAGTCACCTCTTTTGGAGGCAACTTACCATTCAAACCAACACTGAAATCGCCCTCGTGCATTGCTCGAGTGCCAGTCCATTGAGAAAAACGAGGAACAACAACCACAATCTTTCCCAGTAAAGACAAGTCAGTCACATTTTTGTTTGTCATTTCAAACTCCATAAGAATAGGAGTTTGAAATCACCCCTTACGGGAGCTATTCAAACTCCCTTCTGGGGACAAAAATTAAAACCACATGGCTTCTGCGACATCAACGGCATCAATAGAGGCTTTCATATCAGCATCATTGAACCCTAAAGGCATTGGTGAATCCGTTAAACGCACCAGCCAACTTTTTGAAGGTTGATTCCGGTAGGCGTTTATCTCGTTCTCTCCTATCCCTTTTGTTGCAAGAAGCTTTTTATAGTCCACACTGCCCCGAGAACAACGCTGTGTAAGAGCGATTCCCGCAAAATCAGCATATTTGAACGATCCCATCATTGAAATGAGGTTGTCTCGATAATGTTTTTTAGCTGCATTAAGCTCATCTATTTGCCTTTGCAGCTCAACAATCTGTTGATCAATCAAACGATAATCAGCAGCGTTATGGCACCATCGAGAAATTTCATCTTCAGTTTTGGGTACGAAGATATCCCTTTGAGGATCTTTTGGAGGCTCTTTGTCAGCAACAAGGTACTTTTCCCAGAACTCTCGACCTTTTTGTCGGAGTTCTTGAATTAATAACTCGTCCCTAACCAATTGAAATTCCAAAATATCATCCGCTACGGGATCAAAAAAGATCAGCCATCCGCGTTCGGCCCCTGAAACCATCAGTTGATGCTGCAGTTGAATACTGTACAAGGCACATGCCTCACTGCTGAGACCTTCGCTTCGCACAGACCGCAACGTCGCATCACTCGGACATTTGATTTCGACCGGCTCCAAAGCTGATGTCAATCCATCGAAAGAAGCTCGAAAAATCGGATCTTCATCAAATTCAGCGCAAGTAGGAAACAACACTTCAGAATGTTTCAACTCAAAAAGCTGCCGAACATGTTCTTCATGTTGAATCCCGAACTGAACTAAAGGATTGTCTGATAAATCTTCAGGTTCCGCGCGTCTAGTTTTCTCGCACCAAAGTCGCCAAGGAGTAATGTAAGGATTCTGTCCCAGAATCACCCCACTTTCCGTAGCCGTTATCCCTTGCAAACGCCATTGCCTCCAAGCCTCAGAGCGTTGCTCAAGTTCAAGCGTCCGCATAATGAGGTTCCTCATTCGCATTGGCTTGAGGCACTTCTTGAGTACCGTGAGCTTCAGTTAAATCACCTGCTTTTTGAGGTAATGACGTCTTTAAAACCTGGTAACGCCTTACAAGCTCGTTTTCTGCCCAGGCTTTATTGTCACCATCCAATTTGTCATTGATCCATTGCCTTGCTTTTTCCCATCCATTGGGTTGGTTTTGAGCAAAAGTAACGAGTTTGACAACTAAGGTTTCCAACTTTTCCTGGTTAACAGAAATTTTTTCCGGAACAGAAGATTCAATGCGTGCGCTCGTTTGACCGATTGCTTCCACATCAATGAAATCTTCTGCCACTTCCTCAGCTTCGTCATACAACCCTGTTAGGCTAAAAGCCAAACGGGCGCATTGAATAAAGGCTCGGCTACGGAGCATTCTGCGAGGCCATTTTCTCCATACAGGGCTCTTTTCATTGAAGCATTCCTGCATGAATTCTTGGATCACTACCGGCGTATCCACCCCTTTAAGCTGCATTGAACATTCAACATATTCAGGTAATTCTCCGGGATAGCCCGACACTTTTACTGATGATGAGGAAAATGTAAAACGCATCCCATTGAAATCCTTTTGGGATCGAACGATCTTGCACCAACCATCCAAACTAACGACTGGAACAATATCTCCGCTTTTGCTCCTAAAGGCAAAGATTTCACGATTAAAAGGGTTTAGTCCGAAGTTCTCACAGACCAACAGCAAAACCATGAGTTCCTCGTTACTGGGAGCCGCACCATCAGATTGTTTAAAAACCTGAGTCGTGAGGCATTTTAGTAATTTAGTGGAATCGACTCCGAAACGATCAGCTAACCTAGCAATAAGGCTATTTGTCTGCGCTTTCGCGCTGGAAAAATTACGACTATCCATGATAAATGTCTCCATAAAGGGTAAAAAGAAACCCGCCATAAAGACATTTCCCCCTCATAGGGAAAATAAATGTCCCTATGACGGGTAGTTGGTAGTCCGCTATTTCAGCGCGAACTGCTTTCTTGCGACCATGTATCACCGAATACAGTTCTACATAGACTCACAATAGCTTCTGACTCTTCCGGTTCAGCCCGAATCAATAACGCTCGTTCCAATCCATACTCCAAAGAGTTAGGAGAGTTTCGAAAATCGTTAGCTATTTGGGCCCAACGCACGAGTGTGCGTGTCGAAAGAGTAAGCGATAAACGGCCTTCTGCAAAAAGTTGTCTGACTTCATTGGCAAGCTTAACCATCGCACCTAAAACAGGCTTCATAGTTGGCACAACCAAGCTCAACAACTCCTCTTCAATCTTTGGTTCTTGATAATTCACTCTCAAATAGCGAAAGCGATCCAAAAAAGCCAAATTCTGAAGTTGAACACCGACATATCGGCCGGTTGCATCACCATTTCCTGAAGAATTGGCTGTTGCGATCACTCTAAACATCGGATGTGGAGTAATCACTTCTGCTGCATTTTCAGTTAAAACCAACGGCCGCCCCTCCAGAATATCGTTTAGTCCAGCAAGTTCCCCTGCATCAGCCAAATCGATTTCATTGAGTATGAGCACATGACCGAATTTCATCGCCACTGCTAAAGGTCCGTATTGGAACCTCATTTGTGGCGTTTCTCCTGGTTTTTGTGAAGAAAAAGTGAAATGGCCGGTTAATTGACTAAATTCAAATCGGCTGTTCAGCGTCAGTTGCTGAACAGGCCAATTCAAACGAGCACAAACCTCACATACGGAACTCGTTTTACCACTGCCAGTTGGACCAGTAATAAACAAAGCGTCGTTATTCGGCTTTCTGAGAAATCCTAAAAGATCCCTTAAAACCTCACGCCGAAAAATATAGGTTTCATGTCGTTGAGGAATAGCGGGATCTTCGGCATTAGAAAAGCCCAAAATCCGTATGGATTGAGGCATTTTTATGTGTCGACCTCCGTCATAAACGTTGGTGAACACATCCGCACCGAAATATTGAAATTCCGGTGAAAGAAGAACATTTTCATTCATTGCGAACTCCATAAAAAAGGGAGTTCGCCCCTCTCGGGAAGAAACTCCCCAAGACGGGTAAAAGATTAGGTAGTCGAGAATCAACCACCAAAGAGAAGCTGTTTTTGTATCTCGCTCAGCGTGCGGCCTGTGTCACAGTCATCACAGAGGGCTGTTCAATCATTTTTACGTGTTGATTAAAAGAATCACGGCAGTAATCTGCATTTCTCTCTTTATAGATATCAGTTCTCTCTGAGCTTGTCATCCTCAAAATCAACCAAATCTGGCTAATTTCGGGATTGTGAGTTTCTCGTTAAACTACTACGCTTGTCATGTCTACACAAGAGAGACAGGACAATGACGGGAAAAGAAACTTTGAATACAAAAGGCTTGACAATTCGTCGAGACGGAAGACTACACTCCGAAGATTTGGCACATGACTCCATCCCTGATATCGAAAGCTATGTTAGGAAAAATAGTTCTGATTACTCAAAGCCAGCACTAATAAAAAAAATCATCCTCAATACAAACCAAGTTCAACAAGTCTTTGAGCACTACTATATCCGTGTTGACTATTCTCTTTACGTTGCAACAAAAGTCGCACGAAATCAATTTCGTATTGCAGATGCAAAAAAATCAGAGAAAGTCCTAGGGGAACTTTTCGAGAAGTTTTCTAGTGAACTATCTCAAACGGCTAACGAAATGAAGCAACTGTTAGAAAAAGATGTTCCTATAGAAAATCAAAACATTATTTACGACCACAAACGTGAATTTGAGGTACCTGTCAGAACCGGCTTTTCAATGAGATTGGTCAATTTGACCCAAATGTTGGATACATTAATTGCCGCGACTGAAAAGTTGGAGATCAACAACGTCTTATCCCCAGATGATAGCGATGAAGCAATCAAATCATGGGTCTATCGCTATCGTCAATTCTGCAAAGCAATAAACCAAATTCGAGTTAATTCATTTTCGAAGGTAACTAAATCGCCCTGAGTTATCAGTAAAAATAACCTCCAAAACCATCTGGGCGTACGTGACGATTCTCAGGCGTATAGTAACCACCGAACCCATCGGATCTCGTGTGTCCGCCGTCGTGATGGTAGTAGCCACCAAAGCCGTCACTTCTCGTATGGTTACCACGTTGATCGTAGTAACCGCCAAAACCATCTGAGCGCACATGATTACCATCAGGATCATAGAAGCCTCCAAAACCGTCTGAACGGTAGTGACCTCCATCGCTATCGTAATATCCTCCGAAACCATCTGAGCGAAGATGTCCAGCAGAAGCTGCCATCGCCATTCCTGCTAGAAGGACTGCTACCAACAAACTGATTCGCTTAATCATGACTACTCCGTAACGTACTTAATCGCGTAAAACTTAATACTGATTTCGCCATAAGCACTTGCCATGGACAACCAACTTGAAGCCATTGCGGATCCTGAATTAGCTCCATCCCAAAAAGCTGTACCAGCATTACTAGAAGTTGACGGTTGCCAATAGGACGGACCAGAGTAGGCTCCACTTCCTGGTTGATATTGCGCGTCTATAACAATGACCGCATCAGCTCCCTCCTTCTTGGCTTTACTGACTACAGCGCTTTCAAGCATAGTCTGGGCTCCCACTCCCTCAGTGATGGAAGAGTTAATAATTCCTAGAATTCTGAATGGCTTTTGAGGGGCACCATTTTTCCAAATTTCTATTCCGTCACTTGTGGTAAAAGCCCCTCCCTGGCCAATCATAACTTGGTCAGAGTTGCTGTACTGCATATAGTCAACAGAAGCACAACCAGTCAAGAGAATAGAAGTTGCTAGCGCTGCAGAGAGAAGGAACTTTTTCATGGCATTAAGAGAAGAGTTAGTTACATAACTTTATGTATTCTAAATTACTTGTGATTTAGCGGTAATTTCTTAAACTATCGCCCTCAACAATGGCCCCAAATAGCCCGCACGCACATGCTTTTTGGCAATGCCATTAAAATTCTCTGTAAATAAAAGCGTTGCTAATTCATAGATCAGATTCTCAAAGACTAGTCATTTTGTATTGACTAAAAATCAAGGAATTTCACCATGGAAAAACCGAAAAACGTATTAGACGACTTGTGGATTGAATGGGATTACGAAAACCTTGAGCAGCATTATTTTCAGATTAAACGAGCTGAAGTCCGAGTTTCAGAGAAAGAGCTCACTGAAGAAGACAGAAAAAATTTCCATGAAAAAATTCTCGATACTCTTACGGGCTATAACATGAAGATTTACCATCCGGAGAATGTTAAAGAGAATCTGGATCTACTTAATAAAACCTTTCGTGGACATCATAATTTTTTTGAAATTTGGAGGAAAGAAGGAGAATTTGAGGAATGTCCTGATGGTTCGTGCTCTCCTCAGGAATATCGCTGGAAGCAACATCTCCTTAAATCCTTGGGTTTTATCGACGAGTACGGAAGACCAGTTGAAAGAATTGACCTTTCCCAATCCAAACCGGACTTTTCGATTCTCACTGAAGACGAACGAAATTCTCAGATAGAAAAAAACAGAGAAAATAACCTTGATGATCTTTGGGATGATTGGGAGAATGAAAACGTTGAACAACGGTACTATGAACTAAAGCGTGCTGAAACCAGATTACCCTATTGTGTATGTATTCATGATAGTGACGAGTTTCTTCTTGAAAAAGCACGTGAAGTTGCCCGTGCATTAGGGCTGTTGTGTCAAGAGGATTATTCTTTTAAACATATCCTTAAACAATTAGATCAATACTTTTACGCTGCCAAACCTTCATTGAGTAATCTTAATTTCCATTTACCGTTCAGCTACACACGCTCAGATTGGCCGGCTGCAGTCTATCGTGAATACATATGGCGTAAATTACTGCTTTCATCTAAAGATATTTTTGAAGCTCCAGATTCAAGGTGGAGGATCCCCACTTGTCCTCCTGATTTCATCTGGACAACTTTCCATGGATTCAACCGTCAAAAGAAAAGTCTTTTAAGGCCTTTTTGGAAAAACTGGCATAAAAAAACTCTTGAAGAACAAGCCGAAATTATCAAGGTCATATATGCCCTCATCGAAGGACTATTGTTATCAGAACAAGACATTCATTTGCTCTTTGAAAGAGAATTCGAAGTGAATCGAAAACTTCACCCTGAAGAGCACCGTCCCTTGAGAATTGCGACACGGGAAGAAATTCGTGAACGAGTGCGTCGTGTTGGTGAAATTGAAAATCGAATTAAAGAGCATATGGCCCCAAACGACAAACTGATGATGACCCCAAACTTGAGTCCATTTTGCGAGGCTGATAAAGAAGAGAAAGAATTCGATCTTGATAAAGCCGTCGAATATTTTGAAGATATAATGGGGATGGATCCCTGGGCACCTAAGCCTAAAAATTGATCGTCAAATCATTTCCACACAAACAATCTGGAACTTTCTAACCTCCTATGTGAGGACAAAAGAAAGTTCCAGTCCCGGCTAAAATTTTAGAGTTCTTTTTGTAAATGCTTAACAAACAAACCACTAGAAAGCGACATTAGACCGGTTAAAAGCGCAAATATCCACATATCCACGGGAAGTGGCAGACAAAGCGCCATCAATAATGTGCAAAGACAAAACTTAAAAGATAACGTACATAATCCCATCCGGAAGGGAGAAGTAAAAAAGAATTGTCCTTTTTGCATCTCACGTTGAAAATAGCCGCAACACAACGAAATCAGGGCTGCAGGAGAAAAGATAATTAGCCAGTAGAAGGCATAACTAAGCCTTGACAAAAAGGCATAAAGTACAAAACGCCATACCTCAAACCTTTGCGCCATCCAATTTATCATTATTGTTTCTATTGGATTTCTTACTCCACTTACGCTACTGCTATCGAGCCAAAGTTGAGCCCACTTATCAACATTTAAATAACTATAAATCTGTCCTGCTAATTCAGCTGGCCACTTAGGGTATAGAAGCATGCTATCCAATTCATTCTTCATTATTTGGTAAGCAGATTCTGGTGACACGAAGATGAGTCCCCAAAGTATCGAAATTGACACTCCAAGGGATGTTATCAAGGTGATGGTCGCAGAAATTTCTGTTGGCGAGTTTTGATTTCTTTTCATTATGCATTCTCCCTAAACTGCGCTTTGTTTTTAACCAAAATAGGCACTCGTCCTTTAATGACATGCCCTCCGGCAAAAATCCCAAAAAATTCACAATTCGGTAATGTCCCCAGTAAAGAACTTGCTACCAAATCGGTTTCTTCCTCTGTTATTCGTTCACTGATAGAAGCACCGTGAGCCACTAATTTGGAAGATGTAGAAACACCATGTGACTTAGTTGTTATCTGAATTCTCGTTTTGGGGATTCGTTCCGTTAGGAACTTCTGCGTCTCCACATCGTTACATCTCAAGGCAACAAAGTTGTTTAAATTGGCGAGAATTCTGGATGCCTCTGCCTTATCCTTAGCTTTGGCCACAAAATCTGAAATTGTTTGTGATGCCAAACAAATCGAAAATTTTGCTCCTCTAGATTTGTTAAGCATTTGAGTAAAAGGTTCACAACTAAGTTCTGCAGCTTCATCAACAAAAAGCGCTACTGAAGAAGATGAAGTTTCAAAGTCATAACGTGCACCAGCTGTAGCTGCCAGATCCGACAACACCATTGAGCCTATTGTTTTAGCCATGCCGGAATCTGTTAGCGCATCTAATCCAACGTACAAGACAGAATGCTTATCAATAATTTTTCTTGTGTCATAGAAAATCAAATTTCCCTGAGATTCATCATCAATAGGCGATAATTTTTTACCTAAATCTCCTCGCGTCAACGTACTCAATAAAAGCCATGTGCTTTGGGTCGTTTTCTGAAACGATTCTTCATCCCTTTCGGCTAAAGCAATAATTCCATCCAACTCCGGCGAAGGAATGCCTTTAGAACGATAGAGGTTGATTAAATCCGTTAGCCTTTTTAGAGTTGTTTTAGTTTCTGAAAAAGAATATTTCTCTTGGAATTTCTTATCACTTTGCGGCAAAACCGTTTCTAAAACTTTCAGGGCTAACTCCTGCCGGTTTGCAAAATAATGGTGTAAGAGCAGAAATGTTGGCTTTTTACCCAGAATCTTTATTCCGTCACAAATAGTTCTTAATGCTCCTCTACCCATGTCTATAAAGACTTGGCCATCTCCTCCCTGACCAGGCAAAGTATCAACAATTCTTGAAGCTACTTCATCTTCACGAGAATAATTAGCCAGCAAATTAATATTGATTGACTTATCTGGATGAGCAAGATGGAAATAAAGGAAATCATTGTCTCTTCTAGCTTTATCACAGGCAGATTTCATGGATTGAACTAATGCTTGATCCCCCTTAGGATCAAGAACAATTACAGTTTTCCCTTCCAATATGGCTTGTACAATCTGCAACTCTAGAAACCTTGACTTCCCTGCTCCTGTCGTTCCAAACACTGCCATGTGGCCCTCTAAGTCCTTACCTGAAATACATTGAACTTTCTCGTCTCCTAATGCATGTATCCAACGATAGCCCGGTTCTGAGGCCACTTGCTGATCTATTACCTTAAATACCTGCCAAACTTCAGAAGGTTTCGTAATAACCATTTTTAAATGATCCCGAATAAAAGAAACTTTCTTTGCATTCGCAAGACTTTGACGGTACTTCTTTCTCCATGAATCCTTGAAGAAATCTGCCACGTTCTGGCAATGTGCTTTATCCCAAATAAAACCCCAGCCTATTAATCGAGAATTGCCCCATGCCTGATACTTCTTTAAAGCAACCAACTCATCTAAAGTGAACCAGCGTCGGTAATTTCCAATCAATTTAGATTCAAATCGCAGCTTGTGAAAAGCACTTTTTGTTTTAAAAAGACCAATCGTTAGCAATGCCGCCCCCATCACTAATAAAGGAGCCGCAATTTGTGTTAAAACCAGCGCGCTTATCCAATACCCTGCAAATCCTAAAAAACACAAAATGGCCTGGAGACCTTGAAAATTGGCGCCTAAATTCAAACTTAATTCATTTTGATTTTTCATGTTCTTCAGCCTTTAAAACTAAGCGATGATGGGCTTGATCAAATTCAACGTAAGAAATGTCTCGATATAGACGAAACATGATTTCTTGTACTTTTTCTCCAATTTGATGATTTCTTAAAAAACGCTCTACCTCCAATGAACTGCAAGTTCGGCATCCTCCTTCAGAAATACTCAAGTTCTCTATGAAAAACCCGCCTCCTTCTTTTAATTGTGATTGGATAGTCAGCACGCATCTTTTCATTAGCTTTTTTACTTCATCAATTGCTAAAGGAGTGTCCAATACTTCGCAGAACTCGCGTTTATTTATTAAAACAATGTCCTCTTCGGTATCTAATGAAATCTTGCTTGGCGACTTTGTTGCTCTAAGCTCAGATAAATCAAAATTGGATTTAGGAGCGATAAGACGGTCTTTCAGATTTTGTGGTTTGGTTTCATCTTCGTTAGGATCTTTCTTGTCAAAACCAAAGGCACTTACTTCTACAGGTTTAATATCTTTAATTGAATCCAATATGAAAACAGCAAATGAACTTTTAATTTTGATTAGTGAACAAAATTGACCCAATGGTTTCGATAACTGGATAGTCCAAAACAGATCTTTCCCATTACTCACCTCCAACAAACCCTCTTCATTAAAAACTCGGCACAAACCCTCTATCGAGGCCGGAACATATGAAGCTTGCAACTGGCAAGCTGCGTGATGTATATCTTGAGCAGTTTGAGAGTTCAGGGATAAGAATAAGCCCTGAGTCGTCATGAACAGTGGTGACTGAGAGGTATTAACTGTCCAGCGCCCTGTATTCAATAAGGATTGTATGGCTGTGATTAATGGCAAAAGAAGAGGAGAGGAGCCCTGAGTAAACTGTGCTCCTAACGCTTTTCTTTTCTTGAAATCGTCTTCGATGGATATCGCCTCTGCTTTTTTTAGCAATGTTGCATATGGTCCCGTACCAAATAGAATGGCCTGATCGATTGCGTCAAAAACTTCAATTTTTCTAGTTTCTGCCAAATACCTTTCAAAAGCCTGAGGAATCAGCTTTAAATACATCAATCTCAAAGATCGTAATTCATGCTTCTTGTGCTCTCTATCCTTTTTCCAGATAACAAAAAATTGCTTAATTTTTTCTCTACTCACCCATGTATTCAAACTCTCCTTTAAGGGATTCCATAAATTTTCAGAGCCAGACATCACGTCCATGTCAAAGATTTTCCCCATGTCATGACCCAAACCTAAAACAGCAGCGCCTAGTATCCATGCTTGTTGACTGCGGTAACGACTTTCTGGATTTGCTTTTCCCTCAAATACCTGGTTTTGTGCCATAGAAACCAAATTTGATGCACATTCCAAAGAATGATGAAAAAGACCTCCGGGGCCAGAGTGGTGATGGAATTCGGAAGCAGGTAACACATTCACGTAAGAGATTAACCGGTTAATCAGTGGCATTAACAACACATCTAATTGACCATCTGATAACGGCATTTGACGTATCAATGTCTGCAATTCATCTGCGTAGCGCTTACAAAAAAAATCCACTGATCTAGGGGCAATAGGAATCCCACATATCTGAGGATAAGTTTCATTTGACAATGACAAATCTGAATGCTGGGGGATATTCCGACACAACAACTGATTGGTTTCAGTGACCTTAATGTTGTTTGCTCTCTTTTGTCTAAGGCTGCCCAAAAATCGAAAGAACATACTGACTAAAACCCCCTATTTGAAACGATTTTCGACAATGCACAAACCTTCTTACTGAGACTGCTTGCTTCTTTAGATATCCGGCGTAAATACACCAACTTTGGCTCTATCAATGAAGCCGCTATGCGTGCCCATTCAGGCTCCTTAGCAAAGGTATTTTGGGGGACGGTGAGTGTTCTCTTATTAATGGCAATATGTTTAGACAGAAGAATCACCCTCATTTTTTCTTTGCTCTTAACATTTTTAGAGCAGACAAATGCTTCATAAGTGCGCTTTCTCTGAACTGGTTTAGACCTTTTCTTTGAATTCATAGGTCTAAAACACCTAATCGTTCTTTCCCAATAAAAACTTGGAGTCCCATAACGGGAATCTTTTCTCACTCGTGGCAACAACCAAGTTTCATCTGAAGAAAAACAATTTTTCCGGGCCATTTCATGGTATACGTCTGTGCAAGCCAACCCAGAAACCAATAACACTTCACGAATTGCTGCAATTGATTTATTTAAATTTTTTATTTCGTTCTCGAGCTTCTCTTTCGTAATTTCAAACGTAATTTGACGACGAGAAACAGATTGTTCAAGTTCACTTAACTTTTCCCAGTCTAGTTCAGGCATGTGTCTCTCCCAAAAGATTATTCTTTGCGGAAAGTTCACTGTTCTCTCCGCAATATGTGAAAGGTTTGTCAGAGGCAAGTGTCATAAGAAAAGATTGATTTTTCTTCTCCAACCAAGAAAACCAAAAACCCTCAAAACCTTCGTAGTCTTTCGGACTCAGAGTTCTAACAGCCACTAAACAGGCCAAACAAAACACATTTACTAGATCATTAGGAGAGTACGAAGTACCTAGAGACCTAATTGTTACGGCCTGACAGACACGATTTAATAACCACAGTTTTTCTTTTATAGGTAGAACTCCAGGCTTTTTTGCTCTTTCGACATTTCTAAGCAATCTGCGCGACAGGTTTAGTGCTGTTCGCTCTCCATACCCCAAATATTTGAAAAAGCGCTTTAAGGCCGGTGGGCTGACTCTTGATTCACGACAGAGCGGAATAAAACTGTTAAATTCATCTTCTTTGTTAAGAACTATCTTTCTGTCTGAATATTTAACCTTTTTAGGTTGAAATACCTTCATCAAGAATAATTTCCTGTAATTACGCTCTCCAGATCCGATCGCATCAATGGAATCAATTAGGGCCATTTGCACCGGATCTCTACAGTCCCCATACTGTCTGTAATCAGAACCAATAAAGCCGAACTCCACCTCAAAATGACGTAAAAAAATCTCTATTGTTAGCTCATTGATATTTATCTTCTCGATCTTTCTGGCTGTTTCAAGATCAACTCCTGCACAAACGGAAGCGATTTCTGGAGATTGCTTCGATACAAGAATCAAAAAATCTAAATATTCTCGACAAAATTGCAACCAAACAGAATCTGTGGTTGAGGGGATAGAATCAATCGATTTTGAAGATGAACTCCAAGAAAGCGCGCCTAACAACGAAAAAATTCCCGCATTCTTTGCCAATTCGGAAAGCGGATTCACCTTTCTGATATAGAAAGGACAAATTCCCATTAAAATAGGCTCAAAGTTAAGCTCTCTCCTCTCTCTCAATATCTTCAGAATCAAGGCATCAACCGGTCCATTTTTGTATGATCGGTAGGGTTCGCTTTTACATAGCAACTGCCATAATCTCTTTTCTACATCGGAAGCCTTCGTGAAACTTTCCCTAATTTGATCCAAAGTTAGCACTGAATTTTTCATTCCCAACCTCTCACTTCGAATACCCGATAATGTGACTTTTTGACTGCTTCAAGCCTCAAATCTTTCACTGGAAATGTTGATAAGTCTTTTAGAGCCCAACCTAAAGAACCTTTATTAACAACCCCTCTTTGGATAAACCCAAGATCACCTAAACAATTCAGCACTGAATCAAACTTATCGGTAACGATTGTTTTAACAGTAAAAATCTGATCGCCATAACAAACTCTCAATGACTTCAAAAGAGCGTAACGATTAGCCGTTAAAGGATCATCTTCATTGAGTTGCTCAAATATTCTTTTTGCTGGATCCGGCAATCCAAGCCATATCAAAGGTTTTCGACACCTTAAACTCCATTCTTCGTACCCAGACAGAGGTGGACATAAAATCCTTTCTCCGGACTGAAGGTATGCCGCTGTAATTCTTAGTGCATTCATTATTAAACGGGCCCTGTTCTCAGCAACGAAATCCAGGAGATTGGCATTAGAAAATGAACGCTGCTCAGGGTGAGCATTTCTAGCAACTAATTGCAAGGGAAGTACCCTTCGTAACAAATCACCTTCAGGGTGTACAAAATTGCCATTCGCCAAAAACAACACTCGACTAGAAACTTGCAAAATCGTGGAGCCTCCCAGCTTTCTTTGTTCAAAGAATGAACTACTTAAGCAGGTACAGAGTGAAGCAAAGGCAGGTATGTTTCCCACGATGTTGTCAAAGGTAATCACGCCAGACGATGAACTTAGAGTTGCAATAAGAGTTTTGGCCATCTCTTCGTCAGTAGTTGGCAAGGTTTTTTCAGCTACGGGATTTTTTGTCACTAATTTGGCATAAAGGCCACATAGAGTACTTTTCCCACAGCCAGGGGCATTGGCTTGAACTAGGGTCATTGGTGCCGCCACTAGCACTGCTCTATTTACAGCTTTTAAAATTCCTTCCAAACTGGCAGATTCATCTACAGGCTCGTAGCAAGGAAACTCGGCTAAAAGTCTTTTCAAATCGTTTAGTGCCTGCTCGGCATCTGATTTTGTTAATTTCGTACTCCATTCATATGGCTGAAATTCTTTTGGATCAAAGCAAGCAATGATTTTCGTTTTTGAATCGTAACCAGGGATCATGCACAGAGAACCATCTTGCCGGACAAAGGGCATACAACATATGGCCAAAACCTCTGGTACAGCTGGATGAAAACTACTTTCTAAAATTGTGCTAACTACTTTCTTAGGCGGATCTGTCGGAACATTGCATTTCGAACGGGCGTCGTACTTTATCCATTGACACTGTCGACTTAAGATGGTGGTCACATCTGCAGCCTCAAGAGGGGCCATTCTTCCACTCTTCATATCGACCGAATAAAGTGTTTTCCCACAGCAAAAAACTCGCCTGGTTGACGAGATGACATCCTCGGCTGCTTCCACGAGTTCATGAATCGGTACTTCACTAATACAAATCTGAAATGCGTAACGCGCCTGATAACGCTTCATCCCCAGTTCGGCTAAAAATTTTTCAAATGAACTGTGGCACTTCGGACATTGAAAAGTTCCGTACCAATTATTCGATTCTGATGGCTTCTCGTATGTTGTTCGTCCATCCTCATTGCCACAAATAGGGCAAATAAGATGCACCTGATGCTCTTTTTCTGAAAGAATTTTCTTGAGGTTTTTTAGTTTTAAAACAACCGGAGAAATTTTTGGTTTGTGATAAAACCACTCATAAGGATTGCTCATGATGCGTTCTCCTTTTTTACCGAAGCCTTTGGCTTACGAGAACTCATCAGTAGGGAGACCTGTTTTCTTATTTGCTCTTTACTTTCACCTTGCTGATAGTAACGAAAGAGCTTTTTCACCTCATGTTCTGGCCACACGGCGCAGCCACCGATTTTTATTTGTTTTGTAAATAAACCATCAGCAATATATTTGTAGAGACTACTGCGGCTAACTCCCAAATGCTTTAAAACAGTCGGCAATCTTAAAAAATACATAAATTGGCCTCTTTTGATCATGTGAAAAAATTCCAAGACGAGAGTCTTAATTCGTCTTTGTTCTTTTCATGATCTCAAAAGAGGAGTCTTTGTTTTTCCAATTGGATGATTTTTCTTCCAATTGGAAAAAATATTTTTGGATTAAGCTATTTAATCAACCCAATCTCTTTAATGCTTATGGGTATTACTGTGCTTTTTTGGGTTTTAGAGGATTTTGTTTTAGAAAAAAGAAATTTGTCTGCGCCCTATTGCCGCTTTGTTTAAATTGGCACGAACACGTAGTAAAGCAATAGAAAGCTTTTCAGCAAATAGTCCTATTCGGTTTTAAAACGAGAGGACTTTGTTCAATAAGCATATTTTTGCGGTAAATAAACCGAATTAAAAATCAAGTTCCTCAATGCCATGTACTTTTCTGAAAGAGCCGTCGCTTCCTTTTCTGCTTTACCAGAAACCGCGAACTGTACAATCACTAAATTTCCTTTAAACATGAAGTACATACAAGACATATCCATGTACGCACTATAAGTAGCTCGTTGATGTTTGGTTACAGCA
The DNA here is from genome assembly GCF_023336895.1 of Parasutterella secunda. Classification (GTDB taxonomy): domain Bacteria; phylum Pseudomonadota; class Gammaproteobacteria; order Burkholderiales; family Burkholderiaceae_F; genus Aphodousia; species Aphodousia faecalis. Next base: position 50,818 of record NZ_JAMBLT010000011.1, read on the forward strand.
TTTAAAATTACACATGGAATGCCTTCAATTCGACTGAAAATTGGCTTTCTTTTCTGTATAAATTCTCCTGAGTCATCAAATAAATCCCATATCCTGCCATCTTTAATTTCTTCTTTTAATTCTTTATCGTTCCAATATGGCTGAACGTCAGGAGCTGAAATTACCAACAGCATCGTAGTTAAATGCTGTGACTCATCATTTTTTGTCCACTTTTGAACAATATGTGGTCGACGACCTTCTGATTTCTTCCATGAAGCAGGCATGCTGATACGAACATCAAGTCCGTTTGACTTTGGATGATTTAAGCTTGAATAAGTCTGTTTGTCTCGTGAAAATTCTTTTTCTGGATGCTCACTAAAACAAACGTCGTTAAGGGTAGAAAATATTTCCCGATCAAAATTAGATGGATGACTCAAACGGTATTTAAAGTAATCCAGTCTTTGTTTGGCGTCGGGTTGGGACTGTACCTTTAATTGTTTTGACAAAGAAGAGTTTTTATCATTACTCTTCATTTCTCTAATAACATCCGCTTCTGTTACGCCAAAGCATTTGAAATGAGTCACCAGTGATTCTTGTGCATTGGGAAATCGGGATATCCAGGCCAAATCAAAATCAAACAATTCACTTTTCAGAGCCGGATATTTAGCATCTATCTGCTTCAGAACTGTTTCCTGGGCTGTTACATAACCATAGGCGCGCGAAATATTGGCGAGATCCGCTTCAGTCAACCCATGGGCAAACGTAATTTGACTGACTAAGGCAATACTGGCAAGCAGCAGGGTCTTTTTGCACACTTTCATACTTAACCACAACTGATTTACGATGAGTCGAATTAGTGATAAAGATTTTAACGAATCTTATTCAAGCGAAAAATTTATGATGGATAAGATGATGGATAAAATAAAATACATCGCCTGCAAAGCTTGATTTTATTGATTCCTTAAACTCTAGCCCCCAACCAATTCCATGTCTCAGCAGTCGAAAGGCTTCTGAGATTTTTTGTTTTTAAGCTTAATTTTTAGATCATTGCACTCAGAATTTATAACTAAGTTTTTTAAAGAATTCAGTACTTTTGCTTTGAGGGAATCACTCCTCTCACACCGCCCTTTGGATTATCAACTTCACCCAAAAAACGAGGAATCAGATGCATATGAACATGAAAAACAGATTGTCCTGCAGCAGCATTAACATTCACACCTATGTTGTAGCCATCCGGATGAAAACGTTCTTCAACTTTGGTTTGCACCACTTTTAATAGAGCCTGCATCGCTGTGCACTCATCCATACTCAAATCAAAGTAGTTCGCAACATGGCGTTTGGGAATTATCAGCGCATGTCCAGGATTCACAGGGAAACCATCGTAAAACGCAATAGCGAGTTCATTCTCAGCAATAAGCTCTTTATCTAAGTTGCAAAAAATACATTGACTATCTTTCATCGCACTTCCTTCTTCAGATTTAGTTCTTTTTGGTGACAAGTTTCAAAACCCATATTGACAGCAATTTGCCACATTGGAACAAAGGTATTGTTGTATAAATTTAAGAACTCCTGATCATTTAACGAAAGCAATGTTTGTGTGTCAATTCCCAAATCACAAAAGTCTTCAAGCGCCTTTACCTTTCCACCAAAATCAACGTATGTGTGTATGGCTTGTTTCTGAATTACAGCCATCTTAGGCAATAGCCTCAACTCAGGCAATCGATCGTTTTTACTACGATTAATATTTTTTTCAACAGGAATAAGATTCCAAAGTTGGTTATGAGCCACAAAACTCCAAGGAAGAAAATGATCAAGATCACAATCTTTCATCTCATGAAGGATCTCTCCTGTATAAAGACTCTCCACACCTTATTGCTTCTGCATCACATATGACCAAAATTTGCCGCAAGTTCCGTAAAGCCCCGTCATTAATGGCGGGGATATAAGGAACGCCAATGTCAATTGGCTAT
>NZ_JAMBLT010000012.1 GCF_023336895.1 Parasutterella secunda
AAAAAGTGGTTGAGTTAAGGTGACTAACCAAAAGATGAGCGCAAGCAGCAGCAAACGCGTTACCAGAGCTAAAGAGAGCCCCACAACTCGAGCCTTATCTCTTTGTTTGGAGGGAAGCTTATCGGCCAATATAGCGATAAACACTAAATTATCAATGCCAAGGACAATTTCAAGAATAACGAGCGTCAAAAGACCTATCCATATGGAAGGATCTAGAAGAATTTCCATTATTGTTTCCTTATATCTGCAATGGAGTTATCTAATTGATTATTTAAACAGTTCCGAGACTATAGCAAAAAGTTAAAACGACTCATTTATCAGAAACTCTTTCAAATTGATATGTCTAACCGTACTCGTAGAAAAATCAAAATCGTCATTTGTAATAATGATCTTCTCACGCGTTTGATCTAATTTGTTAAACAAGGTGAATTCTCTCCTATAGGTACTTTCTTCTGCAATGCTATAGGCCACCTGAATTAAATACTGGCGATTATTTTTTTCAGCCAAAAAATCCACCCCTTGGCTCCCCTCTCTAAAGACAAAAAGATTGAAGCCTCTATAAAGCAATTCGTTGTATACGATATTTTCTAAATTATGAGTTATATCCCAATGCCCGTCTGTTTGACGAATAGAATTAAAGGACACATCTTCGACATACAGTTTCTGATAGTACTTCAACTCTCTTTTAGCTTTTGTAGAATACTGACGGATCGGTGAGATAACATACGCTTCTTCCAAATACGAAAGGTATTTCAGTATTGTGTTCAATGAACACTCAAAACCCTGTCCCTTTAAGAATTTTTGTACAGAATTGGCACTGAATATCCGAGCATTAGAAATCATTATGTAATTAACTAATCGACGAAAAAGATTATCTTTCCTGATTTTGTAACGGTTCAAAATATCATTAATGACAATAGTGTCATCTAAATCGTTTAAATATCTTAATCGAGCCTGCTTCGTTGGAAATTCTATGGCTTGTGGGAATCCTCCAAAAACCAAATAATCAGAAATACTGTAATCGTGCTGTAGCTCTTTTACATACTCCTGAATCTCAAGAAAAACAAAAGGACGAACTCTGAAGGCTACGTAACGACCACTCAATTCTTTGGTGAATTCTTTAGATAACAACTTGGAATTACTTCCGGTGATAAAAAGAGAAACATTTTTCAGACGAAGAGTACGACAAGCAACATTCCACTGCTCAATCATCTGCACCTCATCTAAAAAAACATACAGTTTCTCCTTCCCCAGATACTGACTAATGTAATCAATCAGTTCATCAACAGTCGTAATTAAGGCAGAGACTGATCGATCCTCAAAATTTAGCATTAGTGTTTTCTTGCCACTCTGACGCAACTCGGTCTCAATTTGATCCATGATGACCGATTTTCCGCATCGGCGAATACCTGTGACGATCTTCACCAAGTTACTTTCATAAAACGGCCGAATTTGTTGAAGATAATGTTCTCGACTAATCATCACACGCCTCAGAGTGAAAGTTTTTTCGGGAATTTAATATATTTCATTACTAGTGAAAGATTTTAATAAAACCAGAAAAATCTTTCACTAGATTTATTCTCAATTTATCAGCGTCATAAACCTTATCTGGGCGAAGTAGTTCACTACTGTGGGGTAGGTTTAGAGAAATGGTCTGATTGTGCTAATAAGCAAAAAAGAAGTGGCGAGCCTTATCCTCGGCACTACATTCACTTCGCTGTGGCTGCTCCGTTCCCGGCCTGACCAGGTTCACGACGAATGCATGCGAGGGGACCCGCCGGGAGCGCAGTTTATCAAATTTCCCCTGAAATTTCAGGATTTTTTCGTTGAACTTTTTGTAGAAAAACGGCCTACGAAAAAACACTCGCAGGCCGCCTTCTTTTAAAGCTCTAACGACTTAGAGCGGTTTGGGCAACTGAATTTGATCGCCCGTGCTCGTGATGTAGTCGTTATAGATTTCTTCGGCACTCGGGAAGTACCACTGGCCATTCGGGAGCTTCACCGTCGTTTCCTTAAGTCGGAAGGTCTTAGCGCCACATGTCCAGACGTTATAGAGCTTCATATGCGTACACAAACAGCACTTCATCTCTTCAGGCTTAGGCATAGCCTTCTTTGTCATCATGTCCCACCACTGGGTTAAATACGGACACTTACCCTCTTTAAGCATATAGCCGTACGGCTCACAGTTAGGCGGCACACGCATCTTAATGGCCGGAGACGACTTCAGCATACGCATCAAATAACCCGTAGCCGAGAGGTGATTGACTTCGATGTCATCTTCCTTGGCATTGATGTAAGCGGTCTTAACCGCATCGGGCAGGCCACATTCCTTACTGATCGTAAAACGCGTGGCTACCTGCACTCCATCGGCTCCAACCTCTTTAATCATTCTGACGGCTTCACCACCCGTGAAAATACCACCGGCAGCAAACACCGGAATATTAAGGTGATTATGGGCCAGATACGCCTTTACATCTCTGACAATATCTTCAAGCGAAAATTCTCTCCAGTCTTCACCGAAGCCCAAATGTCCGCCAGCCAGCGGACCTTCCACCACAATGTAATCAGGCAAACGATTAAGGCGACGGTTGCGGTTTAAGAAAAGATTCAAAGCGCGAACAGACGAAACAACAATACCGAGCAAAGCATCGTTGAAGCGTTTGTTCTCACTCATGAGATTGAAGCTTGACAAATGTAGGCCCGCCGAAAGCGTAATACCGTCAATACCTGCATCCAAGGCAGCGTTTAGACGAACGCCGAGTGACTCATGAGGGGCGTTATAGGTCAGTTTTTCCATGCAATTGAGAAATACCAAGCCTTTGCCCGTAGCGCGGCTCATCACATCGCCCACATAACGCAAAGAGGCCTCGCGCACATCATTTAAGTCAAAATGATTGTCAGATTTATCCGGATTTTTTTGGCATCCGTAATAGCGCTTAACTTTCTTAGCCGTAAAATCAGTGCCGTAAAGACGGTCGGACAAATCCATTTGCATGGCATCGGAAATGTGAGCAATACCACCCAACTTCTCCACGGCGAGAACCATCTCAGCCGTGGAAATGTTCACACCCATGCCGCCGACCATGAGCGGAACATATTCTTTATCTTTCAGACGAATTCGCAAGTCCTTAAGACAGACATCACTTAAAGCGTTCATCAGAGACTATCCTCATGGATAAAAATTACTATCTGAGAAGTATGACAGTCCAGTTTGTAAAAACCGTAACAGAAAAACTAGGACATTCCCCTAAGGCAATCACCCTTGACAAGCCACTCTTTTTCAGTAAATTAAATCAGATTTAAACTTTCAGGAACTTAAAAATGGCTTTATTAACGGGCAAGAAGCTGCTGATTACCGGCATCTCTTCGAATCGCTCCATCGCCTACGGTATCGCAAAAGCATGTAAGGAAGAAGGAGCCGAACTGATTCTGACCTATAACAACGAACGTTTCCGCGAGCGTCTTGAACGCTTCGCAAACGATTTCGGTGCCGCTGCTGTTATTCAATTAAACGTTGCAAGTGATGAAAGCATTGAAGCTGCGGCTGCCCGTGTCAAGGAAGTGTGGCCGGAAGGTTTTGACGGTTTTGTGCATTCCATCGCCTGGGCTCCGCGTGAAGCCATTGAAGGGTCATTCTTAGAAGGTCTTTCCCGTGAAGGCTTCATGGCGGCAATCAATATTTCCGCCTATTCTTTCGCCGCCTTGGCTAAAGCTTTCCTGCCACAACTTGAAGGCAGAAAAGCATCCCTTGTGACGCTTTCTTTCTTGGGCGCTGAAAAAGTCGTTCCCAATTACAACACGATGGGTGTTGCTAAAGCCGCTCTTGAAGCCGTCACTCGTTATATGGCCGCCGATCTCGGCCCCAGGGGTATCCGTGTTAACGCCTTATCGAGCGGTCCGATCCGCACGCTGGCGGCAAGCGGCATTAAGGATTTCCAAAAGATGCTCGCTCACGCTCGCGATATCTCGCCGTTGCGTCAAACCGTTACGATTGAAGATGTGGGTCGTTCGACCGCGTTCTTGCTGTCTGACTATGCACTAGGCATTACGGCTGAAACGCTTTATGTGGACGCAGGATTCCAAGCCATGGCCGGTCAAGTCCAGACTCAAGAAGAATCCTAATAACGAAACATTTATTTAAAGTCGCCCGAAATTTCGGGCGATTTTTTTGTATACGTCAAAGTTCCTTGAAAACTATTACCAAAATAGACAATTTCAAATTCCCAATCGCTGAAAAATCCGTTATGCTCGTCTCATCAGACACAGTGGCATCACTGTCAGGACAGTTTTTATTTTTTATTGAATGAAGGTGAAATCATGAGCGATATCGTTCACTTAAATGACTCCAACTATGAAACCGAAACGGCACAAGGTGTTGTGGTTGTGGATTTCTGGGCTCCTTGGTGCGGACCTTGCCGCGCGCTTGCTCCGCATTTGGAAGCCGCCGCTCAAAAGTTTGACGGTAAGCTTCGCATTGCCAAATATAACGTTGACGAAGCCAATGAATACGCAGCCAAACTCGGCATCCGCTCCATTCCCACTTTAATCGTTTACGAAGACGGCAAACCCATCCAACAGCACATTGGCTCCATGGGTCAATCTCAGTTGGAAGATTTTTTAAATCAATTTGTTTAAAATGCCCTCCGAATCCGTTCCGGAGCTCATTATCCGGAACGGAATCTTTTGATTAAATCCTTTTTATACCTAACGATCAGAACAGCGGTGAAAGCTTGTCTGCCTTCCCCTGCCTTTTCAATACACAATTTCAAAAATTCAAATGCATCTTTCCGAACTCAAATCGTTGCATGTCTCCAAGCTCTTGGACTGGGCTATTGACCTTGGTGTCGAAAACGCCAACCGCATGCGTAAGCAAGAACTCATGTTCTCCATTTTGAAAAAACGCGCCAAGGACGGTGAACAAATTTTCGGTGATGGAACGTTAGAAATTCTGCCCGACGGCTTCGGTTTTCTCCGTAGCCCCGAAACCTCTTACCTCGCCAGCACTGATGATATTTACATTTCTCCTTCACAAATCAGACGTTTTAACCTGCACACGGGGGACTCCATTGAAGGTGAAGTGCGCACTCCGAAAGAAGGCGAACGCTATTTCGCCCTTGTCAAAGTTGAAAAGGTAAACGGTCAGCCGCCGGAAAACTTAAAGCATCGCATGCTTTTTGAAAACCTCACGCCGCTCTTTCCGAATGAACATCTGGTGCTTGAGCGCGATATCAGAGGTGATGAAAACTTAACCGGTCGCGTCATTGACATGATCGCCCCGATCGGTAAAGGTCAACGTGCCTTGATTGTTGCTTCACCTAAGAGCGGTAAAACCGTCTTGATGCAACACATCGCCCATGCCATCACAGCGAACCATCCCGACTGCGTGCTTTTTGTTCTGCTCATTGACGAACGTCCTGAAGAAGTCACTGAAATGCAGCGTACAGTTAAGGGAGAAGTGGTCGCCAGTACCTTTGATGAACCGGCATCTCGCCACGTGCAAGTAACCGAAATGGTTATCGAAAAAGCCAAGCGTTTGGCCGAAAGCAAGAAAGATGTAGTGATTTTGCTTGACTCCATCACTCGCCTGGCACGTGCCTATAACAACGTGATGCCTACCTCCGGCCGCGTGCTCTCAGGCGGCGTGGACGCCAATGCTCTGCATCGCCCCAAGCGCGTTTTTGGTGCCGCCCGTAATCTTGAGGAAGGCGGCTCTCTTACGATCATCGCCACCGCCTTGGTCGATACCGGCAGCCGCATGGATGATGTGATCTATGAAGAATTCAAAGGCACCGGCAACATGGAAGTGCATTTGGAACGTCGCTTGGCCGAAAAACGTATTTACCCAGCTATCAATGTTCTGCGCTCCGGTACCCGCCGCGAAGAACTGCTTTTGAAGCCGGATGTTTTACAAAAGGTTTGGATCTTGAGAAAACTTTTGAGCGACATGGACGAAGTCGAAGCCATGGAATTCTTGCTCGAACGCTTGAAAGCAACCAAGAGCAATGCCGACTTCTTCGATTTAATGCGTCGCGGCGGTTAAGCTTTAAAAAGCTGGCAAAAGCGGCTCTTCCAATCAACCGGAGAGCCGTTTTTTTTACCTCAACCCAGAAAACGTCTAATCATTGCGAAGCAAATGATTCCGCCCAAAAAAGCAAAGGCCGCGCCCGCATAACCAATCCATTCAATAGCCGGGACTGCGCAGACCCAGCCGCCCACCAGCGCACCGCTGCCGATTCCAACGTTGGCAATCCCTGAATAAATTGACATGGCGATAGGAGTGGATTGCGGTTCCAGCCGAATCACAACGGCCTGAAATACCAAACCGAAAATTGTGAAAGTGATCCCCCAGAAAACACACAAAAGCATAGCTGACCAGATGTGTGCCGAAGACAATTCCATTAATGCCAGAAAAATACCGACACCAAACGTACCGGTTGCAAAAAAGAATTTGGGATGTTGCTCATAGCAACGAGAAAAGAAAATGCTGGCAAGAATACCTGCCACACCAAATAAAGTCAGCGAAAAGGTAATCTCGCTTTCGGGCATATGAGCGACCTGAGCCATAAAAGGCTCAATATAACTGTAGCCCGTAAAGTTAGCCGTAAAGATCAAAGCGGTCAGAACGTACACCCCAATTAAGGCCGGATTTTTCAAAATGCCTGGCAATTTTGCAACAGAAGAGCCTTGGGTGTTGGCGGGCACGCGCGGGAAAATAAAGAGTAAAAATATGGCAACCGCCAAAGCCACTAAACCGATTGAGAAAAAGGTGGCTCGCCACCCCATGTAAAGACCGACCATGCGACCCAAAGGAAGACCGGCAATCATGGCAACGGCTGTCCCTGTTACAACGAGACTTAACGCCGTGGCACGTTTACCTTGAGGAGCAATGCGCACAGCTAACGGCGAAGCAATGGACCAAAAAATGGAGTGCGAAAAGGCAACGCCAGCTCTTGAAAGCATCAGCGTAATGAAACTAGGCGCAACCGCTGACAAAAAATGGCTTACTACGAATAAACCGAGAATACCCAGAAGCAATTTTTTAAATTCTACTTTTGAGGCTAAAAGCATCAAGGGTAAAGATAAAACCGTCACTATCCAGGCGTAGACTGTGATAATCGTACCGGCCTGGGATTCTGTAATTTGGAAATCACGGGCTATATCGCTTAAAAGTCCAATCGGGATGAATTCAGACGTATTGAAGATGAAGGCCGATAAAGTAAGGCCTGCTACCGGAGCCCAGAGTTTGAGAGCACCAGTCTCTTCTTGTTGAGCCATGGCGCTTTCCTTTCTTTGAATTTAATACAGGCGCAAATTATAGAAAGATACCCAAGGAAAAAATAGACTTGTGCCTTTCAGGCAAGATCAAGGTCAGTCACGTTTAATATTTTTATAATTTTTAAAAGTACACTTTCAAAAATTTTAAAAGTTGACTTTTAATTTTTTTAACTGATCTTTGAAGGGATAAAAATTTGGAATTCGTTTTTCTCTCAACAGTTTTGCAAAAATTTGATATTTATAGGAATTTATTGGATAATTCCGCTTCTCTGTCGGAACGTGGAGATGCATGCCCGCGGTAAGACCTTGGTTAACCGGGCTCGTGCGCAAGGCTCTCAGGGCGGCCGATAATTTTTTAGGAAAACTTTACAAATGAAACAAGGTATTCACCCCGAATATCGCGAAGTGGCCTTCTGCGATTTGTCCATCAACAAGACGTTCATCATCAAGTCAACCGCTCAAACCAAAGAAACGGTTGAAATCGACGGCGTGACCTATCCGCTCGTTAAGCTTGATACGTCTTCTGAAAGCCACCCCTTCTACACGGGCGCTCAAACGCGCATCGTTGAAGCCGGCCGCGTGGAAAAATTCCGCGCCAAGTACGCCAACCTCGGCAAGAAGGCTGCGAAGTAATTTTCTCTTTGAAAGTTTCTCGCAAACAGAGGCAGTCTGTCATATATGGACTGCCTCTTTTCGTTACAATAGCTAAGTCAAATTCATTAGCCTATTCACATGTTTGAAGAACGTCCCTCCCCAATTGTTGCCTCGGCTGCTTCAGCTCGGAAGTTGCCTCGTATGGCGCTTCTGGCCCTTTTGGTTGTATTCATTATTCCGGGCTTGCTGTCACGCGACTTTTGGAGTTCATATGAGCTGACCAGTTTTGCGCTTGTGCACTCGATGCTGCAAAGTGATGCGGTCGGCTGGCTTTTGCCGCAATTGGGAGAGAACGCCTATGTGACCGATGGCCCTCTGTCTTTATGGGTATCGGCTCTTTTTGCCAAAATTTTCGGACCGCTTTTCTCCGAAGCCAGCGCAAGCCGCTTAAGCGTTCTGGTTTGGTTTGCCATTGCAACTTCAAGCATTTGGTATGGGACTTGGTATCTTGCCCGTCGTTCAGAAGCTCAACCCGTTGTTCTGGCCTTCGGTGGACAAGCCTCGCCTATTGATTACGGACGGGTTGTCGCCGATGCGGCATTGCTTATGTTTGTCGCGACTTTCGGCCTTTTTGTTCCGATTCGGCAGCTGTATGTTGAAACGGCGCTTTTAGCAATCGTTGCCGCCTTTTTCTTTTCCTTGGCATGGACCTTGAGAAGGGATGTTTTAGCCCCTCTTTTAACAGGAGTGACGGTCGGCGCTGCTGTTCTTGCCTCTAATCTTTTTGCAGGTATTTCTCTTTTAATCATTGCGCTTTTCATTCACGCAAGAGTGCATGCCTACGAAACGCCCTTTATAAACCGAGCCACACTCATTATTGTGGCTGCCTGTGCTACCTTTTTCGTCTGGCCCATTTTGGCCGTTGCCGTGGCCATTGAAACGGTTGACGCCTGGTTTGATATCTGGTGGCAAACGCAATTAGGCTTTTTCGGTCTTATCGCAAGTTCTGATGTTTACTGGATGCTGGAAAACTTTATTTGGTTTCTCTGGCCGTTGTGGCCTTTCGCCCTTTTGGGCCTTTATGCTTTCAGAAAACAGCTGGACCGCACACACATCAAAATACCGCTTTGGATTTTCATCGGACTTTTGGTATTTTCCGCCGCCGGTCACCTGCCCGGTGAGCGCTTCCTGATGCTTTTGACCGTTCCGCTCTGCATCTTGTCCGCATTTGGTCTCTTGTCAGCCAAACGATCACGCGAAAATATCCTCGACTGGTTCTCTGCAACCGTCTTCACATTAGCCCTGATCACTATATGGCTTTACTTCTTTGCCTGGCAAACCGGTTGGCCGCCGAAGATGTCTAAGTCCATTGTGAATTTGGCGCCGGGTCTTATCCCCTCGCTTCACGGATTGCTTTTTGTACTCTGCTTTGTCACGCTTTTAGGATGGCTTACCCTGGTTTTGTGGCGTATGAACCACTCACAAGTGGTGGCTTGGAAGGGCCCTTGGCTTGCCGCCGCCGGCATCACGGCTCTTAGCATCACCACGGTTTATTTATTTGAGCCGGTCATCGACCGCGCTCGCAGCTATGAACCACTTGTCCATGAAGTCACAACAGACTTATCGGCTCACGCTAAAAACCGTGATTGTCTGAGCATTCAGGAAGTCGATCCTGTCAAAGAGATCCTCTTTACTTACTACGGACTGACTTTTAAAGATGACAACACCTGTCGTTTCGTTTTCACGACCGACAAGGCCTTTAAAGACAGTTCTCAAAAAGAATCTTCTGTTCTCGGCCGCTACAGTCGTCCGCGAGACCGTGAACGCTTTGTGTTATATAAAAAAGGTGAATAATGAGTCATCCGCTTCCGCAACGTCTGACCCCACCTGATATTTCCGGTCGTGCCATTGCTAAATTGGCCGGCCCCATTTTTGTTGCCAATATCGCTATTGTGGGCGGCGGCACCATCGACACAATTATGGCCGGCCATTTAGGCGCAGACCACCTGGCCGCCATCGCTTTGGGTCTGGCTTCCATGATCATGGTTTTCATGGGGTTGGTCGGCATTCTTCAAGGCATGAGCCCGTTGGCCGGACACCATTTCGGCGCACGGAAATTCGAGAAAATCGGTTTTGAACTCTCTCAGTGTCTCTGGCTTGCTTTTTTCCTATGCTTTATCGGCATGCCGCTTTTAGGCTGCACGGACATTTGGACCAATCTGGCTCAAGCCCAAGGCCCGGTAAAGACCATGGCCTCTCAGTATCTTTTGATCAGCATGCTGGGGTTGCCCGCGGCTATGGGCGGACGCGCTTTTATCGCATTGAATGCCGCTGTCTCCCGTCCCAAGGTGACGATGTACGTTTCTTTGGCCATGCTGGTGCTCAAAGCGCCTTTAAATGCGGTATTCATGTATGGCTGGCTGGGATTTGACGCATTGGGCGGCGCCGGCGCTGCCGTCTCTTCTACGATTCTGACCTGGCTTTCGTTCTTCGTTTATATCTACGTTTGGAAGAAAGATTCTTTCTACCAGCTCATGCGCTGCAAACGCTTCTACGGTCCAGACCCTCGTGCCATGTGGGCGCAACTGAAAATCGGTATTCCGATTGGACTGTCGACCTTCTTTGAAGTGAGCTCGTTTACGTTGATGGCCATTTTCATTTCGCGCTTTGGAGCCGTCACGGTTTCAGCGCACCAGATTGTCGCCAACATCACAAGTCTGTGCTATATGCTTGCGCTTGCAATCGGGATTTCCTGCACGGTCTTGGTCTCCCAGTGCTTGGGGGCTGGTTGGCCCAGCGTCGCTGAAAAGGCAACAAAAAAATGTCTGACTATTGCCGTATCGGTCGCCTCCATTGTCGCTTTGTCTCTCTTTTTTGGCAGAAGCTTTTTGCTCTCACTTTACACAAGCGACGAAACCGTTATTCGCATCGGTTTTTCGCTTATTCTCTTTGGCATCCTTTATCACGTCTTTGATGCCATGCAATGCGTGAGCTCCTTTGCATTAAGAGGTTATCGGGTCACATTCTGGCCGATGGTCATTTATGGCGTATTGCTTTGGGGCGTAGGACTTTTCGGCGGCTACTACATGGCCTTCATTGGCGAACCATTCAGCACGCCGCTTGCCGCGTACGGCTTCTGGGGCATGACAGCCCTTGGGCTCTTCTTGGCCGGAGTTGCACTTGCCGTAACTGCACTTTATGTTGCCCGAACCCGTACTAAGGAAGAAGAAGCGGTCGCCAAGAAAGCCGCTGAAATAGCTTCTTAATCAAAAAGGAGAGACAGACGCTCAAAAGACTTTGCCTCTCCTTTGAATATTCAAAGAAAAATTCCCTGATTTTTAGACTATTCGTCAAAAAGGCAAAAGATCCATACTTTTGTTAAATTCAAAACAATTTGAAAATTTTCTTCCCTGAACCATCCTCTGTTCCCTATCATGTTTTCTAAGAGCAATGGTTAAAGGAGAAGCAGATGAGTGTTCAACAAAATTTAATCGCCGGCGTCTGTGTGGCCATCGGTATCGCCTCTGTCGGCATTTCTCTAAAGGCCGGTATTGACCATTTTGTCGATCGTGATCGTGTCGTTACCGTCAAAGGACTGGCTGAAAGAAACGTTCAAGCCGATTACGTCATCTGGCCTGTCACCTTCCGCGTCACCGGCAACGATTTGAGTGCGCTCTATGAAAAAGCGCAAACACAAAGCGAAGAAATCCGAAATTTTTTAATCAGCCAGGGCATAAAAGCTCAAGATATCTCTCAGGGCACTCCTTCTGTCCAGGATCTGCATGCTGACTTTTACGGCAATAACCTACCGCCCGAACGATACCGTATGGAAATGGCCGTTTCTGTGGCAACCACCGATGTTGATACGGTTTTAAAAGCCATGGTCAACCAAAGCGAATTGATTCAAAAAGGGGTTCTTTTTACGCAGAATTACCGTACGCAATTTTCCTTTAACGGTTTGAACTCTATCAAACCGGAGATGGTTGAAGAAGCCACTAAAAACGCTCGATCCACCGCTCAAAAATTTGCCGAAGACAGCGATAGTGAATTAGGAAAAATCCGGCGCGCCTCTCAGGGACAATTCTCAATTTATGACCGAGACAGCAACACGCCCTACATTAAACGCGTTCGGGTGGTTACAACCGTTGAATACTATCTAAAGGACTGATGTCTAAAGCTTGCCGCCTTCCCAGGCGGCAAACTTTTAGTTTGAACTCAAGAATTCTTTAATGTGCTCGGTTGCCAAAGCATTGGTGTCTTCTTCAAACGGATCAATGGTCACCAGTTGCGGCATCGAGCGCATCCATGTCATCTGACGCTTGGCTAATTGGCGAGTGGCAGCAATGCCTGCCAAAACAAATCGGTCGTAATCGATCTCGCCGGTCAGATAATCGATGGCCTGACGATAGCCAACAGCTCGCATGGAGGGGCTTTGACGCTCGAAACGATCATCGGCCATGAGATGCTTGACTTCATCGAGAAAGCCCGCCTGAATCATCATTAAAAAACGTTTTTCAATGCGTTCGTGCAAAAGCTTCCGATTCTTGGGTAAGAGCCCTAATGTCAGGAAAGTGTGCTCTGAACCTTTATTTTGCTGACTTTGATAATAGGAAATCGGCTTTCCAGTTTGTCGATACACTTCAAGAGCCCTGCTGATACGTTGAGAATCCGTCGGATGAAGCCTGTGAGCGGTCTGCGGATCCACTTCAGACAGTTTCTCATGCATGGCCGGCCAGCCCAATTGCCGCGCTTGCCGTTCAATTTCTTCACGCACATTCAAATCACTGGAAGGCATTTGATTTAAGCCATCTTTCAGTGCTTTGGCATAAAGCATCGTACCGCCCACGATTAAAGGCAAACGGCCACGAGCTGAAATCTCTTCGATCAATCTTTCACAATCTTTAAAAAAATCGGCCGCGCTGTAACTATCAAAGGGATCGCGAATATCAATTAAGTGGTGAGGAACGCCTTCTTTTTCCTCTTCGGTGGGTTTGGCTGTTCCAATATTCATCCCTCGATACACTAGGGCCGAGTCTATGGAAATGATCTCCGCATTAAATGTATGGGCAAGCTTCACCCCTAAAGCTGTTTTCCCGCTTGCTGTCGGTCCCAACAATAAGACAGCCTTGGCCATCATTTGCCCCGCATAAAAAGCTTATCTAAGTCAGACATGGACATCTGCACCCAAGTCGGTCTGCCGTGATTGCATTGATCAATACGCTCGGTCTGCTCCATTTGACGCAAAAGCGCATTCATCTCATCGATACTTAAATAACGATGTGCCCGAACTGCGCCATGGCAGGCCATGGTGGCCAAAATCTCGTTGCGCTTTTCTTCCACCAAATTGCTCGCCCCGAACTTTTTAATGTCAGCCAACAACTCTGTAATCAGCGCTTCTCCAGTTTTCTCAATATCTGCAGCCAAAACAGCGGGAACAGCGCGCAATCGCAGATGTGTAGGAGAGGCAATTTCCAACTCTATACCAAGATTTAAAAGCAATGACTGATTGTCTTCAAAGGTTGCCATTTCTTCAGCATCAGCTTGAAACACAAGCGGAATTAAAAGTTGCTGAACAGCAAGCGTTTGAGCGTCCATCTGTGCTTTTAATTTTTCATAAACGATTCTCTCATGCGCTGCGTGCATATCCACAAGCACCATACCGTGATCGTTTTCGGCCACAATGAATACGCCGCCAACCTGCCCTAAAGCTCTTCCCAAGGGATAAGTCAGTTGCTCCTGATCATGCGCCTGAGTAAACGCCGTACCCGAGCGGATAGCTTGAACAGTGTCCGGAATAACACGCCCTCGAGACGGTTCTGCTTTAGTCTGATAAAAGTCTAAGTACCGATTCAATTGCGACGGTTCATAAGCCGGTGCGGCTTGGGAACGCAACTCAAATGCGCGGGCATGAGTTGAGCCCGTCCCCTCCGATATCGGTTTTTGCACCGTTTGAGTGTGCGGTTGAGATTGATCTGAAGCGCCTGCATCACTTTCCATTGCCGATAAGGCGGGAGCTAAAGCGTTTTGAACCGCGTGCATCACAAACTGGTGAACCCACTGAGAATCCCTAAAGCGCAATTCACTTTTTGTCGGATGAACATTAACGTCCACCTTCACGGGATCGATGTCTACAAACAAACAGTACATCGGCTGCAGCTGATTGTGCAGCACATCAGCATAGGCGCTCTTGACCGCATGGGCTAAGAGCTTGTCGCGAACAAAGCGACCGTTGACATAGCAATATTGAGCATCGGTTCGAGCACGACCGGCCGTTGGCAATCCTACCCATCCATAAACACGCGCAGAAGCCGTTTCGGCGTAGACCTCGCGTTGTGCGCGAGCAAACTCATCGGGCAGAATCCTGTTGACACGCGAGCGGCTTTCTTCAATAGGTAAAACCAAAACCGGCTTGCCGTTATTGACAAGACGAAACTCAATAGTTGGGTGGGCGATGGCGATTCGCTCCAAAGCCACTTTACAATGCGCCGCCTCCGTTGCCTCTGACTTTAAAAATTTTCGTCTGGCAGGCGTTTTAAAAAACAAATCCTCCACTTCCACCTTGGTGCCTTGAGTGCCGGCCGCAACATCCACCTCTCCTTCATGAATACTGTATGCACAGGATTGATCCTGTGTTCTGGACGTTAAGGTCAGTGCGCTTACTGAGGCAATCGAAGCCAAAGCTTCACCGCGAAACCCAAGACTTAAAACGTGTTCCAGTTCGCTTAGATCTCGAATTTTGCTGGTTGCATGCCGCTTCAGGGCTAAAGGCAGCTCTTCTTTGGCAATCCCCCGACCATTGTCTGTCACCGTCAGCCGTTTTATTCCTCCTGACTCCAGTCTTACCTCAATGCGGGTGGCATCCGCGTCAATGGCGTTTTCGACGAGTTCCTTGAGAACGGAGGCAGGACGTTCAATCACCTCACCGGCGGCAATTTGACTGACCAATTGATCCGAGAGCTCTTTAATCGCTCTTTTTGGGGAATGTTCTGTGTTATTCAGTACTTGCATAATGACGGGATTTTAGCATTGGATTTTCCGCCGGGCTTTGTGTGTTCACAATTTGCTCTTGCCAGCGGACATAGGGCCTAACAAATTTATGCTTTCATAGCCTCTTTAAAACTAGCCTAAAAATGAGTAAACTCTCCAACGTTAAATTAATAAAAATAACCTTATTTTGATTGGCTCCCCCGTTTATGGACTGGTCTTTATTCATTGATTTGTTTACCAACGCCGATCGCTTTTTAATTACGATCGCCAACGATTACGGCATTCTGATTTATATCATCATGTTCATGATCTTTTTCCTGGAAACAGGGATTGTGGTCATGGCCTTTTTACCGGGTGATTCACTTTTGTTTGTTGCCGGCGCCGTGACAGCAACGGGAGCAATTGATCCCTGGTGGCTTACGGGGGTTGTCACACTTGGAGCTATTCTCGGCAATACGTCCAACTTCTATATCGGTTCTTGGCTTGGCCATAAAATCTATGATGGCTCGATCAGCTGGATTGACCAAGAAGCCCTTAACAAAACACATCAGTTCTATTTACTCCACGGCGGGAAAACTATCTTTCTCGCCCGTTTTGTACCCATCGTCAGAACATTTGCTCCGTTAATTGCCGGAGCCGCTTCCATGCCGGTTTGGCGCTTTGAGTTTTATTCCATCACGGGTGCTTTTGCATGGGTTTACGGTTTAGTTTGGGCCGGTCACTTATTTGGCAACATGCCTTTTATTCGTGACCACCTGACAACGATTTTGCTTTGCGGTATCGGGTTTGCTTTAATTCCGACTGCCATCATCGCCGTTTCAAAGTTCTTAAAGAAAAAGAAAGGCGAGCAAAAAGCGATTCAATAATCATTTAACAATGGGCGCAAAATCTCACGGTTCTGCGCCCATTGACTCATAAGGAGAAAGACATGCGACAGTGGGAACACTTTATCGCGATTATCAAAAAGGAAGTTCAACCCGCTTTAGGCTGCACGGAACCAACTTCCATCGCCTATGCCGCAGCCCATGCAGCCAGACTTTTAGGGAAAAAGCCTGAACGTCTTTCTGTCGCAGTCAGTGACAATCTCTACAAAAATGCCATGGGTGTTTTTGTACCGGGAACCGGTCAAATCGGTTTACCCATCGCCGCAGCCGTCGGCGCTTTGGGCGGTAATCCTGACGCCGGGCTTGAAGTATTGGCAACCGTTACACCCGCTCATGTGAAAGAAGCCATGACAATGATTGAAAACGGTTGCGTCAGCATTGAAAGAGCCGATAGTCCCGATGCAGTCTATTGCAGTGCCACTGCATATGCCGGAAGTGACTCCGCGCAAGTAACCGTACAAGGTGACCACACCGGTATTGTTGAAGAACGCAAAAATGGCGAAGTTGTTTTCAAAAAAGAACCCGCTATTAGTACCAATGCGGAAGGACAAAGCGCTGTGGGCGGAGAAGAAATCAACTTAAAGGCTATCTATGATTTCGCATTGAAAGCTCCCTTTGAGGATATCGCTTTTATTCTCCAGGCACGTGATATCAATATGGCTTTGGCCGCTGAAGGCTTGGCAAATGAATATGGTCTTGAACTTGGCCGAACCATTAATGAACAAATCAAAGCCGGCATTTTGAGTTCTGACCTGATCAACAATATGGCCGCCTGTACAGCTGCGGCCTCTGATGCTCGAATGGGCGGCGCAACCCTGCCTGCCATGAGTAACTACGGCAGCGGCAATCAAGGCATCACGGCAACCATTCCTGTTGTCAAAATGGCCGAGTACGTTAAAGCGGATGATGAAAAATTGGCTCGGGCTCTGATTCTCTCGCACCTTGGAGCTATTTACATTAAATCGCACTACCCATCACTGTCAGCGTTCTGCGGCAACACTGCCACCTCTTCGGCCGTAGCGATGGCTCTCGTTTACCTTAATTCGGGTACATTTGAGCAATGCTGCATGGCCATCAACAACGTGATCAGTGACACTTCCGGCATGGTTTGCGACGGTGCCAAGTCCACCTGCGCCATGAAGGTTCATACGGCCGCACAAACAGCTTATAAATGCTGTTTCTTGGCTTTAGCCGGCCACGGGGTTGAAGGTCAGGGGATTGTCTCTGCAGACGTTGAGCAAACGATTGATAACCTCGGCGCGATGATCACAAAGGGTATGCAACAAACCGATGAAAAGATAATCGAAATTATGCGCAAAAATTAATAATCGGGTAAGTGACGGAATATAGCCCGTCCTAAAGAGTCCATACCGTTATCGAGCTGGACTCTTTTTTTTAAGAAGAAGGCTTGTGCTGCTCGTTTTAGGCGCTATTTTGATCTGGTTTTGAATGCTCAATCAGCTTTTTGTACGCAATGAGCAGCCTGTTGTTGAGCAATCTCAATACAATAATTTAATTGTTCGATAGCTCTTTCAGCAATTAAGCATGTTAAAGCGTCAGCACAACTATCTTCATCATACAATGCTAACGCTTCGTAATATCTCTCTTTATCTTCCGCATAACGAATATTGACAGGCCAATAACCTTCTCTAACCAGCATATAGTTTAAGAGAAGTCGTGCCGTTCTTCCGTTTCCATCGGAAAAGTGAGCATATAGATGGCAAATCTAAAATAAGATAATTAAACGAAAAATGCTGTGCCTGATTCTAGCAAATACTATCGCAAGAGAACTATGCGAAATACATACAAAAATCCCGAGACTCTTCAAAATAGAACCCCGGGATTCAAGTTAAACTAAAAATGCTTACTGAGCGCGTTTTTCTAAAATTTCAATGGCAGGTAAAACCTTTCCTTCCAAGAATTCAAGGAACGCTCCGCCACCGGTTGAGATGTAAGAAATACGGTTAGAAATGCCGAATTTGCCAACTGCAGCTACCGTGTCACCACCACCTGCGATAGAGAAAGCTCCGTTTTCAGTTGCCTTGGCAATAGCTTCAGCCATCACTTCAGTACCGTGAGAATAGGGCTGCATTTCAAACACACCCACCGGACCATTCCAAACAATTGTGCCGGCCTTTTGCAAGATGTCAGCTAAAGCTTGAGCCGTTTCCGGTCCCACGTCCAAAATCATTTCGTCGTCTTGAACATCCTCAATGCGGCAAGTACGGTGTTCTGCCGTTTCAGAAAATTCCTTGGCAACAACAACATCTGTCGGCAAAGGAAGTGTCGCGCCCTTTTCTTCCAAGGTCTTTAAAATCTTCTTGCATTCGTCAAGCAAATCCGCCTCAGCCAAAGACTTGCCAACCTTGTAACCGGCAGCCATCAAGAATGTGTTGGCGATGCCACCGCCCACAATCAGCTGATCCACTTTTTGAGCAAGGTTATTCAAAATGGTCAACTTCGTTGATACTTTGGAACCACCGACAATGGCAACCAACGGGTGCTTGGCTTCTTCAACGGCCTTGGTTAAGGCATCAATTTCGGCGGCCATCAATGGACCCGCGCAGACGACATCGGCGTACTGAGCCACTCCATAGGTCGATGCTTGAGCACGGTGAGCCGTACCGAAAGCATCGTTTACAAAAACGTCACAGAGCGCACCGTACTTCTTAGAGAGCTCTTCCGTGCACTTCTTTTCGCCCACGTTGCAACGGCAGTTTTCAAGCATAACCACTTCACCGGGAGCCACTTCAAAGCCGCCGTCAACCCAATTGTCAATTAAACGAACGGGGCTACCTAATAATTCAGCCATGCGTTGAGCAATCTTCTCGAGACTGTCAGCCGGGGTCTTTTCGCCTTCCTTAGGACGACCCAAGTGACTTACCACCATCACTCGAGCCCCCGCATCACGGGCCATGCGAATGGCAGGCACTGAGGCAACCAAACGGGCCTCATTTGTAATGTTGCCGTTTTCATCACGCGGAGCGTTCAAATCAGAACGGATGAACACGCGCTTATCCTTCAAGGCTCCGGCCTTGACCAATTGTTCAAGAGTTGTCACTCGCATGGTTTATTTCCCTTAAAAAGAAAAAGACTAATTCAGTAATTATAAATGGCTCACTTTAAGACCACGGGCTCAGGTTCCAACCGCACACCGAATTTTTCCTCAACCGTGTCTTGTACAAAGGAAGCAAAATCAAGTAATGCCTGACCGTCAGCCGCGCCGTCATGGTTAACCAAAACCAGGGCTTGTTTTTCGTATGTTCCGGCAAATCCGTGACGCACCCCTTTTAATCCCGCCTGGTCAATGAGCCAACCGGCTGCTAATTTCTCACGGCCGCCCGATAAGGGATAGTGAACAATGCTTGGGAATTGCTCGAGCAATTGTTGGAAAACCTCACGCGTGACGACCGGATTTTTGAAAAAAGAACCGGCACTCGGCAATACTTTCGGATCAGGAAGCTTACGCGAACGGGCGGCAACAACCGCTTCAAAAATAGCTTGTGGCGTTGTCTCTTGAGAATCTTTAAATCCCAACGCCAACTCTTTGTAGCTCAAGTTTGCTGACCACTGGGAATCAAACGCCAACTCAACAGCAAGAACGATCCATTTTGATCCGGCTTGCGTTTTAAAAACGCTATGTCGGTAGCCAAAATCACACTCTTCATTTGTAAGCGTACGAACTAAAGACGTTTGGGGATCAAAAACTTCCACGCTTCTGACAAACTGTGCCACCTCGGCTCCGTAAGCTCCGATATTCTGAACAACGGCTCCGCCGACTGTTCCCGGGATCAAAGCCAGGTTTTCAGGGCCGCCCCAACCTAAATCCAAAACTCTTCGGACCGTTTCGTGCCATGACTCACCGGCACCAACCTTTACAATTTTTTCGTCTGTTCGTGCTTCAAAACCCTTCATATTCATCTTGATAACCAATCGATTAACAAGATGAGAAGCAATCAGCAAATTCGAGCCCCCTCCCAAAATGAAGGGCTCAATATTCTCCCGACGAGCAAAGTCCAGTACCAGTTCCAACTCTCTACGGTCTGTCACTTCTGCAAAATAACGCGCTTTAGCACTGACAGCCATCGTATTGTAGGGCTTTAAGTCCACAAAGCTTCGAATAAGAAGCGCCTCTTCGATACGCCGAAGGACACTTGAAGTATCCAACTCATTTTCACGCATCAGTTCATCAATCGTCCCCTGCGGAATGAAGCGATCTTTAATTCCCAGAACTAAAACGGGCACATCCATTCCCATTTCAGACAGGGCCTCAAGAACACCACTTCCCGCGCCGCCCGCCGCAACACCGTCTTCCACTGTGCAAAGCAAATCGTGCGTTGCCGCCATTTGAGCCAACAGTTCACGATCAAGCGGTTTTACAAAGCGCATATCCACCAAAGTGGCATCAAGTTTCTCGGCCACTTCACGCATCCGGCTAACCATTAAGCCAAACGCAAGAATCGCCACCCGTTTATCCTGTTTAGTGCTTTCTCGAATAATTCGAGCTTTACCGATTTCGAGAGTTTCCAGGGCTTCATCCTGAAGAACTCCGGGACCTTTACCTCTCGGATATCGAACCGCAGCCGGCGTATCCATTTTGAAGGCCGTCGTGAGCATCTTTCGACACTCGTTTTCATCCGACGGCGTCATGATTGTCATATTGGGGATACTGCGTAAATAGGCAATGTCGAAAACACCCTGATGTGTCTCACCATCAGCCCCCACCAATCCGCCTCGGTCAATGGCAAACATCACTGGAAGATTTTGGATGGCGACATCATGCAAAATCTGGTCATAGGCCCGTTGGGCAAAAGATGAATAAATCGCCACCACTGGTTTGATGCCCGAAGTTGCGAGTCCTGCCGCAAAAGTGACGGCGTGTTGCTCGGCAATAGCCACATCGCGGTAACGCTCCGGAAAACGCTTTTCAAATTCGACTAAACCTGAACCCTCTCGCATAGCGGGAGTTATGGCATAGAGTCGTTCATCGACCGCTGCCATATCGCAAACCCAGCGGGAAAACACTTCCGTGTAAGTGGGGTGTTTCGGATCAGACTTTTTCTCAACGATTCCTTTTTCAGGATCAAATTTCCCGACACCGTGATAGAGCGTGGGATTTTCTTCCGCAGGCGTATACCCCTTGCCTTTTTTTGTGACGACATGCAAAACCATGGGACCGTCAAGCGCCTTGATATTGCGCAAAACTGTTATGAGGTTGGCAATGTCGTGGCCATCAACCGGACCGTAGTAGTTAAGATCAAAGGCAGAAAAAAGCGTAGAGTGAGGCGCCACAAAGTTAACCGTGCGCTGCTCCATGCTTTTGAAAAGATTCCAAAGCTTAGGAAGCGGCTTCAAGGCGCGTTTTGAGAAATTGCGTGCGCTTGAAAACGCGTGGCCGGACACAAGTTTTGCTAAGTGATGATTCAAGGCACCGACCGATGGTGAAATAGAACAATCATTGTCATTAACGATGATTAAAAGCTTAATGCCGTCTTTGTATGTACCAGCATGATTGAGCGCTTCAACGGCCATACCGCCCGTCAGTGCTCCATCACCGATAACCGCAATGTGCCAGGCATCCTTCTCACCGTTCATGGCATCGGCAACGGCCATGCCAAGGGCAGCAGAAATAGAAGTGGAACTATGGGCCGTGCCGAACGCATCGTGCTCACTTTCTCCCCGCTTGGGAAAGCCCGAGAGTCCATGATATTGCCTCAATGTCTTAAATTGGTCCATTCGCCCGGTGAGCATCTTGTGGGCATAAGCCTGGTGCCCAACATCAAAAATGATCTTGTCGTAAGGCGAATTGAAAACATAGTGAAGAGCCAATGTCAGCTCAACTGCCCCGAGGCTACTTGCCAAGTGACCTCCTGTTTTTGAAACAGAGTCAACCATAAACTCTCTGATTTCCCGAGCAAGCGTCGGCAACATCGGCACAGAAAGCTTTTTCAAATCTTTCGGAGAATGGATTCTATTGAGTAAACGCATCTCTTCCCCTATCAGTGATCTCGGCTCAAAATATAGTTGGCAATATCAGCCAGACGTTCCGTTTTGCCCTCATACTCTTTGGACAACTTTTCAATGGTCTGCAACGCATCAAGCGCCCGACTTATTTCATTTTGAGCCATCGTGCGAGATTGTTCGAGCCCTAAAAGCGATACAAAAGTGGGTTTATCCTCGGCTGCGTCCTTACCCGCCGTTTTACCCAAAACAGCCGTTTCAGCCGTCACATCCAAAACGTCATCGATGACCTGGAAAGCCAAGCCGATAGCGTCGGCATACTGTGCGACTAACCCAATTAATGAGGCCGGAGGCGTTTGCTCTGCACCATAAAGCCCCATGAGAGCGCTCGCCCGAACCATGGCACCGGTCTTCATCCTATGCATCAACGTCAACGTATCCAGATCAAGTTTTTGGTGAACCGATAAAAGATCCACTGCCTGACCGCCGCACATACCGGCCGATCCGGCCGCTGCGGCCAACAATTTAACCAGCATGGCAATCTGCTCACCCGGCAATTTTGTTTGTGTCAATTCAAAAAAAGCTTGTGCTTGGAGGGCATCGCCGGCGAGCATCCCCATGGCTTCGCCGTATTTTTTGTGTGTAGTGAGTTTGCCGCGACGCAACGTGTCGTTGTCCATGCATGGCATGTCATCATGAACAAGCGAATACGAATGGATATATTCAAGAGAAAGGGCGATATGGTCCAGCGCTTCTTCTTTGGCACCAACCAGTTCCCCGGCTGCGTACGCCAACAACGGACGAATACGCTTGCCGCCATCCAAAACAGCATAACGCATGGCTTCATGAAGCTTCCAAGGCAAACGATTATCCGGGGGCAATGCTTTCTTTGCGCATAGTTCAAAATGCGCCGCGCGTTGAGCGCTCCAACTCTTAAAGTCCATCCGTAATTCCTTTCTGGCGAAGCTCCGTTTCCTGCAAAGGCACTTCGGTACCATCTTCAAGCTGTCGGACAACCTCGGCTGCCTGAGTAAGTAACTCCTGACAACGAGCCGACAACTCCTTTCCGCGCTGATAAGCCTTAACGCTCTCCTCAAGCGTAAGTTCCCCTTTTCTCATCGTCTCAACAATGGCCTGCATCTCTTGCATAGCTTCTTCAAATGATAATTTTTGAACTGATTTCGGTTGAGCCATTTCACCCTCATCGTGACATCCACATTCTGTTCATTTTACCGCAGCTTCCGTTTAGGAACGCCGATGAGAATCAGCTATCATCGCTTTTTGAAGTTTGCATTTAAGAATCTTTGACTTCCTCTTCATAAAAATGAGAGGTCAAGCTTATTTGATTTAACTTAGTGTAAAAGCCAAAAAAGACCGTTTCAGGCAAGTGTATATCAATTTAAATCATAAAAATCAGTGATTTTTTTTAGCTCTCACCGCTCCTTGCCACCCAAATAAGAGAACACTGCTTCACACTTCAAAGTTTTTAGCAGAATTGCACCTATCGGCGCGACTGCTATGATTGATTCATATAATCCTTTTTGTGTAAAAAAGTTCTGCAACTTCTGTGAATTTAAAAATGGATAGAGCTATTTTTTACCGTCAATGGAAATTACCCTGCGGGCCAATGATTGTCGCCTCCTTAGACAATAAATTAGTGATGACTGACTGGTTAAACGGTTGGCACCATCAAACGATTCTTAACCGATTTGAAAAGTTACTTAATCTTCCTTTTAAAGAAGCAACGACGGCGGTCATTGATTGCACCATTGATCAACTGCAAGAATACTGCGAAGGGAAAAGAAAGCAGTTTGACCTACCGATTGAACTGATCGGGACGCCTTTTCAGATAAAGGTCTGGCGGGCTTTGCAAACGATTACTTACGGACAGTGCGTTTCATATGCTGACATCGCTCAAGCAATAGGACAACCAAGGGCTCTTCGCGCCGTTGGCGGCGCAGTTGGCCAGAATCCCTTATCGATTATTGTCCCCTGCCATCGCGTTATTGGCTCAAATAAGACGCTTACCGGATACGGCGGTGGTTTTGAGGCCAAGCGCTTTTTACTCAATATCGAAGGTCAGCGAGTCTGAAAGAGGCTTTCCGACAGATCAATAACCTGACAGAAAGCCTTTGAACTTCAATGATTATTTTTTCCTGATTTCGTGGCGCTTTTTCAAGTTTTCTGTGATGATGGCTAAATCCAAATTCTCCTGCTGCAAAAGAACCAACAGGTGATAAAGCAAATCAGAGGCCTCGTTAATCGTCTCTTCCCGGTCATGTACAGTCGCAGCCAATGCTGTTTCAACCGCTTCTTCTCCGACTTTCTGAGCGATTCTTTTTGTTCCTCTGGCATAAAGAGAAGCGGTGTAAGAGCTTTCTGGCGATGCGGTTTTCCGCTCAGCCAGAATTTTTTCAAGCCTGGCCAAGAATTCGTGAGCAGGAGCCAAATCACCAAAGCAACTCTCTTTTCCCAAATGACACGTCGGTCCTTGAGGATTCGCTAATATCAGCAGTGAATCACCGTCACAATCAAGAGCAACGTCAACAAAATCCAAGAAATTTCCGCTTGTCTCACCTTTTGTCCACAAACGATTTTTAGACCGCGACCAAAATGTGACTCTTCCCGAATTGATAGTTTTATCCAAGGCTTCACGATTCATGTATCCCAGCATTAATACTCTGCCTGAGACCGCATTTTGAATAACAGCAGGCATCAAACCATTGCCTTTTTCAAAATCCAAACGCTTTAAATCTTCATTACTAAGCATTTTTAACTCCATAGGCCTTGCGCATTTCAACGCCTTGGCTGATTAACCAGTTTTTAAGTTCTTCGATATTGAGAATATTTTTGTGAAATACCGACGCCGCCAATGCACCGTCAACTTGAGCCTCACTAAAAGCCTCTAAAAAATGTTCCCGTTTGCCGGCGCCCCCTGATGCAATTAATGGCACCTGACAAATGGCTCTAACTTTTTTCAGCTGCTCAATATCGTAGCCTTCCCGTACACCGTCTTGATTCATCATATTAAGAACGATTTCGCCGGCACCCAAAGACTGCACCTCCCGCACCCAATCGAGCGTTTTCCAACTCGTGCGTCGCGTCTTACTTTCATCACCGGTAAATTGATTGACCCAATAAGTATCGCTTTGCGAGTCGTACCACGAATCAATGCCAATCACCACGCATTGCACTCCAAACTCGTCAGCCAATTGGGTAATCAATCCGGGATTAGCCAATGCCGGCGAATTAATTGAAATTTTGTCCGCTCCCATTGAAAGGATTCTGCCGGCCTCTTCAACACTGCGAATACCACCAGCCACTGCGAAAGGAATGTCAATCACTTCTGCGACCCGTCTCACCCAATCTTTAGAAACTGTTCGTCCGTCAGAAGAGGCAGTGATGTCATAGAAAACCAATTCATCGGCCCCCTCTTCGGAGTACCGTTTAGCAAGCGAGACAATATCGCCAATGATCTCATGGTTGCGAAAACGCACGCCTTTGACAACTTGTCCATCTTTAACATCTAGACAGGGGATGATGCGTTTAGCCAACATTCAATGGCCTCCTTTACCGTAAATTTTTCTTCCAAAAGAGCACGACCAATAATGATTCCGTCCACTGCCGTTGCGGACAAGGCTCGTATGTCATCTAAAGAGCCAATGCCGCCCGATGCCTGAACGCGCAATCCCGGATAGCACTGACAAAGCCATTGATAAAGCTTGACATTACTGCCCTTTAGTAGACCGTCTTTTGCCACATCAGTACATAAGACATGTTTCAAACCGACAGACAAATAGCCCTCAATCATCTCAGCCACAGTAAAGGAAGACGCCTTCTGCCAGGCCTGAGTGACCACCCTGGGGACTGCCTTTTCATCGATTTTGCAATCAAGAGCCAAAACCAAGCGATCTGCACCAAACGATTGAAACCATCGGGAAACTGTTTGAGGATCACTAACAGCTACGGATCCCAGAACGACTCGCGCGACACCGGCATCGAGCAGCCCACGAACATCGGCTTCCGTACGTACCCCGCCTCCGGTCTGAACCGGCACTGACAGCTCCTTAACCAGATGAGCAATAAAAGCGGTCTGCCTTTTTTCAGGGTCACGCGCACCGTCTAAATCCACAATATGAAGTCTGCGGGAGCCGTCTTCAATGTAGCGACTTAATTGTTCAAGCGCATCAACACGGTAGCGAGTCTGTCTTCCGTAGTCACCCTGCTGTAACCGAACAACAGAACCATCAATCAAATCAACCGAAGCAATGATATTGTTGGCGCTTTTCATAGGTCGCCCTCAACAAAATTTCTCAGCAGTTTGAGTCCTGCCGCGCCAGAGCGCTCCGGATGAAATTGAACACCCCAAAAATTCTTTTGACGCACGGCAGCGGAAAATGTCACTCCATACTCGGTGCTCGCAATGGTGTAAGAATTCAAATTGAAGGCGTAGCTGTGAACAAAATAAAAGTACTCACCCAACTCACTGTCAAGTCCTTCAAAAAGCGGATCCTTGATAATCGGTTTAACGCGATTCCAACCCATGTGAGGTAAGGTCAGTCTTCCCACCTGAAGTTTGCCGACAGATTCCGGAATCACATTTAGCATTTTCACGCCACCTGTCTCTTCGCTCTCTGCCCCCAAAAGCTGCATTCCAAGGCAAATACCTAAAACAGGGCAACGACTTTCCGTAATGCAAGAAACCAGATCCCTTTTTTGCAACTCACGCATGGCGGCCTGCGCTGTTCCCACTCCCGGCAAAAATAATCGGGATGCGCGTTTGGCTTGAGCGGGCTCTGCTGTCACAAGCGGTTCAACACCCAGGCGCTTCACGGCCGCCAAAAGAGAGGTCAAATTGCAGCATCCAGTGTCCAAAATCACGATGTCTTTCATTGAAGTACTCCCTTTGAAGAGGGCAGTGCATTGCCTTCAATTTTTATAGCTTCCCGCAGTGCGCGGGCAAATACCTTAAAGAGACTTTCTGCTCGATGGTGATCATTGTCTCCCGTTGTCTTTAAGTGCAGGGTGCAGCCCAGTGTTTGAGACAGTGACCTAAAGAAGTGCTCAATCATTTCCGTGGACATATCCCCTACCTTCTGGTACTTAAAAGTTGCGCTATAAACCAGATAGGGTCGATTGGAAAGATCTAAGGCACATTGGGCAAGGCATTCATCCATCGGCAGCATAAAACCAAAGCGCGCAATTCCTCTTTTATCTCCGAGAGCCTGTTTTAAAGCTTCACCCAAAACCAATCCGACATCTTCAATCGTGTGATGATCGTCGACCTGGAGGTCGCCTTTGACAGAAATCTTTAGCGTGATGCCGGCATGCGTAGCAATTTGCTCGAGCATATGGTCAAAAAAGCCTATCCCGGTGCTAATTTCTGACTCCATTGAGTGATCCAAATCCACAAAAATGCGAATATCGGTTTCTTTTGTTTTACGTTCAATCTGTGCACGACGAAGTCCAAAGGAGAGTATTTTCTCGGCAATACTCGTCCAGTTCCAATTATCTCGGCTATACAAAAAAGCTTTTAAGCCCATGTTGACGGCTAATTCGACGTCACTGAGCCGATCGCCGATCACAAAGGAGCGCTCATAATCCATTTCTCCCGATTCCAAATATTTTTTCACCAGCCCCACTTTCGGTTTCCTACACTCGCACTGATCTTCGGGCTTATGCGGGCAAATCAAAACATCGCGAAAATAGATGCCTTGAGAATTTAAGATCTGAAGTAAAAGATTTTGTGGTCCTTCAAAATCCTTTTTGGGGAAACTTTCCGTGCCCAATCCATCTTGATTGGAAACCATTATGAATTCCCATCCTGCATCACGAAGTTTTTGCAATGCGGCAATGCAGTCGGGCTCCAGTACAAATTTTTCAAACCGATCCACTTGGAAATCTTCAGGCTCAGCAATGAGTGTTCCGTCTCGGTCAATAAAAAGAAATTTGGATTGACTCATGAAGCTGCCTCCTGAAGTACCTGTGTTAATTTATTGATAAACAATTTGCACTCTCCGATTGTTCCGACAGAAACTCTTAGCACGCCCTTGTCAGAGCCAGGCTCCCGAATCGCAACGCCCTTTTCCCAAAGACTTTTATAGATTCTTTCAGGTTCATCAACTTCAAAAAGCACAAAGTTTGTTTGTGACGGATAGACTGAACGGACACCGGGAATTTTGGCCAGAGACTCTTTCAAATACGTCCGATTTCCTCGAATCAGTTCTACACGTTGCCTCATCGCGGCAATACCGCCTTCAGAAAGAGCGTGCGCTGCAATGGCCGCAACAGGCTCGGGCACTGGATAAGGGGCAATGACCTTACGCAAAGCCGCTATTAAATTCTCCTGCGCCAAAATCATCCCGCAGCGTAAACCGGCCAAGGCAAAAGCTTTCGAGAGCGTTCTAATGACCGCCAGATTGGGGTATTTTTCGATTAAATCCACGATAGTGGCTTGCGGACAAAACTCAATATAAGCCTCATCAACAGCAACAATGGCGTCTTTAGCCGCCTCCAACACTCGAATGATCGCGTCGCGGCTGACCGTATTCCCCGTCGGATTATTAGGATTACACAAAAAGACCACTTTGATGTCCGGGTTTTGTGCTAACGCCTTGCATAATCCCAAAGTATCCAAACCGAGCGATTTCTTTGCCTCAACCGTCAAGACGTTAGCGCCACAGGTCTTCGCACTGATACCGTACATGCTGTAGGTCGGCAATGCGTAAAGCACGGTGTCCTTAAAAGGCGTGCAAAACGTACGGATAATTAATTCAATGCCCTCATCGGCCCCTCGGGTCACCAGCACCTCTTCGGGCTTTACGCCGGCATATTGCGCATAGCGGTTGCGAAATAAAGCCGGTTGCACTTGAGGATAACGGTTTAATGTTTCAAACCGCATCTCGTACTTGGTCGCCGTTGGGTACTCATTGGTATTAAGCCACACCGTCCCCTCTGGCGCCCCCTCGTTGGGAGATTCATAGGGGATCAATGTTCTAAGAAAAGAGGGCATTAATGAACGAATATCCATGATTTAAATTCCATTAAGTTTTTCCAAACGGATAGAAGCTGCTCGCTTGTGTGCGTCCAACTTTTCTGCCTGAGCCAATTTTTCAATCGCCGGCCCCAAGGCGCGAAGGCCTTCCTGCGTAACCTCCTGAATGGTCATACGGCGCTCAAAATCAGCCAACCCCAAACTGGAATAGGTTTTAGCGTACCCATAGGTCGGCAAGACGTGGTTGGTACCCGAAGCGTAGTCGCCGGCACTTTCCGTGGACCAATCGCCTAAAAATACCGAGCCCGCATTTCGCACTTTGTTGACGAGCTCTCTTGCATTTCGCGTTTCCAATATCAAGTGTTCAGGAGCATAGCGATTGGAGATCGTAACGCACGCATCCAAATCATCAGCCACAATAATACGGCTCATCGATAGTGCTACCTCTGCAATGGCTTTGCGAGGCAGCTGCTGCAACTGGACATCAACCTCCAGCGCGACTTTCTCTGCCAATGATTGATCAGGTGTCACCAAAACCACTTGCGAATCCTTGCCATGCTCGGCCTGAGAGAGCAAATCGGCTGCAACAAAGGCTGGATTGGCCGCCGCATCGGCAATGACCAATACCTCGGAGGGACCAGCCGGCATATCAATAGCCGCACCGTCAGCACACTCGCTCACTAAACGCTTGGCCTGCGTTACAAAAGCGTTGCCGGGGCCAAAGATTTTCATCACCTTCGGCACGCTCTGCGTACCAAAGGCCATAGCGGCAATCGCCTGAGCACCGCCGGATTGATAAATCTCTGTGACCCCACACAGTTTGGCAGCATACAAAATTTCATCGGCAATTTTAGGCGGCGACATCAAAATAATTTTGCGGCAACCGGCAATCTTGGCTGGAATCGCCAACATCATCACGGTTGAAAAAAGTGGAGCGGTACCGCCCGGCACATACAAACCCACTGAATCAATGGCGTGCGTTACTTGACGGCACGTAACCCCGGGCATCGTCTGCACCTCTACCGGTTTGAGTGCCTGAGCGCGGTGAAAAGCTTCAATATTTTTGACAGCTAACTGCATGGCCTCTTTTATGTCGTTGCACAAACGACATTCGGCCTCTTCAATTTCTTCTTCACTGACTCGAATGGTTGTAAGCGCTGTTTTATCAAATTTGGCCGCGTAGTCCCGCAGAGCATCGTCTCCTCTTGCCCGCACATCGGCCACAATGGCATCCACGATTTTGGCAATATCAGCCCCGGCCAGAACCGCAGGCCGCATTAAAAGCTCGGCTTGTTCTTTCTCCGTCAAATCATTCCAAATAACGGCTTTCATTACAGACATTTCCACTCCCCTTTCTTACTTCAACATTTTTTCAATCGGCAGAACCAAAATTGAGCTTGCGCCCAGCGCTTTGAGTTTTTCCATCGTTTCCCAAAACAGCGTCTCACGGCTCACCATGTGCATAACAATTTTTGAGTCATCATCGGCCATGGGCAAGAGCGTCGGGTGTTCTGCTCCAGGCAGCAGCCTCACAACCTCTTCAATTTTATCTTTAGGCGCGTGAAGCATGATGTACTTAGAGCCACGAGCCATGAGAATGCCGTCGATGCGGGCCAAGATCATGTCCATCAATGCACGTTTTTGATCTGAAAACTCACCCTTGCGTTCAATGAGGCAAGCTTTTGAGCGAAAAACCGTTTGCACTTCTTTTAAACCATTGGCTTCCAGGGTGGCGCCGGTTGAGATTTGGTCGCAAATGGCATCAGCCAGTCCTGCGCGCGGCGCGATTTCCACAGAACCCGTCAAGATACAGGTTTTAAATTTCACGCCTTGCTCACGCATCCACCTGCCTAAAAGATTCGGAAAAGAGGTCGCAATGCGAAGTCCTTCTAAATCGGATACACCTTTCCAGGGTTTATCTAACGGAATAGCGATACCCAAACGGCACTCTCCGAAATCAAGGCGGCGGCTCACGGTATAGGCAGCTTCCCGGCCCAAAGCTTCGCGGGCAAGCTTTGTTTCTTCCAAAACACCTTCCCCGACAATACCCATGTCAACCGTGCCATCCATGACAAGTCCTGGAATATCGTCATCTCTCACTAACAGCACTTCTACGGGGAAATTTTCCGCAATGGCAATTAAACGCTGAGCTCTAACGCGAACCCTCAGCCCTGCCTGCTCCAAAAGATCTAAAGAATCGTCAGACAGGCGTCCGGACTTTTGAAGCGCAATACGTAAACGAGAATTTTCAGGCATCGTTTTTCCTTTCCAAAAATCATCTGTCGACCTTTTTGAACCGGAAAACGAAGGACGTAATAAAAAGCCCCCGAAATTCTTTCGGAGGCGTCTTTATGAAAATGGATTTTATTTTTGTTGCCACCGAAAGATTTCTTTTCGTCTTCCGGCGCAAACCTCATCACTCGCCAGAGACTACTCAAGCGAATGTTGATGATGGTTAAGGGCAACAAATAAATATTTCATGTCAGTTCCTATTGAACGATTTTTATTTTTGCACTTTTTTTGCCGACTTGCCTACGTAAAACAATCTATATCGATCAATTTTTTAATCAGAAAAATAACTTTAAAATTCGTTTTTTTGAATCAAGTTTGTCAATAATGAAATCGCTTTGGATGTTGTCGGCCTCCTTTTTCTTTTCATTGATGGCCGTTTTTGTGAAGATGGGAGCCGAAGATTTCGGTACCTTTGAATTGATTTTCTACCGCTCGCTTGCTGGCGTCATTTTGCTCTACAGCTTTATCCGCGCCCGCGGCTACACCATTCGAACGCCGTACCTTTTCGGACACTTTAAGCGAAGCTTTATCGGTACATTCTCAATGTCCCTGTGGTTTCTGTCGCTGACAATGTTGCCTGTTGGCACCTCAATGACTCTCAATTACACCTCGCCTCTTTTTATGTCCTCATTCATGGTTGTTTTCTTATTAATGAGAAAAGAGCCGATGCCGTGGGGATTGTTGGGCTGCATTCTGCTTGGCTTCTGCGGAGTCGTATTGGTTCTTCGTCCCTCTTTTTCTTCAGGGGAAATGCTGGGCGCATTTTTAGCGTTGAGTTCAGGATTTTTAGGCAGTGTCGCCTATTGGCAAATTAAAGAGTTGGGACAACTTAAAGAGCCATCTTGGCGCATTGTTTTTTATTTCACCGTGTTTGGTACGGTCTACGGTTTATTAGGTAACTTTTTTATTGAAGGCGGCCTTTCACCGATCACTTCCGATAACGTGATCTACTTAATTGGCATGGCACTGTGCGCCACGCTTGCACAATGCTCCCTGACATTAGCTTTTGGCCAAGGCAATGTGCTATTGAGCTCTTGTCTGCAATTTTCTGCCATCATCATGGCCGAGCTCATGGGTTGGTTCTTCTTTAACGATGAACTGTCGCTTGTTACTGAAATCGGCATCCTTGTGATTATGGTCGCCGGGGTCACTGCCACCATGCTGACAAAGCGCCAGAATACAAAAGCTTAACAATATGCAAATTTTACAGGCCTGTTAAAAATATTTAACACCTTGTTTTTAATAGATATTTTTGAGAAATTAGCTTTCCAATGCCTTCGCTCTGAAATATTTAGTTGCGAGCGAATACATTTTGAATCGGTATTCGAAACCCAGGACCTGTAAAGTTAGAGTCGTGAGAGACAAGCAGAGCTGGTCCTCCGGAACAAGAGAAGAGAGAGTTTGGCTAGGGCTTTAAAAAATCCCTAGCCTTTTTTTTGAAGTTGGCAACAAGATGCAACAAAACTGGAGTCTCTGCAACGTTTCAGCTACGATCTCAACTGAGTTTTAAAGGAAAGGTCATTATGCAAAAATCTTTCATCGCCCTTTTAGGAGCATGTGTCATGGCATTAACAGGATGCACGGAAAAAAGCCCTGCCGACGATTTGGCTGGAGAAGCTGCTAAAAATCTTCAAGGTACATCCTGGCAGCTTGTGAGCTCAGAACCGAGTGCTAAAGACGAAGCGAACTGTGAAAACTTACCACCCGTCATGGACTTTTTGGATGACTCCAAAGTGGCAGGCAATTTAGGCTGCAATCTTTTCAATACAACCTACACACAAGAAGGTAAGAAATTCTCCTTCGCCCCTGCTGCCACCACGCGCAGAATGTGTTCACCTGATGCGATGAAGCTTGAAGGTAAGCTTCTCAATATGTTGCAAGCCACGCGTTACCTGACGCAAAACGAAAAAGGTTTGATGTTCTGGGATGAAAACGGAAAACTCTTGGCTCAATATGAACCGGAAAAAGCCGGTCAATGCCAATAGTTTTTAAGAAATTTTGAAAAAGGCCTTCTGTTTTCGAAGGCCTTTTTCTTAGTGAGCGGATTCCCAGCTGTCCCCGCTGCCGACTTCCGCAATGAGAGGAACAGCTAATTGAGCAACTCCTTGCATTAATTTCGGCAATGCCTCTTTCACTTTTTCCAACTCTTCTTGCGGCACTTCCAACACCAATTCATCGTGGACTTGCAAAACCAGCAGTGTCTTTAGTCCGTTGTCTTCAATCCAACGCTCAACGGCAATCATGGCTTTTTTAATCAAATCAGCGGCCGTTCCCTGCATCGGCGCATTAATAGCCGCCCGCTCTGCCGCTGCTCGCACCGGCGCCCTGGAGCTCGTAATGTCAGGCAACCACAGTCGTCTGCCAAAAGCCGTTTGAACAAACCCCTGCTCATGAGCCAGGGCTCGGGTTTTCTCCATGTAGGCTTTCACTCCCGGGTATCGTGCAAAATAGCGGTCAATGTAATTTCTTGCCGCCTGAGGCTCAATTCCTAAATTTTGAGCTAAACCAAAAGCGCTCATCCCGTAGATCAATCCGAAATTGATCACCTTGGCTGTACGTCTTTGATCAGGTGTGACCTTATCGAGAGTAACACCAAACACTTCGGCCGCTGTCGCACGGTGAATGTCCAATCCCTTGTGGAAAGCATCCAATAAACCCGCATCAGCCGACAAATGGGCCATGATGCGCAACTCAATCTGAGAATAGTCCGCCGAAACGATAACGCTTCCTGTTGGCGCCACAAAGGCTTCTCGGACGCGTCTGCCTTCTGTGGTTCGCACAGGAATATTTTGCAAATTGGGATCACTCGATGCCAAACGTCCTGTCACGGCAGTGGTTTGACCGAATGTGGTGTGAACCCGACCGGTTTTCGGGAAAATCATCAACGGTAACTTATCCGTGTAAGTACTCTTTAATTTGCTTAGACGACGGTATTCCAAAATGGCTTTGGGTAACGGATAGTCAAGAGCCAATTGCTGAAGGACATCTTCATTGGTACTGTAACCGCCCGTTGCTGTTTTCTTAGTCTTAGGAGGGACGGGAATCTGCAAAACTTCGAAAAGAATATGAGACAGTTGTTTGGGACTTGCAACATTAAATTGTTGCCCAGCCATCTCCCAGCACTTTGCCTCCAGTTTCACAATCTCATCACCCAAAGCGTCGCTTTGCGCCCCTAAACGCATGGAGTCAATCAAAACGCCGTTTCTTTCCATCTCGAAAAGAACATTTTGCGTGGGCAACTCAATCGTCTCGTAAATTGATTTAAGTCCTGCGTCACCATCCACCCTTGCGCGCATCAACACAAAAAGTTGAGCAATGGAACGGGCCCTTTGCGTGCAAAACTGAGCGGCGGCTTCTGTATCAATCTGTTCACACTTAAGTTGCTTAACCCCCTTACCGATTAAGTCTTCCAAAGCGGGCACATCCGTTTTGAGCCAGCGAAGCGCTAAATTGGCTAATTCATGCTTCATGTGCGCTTCAATCACGTAGCTCAACAGTGTGACATCTTCCGTATGCGTGTTAAGCGCGATCCCCATGTTGGCAAGCGCATGACGAGCATATTTGCATTGCTGACTCACCTTGGGCTTGTCGGATGCAAACCACTGCCCCAAAATGTTGGTGACGTCTTTTGCCTCAAGCGCATCCGTTTTATTCGCAGCAAACGAAACGTAAACATTTTCCTCACCAAACGAAAAACCGATGCCGCTTACTTTTGCATGCATCCCATCAGAGGGATCACACAAAAGACTGAAAGCCACCATGGCATCTGTGTTTTGCAATTGCTCGGCTAATGCTTTAAGTTCATCGACGGAATGAATGATCTTCAGTTCAACCTCTTCACGGCTCACGGTTTTTACTTCCGGTTCAGCCGGAATACTGGAAAATAAATCCGCTGTCGTATCAACGATCACCGGTTTTGGTTTTTGCGGCATTCGTTTTTCAACAGCCTTTTTACTTTGCTGCATTTCCCAACGGGCGTAAAAACCGGATAAAAATTCGGTGTCCTCGTCTTTAAAGGTCAATGAACAAACATCAGCATTTTGAACGTAATCAGATAAATCGGCATCAGTCTTAATCGTCACCAAAGCGCGAGCAGTAGGTAAGAAAGACACGCCCTCTCGAAGATACTCTCCTGCCTTGCCTTTTACTTCATCGGCTCGACGGATAATCTCATCCAATCCACCGAAATCGTTGATCCATTTAGCAGCAGTCTTTGGGCCGCACTTTGTAATACCCGGAACATTATCAATTGCATCACCCATTAAAGAGAGATAATCAATAATTCGATCAGGCGCAACACCAAACTTGTTCTTTACCCCTTCCACATCCAAAATCTGGCGCGTCATGGTGTTGAGAATAAACACGTTGTCAGTGACTAACTGACTCATGTCTTTGTCACCTGTGGCAATGAAGACCTTGAATCCTTTCGCTTCGGCTTGTTTGGCCAAAGTACCGATAACGTCATCGGCTTCAATGCCAGGCACTTGTAAAAAAGGCCAGCCTTGCGCTTTTACCATTGAGAAAATCGGTTCAACCTGACAGGCTAAGTCATCAGGCATTGGAGGACGATTAGCTTTGTATTGGTCGTAAATTTTGTCTCTAAAGGTGCCGCCGTGCGCATCAAAAACACAGGCCGCGTAATCCGGTTTTATCATGGAGCGAATCATCTTGAGCATATTGGCAAAACCCTTGATCGCTCCTGTAGGTTCGCCCGCGCTTGTTCTCAAATCCGGCAAGCCGTGGAAAGCTCGATAAAGAAAATTAGAACCGTCAACCAATAAAACCGTTTTCATAATCGCAGAAAAAACAAGACAAATAAGTTTTGATTGTAGAGAAAGCTAAGGAATTTTCCTGGCAACTTCATACTAGTTTTTTTGTTTTAGTCACTTAGACAACAATTTAGGCAACGCTACAGAAAAAAATCACCTTTGTGATCATAACTTATGCAAGAGCTGAAATTTTTATTTTGCAATAATTCTTTTGTACTTCTTCTTTCAAACTAAACAAATTAACTTCAAATTTTTTCTCCTTCGGTACAATCCAACACCTATAATCAAAGTAGAAACCGAATAAAAATAATTCGAGAGTAAGTTATGAAAAAAACACTTTTAGTCTCTGCCCTTGCCGCTTTAACACTGGGTTCTGCAGCTTTGTCTCCCGCCATCGCTGCTCCGATCAGTGCACCGCCCCAAATCAGTGAAGCCGATGCTCAAACGGCCAAAGACCAGGTGAAGGCTCCTCGCCGTGCAACAAGTTACGACAAAATTTCAGAAAAAGCGCGTCAATATGATGTCAATCCTGACTTAGCGCCAACGGATGCTGACTACGCCAAAGCTCGCAAAGACCGCGAAGAAGGCAAAGTCACTCGCCGTTCCCAGCGCACAGAAATTGAAGAAGTTCGCGATCAAAACAACCGCATCACAGAATACGTTGTGACGCCCGGTAGCACACAAATTCCTTATACGGTTGAAAACCGCTCTGACCGCCCCAGTACAAACCCCGGTCACAGCAAAGACACGCTCGGAACACCTAAGTTCATCAATTTCGGGTTCTAAAGCATGCAAGGTCACATTGCGAGTTTTTCCTCGCCGATTAAGTGGCTCCGTCAGGGCCTGAGCGCCATCCGCCAGGCCCCTTTCGGTATGGTGAGTATTTGTATTTTCTACGTTTTCACCATGTCGGTTTTGGGAGCATTGCCGATGTTTGGCCTCGTTGTCGCTGCTTTTTTTATGCCTTTCGGAACAATGCTCATCATAGAAGGAACTCGAGAGGCCTACGAAGGCAGACAACCGTCGTATGGTGTTTTGGTTGAACTTTTTAAGGATCCGTTTAAACGCTCCCGACTGATGAGAGTCGGAGTGATTTATGCGGCTTTTCTGTTAGTCGCCAATTACCTCTACATTTTTATGGCTGTTGATGAGGTCAGTCAGTGGCAAGTGGTTGACGGCAGACTCAACTGGGATTCTGTTTATGCCAATTTCCCGTGGTCAGCAGCCGTTGTCACCGTTATCATCTACGCATTAGGACAGATGGCGACCTGGTTTGCGCCCGCCTTGGTTACTTGGAAAAACATGGCGGTTGGGAAAGCTATTTTTTATTCCTTCTTCGGCTGCTTAAGAAATTGGCTCGCTATCGTGGTGTTGCTCATTCTCATTTTCGGCTTCACAGTGCTTTGTGCCTTAGCAGTCATTTTTATCACTGAATCTTTAGGTATCGGCGATCTTTCAATCTTTGTTCTCATGCCGATTGCATTTTTCTTGACTACCGTCGCCTATGGCACGATCTGGCCCATGTGGGTTGATATTTTTGGCGATGTTAATGCCGATTAGTCATTCTTAAGTAGAAAAAACTCGACGAAGGATAAAAACCAACGTCGAGTTTTTTTTAGAGTACAACGACTATTTGTGCTCGATATAGTGATGCCACTCACCGTTCACTTCGTCCTGCGAAAGGATTTTGTGTCCGGTCTGCGAGGCAAATTGAGCTAAGTCGGCGACACTTGCCGGATCGGTTGCCAAAACCATCAGCACCTCACCGGTTTGCATCTTGGCCAAAGCCTTTTTCGTTTTAAGCACCGGCATGGGGCACTTTGTGCCCCTTGTATCGATTTGCTCGTCAAAATGCATGGTTACTTGCCTTGCAGAAAACCTTCAACCGAGGCTAACGCTTCATTGAGGCCTTCTGCCTTCGGAGCGCCCGCCATAGCTAAATCGGGTTTTCCACCGCCTTTGCCGCCCATCTTGGAGGCAACAAATCCGGCCAATTCACCAGCCTTCACACGAGAGGTAAGCGACTTAGCCACACCAGCCACAATCTGCACCTTACCGTCGTTTACGCTCGCCAACACCACAATGGCTTCACCCAATTGATCGCGCAAACCTTCTGCCATTGAGCGTAAAGCCTTGGCTTCAATGCCTTCGACCTTAGTAACAAGGAGCTTGTAGCCATTAAAGTCCTTGGCAGAAGAAACCAACGTGGTTGCCGTCATTTGGGCAATCTTTTCTTTCAGGCGTGTCACTTCTTTTTCAAGGCTCTTAACCGTATCAAAAACGGCGTGGGCCTTGTCAGTCACCACATCAACCGGAGACTTCAAAGCAGCGCACACTTCGTGAATCGTATTTTCTTCTTTACGTGTAAAAGCCACAACGTTCATGCCGGTTGTCACTTCCACACGACGAATACCCGCAGCAATCGCCGATTCACTTAAGACCTTGAAGGAACCGATATCGCCCGTACGGTCAACATGAGTACCACCGCAAAGTTCACAAGAAGGACCAATCTTAACCACGCGGACAGTCGCACCATACTTTTCACCGAAAAGCATCATCGCGCCCGTCTTCTTAGCCTCTTCAATCGGCATTTCCTGAACACAGACTTCAGTATTAGCCAAGATTTCACGGTTAACGATATCTTCCACTGCGTGGATTTGATCCACAGTCATGGCTTCCGTATGAGTGAAGTCAAAACGCGTCACATCGGGACCAACCCAAGAACCACGCTGTTGAACGTGATCACCCAATACTTCACGCAATGCGTACTGGAGCAAGTGAGCAACCGAGTGGTTGCGGCGGATGCTTGCACGACGTTCGGCGTCAATTGCAACATCAAACACGTCACCCACTTTCACATGGCCTTCTTCCACATGGGCGTGATGGCCGGTTACCTTTGCCTTAATCTTTTGCGTATCAATCACACGAACAATAGTCGTGTCATTTTTCATAACACCGGTGTCACCGACTTGACCACCGCTTTCACCATAAAACGGCGTGGAATCCAAAACCACAACGCAGTCATCGCCTGCCGGCACTTCTTCAACCTGCTCACCATCAAGGTAAAGGGCAATGACCTTAGCAGCCTTGCCTTCGGTTTCCGTATAACCGGTAAAGGCCGTATCCGGACCATTGTATTCAAGGCCTGCGGCCATCTTAAATTTAGCGCTGGCGCGAGCCTTGTCGCGTTGCTCTTGCATGGCGGCGTCAAAACCATCCATGTCCACCGTCATATCACGTTCACGGCAGACGTCTGCCGTTAAATCAACCGGGAA
The DNA here is from genome assembly GCF_023336895.1 of Parasutterella secunda. Lineage (GTDB taxonomy): Bacteria > Pseudomonadota > Gammaproteobacteria > Burkholderiales > Burkholderiaceae_F > Aphodousia > Aphodousia faecalis. Next base: position 39,032 of record NZ_JAMBLT010000012.1, read on the forward strand.
ACCGTAGGTATCGTGAAGCTTAAAGGCGACCTGACCATCCAAAACGCCGTTCTTCGTCTCAGCAATGGCATCTTCGAGCATTTGCATGCCTTGGGAGAGCGTCTGAGCAAAACGTTCTTCTTCTTTGGCAAGAATCGTCTTAATTTTCGGATTCTTGATTTCAGGATAGGCTTCACCCATTTCTGTGACCACGGCATCCACCAATCCGGCAAAGAAGGGTTTGCGCGCACCGAGCTTATAGCCGTGACGGATAGCGCGACGGCAAATACGGCGAAGCACATAAGCGCGACCTTCGTTGCCCGGCAAAATACCATCAGCAACAGAGAACGTGCAGGCGCGAATATGGTCGGCGATCACCTTCAAAGAGGGACTTTCGGGATCCACATCGGTGGCACCGGCTTCTTCAACGGCTTTCTTTGCCGCTGCCAGCAAATTCTTAAAGAGGTCAATTTCATAGTTGCTGTGAACGTGCTGCAGCACAGCAGCGATACGTTCAAGACCCATGCCTGTATCCACGGAAGGCTTCGGCAGTTTGTGCATCACACCGTTTTCGTCACGGTTAAATTGCATGAACACCAGGTTCCAAATTTCGATATAACGGTCACCGTCTTCGTCTGGGCTTCCCGGAGGGCCGCCTTGAACTTCTTCACCGTGGTCGTAAAAAATTTCTGAGCAAGGACCGCAAGGACCGGTATCACCCATCATCCAGAAATTATCCGACATGTAGCGAGCGCCCTTATTGTCACCGATACGAACAATGCGTTCAGCGGGCACTCCCACTTCTTTATTCCAAATGTCATAAGCTTCGTCATCTTCAGCGTAGACCGTGACCCAGAGCTTTTCAGCCGGAAGATGAAAGTGCTGTGTCAAGAGCTCCCAAGCAAATTTGATTGCATCGTGCTTGAAGTAGTCACCGAAACTGAAGTTACCCAACATTTCGAAGAAGGTGTGGTGACGAGCGGTATAGCCAACATTATCCAAGTCGTTGTGTTTACCGCCTGCGCGGATACACTTTTGAGCGGTCGTTGCACGGGTGTAAGGACGCTTGTCAAAGCCCAAGAACACGTCCTTAAATTGATTCATACCTGCATTGGTAAACAACAGTGTCGGGTCATTGCCCGGCACCACAGGGCTGGAATGCACAATCGTATGACCTTTGCTTTCGTAGAACTTCAAAAAGGTCTCGCGAATTTGCGAAGTCTTCATAATCAGTCTCTTTTCATAAAAAATGGTTTTCCCAAGCTTTTTTCAAATCTTAGGAGCGAATTTGTTAATTTTAGTCATTTTTACACTAGCTGGGGACAATATCACTGAATCCATGCATTCGACCAAGGCACTAACAATCTTTTTGGCAACAATTTCAAACAGTCCTTTTTTCGTTTCAAGCCTATGATATTACTGATGAGGGAAACTTAACCCAAGGAAGTCAATATGAGCGTTACTAGACGATTATTTATAGCTTCCGCTTTAGGTTTAGCTTTTCTTGGCTCCAAGGCTTTTGCCGAAGAGAAAAGTCCGCTTGGCGAATTTCTCTCCAATGTCAAAGACAAGGCAATGAAAGACTTCATGGAGCGTCACGATAAGGATGGTCGTTGGGACGGAAAGTATTACTACGATCGCGAAAACAACAAACGCTATACGCGCGACGAATGGCGCAAGGAATTAGAGTGGCGTTATAAGGAAGAGAAAGCCGGACGTGATTGGCGAAAAGAGCGCTATGGGAAGGGGCCGCGCGAGAAGGACGAAGACAAAAAGCGTAAGGATCGGGATGAAAAGAAACGCCCGCCCAAACCCGATAAGGATAAGAAACCGCCTCGCCCTAAAAAGGGCCATCGTCCGGACCGTCGAGAAAAAGATAGACGTTAAATTAATTTTTTAACAGGAGTTTATCTGGTGCGAGAAGAGACACTTTTGGTCCATGCCGGTCGGCATATTTCCGATGATTACGATTTTGTTAATCCGCCGGTTATCCGAGCATCGACAGTGTTGCATAAGTCTGCCGAAGACATGATGAATCGTGCTATGCACGAGCGGGACATGATTGAGGACAAAATTCCTTATGGAACATATGGCACTCCGACTCACCATGCTTTCTACAAAGCGCTTTGCGCGCTTGAAGGTAAGAATGCCGCCGGGGCTTGGGCCTTCCCGTCAGGGCTTGCGGCTTGCACCATTCCTCTTCTCGCTTTTTTAAAGGCTGGCGATCACGCGCTTTTAATCGATACCATTTATGGACCGACTCGAGAGTTTGCCGAAGAAGTATTGCGTCGAATGGGGGTGGAAGTTGAATTTTTCGCGCCTTCAGTCGGTGCTGATATCGCTTCACTTTTTAAGGCCAATACCGCCCTTGTCATGCTAGAAACCCCGGGCTCCCATACGTTTGAAATGCCCGATGTGCCTGCCATTGCCAAAGCCTGCCAAGAAAAAGGAGTCATCAGTGTTATTGATAACACCTGGGCGACTCCTCTTTTCTTTAAACCCCTTGACGTTGGCGTTGACGTTGTCATTCATGCGGCGACCAAATACATTGGCGGTCACTCCGACTTGACGATGGGCGTTGTCATCTGCAATGCCAAAACCTGGCCTCAAGCCTATCGTACTTTTGTACAAACCGGACAAACAACCGGTTGTGATGACATTTACCTGGCATACAGAGGGCTTCACTCAATGGCTGTCCGTGTTAAAGCGGCCGCTCAGAGCACAAAACAAATTATTGACTGGCTTTTACAAAGAGAAGAAGTTGAACGTGTTTTGTGGCCTGCCCTGCCGACGGACCCATCGTACCCAATCTGGAAGCGTGACTTCTCCGGAGCCACTTCACTTTTCGGAGTTGTATTTAAGGAGCGTTACGCCAATAAGCTTGCCCCTATGATTGATGCTCTCAAAATTTTTGGTCGAGGCTACTCATGGGGCGGATTTGAAAGTCTTCTGATTCAAAGCTATGGAACTCGGAACCAGACACCTATGCCATTTGAGCGGATGGTTCGGATTGCGGTTGGCTTAGAAAATCCGGTTGATCTGATTGAAGACTTAAATCAAGCTTTTAATCAACTACCACACTAACAAAGTTGTCCGACCGCTCAGCAGAAATGAGGCGTTAAGCAATGTTTTGTTTGACGCCTTTTTTAATTATCAATCTTAGAATACGTTCATTTTATTTATAAATATAGTCAATTATTTCAGTTATTTAAGCTAGATAGCATTGATTGATAGCAAAAATCAACATCAAAAAAAGAGCCATATCTAATTTATTTTTGATAAAATACCGCTCGTCACGAAGTGGGATTGTTTGGCTATCTCACCTCAGCCCTGAAATCTTTGCGCCCAACCTTTCATGTTGACGCGTCTAAAAAGGATTGCGGCGAAAGCCGTAGGGGTCTCCAGAAATGGAGTGTAGAAACGACAAAGCCCAGCGGCTAACTGGGCTAAGTCTTTTAACATGAGGTAAAGTTATGCCTGACTTTAAAACCTCGTGCACGTTGATTATGACACAAATCAGTGTGTCTTTCACGGGTGATTTTAGACTTGATCTAATGCTCGTGTCAGCCATTGTTTGGGGCATGATCCGCACGAAACGTTAAAACGTTGGGGCTACTTTCTGAAAAAGGAGTAGCCCTTGTGCGTTTTTAAACATTTTTAAAATTTTTTTAGCTTTGGTCAGCTTTCTTTGGTTAACTCACCTCGGCCTGAAACCTTGCCGCCGAATCTTTCAATTTCTGCGCGCAAAAAAGATTACGGCGAAAGCCGTAGGGGCCCACGTAAGTGGTTTAGAAACGACAAAGCCAGTGCGCGAACACTGGCTAAGTCTTTTTACATGAGGTGAAGTTATGCTCGACTCTCAAACCTCGTGCACCTTGGTTATGACACAAATCAGTGTGTCTTTCACGGGCGATTTTAGACTTGATCTAATGCTCGTGTCGGCCATTGTTTGGGTCATGATCCGCACGAAACGTCAACACGTTAGGGCTAACTTCTTAAAAGGAAGTAGCCCTCATGCATTTTAAGCGATTTTTGAATAACCGCCTGCTCGATCAGATTCGCGAAGATAACGGTCAAATTGCATGGCGACCGCTCTGACGAAAATCTTACCTTTAGGACTTACAACAATTTCTTCCGGTGTTAGTTCAACAAAGCCCACCTTTTGATAGTTTTGTAATTTCCTAAGTTCGTAGGCAAACGTTTCATCAAAATTAATCCCAAAGCGAGCTTCAATTTCTGCCTTAACGATCCTAAATTGACACATGATGGTCATAATGACGGCGTGGCGAAGCTGATCCTCATCACTTAATTTGTAACCACGGTTTGTCGCTAAACGTCCGGAACGAATGGCTTCATAATAGGCCGGCAATTCACGGGGATTGCAGGCATAGCAGTGATGTACATTGCTAATAGCGGAGACACCCAAAGCCATCATGTCACAATCGGGACGAGTTGAATAGCCTTGGAAGTTACGTTGCAACTTGCCTTGCTGCTGGGCAATGGCTAATTCATCAGTTACCTTGGCGAAGTGGTCCATCCCGATGTAACGATAGCCATTTTGCGTCAGCCGTGTGATGGCATCCATCATGATGTGAACCTTTTCAACCGTACCCGGCAAATCTGCATCTAGGATGCGACGCTGCGGCGGGAAATGATTCGGCAGGTGTGCATAGTGATAAAGGGCTATCCGGTCAGGCGAAAGTTCCAACACTTGATCAAGCGTTTTTTCAAAACTTTTTCTCGTCTGCTTCGGCAACCCGTAAATCAAATCCATGTTGATGGAATGAAAACCCGCTTCACGCGCAGCTTGCATCGTATCGCGAGTCATCTCAAAGGGTTGAATGCGATTGACAGCTTTTTGCACGTCCGGATTAAAATCTTGCACCCCGCAGCTCATACGGTTCAAACCTACTTTAGCGAGTGTCTGGACTTTCTCCGGCGGACAAGTCCTGGGATCAACCTCAATAGAGAATTCCCCTCCCTCTTCCAACGGGAAACGACTGGTGATCAAATCCATCAGCCGTTCAATTTCCTCATTATTGAGGAAGGTGGGCGAGCCTCCACCGAAGTGAAGTTGGCTGACCGTTGTCTTGCCGCTGATTTTTCCCTTGACCAATTCAATTTCTTTGTCGAGAACATCCAAATACTCGGCACTTTTGCTATGGTCACGCGTCACTTGCTTATTGCATCCGCAATAAAAGCAAATGTCATTGCAAAATGGAATGTGCACGTACAAGGAGAGTGGTTTATCCGCCTCACGATTAGCGAGAGCTTCTTCGTAATCGTCCGTTGTAAAGTTTTTGTTAAAACGGTCTGCGGTTGGGTAAGACGTGTAGCGAGGAGCCGGAACATCAAACTTTTGCAACAACTCAATGGACGGCAATTCCACGCCGGTTAAATTCGGATCAGTCAACATGGGATAACACCTAAAGTTCACCAATTTGATTTAAGTTAAAGTTCTGTTATCATTTCACAATCTGATTTTGACGAAAGTCAAAAGTAAAAATGACAGCAGTGACATTGCTGACATTGTGCACAGGAATTATTACCGCAAGCTGAAAGCGGCCGTCCAATTGTCCAGTCACTGTCTGCGGGTGTTAAAACATTTTTGATTGGCATTTCATGTCGACTTTGTCTCCGAATCTTTCATCCGTGCCCTCTCTCAGGGTCAATTGTTCTCACTGTAATCTTCGGGAACATTGTGTTCCTCTCGGATTGTCGTTACGTGACATTGACCGCTTGGAAGATCTGATCGCATCTCGTAAGCGCATTCATAGAGGTGAGCCGCTGTTTCGGGCCGGTGACCGTTTTGAAGCTATTTACGCTATCCGTCTGGGCTTTTTAAAAAGTTCTGTAATGAGTAGCGACGGCCGAGAACAAGTGACCAACTTCCACATGTCCGGAGAATTGATCGGTTTAGACGGCATCGCCAATGAAGTGCATTCGTGCGATGTCATCGCTCTGGAAGATACCGAAGTCTGTGTCATCCCGTACGAAAGAATTCTTGCTGCCTGCAGCGAAATTGAAGATTACAATCTGCACTTTCAAAAAGTGCTTTCCCGTGAAATCGTTCGTCAACACGGCCTTATGCTCCTTTTGGGATCCATGCACGCCGAAGAACGACTTGCGGCATTCCTTTTAAACCTCTCTCAACGTTTTGAATCCCGCGGCTACTCCCGAACTGAATTTGTGCTCCGTATGACCCGTGCCGAAATCGGCTCTTATCTCGGACTCAAATTGGAAACGGTAAGCCGTGTTTTGTCACGCTTCTCGCACGATAAACTCATTGAAGTGAACCAAAAACACGTCCACATCATTGACGCCGACGGGTTGCGCGCCATCGTTTCGGGACAAAATCCCGAACCGACAGAAGAAGAGTAAGAGGTTTTCTTTGATCGCTTTCAAGCACCTGGCCGTCATCATAGCGGGGCTCGGATGGTCTCTGAGCGCCGCGGCTTCCGATTTTGTGGACTTGCTAGGTGACATCACTATTGAAAACGACGAATTCGTTCGTTCTGTTGAACTGCGTGAGGCTCAACGCACACGAATCAATCCCGATGACACCATTTGGGTAACCATTCGCCGCGGCTTTGGTTTATCGGACTTACCCGAAGCGGTTGTCGATAAGGAGCTGGAACGCTACACTAAAGCGCTCCCCTATACCGAGCAAATGGCTTTCCGCGCTCGGATGTATTTGTATTTTATTGTCTCGGAAACTCAGAAAAGAGCAATGCCGACAGAGTTGGCTCTTTTGCCCTTTGTAGAAAGTGCATTTCAGCCCGAGGCGCTTTCACGCTCCAAAGCGGCAGGACTTTGGCAGTTTCTCCCTTCTACAGGTGATATCTTTGATTTAAGACAGTCAAGCTGGCGAGATGACAGACTTGATGTTGTAGAAAGTACGCGTGCAGCACTTGACTACCTACAATACCTTCACAATCAATTTGAAGATTGGCACCTGGCTCTTGCTGCCTACAATTGTGGCGAAGGTTATATCCGCCGAGCGGTTGCCGCCAACAAAGCCAAAGGCAAACCCACCGATTTTATGAGTTTGCCTCTTCCGACAGAAACTTCTCGCTACGTGCCCAAACTCCTAGCCATTAAGAAACTCATCCAAGAACCCGAGCGGTATGGATTAAAGTTACCCGCCATCGCCAACGAACCGTACTTTGTGCGTGTCAATAAAAACCGGGATCTTGATTTGGAAACGGCCGCTCAATTGGCCGAAACCGATTTGCAGGAATTCAGACTTCTGAATCCGAGTTTTAACCGACCGGTGGTTGTCGCCGCGCATCAAGGCTCTATTTTGATTCCGGCTGCCAAAGCTGACGCCTTTGTTTCCAACCTGATTAATTGGCAGGCAACCGGCAAACCGCTTTCCAATTGGTCCACGCATACGGTAAAAAAAGGCGAGACACTGAAAACCATAGCCAAACGTTACGGCATGACTGAAGATGAAGTGCGCGCAGCCAATAAGATCCCGAAAAATCGTCGTGTTCAGGTCGGCAGCACCATTCTTGTTAAAGATGCTCATGCCAGTCAGGACATTCAGGTCGCAGAAGCCGACTCCGCCATGCGCCTCGTTCCACTGCCCACCACTCGACGCATTACGTATCGAGTACGAAGCGGAGATACCTTATCGGGCATTGCCTCACGCTTTGGTGTTAAGGCTGCGGACATTCGCAAACAAAACCGACTCAAAAGCAACACAATCAAGGTGGGCCAAAGATTGCGCCTGACCGTTCGTGAAGTACAGCGTGCCGGTCTTCGGAAGACGGCCTATCGCGTCAAGCGCGGCGATACGCTCTACACGATCGCCCAACGCCATCGCACCAGCGTAAGCGCCATCATGGACGAAAATCGTCTTCAAACAAAAAACCTCAAACCCGGTCAGCGTTTAGTCATCCCTCATTAATGCTAAACCTTGGCCCTTAACTTCAAAGTTTTTAGCGCTTTAGCTAAAATCCAATCCGTTATCCATTGTTAAAAAAGTGAGGATCAAATGGGTTTTCTTCAAGGTAAAAAGATTCTGATCACGGGTATTGTTTCCAACCGCTCTATTGCCTACGGCATTGCCAAGTGCTGCCACCGTGAAGGCGCGGAACTCGCTTTCTCGTACGCCAACGAACGCTTCAAAGATCGCGTAGCCGGTTTTGCCGCCGATTTCGGCAGTGACTTTGTACTGCAAATGGACGTCTCCAGTGACGAACAAATCGATAACGCTTTCGCACAAATTAAAGAACGTTGGGGCGCCTTGGACGGTCTGGTTCACTCAATCGGCTTTGCTCCGCGTGAAGCCATTGCCGGTGACTTCCTTGAAGGCTGCACGCGTGATGCTTTTAAAACAGCCATGGATATTTCCGCTTACTCTTTCCCGGCAATCGCCCGAGCCGCTTTACCCTTGATGCAAGGCCGCGCCGGTTCTCTTTTGACCCTCACGTACCTGGGCGGCGAACGAGTGGTTCCCAACTACAACACCATGGGCCTTTGCAAAGCTGCGCTTGAAGCCAGCACTCGCTACATTGCCAGCAGCGTCGGCCCCAAGGGCATCCGCGCTAACGCCATTTCTGCCGGCCCGATTAAGACTTTGGCGGCTTCGGGTATTCAAGGTTTCTCTAAGATGCTTTACCATATGGAAGCCAATGCTCCTCTTCGTCGCACGGTAACGACTGAAGAAGTGGGCAATGTCGCTGCCTTCTTGCTTTCCGATTTGGCAAGCGCCGTCACGGGCGAAGTCGTCCACGTTGACGCCGGTTTCCACAGTGTTGCAATCGGCGCAGAAGCCGAAGAATAATTTCTTTATTAAAAAGGTCGGACCGAAAGTGTATTTTCCTTTCGGTCTGTCGCTTTAAAGGCCCTGAAAAGTGAAATCGTTTAAGACCGCCGCAGTCTTTGCCAAGCGAACGGAACCGATGGGTGAGGCATTAAAAAAGCTTCTTACCATTTTGCGTGCAGAAAACGTCCAATACTTGCTTGAAGAGAGTACGGCAGAGCATCTCCCTGGAACTCAAGGTGTCAGCCTTGATGAGTTAGGCTCTAAAGCTGACGTGATCATTATGTTAGGCGGAGACGGAACAACGCTTGGCATCGCCCGGCGTATGGCCCGCTTCAAGCTTCCCATCATTGCCATCAATGCCGGCCGTCTTGGTTTTATCACTGATTTTTCCCTTGAGGAAATGGATAAAGACTTGCCGCCTTTGCTTCGGGGTGAATATGAAGTCGATACTCGCTCAATGCTTCACATCCGTGTCTATCGCAAGGGCGAAATCGTCTTTAACGCCACGGCTGTAAACGATGCAGGTATCACACACGGTCGAGCGGGCTCTATGGTGGAATTTAACGTCTGGGTAGATGGCCATCCCATGGCCACTCAACGGGCTGACGGCATCATCGTTGCCTCTGCCACGGGTTCTACTGCCTACGCAATGGCCGCCGGCGGCCCGATTCTGCATCCGGCCTTAAACGCCATGGTTCTTGTACCGGTCGCCCCCCACGCCCTAACCAATCGTCCGATTGTCCTTCCCGGTTCTAGTATCGTGGATATCAGTCTGATTGAGGCAAGGGAAGCATCAGCTTATTGCGATATGCAGGATTTTTTCCCGATGCAAAAGGGCGACGTTCTCCGAGTCAGAACTTTGCCTGAAAGTTTCACTATTTTGCATCCGATCGGACACAATCATTACGACACACTGCGTCGAAAACTGTATTGGAATCTGATGCCTTCGGCCAACGCTTCGCTGCCCATCAAGGATTAGCCTTATCATGCTTTTGCACCTTTCACTTAAAGACTTTGTCATCGTCAAAGAGCTCTCTTTGGATTTATCGACTGGGCTGACGGTTCTTACCGGTGAAACTGGTGCCGGCAAATCCATATTGATTGATGCGTTACAGCTGATTTTAGGTGGCAGAGCCGATAGCGGTGTTATTCGTGAAGGGGCCAAACAAACAGACCTCACGGCCATTTTTGAAGTCAATGACGAGGTGTTTGCTCACCTTCGTGATTTTGCACTAACCACAGAAGATGATCTGTTGGAAAAAACCGCCATTATTCGACGTGTCATTGACCGCAACGGCCGCTCTCGCTCTTGGATAAACGGCGTGGCCGTCACCGCCTCCCAAGTTAAAGAGATTGCCGCCCAACTTCTTGATATTCATGGACAAAACGCCCAGCAATCGTTATTGAAAACCTCGGGACAGTTAGCATTGCTAGATGCCTATGGCGGCTATGGAAAAGAACTGGCTGAAACAAAGGTTGCTTTTGCCACGTGGCAAGACGCTCAAAAACGCCTCTCTCAAGCTAAAGAAGACGCGAAAAAATTATCTGATGAGGCTGACCGTTTGGCCTGGATACATGAGGAACTTTCTCAAATCAACCCTCAAAAGGGCGAATGGGAAGAACTCAATGCAGAGCACAAACGCCTGGGTAACGCGCATGACATTTTAGAAGCGCTCGATGCAGCCAAAAGTGAACTGTCTGAAAACGACGAAAGTGCCCTTTCGCTTTTAGGGCAACACACGGAACAATTGCAATCCCTTTCTCAATACGATGAGAAGTTAGGCGAAATTGCCAATCAATTGTCTGAAGCTCAGGCCATTTTAGAAGATGCGGTTCGTGAACTTGAACGCTATTCAGATCGAACGGATTTGGATGAGAGCCGTTTTGAAGAAGTTGATGAGCGAGTCTCCCTTTACTTTAATGCGGCTCGGAAATTCCATACCCTGCCGGAAGCCCTTTTTGAAAAATACGAAGAAACAGGCCAAAAGCTTAAAGCCCTGCAGCAAAATCTTGACTTAGAAGCGTTAGAGAAAGAAGAGGAAAAGGCGCGCCAGACTTTTATGCAAGCCGCCAAAGGACTGTCCAAGAAGCGCCGCCAAGCCGCAAAGACGCTTTCTGTGGCTGTAACAGATGCCATGCAAATGCTCTCGATGACAGGCGGCCGATTTGAAGCCTCTCTTAATGAATGCGAACCTTATTCGCTTGGCGTTGAAAAGTGTGAATTCTTGGTTGCCGGTCACACGGGTGTGGCCGCTCGAGCCCTTTCCAAAGTCGCTTCCGGCGGTGAGTTATCCCGTATCAGTCTGGCCATCTCAGTGATCACATCAAAATCCACCCCTGTGGATACTTTGATTTTTGACGAAGTTGATGCCGGCATCGGCGGTGCGGTTGCTGACGTGGTTGGAAAACTTCTTAAAAAGCTCTCTTTTGAGCGTCAAGTGATGTGCGTCACCCATTTACCGCAAGTGGCCTGTTACGGGAAAAATCACTTAAAGGTACAGAAGTCTCAGGAAGATGACACAACGGTGAGCCGTTTGCGTGAATTAAACGATGATCAACGAGTTGAAGAACTGGCTCGTATGTTAGCCGGGGCCGATATCACTGAAAAGGCTCGAGCTAATGCTCGGGAACTTATAGAAAACGCCCGAGCCTACAAAGGCTAAGGCGTTTG
>NZ_JAMBLT010000013.1 GCF_023336895.1 Parasutterella secunda
AGTGAAAAAATTGAAGGACTGGGGTTGGGGCTGTCCATTTGCCGAGTGATTGCCGAACGGCATACCACTCGTCTTCAATTCGAAGCGTTTAATCCTCACGGTTTAATGGTTAAACTTAGCTTTGATAACTGCAATAGAAAAAACAATGAAAGCTCTTGTGAATCCTGATCTTTATCGTCCCATTGTCCGAATCATCGATGATGAGGAAACGGTTCGAAATTCTGAAGCCTTTATTGGAGACGGCTTGCTATGCGACGGCCGAAGAGTTTTTGGAAAAAGATGATCTTCGATATCCCGGCTGCATTATTTTGGATGTGCGAATGCCGGGGATGAGTGGGCCTGAGCTACAGCAGGAAATTAACAAGCGAGAAATAGATCTTCCGATTATTTTTCTATCGGCGCATGGCAACATTGGTCTGGCGGTTGACACCTTGAAGCGGGGAGCGAAAGACTTTTACGAAAAGCCCGTTGAACCAGAAAAATTGCGCGAAACCACTGCACGATTAGTTGAGGAAAATCTTCAGGCCAGACGAAAGCAGTACGAGACGCAGATGCTGCATGCGCAATATGAGGCGCTGACAAATCGTGAACGCATGATTTTGAAACTGGTGGCTCAGAATTTGTCCAATAAAGTCATCGCCGATCAACTGCAAATTCAAGAACATACGGTCAAAATCCATCGCGGCAACGCCTGCCATAAACTCAATATTCGTACCGCATTGGAAGTTCACCAATTTTTGACCCGGATAGGGGAATTGGAATAAAAAATTTTAAACGCCTAATTTGCTTCATTTCGGGTTTGCGGATATTTTCAGTTTTTTACTGCCCAATTTTGCTAGATCTGATTGAGTCCATTCAAGAATTAAATTGACTTTTATTGATTTTGTATTACAATTTCAATAAAAAAAACAAGGAACGGATATGTTAAAAAAACAGCGGGGCGGTAAAAGAGTTAACGCCGGTCGTAAACCGGAAGGAGATGCAGCCTTGGAGGCAACCATTATTGCCCGCGTGACTGCAGATCAAAAAAAAGTGTTTCAGGAAAAAGGGGGCGGAAAGTGGCTTCGACAAACCTTGACGACGGCAAAGAGCCTGACAAAGGAGTTAGCTATCGGCATAACCGCCGTTCATCCGTACTCAAAAATTTCAGTGCCTTTCTTTGAGTACTCCGTACAAGCGGGCTTTCCCTCACCGGCTGAAAGTTACAAGGAAACGATCGACTTTAATGAACTGTTGGTTGATAACGAACCGGCCACCTTTGTTTTAAGAGTCTCCGGTCAATCGATGATAGATGCTGGGCTTTCGGAAGATGATTTAATTGTTGTGGACCGTTCCCGCAGTCCTAAGAATGGAGACATCGTTGTTATGCAAATTGACAACGACTATACCGTCAAGCGATTTGTCCGTACAGCCTCGGGCTTTTACTTAAAAGCAGAGAATTCTACTGGCCAATATCCGGATATTTATCCGCAGGAAGGTCAGGAGTGGCAACTATTCGGGGTTGTCAATTTTGTGATCAAATCTGTCTCCGGAAAAGTCGCTGCCTAGTGAAGGCTCTCCATGTATGCTCTGGTTGATGGAAATTCTTTTTATGCCTCGTGCGAGCGCGTTTTCAGACCCGATTTACGTCACCGTCCGGTGGTTGTTTTAAGTAACAACGATGGCTGCATTGTCACGCTGACGGCAGAAGCCAAAGCGCTGGGACTAAAAAGAGGCGTACCGTTTTATCAGGTTAAAGATATTATTTGTCGACATCAGGTTGCGGTCTTTTCAAGCAACTACGAGCTCTACGGCGATATGTCTTCCCGCATGATGAATATCATCGCCGGGTTGGTACCCGCCATTGAGGTTTACTCCATCGATGAATGCTTTGCCGATCTCTCAGGGCTGGATAATTTAACAACATTAGGTCTTTGCATTCGGGAGCGTATCCGGCAATGGATAGGCATTCCGGCCTGTGTCGGCATCGCACCCACCAAAACACTAGCCAAATACTGTAATCATTTAGCTAAGAAAATTCCGGCTCTTCACGGGGTTTTGAATTGGAACGATCTTTCTTCATCAAGACAACGAAAAGCTTTAGCTTATCAAGAGGTTGGGGAAATTTGGGGAATCGGTTCCCAATTGGCTATGCGTTTAAAGAAACTCGGGATTCAAACGCCTTTGGAATTAGCCCAAGCTTCTGAAAATTTATTAAAGCAGTGTTTCCCTATTAATGTGATTCAAACAGCCCGTGAACTTCGGGGGATTGAGGCAATTGAGTTTGAACCCACACCTCCAACAAGAAAAAGAATTCTTCGTAGCCGAAGCTTTTCCAAGGACGTGTTCGATCAAAACGATCTTTTAAGTGCAATCACCATGCATGCCGAAGAGGCCGCGCGAGTCTTGCGGCAAGAGCATCTGATGACCTCCCGCGTCGGTATTTTTCTTTATTCAAACCGCTTTAAGACGGGAAAGCCTGTGTACGCCACCATGGACGCTGTTGATTTGGCGATGTACGTAAACGACACACCAACCATATTAGAGAGCGCCGTAAAACTTCTGGATAAACATTACGTGAAAGGAGTTGCTTATAAAAAAGCCGGCGTTATTTTGGAAAATATTCGGCGTAAAGGAGAAACGACTGAAGATTTATTTGGCCTCGTAAGAGAAAAACACGAGCGTTTATCGGAAACACTGGACCAAATAAACAATAAATACGGAAACGGCACGATTTGCTTTTCAGCTGTTAAACGCGATTCGGAAGATTGGAAAATGAAGCGCGAAATGAAAAGTCCTTCCTATACCACTCGGTTTTCCGACGTTCTTCGTGTTGGTTAAAAGCTTCTTCTAAGAAAAAATACTTGTTGATAAGCCATATAGAAAAGTATATAACCAAGGGAAGGTACCTCTTTAATTGCTTTTTTGATCATGGAATTTTTGTTCTTTTTGGTGGTTGGTGTTTGTGTCGGTACATTTGGGACACTTATCGGACTTGGTGGCGGCCTGATTCTTGTGCCGCTTTTCATGTATACGATGTACGCTCCCGATGGTTCCATGACGTTCAGTACAGTTCAGCAAATTATCGGTACCAGCCTTTTTGCCGTAGCTTGCAACGCTGTCTCTGGAGCTTATGCCTATATGAAACAAAAGCGCATTATGTTCCGAGCGGCGATACCGTTTGCGCTTAGTACCATTCCCGGTGCTTTTTGTGGCAGTTTCGTCTCCAAATATTTCACTGGCGCGAGTTTTTCCATCGCTTTTGGTTGCCTGCTTGTCGTTTTAGGTTGCTTCATGTATTGGAAATCCAATTCCAAACGAGCCACTGCGCGTCCTGAAGACTTCGATCCGGCAACGGCCCCGTTTAACCTTTGGCTTGGTGTAGTTCTGACCTTTGGTGTTGGGTTTATCTCGACTATTTTTGGCATTGGCGGCGGTATTATCGATGTCCCAATGATGGTTTTTATTTTGGGTTTCCCGGCTCAAATCGCCACCGCGTCTTCAACCTTCATTTTGATGGTCAGCTCTCTGGTGGGCACAATTAGCCATGCTTCCTTGAATCACATTATTTGGGTTCCGGCCATTTGTATTGGTTGCGGCTGTGTGATCGGTGCTCAGATCGGCGCCCGTATTGCAAAGAAGAGCAAACCAAGACTCCTTGTGATCATTCTCTCGGTTACGATGGTTCTTATGGGAATTAACCTTGTCGTACGGGGGCTGTGAGCAAATTAAGTCCAGTTCGTAACGAAAATCTGGCAATACTAAAAAGTTTATCAACCGAATCAGTCATAGTTTTAAAAACTGTCAACTATTTTCAGGCAAGGTCACATAGTGTCAATTGTCTAAAAAATATTTTATACTTTAGCAAAAATTTCGAAAGTATAAAATTTAATTTTGACGATCTTATGATTCCTCGTCCTTATTACATTGAGCAGTTAAAACGGTTAAAAGATAAACCGATCATCAAAATACTTACCGGCACGAGGCGCAGTGGTAAGTCGACGATTTTGCAATTATGGAAAAACGAGCTGTTAGCCAGCGGAATTAACGAAAATCACATTATTGAATTAAATTTGGCAGATTTATCTAATGAGTCGTTAAGGAATAAAAAATCCCTATACGATTTCATTGCTTCAAAAATAGCCAAAGATTCAATTTATTACGTATTCATTGATGAGATACAAGAATGTCCGGGGTTTGAGAAGGTCGCCGAAAGCCTAATGTTGTTCGGAAACATTGACCTTTATATGACCGGTTCGAATGCCTATGTTCTATCAGGAGAATTGACAACATATTTGACGGGTCGTTACTTGGAAATCAAGGTTTATCCGTTTTCATTCAAAGAATTTTTAACAACAAGAGAACATGATGAACCTTCCAGAGAAAATTTAGCGGTTTACCTTACGGAAGGCAGTTTCCCGGGGGCGCTTTTATTTAGAGGAATGCCTAGAGAGCGCAAAGACTATTATCAAATGCTGTTTGATTCTATGATTTTGAAAGATGTGGGTAATCGAAAAGGAATCAAAGATGTCACGTTGTTAATCAAGTTGTCTCAAATTCTGGCTTCAAGCTTGGGATCCTCGTTATCAGTTAGAAAAATTGCCAATACGGCTAAGTCCTTCGGAGTATCGTTTTCTGAACCAACAATTTCAGCTTACTTAAAAGCACTGGAGGACGCCTATTTTTGCTTTAAAGTTCCGCGATTCAACCTTAAGGCTCGTCAGTTATTAAAACAGGATGAGAAATATTATTTGGTTGATCCGACCTTTCGGCAGTTCTTAATAAGCAGTATAAGCCCGGATTTGGGTCATGTAATTGAAAATATTGTTTATTTAGAACTTAAGAGACGATATCAGTCTGTTTATGTTGGCACAGATAGGGCGGGGGAAGTTGATTTTGTAGCGGCTAATGGAAATGATTATGTTTATTACCAAGTAGCGGCTTACCTTTCTGATGAGCAAACTCTTGAGAGAGAATTAAACTCATTAAAGAATATTGCCGATCATTATCCTAAATGTATTTTGACATTGGATCCTTTGTTTATCGGTCAACAATATTCTGGGATACGGTGTCTGAGTCTTTTGGACTGGTTAGTGTCAGAAAATTAATTTTTTCGTTCAAAGTCGGACAAGTTGGCCTTTATACTGCTGTGCCAGACGAAGAATCAGTTAACTAGCATTTCACAGTCTGCAAAAATTTAGGTCAGTGGAAAAGCAATGAAAATACCCAAGGCAAACCTCTTGGATGATGGATTGCCTTGGGTTCGGATGTACTGAGTTAGTGAGTTTTTTTGCCTAACCACTTTTCGTAAATTTTGTCATACTCGCCACTTGCTTTAATAGCTGCCAGACCTTTGTTGAGTTTTTCGACGAGCGCCTGATTATTTTTGGAGACCGCAAAACCAACCTGTT
The DNA here is from genome assembly GCF_023336895.1 of Parasutterella secunda. GTDB lineage: Bacteria > Pseudomonadota > Gammaproteobacteria > Burkholderiales > Burkholderiaceae_F > Aphodousia > Aphodousia faecalis. The sequence continues at coordinate 5,391 of NZ_JAMBLT010000013.1, forward strand.
TCGGATTGTAGAGGTGAGGAACGATCAACAGATCCTTGTCATGGTGCTGACTTTGATAATGGCGAGCTGTCGTATCACCTAAAAGCGCAGCCTCACAGCCGCCCATTTTCAGTTCCATCAATGCTTCGGCTACTTGGTCAAAATTCATCACCTTAGCCCCTTTAACCGATTGTGCCAAAAGAGAGCCGGTGGAACCTATCTGAGCACAAATAGCTTTACCTTCGATGTCTTTGAGCTCTGAGTACTTGTCTTTGTTTGCCGCCTTAATGACCATTGCCAGGCCAACATCGTAGTAAGGGTCAGAGAAAAGTACCTGTTTTTTGCGTTCATCTGTAATCGTGATTGCGGCCACGGCTACGTCAATCATATTGGTTTGAAGAGCGGGGATGATGCCTGAAAACTGCATATTTTGAATTTTTGCTTCATCACCGACAGCTTTGGCAACCGCTTTAATGATGTCCATGTCAAAACCGACGATTTCTTCGCTTTTTTGGTCTTTGAATTCAAAAGGGGCTAAGCCCGCATCGGTGCCAACGAGGATGGTAGCGGCCTGCGCAGCAGTGCTGCCGGCAACAATGGTTGCAAAAATGAGGCTTGCAAGTGTTTTTTTCATTTTAAAAATCCTTTCATGGGATATTGTTCAAACACAATGCGAAGCAGTTTACAAAAAAGTTTTTCCAACAAAAAATAACTAACCAATTGAAAATAGACGAGTTTTTTTAATATATATTTGAATAAAAGGCTTGATTGGCCGACAAAATAAGCTGAAAATTTTGAACAGATCAACTTTTATTAAATAAAAATCTTATTTCGCAGTTCACCGAATACATAACAGTGATTATCGGTATAAGGGCTTTGCAGTAGAAGGCCAAAGTAGAAAAGTAATGATTTTTTATGAAAGGCTTTATCCTGTCGACAAATTGAAGATTTGACTGCGATCAAAATTTGCAGAATTTTGAGCTTTATTTTTTCAGCAGAAGCATCCAGTTGCAGGATTTCGGATTGGCTAGTGTTAGAAATTAATTTTTTCCTCGGTCTTTCAAATAAGTGATTATTTATATGAGATATCAGTTGGTTAGAAGAGGAACTTTGAATAACTAAACACTCGTGATAATTCAACTTATCCGAACCAAGTTGTTATCCAAAGTTTTCTTCTTAACCTATTGAATGTCAATACTCTTTTCTGAAAATACTTTGGATAATATTTTCAAAATTTGCCTAAATTCAAGCAATAAAAAAGTGCCTGACTTTTCAATCAGGCACTCAAGCTTAGGAGAAATTAGAAAGCGTATCTAATGAGCATGTTCCCGGTCACACCCTCACGATCTCCAACGTAGCCCTTAACACCAAAATCGGCAGACCAGGGACTAGATGTGTTGGGTTTCATGGTGAAACCTGCCTCAACAACACCCGTATCACCTTCAAGCGTAGGGACATCCAGCGGTACACGAAGACCTGAAACAAGCAAATCAGATTTTGCATCGCCGTCAGCAACATGTTCATAGGCTAAGCCAAACCGCCAAGCGGCATTTTCATTGATGTCTCCGTTCAACCTTGCACCGACTCGGAAAGCATGTGTCTTTGTGTTTTCCATGTCTAAGCTGCCGTTATTTCCACCAAGATCCACCTTGTCTCCTTCCAGATAAGTAAAGATATAACGGCCATAAACATCAAGATCAAGCTGTTCCATCAGATTGAATACATAACCTGCACCGATATGGACTGAACCGTAAAGGCTATCAGCGTCATATTCGGCTGCATCTTTTGCGTAATGCCCATCGAATTCTGTGGATGCTTTACCTAATCGCAAAGAACCGTCAATGTAAAAAGGCTTATTAAAGCTGTATCGAGTGGCTAAACCCACACCGTAGTAATCATGGTCACCGTCGCCATCGGCGTTAGTCACATGACTTTCAGATGAGGCCCACCCAGCCTCGATGAAACCTGCCAACATTAAGTTGCCGATCTTAGTTGTGGCACCAGTCGCCAAAGTTACGCCATCAACGTCCACATGAGATCCTGTTTCATATTTAGAAGTACCGCCGTGAATTGCACCAAATGCAGAAACAGAATCAGGGGAAGCAGATTCAGTCATTGCTCGGATACCTTCATCGGCAATGAACTCGGCACCTTGGTTGACAAACGCGATCGTACCTAAGAAAGATTCTGAAAGAGTGCGACTTTCAACAGTTGGCTTAACGATCTTTTCTTCCTTTTTACCTAAAATCGTTTCAACGCCGTCCAATGAAGTGACGATATTACCCTTAGGATCAATGTACACCTCGTCAATTTGGATTCCACCATCAGCGACAATTTCGTCCGAAACTTTCCAAGTCTGATCGACAAAGACATTCGTTTCGTCCGAAAAGGTCGTTTTATCATCAACCATTAAATTCAGTGATTGATTCTGACTGACAATAAGTTTGGCACCGTTGTTCGGGTCGGTTAAAGCATCTCCATTAATTATGGTAGAAACGCTTGTGAAGTCTAAGATTGGATCCGCTTCATAAATCACGTCGTGTTCATTAGTAATTGTAATAGCGGCAGTATTGACGTTATCGTCTGTCAATTCGAGTACAAGGAGATCAAAACCTGAGAGACTGCCGACTTTCACCGTACCGTTGACATGTACCAGAGCATTATGACCACGCGTTGCGTTTTCCTGCCAACTGTCAAAATGAGCACCGGCTCCACCTTCTACAATGGCATTCCCAAGCAGGTGTAACTCGTTGCCTGTCCCTTCTGTATATATCCCTCCAGCATAAGCATTCACGGCCCCGGCATTCCCTTGGACGGTGCCATCCTCAATGATCAGGACGTTGTCCGAGGCGGTTCCATGAGGTGCGTAGGCAGCAAATACGTGACCTTCGACAAGTCCACTAGGACCGATGTAAACGGTGTTCCCATTGCTGTCGTTATTGGTTCCAGCTTGTCCGCCATAAAGCCAATATCCAGTACCTTTTACGGCACCTAGGACAAAAACAGAATTGTTAAAGGCACCCAAGTCCCCATTACCACCATTGATGTAGCCAGTGACTTCAGCGTTTTGTTCGATGACAACAATATTTCCTTCAGCCCTGCCTGCTTTGTTCGCTTTACCGCCGCCAATATCTCCATATACTGTGGCACCGCTATGAATGAATACTATATTCTTAATGGCATCGCCTTTATCGTTACTGTATCCACCATAGACCTCAGGATCACCATTTGTTGATGTACTACCAAAAACTTCTACAATATTGTTTTCAGTATTACCACTGAGTGAGTAACCACCATAAATTCCGAGCACACGGCTATCTTTTTTAAGAACGGCACGGTTAAAGTAAACAATTTCAGAGTCTTCTGTGGACCAACCTCCAATCACACGATTATCTGCCTGTATAGCAATATGAACATCATTGTTAGTGATTGTGTTATCTGTTGGACCATACCAATCACCAGAACCTGAAATAGGGTTACCAGAGGGAGCATTAGGTGTTGTAGAGCTATCAACATTTAAGACTTTATACGGTAGATTAGTTGGCAAAGTCGGAGTTTCAGGGATACTGAAATCATAAGCAAAGCTAGTTTGCCCCAGAGTAAGGAAGATTGAAATGCTAAGAAGCTTTAAAGGAAAGTTCTTAATCAGACAAGATTGAACGGGGGGGGCTACAAATCTCATAATTACCTCCCTAGGTAAATTAACCTTAATTATTAGTTTATGAAAATGCATTGAAAAAGGCTATACATACAAACAATTAGGGGCGTGTTACTGGCTAACGTTTGCATAAATGCTCCAGTACTTCCTCTATGTTCGATACTTTGTTCCAATCAGGTAAATTCGTATCTACCCACACAGGTGCTGACGCCTCAACAATCGCTCGCTTCTTTTGCTCTGCATCAGCTTTGGCATATATTTGCGTTGCAGTGACATTTTCATGTCCTAAAAAGTCTCTGATATAAACCAGATTAACCCCACTGTTTAGCAAATGCATGGCTTTTGAGTGGCGTAAAACGTGGCAGTGGATTCTTTCCGGCAATTTTGGTCGTTCAAGCCTTAGAATTTCGTAATACTTTTTGAGAATGTAATTCACGCCTTCCGGTGTGAGTTTCCTCAGACCGGCATTGAAAAAGAGAGAGTATTGAGGCCCGAAAACATTCGCTAAGTTATATCGATTCAAATATTCCAAAAGAATCTTTTTGACCTGATCACTGATTGGAATGAGCCTTGCTTTATTACCTTTGCCAATGACTTTGATAGTGGGGGTTCTGCCGCAATTAAGATCGTCGACTGTTAAATCAATCAGTTCTTGAACTCTGCAGCCGCTTTCGTACATCAGACTCAAAATGGCTAAATCTCTTAATCCCTTGCGAGTACGGGCATCAGGGATCTTTAGAAGAGCTTGAACATCAGAGATTGTGAGATACTGAACCGTCTTTTTCTGATATTTTTTCTTTCGAATGGCGAGTCCTTTTTGAATTTCAAACAAATGTTCCGGACATTCGATTTCTAGAAAGCGCAGAAATGATCGTAATGCTGCCATTCGTTGGTTTCGTGTTGAGGCAGAGGCCAATCGGTTATCTTCAAGCCAGAATAAAAAATCACGAATTCTTTCTGCAGTAAAGTGCTTAAGTGAGATCTTTTCCGGCTTCATGCCAATTGATTTCATGTATTCCAAGAAAAGCTTGAAAGTGTCTCTATAGGAGCGAATGGTGTTGTGACTTAAGTTTCGTTCCCGGATCAGATATGAATTGAAAAAGTCGGTTAATTTTTCTGCAAAATCAGTTGGTTTCATTGCTTTATTCCTCAAAAACATAATCATCAAAGTTTGGGAAAACCTCTTTGGCAACGGGTTCCATGACCTTTCGGATCAAGGGGAAGCTGTTGACTGTAAGTCGCAGGTAATAAGCCGTTTCTTCAAATGTTTTATGACCCATATAGAATTTCAAAAAAGGTAATAAAGTCTTTAAATCCATCCCACGCTCAGCCCATTCTTTTAGTTTGTAAACCGCAAATGTGTGCCTAAGGTCGTGAATTCGTGGTCCGGTCTCAGTTCTCGGAATTCCGGCTGTTTGCAAAAGATGATTGAATTGAGTTCTAAAACTGCCTGAAGAAATTGGTTGCCCATAGCGGTAGGGGAAAATATAGTTATCAGAGCTGGTATCAAGATCGGTGTAGTTCAGATAAATGACGAACTCATCTTTGATCTCATCGCAGAAGGGAACAATCCGATTGTTTCCATTTTTGCTGTTCAGAATGAGTAGATAGTTTTCATCCAAATTAAGGTTTTTAAGTCGAAGACGCAGAACTTCAGAAATACGTAATCCGCAGCAAATCAAGATTTTTATGATGAGAGGAAAAGCTAAATGCCAATAAGGAGTACTCGGTTTGTAAAACTGATATTGGGAACATTTGATGAGATTGAAGATTTCCTCTTGGCTGTAGATATAGGGTACGAATTGAATATATCTGCCGCCGTAAATTCTTGGCAGTGGCCAAGCTTCACATATTTTTCGGCTCCTTAAGTAAATTGAAAATTGTCGGATGAATGAAATTTTGGGTTTCACTGTGTTGGGACTTTGATGAGCTTGAGGAGTACAGAATTCAACTACCATTGATTTCGTTAAAGCTTTTTGCTGAAGCTGTTTGCCTTTTACGAGCTCATCAAATTGTTTAGCGAAATATTCTGCATTTTGAAATTTGATTCCCAGTGATCTTTTTAGTGCAATGAAATTGACCAAATCGTCGGCGAACACGGAATTGAAATGAACAGGAGTTTGTAGTTTATTCATGGTAGTACTCTCCTAATTTCAAACAACACAGTCTGAGATTGTTAATGTCGACCCGAAGATAGTTCTCAGTACTTTTTATGTTCGTATGTCCCAGAAGGCTGCAGATGATTGGAATAGGCGTTGCGTTATTCATCAGGCGAGTGGCGAAAGTGTGGCGCAAACTGTGCATGGCGTGAGGGGAATCAAATCTTAAGTGCGCCTCAAAAATTCTTTTTTTCATTACTCCATGTAAGGATGTCGAGCCGCGCATCCTTTCAAATGGTGGATGATGTCGTAGAAATACGTGAGGATTGTCTGTTTTAGGGCGACCACTTCGTAAATAGTCAATAATGGCCCATCCAACATCCCTAGTTAATGGAATTTCCAAAGGCTCTTTTGTTTTTTCCTGTATCAGCGATATTTTTGAATTCTTCCAGTCTAGATTCGCTAGCTTCAGGTTCACAATGTCAATAGCCCTGAGACCGGTACGGAGCGCTAAAAGGATAATGGCATAGTCGCGCTTGCCAGTAGAATTTGTGCGATCACAAGCTTTTAATAATTTCGTGATCTCAATATCGGACCAAATTATTGGCAATTCATGTCCTTGTAAACCGCGTTTAGCAAAAATTAGCTCTGAAAAATCGTTTGGAATGTATTTATGAAGATATAAAAAGCGAATGAAGTGGCGAATTGAGTAAACATTTGTGGAAGCACTGTTAGCTTTTTTAAAGTGACATTTGGTAAGAAAAGAGTCGATATCTTTTTCTGATAGAGATCGCAATTCCTCCGGGTCTTTGATCTGCAGTCCTAAGAGAAGTTTGTTGGCAACGATCAAATGCAGATAAATCGAATTTTTAGCCAAATCAAGAGAGGAGAGGTATTTTTGATAGTCTGAGAAGAAAGGTCTAAAGGCTTTGTTTTCTTGGGTTGTTTTGCAAGAGTCCGTGTAATTATCGGTCATCCTGCTACGTATTCGACCGTGTTTTTGATAGTCAAAAATTAGTTTAATAGCACGAACCTGTTGATTACGATAATTGGTTCGACTTGAGTTTGGTTGTGAACTATTGATTCCAAAACGATCCAGTAAAAATTGTTTTGCCTTTTTTAGGTCGAAATGCTCGAGGTTGTTGTCTTTGGCGTAGAGGAGTAGTTGGGAGTAGACATAGCCGAAAATGTGTTTTGGTCCCATTTTGCTGTAGCCGTTGTTGGCAAGATCGCTATTAATCCGGTCGAGTAAATTTTGTAATTCCGAAATCGTCATTTGCATAAAGGTCTCCTTAAAAAATGACAGAATTCGAAAATATTATCCAAAGTAATTTTTTATCAATCAATTAAAAATCAGTACGTTATGAAGGGGACTTTGGATAACTAAATACTTTGGATAAGTTGAATTATCCAAAGCTTTGGATAATTCAACATAACTATTATTATGTTGCGCGATATTAAGAGGAATCAAGGCGGAATTTTTAAAGTTAGGACGATTGTCTTACGCACTCTACTGTAAACGAATTTTCCTTTTGTTATTTAGTTAGGCGTAGTATAAGTCGAACCAGTTAAAAATTTTGAGGTGTCAGATGGATTTGATTTTGAATCCGATTATTCTTTCAGTGTTGGTGCTTTGCGTATTGTGTTTGGTTAAAGTCAATGTACTTTTAGCTTTGATATTCGCAGCTATTACAGCCGGTATCTCCGGTCACCTTGAAATCGGTCAAACGATGACTTTGTTGGCTGACGGTTTTTCCGCTAACGCCACAACAGCCTTATCCTATATATTATTAGGCACATTCGCCGTTGCTATCGCAGATACCGGACTGATGCAGATGTTGGTTGCGTGGCTATCTAAGCATTTAGGATCACGCAGGATGGTTTTCTGTTTGGTTCTCGCATTTATTGCCTGTTTGTCCCAAAACGTGGTACCTGTTCATATCGCTTTCATTCCGCTTCTTATTCCGCCTCTTTTGACTTTGATGAACAAAATGCAGTTGGATCGACGTGCCGCTGCTTGCGCATTAAGTTTTGGTCTGGAAGCTCCTTATATTACCTTACCGATTGGTTTCGGTCTTATTTTCCAAGGCATTGTTGCCGACAGCATGACGCGAAGCGGTATGACAACCACGGTTTCAGATGTGGCTTCTGTCAATTGGATTCTTGGCCTATCAATGTTTATTGGTCTTTTGGTCATGATTTTCGGCTTTTATCGAAAGCCAAGGAAATATAAAGACTCTGAAGCTGCACTTGAGGTAAAGACTGAGGTTGTTGCAAAGCTTGAACAAAAGCACTGGGCAGCACTTATCGCTATTGTTTTGGCGGTGGCAGTTCAGCTTATTTGGCAATCTTTACCTTTAGCCGCCTTATTTGGACTGATTGTCATGATTTTGGGCAGGGCTTTTAGTTTTTCGGAATTGGATCAGCATATTGCCCACGGTATTTCCATGATGGGATTTATTGCCTTTGTCATGCTGATTGCCGGCGGCTATGCGGCGATTCTCAAAGAAACCGGTGCTGTCGGACAATTAATTGAAAGTGTTGTCCCTTATTTGCATACCAACAAGGTTATGGCTGCCACGATCATCGTTTTGATCGGTTTAATTGTCACCATGGGGATCGGAACTTCCTTCGGCACTGTTCCTATTTTGGCTGTAATTTACGTGCCTTTGTGTGAGGCTGTTGGTTTTTCACTGCCCGCGACCATTCTTCTAATGTCAGCGGCTGGAGCCTTGGGCGATGCTGGGTCTCCGGCTTCGGATACGACGCTTGGACCAACGAGCGGGTTAAACGCAGATGGCCAGCATGATCATATTTGGGATACTTGTGTTCCGACCTTTATTGCCTACAACATTCCGCTTATGCTGGCAGGCATAATCGGTGCTCAGTTCCTCTGAGTTATTCCGAAGGAGTCATTGCTTTCAAAACGATTTCTGCGTTTTGTCTGCACGTATCATTATTGTTTTGTGCGCAAGCTTGTTGAACTAATTTCCAGATGTCTCTTTTGTACGGATGCAATATCAGAGCCTGAAGAGCTGAGGACTGTGCTGTCGCATAGTCCTTTGTTTCCAGACTGGCGGCGGCAAGATTGCACCATATTGATGTTTCTGCGGGATTGGCCTTTGCGGCGCGTTGAAAGAGTTTAACGGCAAGACTGTGGTCTTTTTGATTAAAGGCGTTGATTCCATAGGCATTGAGCTGTTCGGCCATCTGCGCCTGTCCAATTCCCGGTCTTGGAAAAGATTGAATTAACGCCAATAGCTCCTTGAGTTCAGAAGGCTTATACAGTCTTTGATTCAAAATTTCTAAAACCGATGTAATTGGCGTTACCGATGACGCTTCTTGAATTCTTTCATGCTGTTCTTCAGGCATATCTTTTGTAATCGGCTGAGCTTGAAGCGAACTCGAGAACAATATTAATAGACTAACTGACACTAAAAGCGATTGGGATAACTTGTTATTCAACATAATTTTCAATTCGATCTTGAAAAGCAAATAAAAATTAAGGATTGTATTAAAATTATTTCAAAAATAAATTAAATAACCTATTTTCCCAACGATCAATCTGTTATGCTAATCCCCGTCACCGGTTCATCGCAGTGGGCTTTGCCGTGCAGAAATTTTTCGTTTATTTACTCTCTCTTGGTCATTTATGTGTGGATTTGGCACCAGGTGCCCTCCCCGCTATTCTCCCCTTCTTAGTTTTATACAACGGGTTAAGCTACACAGAAGTGGCAGGCCTTATGTTTGCTTCATCCTGCTTGTCTTCTATTGTTCAGCCGGTATTTGGTTATTGGGCGGACAAGAGTTCAAAACAATGGTTTATGGCGTTGGGTATCGCAATGAGCGGTATCGGTTTGGGGATTTCCGGCCTTTTTTCTAATTATTGGTTTGTTTTTATCGCCATTACACTGATGGGAGTGGGAAGCTCGATCTTTCACCCTGTCGCGGCGCGGACTGTTAATCGTATTTCTTCAGGTAATAAAGCCACCGGAATCGGTATTTTCTCGGTTGGCGGCAACCTCGGTTTTGGCGTTGCTCCAATGATTGCGGCTGCAGCTCTGAGCGTATGGGGTACTTCAGGGACTGTATTGTTTTTGGTTTTCGGACTTTTGATGTCTGCGTTAATGATTTGGGCTGTCCCAAAAATGGTTGCTTCTGTACGGGCTGAGAACCAAAAAATCCCGGCAAATCAAAAGAAAGTATCGACAGGCAGCACGAACGATTGGCATGGATTTATGCGCTTGAGCTTTGTCATTTTATTTAGAAGTATCGCGCAGACAAGCGTTTTGGCCTTCCTTCCCCTTTACTGTATCTACCGCTTTGGTATATCAGAAGCTTTATCGGGGACTTTATTGTCCTTCCTTTGTTTAAGCGGTGCGGTTATGACCGTGTTGGGCGGTTGGTTAACCGATAAAGTGGGATTGATTCGTGCTTGCAAGTTGGGTTATTTATTGATGGCCCCCGCCTTTGCACTAGTGTTGGTAGTTCCCTCAGTATGGTGGATATACCCGATTCTTATTCTGATCAGCTTCACGTTGAATGGAACCTATGCGGCTTTTGTGGTTTTGGGACAATCTTATTTAGCCAAAAACGTTGGATTGGCTTCGGGCGTAACCATGGGATTGTCTGCAAGTTTAGGTGGAATTTTTACACCGATTTTAGGAATGGTGGCTGACGCATACGGCATTACCACCGTTATGGTGATGCTCGTTGTAATCGGTGCGCTTTGCGCCATCTCTTCGTTCCTGTTGCCTGAACCAAAAAGTGAATAGTGCAAAGCTAACGAATTATTTAATTTCGGTGAACCGGTAGTGCGTGTAACCGACGCTGTTATTTTCGGCAATGGCTGTCAACATGGTGGAGTGTCGTTTTTCCCAGATTTGTCTGACCGTCTCATTCGGTGCGGCACCAAAAGTTAAATCGATGGAGGCCTGATCAACGGCAACAGGATCAAGGCTCGCCAAAATGCCGATATTGCCAAGATTGGTAGCATGCTCGCAACCATCGGTCGGTTCAAAAGCATCCAGAACGTTAACGAATGCCCATCTCCCCTGCTTAGCTTGCATGGTGGCTTTAACAGCATCTGACATCGCTTCGCAGGTCGTTTGATCATCGCGCGATGAAAAATGATCCATCACTTCACCGGCTGAGTGGATAAGGCATTTTCCTTCCACGCCTGTTCCCATGCAAATGGACAAATTTTTGAGGGTGCCACCATAGAAATCTAAAAAATGGGCTTTAAAGCGAACCATTGAAATCAACGTATCGTAATTGGCAAAATGACTGCCGGTTCTGGCAAATTTCAAGTGGTAGCCTTTTGATACCGGAAGATCCATGTATCCGTCAGCATCCAAAATATCAATGGGGGCGATGGTTTCGTCAAAACCGTTGCCACGAGCAACTTCCAGATGTTTGGTCGTTGTGTCTCTCGGCGGATAGCAATTATTGTCAATTAAAGTGGCTTTTGTGTGATCGGCTAAAGCCTTTACTAATTGCGGATCTAAATGCGGTCCACCAGGAGTCTCAAAAGTCATTTTGATGCCAACGCGTCCTTTAAGTGCTTGTTTTAATGCACTATAGACACGAATTAACGCCTCTGAATTGACTTGCGGTACAAAGAAAACTTCCGGAGCGCTGGCATCGTTGACGCGGTGAGTCAAGCGCGAGGTTAGGTCGTTGTCGGCAGCGAGAGTCAGTCCGGGAGCGGCCAATGCCCCGACTGTCAGAGCCGATGATTTAAGAAAGTCTCGTCTTTTCATACTAATTCTCCACTATTTTTTAATTGCTCTGAATGTAACAGGCTGATTTCCGCTTTGTTTAAGAGCTTCGGTGGCTTCGGATGACATTTTCCCCATCGGGACTAAATCTTCTGAATGTCTGAAATCTTTGACGAAAACACAAATATTTCCCCAAGGAATGTAATAGGCTAGATCGCCGACTTTGGGATCAGTAGCTGTCGGTGCTGAACCGATCGTTAAAGGTTGTTTTAAATAAGCGATGCGTTCGGTTGAACCAAAGTTTTCAAATGTTAGCGTCATCGGCAGCCTGTCAGCAAAGGCCCGAGCCGCGTCATGTTTGAGAAGATCAACGGCAAAAGCTCGTTCACCAATGATCATTTCAATAGTTTGAGCCATCACGGTTTCTCCCATCAATAAAGTGCTCAAAACAAAGGGCAGCAGGATTTTTTTCATTGATCTCTCCCTTTTGAACAAATTTTCTTTGTTTTATTTTTGCAAAAGCTCTTTGAGAATGATTGCCTGAATATGGCTCATCTTTGAGGAATTCTCTATATTTAATATTTTTGGTGCTCTTTAACAGCGACAAAAAAGCCGAGCAGTTTTTGCCCGGCTTTTTCCCCTATTAATACGGATTAGTTGAAAACACTTTGATGCCGTTTAATCATCACCAGTCCCATCGTAAGCAGTGCGCAGATAAATAAGAAAGCACCCTGTAATGAAACGGCCGATGAAATCGCTCCAATCAATGCCGGCCCGGCTAATAAGCCACCATAGCCCACTGTGGTAACAGCGGTAATGGCTTTGACACTATCCATTGAGTTGGTTCTGGAGGCAGCCGAAATCAGAATCGGCGCCAAGTTGGCAATACCCAAACCCATCACAAAGAGTGAGGCAAACGCAGCGATCGGATGAGGTATAAAAACAAGTGCCAAAAGCGTTACTAAAATCAAAAGCGTGCCAATCGTTAAAACGGCTTGAGGGCCCAACTTTGTCGTTAATTGGTCACCGGTTAAGCGAGAAATAGCCATTGCGATGACAAAGAGCGTGTACCCGAAAGCACTGGCTTCTTGGGGTACTCCGGCATTGTCTCGAAGATAAATCGCACTCCAGTCCAGCATCGCGCCTTCAGCTAAAAAGATAACGCCGCAAATAACAGCCAAAACACCGATGGGACCCATCAGACTAAAACAAATTTTGCCGGTCTTTTCTTTTTTAGGCGCTTCAAGTTTAGTGTTTTCAATTTTTCGCAAAATGGCGATTAACACCAAAGCTAAGACAATCATCAAGAACCCAACGGCGGTTATCGGGGCAAAACCCGAGACAAATAAAGCAGTCAGAGCGGCAGCCGAGGCGACTTCACCGATGGAGTAAGCGGCATGCAGCCCACTCATGAGACGGCTTTTTTGGCGATTTTCAAGATAGGTGCCATAAATGTTGACGCTTACTTCAAGGCAACCTAGCGCAACGCCATAAGTCAGTAAAGCGAAGCATTCAAAGTAAAAACCGGGCATCAACGCCAAGAGCACTAAAAGCAGGCAGGAGGCAAGACCTGATAAAGCAATGGCGTTTCTTGCGCCCAGTCTCTGAGTTAGGGTACCCGCAAGAGGCATACCGACAAAGGATCCCACCCCTAATCCCAAAAGAAGGAATCCCAAAACATAAGGCTCAAGTGCAAGCTTGGATTGCACAAAGGGAATCAATGGCGCCCATGATGCAACAGTGAAACCTCCGGTGAAAAAGCCGATACGGGCAGCCCAAAGTTCAAACTTTGAGACGGCTCTTGTACGGTTTGCCGCATTGGTTTTCTCACTGAAAGGTAAGTCAGACTGGGTATGAAGTACTGATAAGTCATGTTCAGAAGTGCTGACTGCACTGTCTGGTTTGTGTTTTAGAGAATGTAAAGCCATAAATAACTAATTGATTAACCTAGATACTTGGTATTATTTCATCAAAAAGCCGAAATAACGAGTTAGAATCTATCAACATTCTGATAGAGGTGCCGTAATGGGTCTTAAAATTGATGAAATTCGCTCTTTTGTAGCGGTGGCGGAAACGGGTTCCTTTTCGGCGGCCGCGAGAAACCTCAAGCGAGCGCAGTCGGTAGTGTCCATGCACATTGCCGGTTTTGAAGCCGAACTTGGTTATAAACTTTTCGATCGAACCCCTAAACCGGTGCTAACTGCTCAAGGTCGAGAGCTTTTGGTCGGAGCCAAACGTGTTTTAGTGGAAGCCGATCGTCTGCAAAACCGCGCGCTTACACTTAGCGAGACTCAAACTCCCTCCATTTATATGGGTATTGATTTGGTGCTTGAAGCACCGGTCATGATTGATTTATTAAGACTTTTTGCTAAATCATTCCCCTCGGTTCGTCTGCAGATTGAAAATATTTCGGGTTCGGAAGCCAAGTGGTTTTTCACGAAAACAGCCATGAATTTGGCTTTGGTTTTCTCATCAGATCCGTCGCTAGAAAGTGATGAATATATTTTGGGCCACTCCCCGTTATCGATTGTCGTGGCAAAGAATCATCCGCTTGCGGCCATTGACAGACCAACAGTGGATGATTTGAGACGTTATCGTCAGATAGTCGTTCATGCGCGTGATCCGCAATCCCCCAGTCCTGCTGTGGTTAACACGGATTATTGGGAAATCGATAGTGGTTTATGGGCTTTGGGGTTAGCAGCCCGTGGGGTGGGTTGGGCCATTTTGCCGAACTTCCTTTTAATCGGTCAGTCCGCTTTTCGCAGTTCAGTGGTGACGATTAACTCTCCGTTCAGACTTGAAGCTCAGCGTCTCGTTCTCAGAAGTAAAAAGGGAGAAGTCAGCGCAGAGATAATTGATTGGTGGGCTAAGACCATTGATAAAAATAAAACAAAGTTAGGACTTCAGGTTCAATAGTACAAGACAGAATCGGTTAAATTTTCGCTCTATTTGACACGAAGTGAAGGAATAACTGAAGGATAATAAAGCAAAGAAAGCAGAGGGGTCTTGAAAATTGCCGTCAGTTCCGCAAACCTCAACCATTTGTTGGTCAATTGCCCAGGCTCTGGCTCATGGAGCATGATCGTTTTTTACGGAACTTAATTAATGACTAACTTTCTAGGCAATGGTGCTTGATCTTATTACAATAAATCGTGCCTATTTTATTTCTGTGCCACCATGAACTTTATTGTTAAGCATTTTTCTGAACTGTCCACTGAAGAGCTCTTTAAAATTTATCGGTTACGAGTAGCCGTTTTTGTCGTCGAGCAGCAATGCGCCTATCAGGAAGTCGATGAGGCAGATAAAGTTTCCTACCATCTTTGGCTTCAAGAAGGCGAAACAATTTTGGCCTATTTAAGAGTCATTCCTGCCGGTGTCCTCAGACATGAAGTCTCATTGGGCCGAGTGATTGCTGTTAAGCGTCATCAGGGACTCGGGACAAAAATCGTCGAACACGCAATTGCGTTTGCAAAAGAACAATTAGGAGCTGGAGAAATTGTCATTGAGGCACAGACTTACGTACGAGGTTTGTATGAAAAATTAGGTTTTAGGGCAGAGTCTGAAGAATTTTTAGAAGACGGAATTCCCCATGTTCGTATGAGACTTCTTCTTAAAAAAACTTAAGAAGGTACAGACAAATTGCTTTCAACCTGATAAAATTCACGCCCTAACGTTCGTTAGGTACCTTTAGGGGCATAGCACAATGGTTAGTGTACTCGGCTCTGAACCGAGGTATCTTGGTTCGATTCCAAGTGCCCCCGCCACTCTCTCCCTCGTTTAATTCAATTCGTTGACTTCACAAGACATTCAAAGATTTTTGTCAACACTCTTTATCTTATCCGCACTTTCCTTCTTTTCCGACAAAACCATCATGTTGAAAACGACTATCCGATTGTCTTTCACGGGTTCTTGCCCCTACAGTTTTTCGGTGTGTTCGTAGCGATCGGTTTGTATCTGGTGCTGCTGTATTTTTGTGGCTATTACGTTTCGACCGCTTTGTATTTGATTGGATCGCTTTTGTTTTTGAAGGTACCGATGAAATACAACCTGATGACTGTTGTCGTGATGATCATGATGGTGGCGGTTGTGTTCTCGTATTTTCAGTTCCCCTTCCCACGGGGCTTTTATTCGGCTAAAAGGAGTCCGACATGTTAGAGACATTATCTTCAATGGGCGCGGGCTTCATCAATGCCTTTTCACCGATAAACCTTCTTGCAATGGTGGCCTCCACCGCTTTGGGGATCACGATCGGATGTCTTCCGGGGGATTGACTTTAAGGACGATAAACAATTGGGCGAACTGATCAAGGCCCAGGACGTTTTTGCCCTCGAAGTGATTTCGAAGCTCTATTAATTTCAGATTTAATTCAGATCTGACTGTTCGTTTGTGAATGAGGCCGCGAAGGGATTACACTTTCGGGGTCTTTTTTTGATTTTTAACCAATGACAGGGATAAAAAATACGGCTTATCCGCCAATCATTGTTTTTCTAGCCTTGCTGATGACGATTCTGGTCATGCGCGGACCCATCACCTGTGTGGGCGCTGTTGCAGAGGAAATCATTAAAACCCTTCATATCGGCTACCCCGCTTACGGATTTCTCACCGCACTACCCATCGCTTGTTTCGGACTCTTTTGCGCGGCGGCGCCAGCAATGAGCAAACGTTTCGGGCTTCTCGTTACCGTATTGATTTGTTTAGCACTGATTCTTATCGGCACGGCAGGTCGTCTAATCCCTTCTTATTCAGTCATGCTTATGGCAACAGCTCTCATCGGAATCGGCATTGCCGTTCTCAATGTGTTGATGCCTGTTTTGCTTAGAGATTATTTTCCGAATAACATCGCCCTGGTTATGGGAGTGTTCACAGGATTTATCGGTTTTTCCGGATCAATAGGCGCTTATTTTTCAGTGCCGCTTTTAGATGCGTTTGGTTCTCTTGAGGCCCCTTTAGGGCTTTGGGTGCTGATGTCGGCTTTGGCGCTTGTGGCGTGGTTTTTGGCGCCCCGCGCTAAACGAATCACTGTGGCGGGCGGCGCTTTTCAGTGGGCGCTATTGAAAAAGCCCCTGACATGGGCCGTGATTTTTGTGATGGGAATGCAGTCGCTCACTATTTATACAACGGTGGCGTGGCTTCCCACCATTTTGAGCACTTTAGGTTTTTCTGCTTCCGAGGCCGGATTGGGCTCCGCTGTTTTCTTGCTCGTGAGCGCGCCAGCGAGTATTTTGACGGCGGCTTTCATCAAAGCGGTCGGCGGTGAGCGCCCGGCCTCCCTGATTATGACGGCAAGTTTTGCTATCGGCATCGTCCTTTGGTTATTGGGCGGAACCTGGTCCTTTGTGGGATGTGTTTTAGCCGGTATTCCCCAAGGCATCACTTTCAGTATGGCGATGATTTTAATGGCAAAAAAGACCAACAGTCTTTCTCAGCTTTTGGTCATTTCCAGTCTTGCGCAGGGAATCGGTTACGTTTTGGCCGGTTTTGGCCCCTTTATCTGCGGTCTGCTTTACCAAGGGGATGGTCAGTGGCTGTCTGTGGTTGGTTTCATGTTGTGCGCGGTGGCACTTTGGGGACTGAGCGCCTGGTATGCATTCGGTGACCGAAAGCTTTTTGATTAGGCGCTCATTACCATTGGTGCTTTAATTTTTAACTTTGACGTCGGGGAAATCTTCAAGAAGCCCTTCTGTCACGTTGGTAGCCAATTTCTCATAAGGCGGCTTGATCTTGTGATAGGCTGAAGCAACAAGGTCTGTCGCCAAAGCGATGTGCCAATCGTCAAGCTGCGAATTCGGTAGTGAATCCGATGAGTAAGTCTTTTTGTAAATCAGCTCGCCTTGAGCGTCGTGCAATTCGTAGTGGACTCGAAGCTTTGTGTAGGTACCCAATACCGCGTAGTTATTTTGAACACCTTCAATTCTCGCAACGAGTTTGGCATCGGCGCTGTCTGATTTAGAAGTTTCGTGAAGAACCTTATAGCCCTTCTCTTCTAATCCTTTTTGGGTCTTTTTAAGTAGAACTTGATAAATGTCGGACTCGACGTTGTTTTTAGGCATCCCCGTGTAAACGTAGATGCTGTCGATTCCTTCAGTATTGATTTCCGGTTGATGTGTAAAAGTTGAGCAACCGGTTAAAAGTACCGCACAGGCGGAGAGGGTCAAAAGCTTTGTACGCATTGGCGAACTCCGTCAAAAATGAAATTAGAGTTCGCCATTTTAACTAAAAAGCTTTCTGACATTTTTGAAAAATCGTAAAAAAATATGAATTCTCAATAAGTTATAGCTTCCGGCAATTACTTTAAGTAACACTTGAGTTTTTCGATAAGGGAGAGATCCGCCGGTAACCAGTTCACTGTGTCTAAAGTATCGATTGTTAACCATTTGGCGTCTTCATGCTCCTTGAGAACAAGATCGCCGTGCTTAATGGAACAGATGAAGCAGTGCATCTTCAAGTGAAACTTCGGGTAGTCATACTCCACGGTATCAATGAGATCTCCTACCTCGATATCTGTTTCAAGTTCTTCTTTAATTTCGCGAACTAGCGCTTTTTGAGGTGTCTCCCCTGCTTCCATCTTGCCGCCGGGAAACTCCCAACCGCCTTCAAATTCACCGTACCCGCGTTGAGTGGCGAAAATTTGATCATCGTGTTTAATGATTGCAGCGACGACTTCAATCGTTTTCATTCATTTACCCTGCAGTAATATATTCAAAAATGTCTGCACGAACTGGCGTTTCAAGTTTGTATTGAATCTCAAAAGCCGTATCGTTGGACTCCGGCATTCTAACCTCTGTCGGATTTCCATGTGCGTTTATTTCTCCGAAGAAATAAAATTCTTTAGTTTCTTTGTCGTCTTTATTTTTTCTCACAAAAAGATAAATTTTGTTGTTCCGATCGGCTTCGGTACGCTTAAACATATGGTCAGCGTCTGTCGAACTCGCTTTTCTCGGGTGCTTAGATAATGCAATGAGTTCATCCGGAGAAATGAATCGGTCTTCATATGCAATAGCGTTCTCTTCTTTAACGTAGTTAATAAAGACAGGAAGTGTCTTAGTTTCTGCGTCGTAGAAGTATCCGCCAATATTTTGAGCATTTAAATTGCGAGTCCACCCTAAAAGACGTTGAACCTCATCATAGGTGTATTTTTGATATAAAACAAAATCTGTTTCTTTATAGCGATTTGCGTATTGTATTTGATTTTGTTTTAAACCAAACTCAATGGTCTCTGTCAATAGATTTCTAAATGCGAGATTTGATTGAATAGATTGAACTAGGTACGGATCAATCGAATAGCTACCATTAGCATTTTGATGGATAAAAGCAAGATTTTTTAATTTTTGAGAATTAAATGTGCCTGATAGTTGTTTGGTTAAATTGATTATCTTGTATTCAGAGCTAGTAAATATTCCCATTGTTTTTCGTCATTCATTGACATGAACTAACGGCACAAAGCGACATTAACAAAGTGTTTAATGGCTGATTGGATATACTCAAAGCTCGTTTTAACGCATCTTTCAGAAAGGATACAGCAATGCGCAAAACACTCGTTGCACTATCTCTTGGACTTGCGCTTAGCGGCACGGCTTTGGCTGCCGATGATTTCCGCTTAGTCATTCACGGCGGCGCCGGCAATATCGTCGAAGGCCGTTTTTCACCTGAAGAAGAAAAGGCCTATCACGAAGGTCTGCAGGCGGCTTTGAAAGCAGGCTATGAAGTGCTCAATCGCGGTGGCACTTCCGTCGAAGCGGTAAAGGCTGCTATCAACCAAATGGAACTCAATCCCATTTTCAACGCCGGTCGCGGTGCCGTTTTCACCAATGAAGGGAAAAACGAGTTGGATGCCTCCATCATGGACGGCAAGACGTTGACAGCAGGCGCTGTTGCCGGCGTGACCAACGTCAAGCATCCGGTGAATTGCGCTGACTTGGTTCGCACCAAATCGCCCCATGTCATGATGGCTTCAAAAGGCGCAGAAAAATTCTGTGCGGCCAATGGTGCCGAAATCGTCGATCCCAAGTGGTTCTTCACCCAACATCGCTATGATCAGTTGAAAAAAGCTCAAGAAAAAGAACAAATCCTGTTGGATCACGACGGCGCCAAGAAAACTTCCAATGCCGAGCTCTACATCGATCCTTTGATGTACGACTACAAATTCGGAACGGTCGGCGCAGTTGCGCTGGATAAACACGGCAACCTCGCTGCTGCCACCTCCACAGGCGGCATGACCAACAAGCGTTTCGGTCGTATCGGCGATAGCCCCATCATCGGTGCCGGCACCTATGCCAACAACGACACGGTGGCTGTTTCCGCAACCGGTTCTGGTGAAATGTTTATCCGTACTTCTGCCGCTTACAACGTTTCCGTACACTACAAGTACGAGGGTCCTGATGTGCAAAAAGCCGGCGAAGCGGCCATTAAGGATGTCGGCGCCATCGGCGGCACCGGTGGCTTGATTATCTTGGATCGCAAGGGTCAGTACGCCTTCCCGATGAATTCCGCCGGTATGCACCGCGGCACCATCGGTCCGGATGGGAAAGCCATGACCGCGATGTACGGCACGGAAAAATTGCGTGAGTACAAAGCAAAATAAGGCGCTCTAGACTCCTTTGAACCGCTCGAAACCCGAGCGGTTTTTTCTTGATGTTAAAACACTCAAACGGGATTATCTACCGTTTATAGAGCTTGAAAGTGCTGAAACGGCATTAAGTAGCTTGCCAGATGTTGTGAAGCTTTATAACGAAGAGCATCCGCATTCTGCTTTAGGCTACCTATCACCGGTGGAATTTAGAGAAAAGAAAGGCTTAATAGAGCCCCAAACTAAACTAGATGACCCAATTTGTTTAATTACAGGCTTCATGCTTAGCAACTCGGAAGAACGCTTGGAAAATGTTTGCTAAACTGGAGGGCCATTCCTAAGTCACAGAGGCTGTCCTGCCTCCCGGGTTCCAATCCAGTTGTAGGACCAATGTCAATAGAAAGAAAGGCAGTCAGTACAGTAACTCTAAATCGCATTTACAGCCTCATTTGAGACGCTTTTGAATGAAACAGAAGACACAAACCGCACGTACTGCCAATGGGTTCATCTATAAATTTAACGGTATCTACTGTATGCAGTGTATATCGGACAATCTCTTTTAGAGAATAAAAATTTAATTACACTGACTATTGAAGCTATAGAAAAGAACTAAAAAGACGGATAGTTACACTTTTAAAAAACACTAATGCTAATTGCCTAACTTATTGATCACATTCAGTTTTCAAAAATAATACTTTTTTAGCAACCAATATCTTGTGTCAATATGAATTTTACATCCAAAAGATAGTAGTTTTTACTATTTGAAATTCAATTGATAGTGATTAAAATGACTCCCTCGTTCCCTATTAAAAAATAAGAGTTGACGTCATTTGACCGTCAGAGGATGTGCCATGAAAGTTGTAAAAAAAGATCAGTCACTTGAAGACTTCAACCCGCAAAAGATCTCTATCGCGGTCAATAAGGCCGCCATGCGTTGCGATAAAACCGTTGACGAGCCTTCTTGTCACAAAATCGTTGAAGCCATCCTCCGTCGTATCAAAGACCGCGACCAGGTGACCGTCGCTGAACTTCATGAGCTTGTCATTGCCGTGTTGTCGGTGACCGGTTTTGAAGACGTCGCCAAGTCATACGCCGAGTACCGCTATTACAAAACCAATTACGCCAAGACTTTTGAAAAGTTGCGTCAAGACGCCGACGATGTCCTTCGTTTGGGCGATCGCGAAAATGCTAACTTTGACAGCTCCTTGGTGTCCACCAAGGGTTCTTTGATCAAGGGTTATTTGACAAAGAGCCTTTATAAACAGTTCTATCTGTCTGCCAAAGAAAAAGAATTGATCGAACGCGGTGACATTTACATCCATGACCTGCGCGACATGATCTTGGGCTGTGTGAACTGCTGTTTGTTTGATATTAAGACGGTCCTTCAGGGCGGCTTTGAAATGTCTAACGTTCAATACACGGAACCGAAGACGGTGCTTTCTGCCCTGCAGGTGATCGGCGACATCACGCTCGTGGCCACGGCACAGCAATTCGGTGGTTTTACTTTAGCTGAATTGGATAAGGTTCTCCTGCCCTACGCTCACAAGACCTGGAACAAAGCTTTCAGTGAAGCAAAAAATGAATTGGCTTTGAATGAAGACGTTGCCCGTCACTACGCCGATAAGATTTTGCTTCGCGAGTTGGAGCAAGGCTTCCAGTCTCTCGAATTGAAGTTAAACACGGTGCCCTGCAGCCGCGGCGACTTTGCATTCACCACGATTTCTTTCGGTCAATGGGATGTCTCTTTGCCCGAGGATGACAAGCGCCTCTTGTGTCTCATCAATTCCGTTATGCTGCGTGTGCGCAGAAACGGCCACGGTCCCGACCACAAGCCCGTGGTCTTTCCGAAGTTGGTTTATCTCTACGATAAGAAGCAAGTGCACGGTGATTTGCACAGCGCGCAGCTTTTCGACGAAGCCGTTAAGACTTCCTCGACCTGCATGTATCCGGACTACCTTAGCATTTCAAGTGAGTACGGCACGGTCTCCCGTCTTTTCAAAGAAGAAGGCGTCATCACGAGCCCCATGGGTTGCCGCGCTTACCTCTCTCCGTGGAAGGATCCGGAAACCGGCAAATATGTCACAATCGGCCGCTGCAATATCGGTGCTGTGAGCTTGAACATCCCCTTGATGATCAAGGTGGCCATGACCGAGCATCCCTTGGATTGGCGAGAAAAGTTCTGGGATTTGCTCGACGATCGCCTGCAGGTGATTCGTGACTTCTTAAAGAAGCGCTACGATGTGATTCGCAACCAACGTTGCTCTTCCAACCCCTTGGCCTTTACGCAAGGCGGCTTCTACAAGGGTACGAAGGATCCCGATGACCGTGTCGGTGACTTGGTCGATTACATGACGGCCAGTTTCGGTATCACTGCATTGGATGATGCAACTTATCTTTGGACCGGCAAACGTATGATTGAAGATAATTCTGCATTTGCTGTTCAAGTGTTGCGTTACTTGCAACAAAAGTTAAATGAATTCAAGGCTGAAGATCATTATCTTTATGCCATTTACGGTACGCCCGCGGAGAGCCTTTGCGCCACCCAGGCTCGTCAGTATGACGACTACTGCAAGGAAATGGGCTTGGTCAATGAATTTGCAACGGCTGAACACTACAGTACCGAATACTTCACGAATTCGTTCCACTTGAATGTTACGGAAGATATTTCTCCGTTTGAAAAGCAAGACCATGAATTCAAGTGCTTCCACTTGTGTGAAGGCGGCCATATTCAATATGTCCGCTTAACGAACCCTGAAAACTTCGAAGCTGACAAGGCGATCATTGAACGCGGCATGGACATGGGCTTCTATCAAGGTGTTAATTTTGACGCAGCTTACTGCAATAATTGCGGCAAGCACTCGACGAACGTCATGTTCAAGTGTCCGCACTGCGGCAGCGACAACTTGTCAGTCATCAGTCGTGTCTGTGGTTACTTGGGTTACAGCAATGTGAACGGTCAATCGCGTATGAACGATGGCAAAATGGCTGAAATCAAGCGCCGTGTGTCGATGTAGTGAGGCTTGTCAATGAAGTACGCTCAATTACGTGAATTTGATACAACGAACGGCCCTGGTGTTCGAGTTTCGCTTTTTGTCTCGGGCTGCACCCTGCACTGCAAGGGCTGTTTTAATCCTGAGTCTTGGGACTTTGACGCCGGAGACGATTTCAACGAGAAAACCATTGAGCGCATCATTGAGTTACTTAAGCGCCCTTACATGTCAGGTTTGAGCGTTTTAGGCGGAGACCCGTTTGAAGAGCAAAATATCGGTCCTGTCACACAATTGTGCAAACGAGTTCGCCAAGCCTGCCCGGATAAGACTATTTGGGTTTGGACAGGACGCAAATATGAGCACTTTAAAGACCGTGAAATCATGGACTACATTGACACATTGGTTGATGGTCCTTACGTTGAAAAACTTAAAGTGAAAGAACAAGGACAATATTTCGGGAGCACAAACCAAAGAGTGATTCCGATTCATCTGGCTCAATAAAATCACGGCCCGCTGTTGCGGGCCTAATTATTTCTTATTAGTGAAATACAGGAATAACGTACAGTAATACTGCAAGAAACTGTAGAGCAGTGCCGGCAAAAACAAAAACGTGCCATATTGCGTGACTATAGGGAATCGATTTCCAGATGTAAAAGATCACGCCAAGACTATATGATAAGCCACCAGCGGTCAACAACCACAATCCCCCGTTTGCAAGATTTTCTATCAATGGCTCAATGACCAGAATAACTAACCAGCCCATCGCCAGGTACAAAAGCGAATTAAGCCATTTACTCTTTTTGATTAAAACACCTTGTAATGCGATACCGGCGAGCGCAATCGCCCAAACCGCAATACAAAGAGCAATACCTGTTACTCCTTCAAGCGTTACTAAACAAAACGGTGTGTAGCTGCCGGCAATCAGGACATAAATCATTGAATGGTCAAGCCGTTGCAGGATTCGTTTGGCTTTAGGATTGGGAATGGCGTGATAAAGCGTCGAGGCAACGTATAGAAAGATCATGCTTGCGCCAAATACGCTGACTGCGGTAATGACCGTTGGTGAGCCCGAGTAGGCAACAGCAAAGCCGACTAAAATTGCTAAACCGGCGATGCTCATTAAAGCCGCAATACCATGCGTAACAGCATTGGCAATCTCTTCGCCTGTTGTATAACGCCTGGTATGATCGGTCGCATGTACGGAAATAACCATGACATACCTCCCCTCTTTTTTACCGATTTTAGGTCAGACCTTTTAAATTAAAACATGTCTAAAATCACGACTTTGTATCAACTCATTTCAATTCGACCATGAAAAAGCTTTTAATTTCGATTTCTTGTTGTTTGATGGCAGGTTCTGCTATGGCCGCCGTTCAAGTGGGCTCCAGCCAATTTGCGGAAAAATTAACAAAAGAAGGTGCGGAACTCGTTTTAAACGGCGCCGGTCTGCGCGAGATCTTTTTTGTTGATGTTTATTCTGCTGGCCTTTATTTGAGTCAAAAGTCCAATGATGCGAATACAGTGATTACCATGAAGGGACCGAAGAGTGTCCGCTTGGTGTTGGAACGCGATGTGGATGCGGCCGACTTTGTTGATGCGCTCAAAGATGGGATCGCGGATAATACGACCGAAATAGAAAGAGAAGAACTCAAAACGGAATTGCAATCTTTAATTGCTGTGATGAATTTAATCGGCGATGTTAAAAAAGGCGATCAAGTGGATTTTGATTTCTCTGATAAGCATGCAACGAGCGTCAGTGTCAACGGAAAGTTGATTGGTGAAAAAATCGGCGGTCTTAAACTTTATCAAGCTGTTTTAAAAATCTGGCTTGGCGCCAAGCCCATTGATACCAAGTTAAAAGCCGATCTTTTGAAGTAATAATTTAATTTAAAAAAGCTCCGAAATTTTGTCAACTTCGGAGCTTTTGACGGAATAGTCAGAGACTATTCAAGCCGTTCATTAATACTTCACTAGTAAGTCTCTAGTATTTTGTGAACATTTCTTGAATCTTCTTCGGATCATCCGTCTTCGTCAAAGCCAATTGCAAGAGCAAACGAGCCTTTTGCGGATTCAAGGAGTAGCCGTTTAAGAAACCAGCCTTGGTGTACTTGTCATCGGGACCCGTGGGGGTGACGATGCCACTGCCAGTACGGCTGGAGCGCACAACCACAACACCCTTCTTCACAGCGTTAGCCAAGCCCACTTCCGTGTCCTTATGGATGGAGCCGTTACCGGAACCGGCGGAGATGATGCCCTTGGCACCGGCCTTAACAGCGGCGTCCACTAAGACGGAGTCATCATTGGCGTGAGAGTAAACAATGTCAACACGCGGAAGCTTATCGAGCTTGCTTACATCGAATTCTGTTTCGTGCGTGTGCTTCATCGTTGTGTCACGCAAGAAATAGTTTTGACCGCCGGCAACGTAACCTAAAAGACCCAAGGTCGGAGCCTGGAAGGTATCCACGTTAGTTGTATTGGTCTTCGTGCCTTCACGTGCAGCATTAATTTGGTCGTTTAAGGCAATCAAAACACCGCGGTCTTGTGCATTCGGGTCAGCAGCGAGCTTCACGGCATTTAAAAGATTCATCGGGCCGTCAGCGGAGATGGCCGTAGCGGGACGCATGGAGCCCACGAGCACCACAGGTTTCTTGCTCTTAACCGTGAGGTTCAAGAAGTAGGCGGTTTCTTCAAGCGTATCGGTGCCGTGCGTAATCACAATACCGGCAATCTTCGGATCAGCCAACAATTCGTTGCAACGCTTGGCGAGCTTCAAGAGCACGTCATCGGTCATGTTATTGGAGCTGATCTTGACGATTTGTTCGCCGGAGACATTGGCAAAGTCTTTGATGGCGGGAACGGCATCAATCAAGGTTTGAATGGCAAGGTCACCGGCCTTGTATCCAGTCACCTGGGTGCTGGAACCAGCGGTACCGGCAATCGTGCCGCCTGTAGCCAAAATGGCAACGTTAGGTAATTGAGCGGCAAGGGCGCTGCCTGCGAGAGATAAGGCCAGGGCGGCCGCAAGCAAGGTCTTTTTCATTTTAAAACTCCTCAATTTTCGAAATGACGTGCAGAGTAAACTCTGGTCGGTAGATATTGTGTAAGAAGTTTTACTTAGATACAAGGTGGGAAAACACCTACATCAAGCACGAGTATTTAGAAAAAACAGGAGAAATCTCAAGATTGTGATGTAAGGTTTGAATATAAACGCAATACTGAAAACGTGAACGTGGGTCGTCGCATAGCGGTCGTTGGTTATGAATTCAGGTGCTAGCTGATATAAAAGCTTGGCTAAAAGACCGTGAAATGATCTGAGTAGATCAATGTTTCGCAAGCTCAAATACATGAGTCATTGCTGTCAGAAAAATAACGAGCTGAGGCTCTTGGACAACTTGATCGACTATATCTTGGGTTGCATGGAGGTGCATAGAACGTTTTAAGTCGCCCGCGTACGGCGATTGCCTAGAATATAGAGACCTACCGCACAGAGAATACAGCCTAGAGCAACGAACTCAGCCGTTGTCACCTGTTCTTTGAAGACAAAGAGCCCGAGCAGGAACGTTAAGACCGGACTTAAAAACTGAATGATGCCTAAAACAGTCATGGGCAGTCTTTGGGCGGCAAAGGAAAAGAAAATCATAGGGACCGAGGTGACAATCCCCGTGCCCATCAGTGCCCAGCTGAGATGCCCGTTAAACCCCTCTGCAAAATGCGTTAGGTAATAGCCTTGAGAACTTAAAAGGTAAGCCAAAGCAGGACCGACCATCAGAATGTGTTCAATCGCGACACTTTTAAGCGGCTCAATCACAATCTTTTTCTTTAAAGCTCCGTAGGTCGCCCAAGTAGAAGACACCAAGATAGCAATCCAGGGAAAGCGATCAAGACCGGTAATTAAAACCGCAACGCCGATTGCGGCAAGAGCAATGGCGGCCATTCTGAGTTTTGAAATCTTTTCGGAAAACACCACAACACCGATTGCCATGGTCGCCAATGGGGTAAGAAAGGTGCCTAAGCTTAATTCCACTACCCGTTCGGCCGTG
The DNA here is from genome assembly GCF_023336895.1 of Parasutterella secunda. GTDB lineage: Bacteria > Pseudomonadota > Gammaproteobacteria > Burkholderiales > Burkholderiaceae_F > Aphodousia > Aphodousia faecalis. The sequence continues at coordinate 32,443 of NZ_JAMBLT010000013.1, forward strand.
ACGCCGACAATATTGACCAACCAATTGGCGGAAGCAAAAACGGTGGCCAACACCAAAAGCAATGTGTGATTTTCTTTAGGGGCGGTGAATAGATTTTTTAATAAACGAAGCGTTGATCCCAACTGATGTTTTACGATCAGAAGACCGATCACAAATACTAAAGACCAAACAATACGGTGGGCAAGAATTTCTACATCATCGGCCTCAGTCAGTAACTTCCAATAAAGCGCAATCATCCCCCAAATGCAATAGGCACCGAGGGCGCTCAAAATCCCAAGTGTCAATCCTTTATTTTGTGAGTCGTTGGAAGTCATTAATCGAGCCAAAGTTGTTAAAAAACGCTTGCAGTCTACTCCACTTTTATCAAGCGTGAATTTTCCTTTTAACCCGACCAGATTTTTCTGATTTAAGTCCTACATTTGTCGATTATTAGAAAACAGTCATTACTCGCTTTCTCTTAACTTATTCATTTTTATAAGCTTTTTGTTTTACCGCCAAAATCATCAAAAATGTCGACAAAAAGTTGTCTTTTGTTTTCATTTTTTCGTCTAAGTAAGAGTGCTTAACTTTTTGATCTCTTTGAAAAAATTCTTCTTGTCTGTGAAAGGAAAATCACCATAATTTAACGAAAAAGGAAAAGCAATTTTCCCAATGAATAAAACACTAGATACCGGAGTTCAACATGTCCTTTAAACACTTAATCGTTTCTGCTTCGATTGCTCTTGCTTGCGCTGGTTTTTCTTGCGGAGCGATGGCTGACCAAACCACTTCCGCCAAAGAAGTGCCGACTTACACGGTCGGTACCGGTGCGACGTACCGTCCGTTTGAATTCCAAACCCCCAACAAAGAAATCGTGGGTTTTGATATTGACTTGATGAAAGAAATCGCCAAGGCCCAAGGCTTTAAGGTGGAATTCATTAACACGCTCTTTGGCGTGATTTTCGAATCCGTCAAAAACGGTGACCGTGACATGATCATGAGCGGCATCACGATTACGCCGCAACGTCAGGAAGCGGTTGATTTCTCACTGCCCTATTTCGCCGCCCACCAATTGATTCTGACGCAAAAGAATTTGAAGATCAATTCGATCAACGATTTGAAGGGCAAGAACGTGTCCGTGGTGGCTAATTCCGCAGGCGACATTGCAGCCACCAAGGTTTTCGGTAAAGCCAGCAAGAACATTAAGCGCTTTGACAATACGCCGTTGGCTTTGGAAGAACTCTCCGCCGGTGGTGTTGACGCCGCGATCGGTGACGTCGGTGTCTTTGCTTACTACGCTGCTCAAAACCCGGATAAGCAATTCAATATGACTCGTGATCCGAGCTTTGAAGATCAATACTTCGGTATTGCCGTCCGTAAGGGCAACAAAGAATTGCTCGATCAAATCAACGCCGGTTTGAAGAAGACGATTGAATCGGGTGCCTATGCCAAGGTTTACAAGAAGTGGTTCGGTGAAAACACCCCCGTTCCTCAATTGCCGATTAAGTAATTCATAAAAACGTTAAAGAAAAGTTCCCGACAGCGTTTATAAAAGCGTTGTCGGGTTTTTCGGATAAAAGAGGTAAGAATAAATGGGTGGTTTTCGTTTAGACGTATTGGCTGAGTACTGGCCGCTGTTCGTTGAAGGCGCAGAGATCACAATTGAACTCACCATCGGATGTGTGTTTTTCGGCATTATTCTCGGGATGATTCTCGGCATGGCCCGTATGGCCAGTGCCCGGCATGATCCCTGGAAGACAATTCTTTATTACGGCGTTCGTTGGCCTGTGACCATTTGGGTGAGCTTTTTCCGCGGCACTCCCCTTTTCGTTCAGATTTTCTTGATGTATTTCGCCGTTTTACCGATCTTTATTCATCCGGTCGACGGCCTCATCATTGACGGAGCACTTGCTCGTGAGCTTCGCAGTGACTATGGTGCTTTTATCGCAGGCTTTTTTGCGATTACCTTAAATGCCGGCGCCTACATGAGTGAGGTTTTCCGTGCCGGTATTCAGTCGCTCGACAAAGGTCAAACGGAAGCCGCGCGATCCATCGGTATGACCTGGTGGCAAACAATGCGTCACATCATCATGCCGCAGGCCTTCCGTCGCATGCTGCCCGCTTTAGGTAATAACGCCATTGCCATTTTGAAGGACTCATCGCTCGTTTCTGCCATCGGTTTGACAGAATTGGCCTACGCAGCCCGTACCGTTGCCGGTGCTTCGGCACGTTACTGGGAACCGTATCTCACCATTTCTTTGATGTACTGGGTGATGACATTGGGCTTGGCCTATCTCATCCGTGAAATGGAAAAGCGTTTGGGTAAAGGAGATGACAAATGAGTGATGAAGTGGTTGTTGAGATTCGCGATTTACATAAAAATTACGGACCGCTCGAAGTACTCAAAGGCATCGATCTTACGGTTCGTCGTGGGGAAAAAGTGGTTGTGTTGGGACCGTCAGGCTCCGGCAAGTCCACGATGCTTCGCTGCATTAACGCCTTAGAAGATGCGGATTCGGGATCCATTAAAGTGGCTGGTCAAGAGATTACCGACCGCAAAATCAATATCAATAAGGTCCGTGAACATTTAGGGATGGTCTTTCAGCGCTTTAACCTCTGGCCGCACAAGACCGTCATTGAAAATGTGATGTTGGGCCAAATGGTGGTGAGCGGCAAATCGAAAGAAGCCGCTCAAAAACGCGCGCTTGAAACATTGGAGCGTGTGGGTTTGGCAGATAAAGCCGATCAATACCCGGTTCGCTTGTCAGGCGGTCAGCAACAGCGCGTGGCCATTGCCCGAACGCTTGCGATGGACCCGAAGGTGATTTTATTTGACGAACCGACTTCGGCCCTTGATCCGGAATTGGTGGGTGAAGTGTTGGCTGTCATGAAAAGCCTTGCCGATGACGGCATGACGATGATCGTTGTCACTCACGAAATCACTTTTGCCCGTGAAGTGGCCGATCGCGTCATTTTCATGGACGGTGGCGTCATTGTCGAGCAAGGCTCGCCTGAGGAAGTTTTGGTTAATCCGAAAGAAGCCCGTACACGTGCGTTCTTAAAACGCGTGCTCTGATTCTTTTTTCTGAATTTTTAAATTTGATCCCCGCTTCATTTTGATGAAACGGGGATTTTTTCAACTTAGTTCGAACAGTACGCGCCGTCCCAGACAATACGTCGGTAATTGGCCAGATCCGTGTCTCCTTCCGTGGAAATACAGACAATATTGGATTGAGCATTAATCCCTAAAGCATCTTTAATAGGACGGTTTTCCGGTTTGCGAAGAATTTCAGCCACTAAACCAAAGGTTGAAGCACCACTTTCTCCGGAAATAATTCGGGGATCATCCCCTAACGGTGCCCCTAATATCCGCATTCCATTCGCGGCCACCAAATCGGGCATCGAAACAAAGAAATCCGCACAGTGCTTGAGCAGTCGCCAGGCTACGGTGCAGGGAATGCCGCAGCAAAGTCCGGCCATAATAGACTGCAACTCGCCCTCGTAGGCATGGATTTCCCCGTCATCGGCACAGGCCGTTCGATAAAGGCAATCAGCGCCATGAGGTTCCACAATGGTGATAATCGGACGATTTTCACCGTAGATGTTTGCAAAGAAAGCAGCAACGGCCGCAGCCATAGATCCGACACCGGCTTGAAGGAAAATGTGCGTCGGAGTAATGCCCTTTAGTTGCTCGACGATTTCAAGCCCCAAAGTCAAGTAACCTTGCATGATGCGGGTGGGGATATCTTCATAGCCATCCCATGCAGTATCTTGAACCAACACACCGCCCGTCTGGCGAGCCACATTAGCGGCCATTTTGACCGTGTCATCGTATTCATATTCTGTGATGGAGGCGTTTGCTCCAAGTTTTTTAATATTCTCCAAGCGCTCTGCGGCGGTGCCCTTGGGCATCAGAACAATACTTTTGTGGCCCAAGGTCTTTGCACTCCATGCCACTCCCCTGCCATGATTGCCATCGGTGGCAGTCACAAAGGTTAATGTGCCGAGCCGCTTTTTGACATCCGGTGTGGTCATTTTCTCGTAAGTCATTTGACCAAGTGGCAACCCGAGACGCTCTGCTAAAAGTGTTGCCATGCAATAGGAGCTGCCTAACGCTTTAAAGGCATTGAGGCCAAAACGAAAACTTTCGTCCTTGACAAAAACATTTCCGACATCAAACGATTGACTGAATTGCTTAAGTGCCCTGAGCGGTGTCTGACTATAACCGGGGATTGTTTGGTGGTATTGCCGTACGAATTCAGCCCAGCGTGTATTAAAAAGACCGATTTCCGGACAGATCGCCGAATGATTGGTAAGCGCCGCGAGTTTTATTGAGTTTGACATCGTTAATCTCCGCTCATTATTTATTTGTCCATTATGCGAGTGAGAAGTTTATTTCGTCAACGGCTCAGGAACATTTGTTAAAATAAAAATATAATTTCAATTTTTACCGAAAGTTAAAAATGCCTATTGCAGCCCATATTGTCCGATCGTTAACCGAAGTTTTGAAAAGGGAACGTGAAAGTCATAGTCTGTTTCTTATCAGCGGAATGCCCGGCGTCGGCAAGACCTCATTGGTCAAAGCGGTTTTCAGCGATCTGGCCTATGTGGATCTCAATGATATTTACCCAAGAAATCTCGCTCGAACCCAGCCGGCGGATTTTTTCTCGGTTTATGGCAAACGATTGATTGTCGATGGAATCGAAAAGGCGCCTGAATTGACGGACTTTTTGCCAACCGACGATTCTTCACAAATCGTGTTTGTCGGGTATTTGCCGATAGAAAAGAAAAATCTGTTGATTGAATACGGTGGCTTAAAGTGCCACCGTGTGTTGCCTTTCTCACAAAGAGAGTACACTCAAAAAGAACCGTGTCTTTGGGGAAACGAAGCGATTGCGCTTCGCATCAGCTATCCGCAACCCGGCTTTTTTGATGTGATTCGAAACGGTTTTTTACCTCGCAGCGATTTGGCTCAATCAACCTCCTCTTTTTATGAGTCTTGGCTGGCTGATTTTTTTGCCAATCATGTCCGAGATGTCCTTCATGCCTATAAAGACGCTCTCTTTTTCCGCTACATGAAGGTGTTGGCCGAGCACAATATGCAAGAGCTCAATCATTCCAAATACGCAAAAGAAGCCGGGATCAGTTATGCCACGGCTATCTATTGGACGGATTTTTTGCTCGATTGCGGTGTGCTTTTAGAAGTCCCCTCAATGAAACTCAAAGAGCGTCGGCAAGTGAAACGATCCAAATTGACCTATGCCGATAGCGGCCTTTTGACCTTTCTTTTAGGTTGCTCTTCAGGTGAAGAGCTCTATGCGCACGCCAACTATTACGGCGTGCTTGCCGGTTTTACGGCTGCTGAAATCATCAAAAACTATGCGACCAAAGGCGTTCGCGCACCGCTATTCTTTTATCGAGACACGGCTCGCAAGCACGTTGAGCTTGCCATAGAATCTTCAAACGGATGGCTTCCCATTGCTTTTTTAAGCCAAAAAGCACCCTCAATGAAGGAAAGTATTCGCCACGGTGATGTGCTTATCAAAATCGGCGGAGCGTGCCAGGACATGCTTTTTGTATCTGACGGTACACTCTCGGTTGAAACAACTTCTTACCCGATCGTTGCCGCTTCGTCACTTTAATTCTCGGTACAATATCCTCGTTTGAAAAATAAGGAATTGGTATGCGTACATTGACCTTGATTGCTTCAGCTTTGACCGTTAGCCTGCTTGCTGGTTGCGCTTCATCCGAAAAATTTATTCCGGAGCGCAGCATGAAGCAATTAGACTCCTCGACTTTTGAGCTTCAACTGCAACAACCGTGGGTTGAACAAGAAGTGATTGTCCGCGACAACGCTCGCCAAGAAGCGATTGATTTTTGCGGTAAAAGAAATCAGGGCATGCAGCCCCTGCAGGCTGTGTCTCGTTCAGGACATCAAACAGGCAACGGCGCCAAGGTGACTTACACCTTCCGTTGTGTCGGTTATTTGGATGCGCCTAAGCAGGAATATCACCGTCTGGGTTTCTATACTGATGAAGAATCAAAGAAGGAAGCCATTGAACGCAGTCGTGAGGAATACGGCTTCTAAAATCGGTTTCTATAAAAAAGCCTTCCGCTTGAATTTTAACTCGGAAGGCTTTTTTGTCGGCTATGCCATTATTTTTTTACTCTTTTAGCTTTTTCAGCCTTTTCTTCCCGTTCTTTTTGTGCTTTTTGAGCATCAGCCATTTCAATGGCCAAGTGCACATAAGAGTCAACGGCTTTGGTTCCGTAGGTACAGGCCACCCGCTTTGAAAATAAAAAGTAAAGCGTCCAAAGTGCTGCATAAAGGCATGAGCGAACCACCGTGGCGTTATCAACCGAAGCTCCGAAAAGCAGGCTCAAGAACATCAACGAGATCGGCCCCACCACCCACAAAATCACAATGGTTTGTTTGACAACATAGGCTTCGCGCTTGCGGGCAATTAACCAAAGGCAGTAAATGTACAAGCCGATGATGACGATGGAGGGAGAAAGGACCGCCCAATTCATGGCGCCGGCTTGGTTCATGACATTAACGGCGTTTATCGCGTCAATGGCTGTCAGAATGATGGAGAGAATAACCGTTGCCACAAAGACTAGGAGCCAGCCGTGCACGCCATGCGGAAAGTATGGAATGGGACGCGCGGATGGTTTGGTGCGCGCAATCGCATAAATAAAATAAGTTGGGCAAGCGGTCAGAATTCCTAAAATTCCGAGAACCATTAAAACTTCAAAGGTGAAAAATTGACTGAGCATGATGAATTAGAGATTGGTGTGTTTCGTTAAGTCCGTTTTCTTAACCGTTCGTTTGACTTTGAGGTTTTCACAATTGTGACAACAGGCGCCACTATTGAGCCCTTCTATAATGCCGCAGGGTTCGCCATTGGCGTGATTGCCGTGGCAACATAGGGACAATAGTCCCAAATGTTGGCGCAACTCTTTTAACGCATTGATTTGTTCATCAATCTTTTTCATGTGGCGGGAAATAATTTCCTGCACTTTGCAGGCCTCTTCATTGCGCCTGGCTCCAACATCACTTAAAAGCTTGATGTCTTCCAAACTCATATCGAGGCTTCGGCAGTGACGAATAAACTGCAGACGCTTAAGGTGACTTTCCGTGTAAGAACGGTAATTGTTCATCGAGCGGGCCGCTTTGGGGATAAGTCCCTCGTTTTCGTAAAAACGAATGGTCTCTACGGCCACGCCGGATAATTTGGACAGTTCTCCAATACGCATGGTGCTTAATCGATGAGTAAATTAAACAGTCCGAACTCTAACATAAACCTTGTAATCTTTACAGGGATTTAATTGAATATCTAATAAATAATTGTTGTTTGATATTATTTCGATATTAATTTAATATCTAAATAAGTCCATCTGACTATAAATCAAACGGACTTAAAGATTATTTTCAGAACTCTAAGGTTTCAAGGTCTTGTGGAATAAATAACTTAGACAGTCCTTTATTTTTGGCAAAATCCGCTAACAATTTTCGATTAACTGTTGCGTGAGAAACACCCTCAACATGGGTTGCGATTACCTCCAATTGTGGAAAGTCGCTCATTAATGCCCATACATCATATTCGTTCATGATTAACGCATGACCTTTCGGAGCTTGGGCTCCAGCCGCATTGACAGCTATGACGTTCGGATTAAAGCGATTAATCGTATTAACTACACCTTGGTAATAAATGGTGTCACCCGCTAAATAGAATGTCTTGGGCTCATTTTTGCATTTAAAGATAAGACCGCACGCTTCATCGGTTAATTGAACAAGTTGGTAGAAATGTTCAGTAACCAAATCCCCTGAACCGTGATCACAAGGTGTCTTGTAGAGGCTTATTCCCTCGAATTCAATCCCTTCTTCCTTTAAAACCCGAACGTCTGTAAAGCCGACTTCTCGACTGGCCTGTGCCTCTTTCTCATTTTTTGCAAAAAGCGGAATATCCTTCGGCAGAATTCTCATTGCGACTTCATCGAAATGGTCAAAGTGCCAGTGTGTCACGATATAAGCGTCTACATCAAAAAGATCCTCCGGGCGGCATGGTAATTCAATGGTTGGGTTGCCTCGACCGCAAACCGGTGCATCCGGAACAATCGGATAGGTGTTGGCAGGGGCTAACATCGGATCAATTAGAAAGCGTTTTCCTCCAAAAGAGACAATAGAGGTAGCGCTGCGAATTTGTTGAAAAAGCATTTCATCCTCTTTTTTTCATAAAAGATGAGGAAAGAATAAAATCTACAGCTACTGTAGCTTCAAGGGATAGAAATGAAAATTGGAGAGCTTTCTAAATTAACTGGTTGCCCTATTGGAACCATTCGTTTTTATGAACAAAAAGGTGTTCTGCCAAATATCGCCCGAAGCATGAGCGGACAGAGGTCTTATACAGAGAAAGACCTCAGACGTCTGCGCTTTATTATGGACTGCCGAACAAACGGCATGAAATTGGAATGTATCGAGAGGTTTCTTCAGTTTAGGGATAATCCTACATTGGGAACACCTTGGCTCTTAGAGCGAGTCAATGAATATCTTGAGCAAATCGTTCAAAAGCGAGAAGAACTTGATCGAGTGGAAAAATATCTGACGGAGATTAAGAATAGAATGGGAAAAGAGAGACTGTAAATAACTTTGTGTAAATCCAATATTTGCTAATCTCTTAGGAGTGAAGGAAATGGATTTACCAATGAACCAAGACAAGCTTAAAACCTAATCGCCAGTATTCCAACCGAACAGTTAAAAAGTGATGAAATTGAGCCTTTCATCCAACAGATGCGTAAGCATTTGATTGAGCAAGCCTTACAAGGCGAAATGGATGCCCATCTTGGCTATGACCGATATGAGCGTCATAGTGGCACCAATAGCCGAAATGGCTCAAGCAAGAAGACGTTAAAGACCGAGAAGGGACCGATTGCCATTTCGGTTCCAAGAGATCGAGATGGCAGTTTCGAACCGCAAATCGTCCCCAAGGGCCAAACGCGAACGGGCGTGCTCGATGACCAAATCATCGCCCTTTACAGCAAAGGGATGAGTACTCGTGAAATTAGTGAAACCATTAAGGAACTTTACGACGTCGATGTGTCGGCCACGCTCATTAGCAATGTGACCGGCCGAGTCATCAATGAAGTTATCCAGTGGCAAAATCGTCCCTTGGATGCGGTCTATCCGGTCGTTTTCATGGACTGTATCGTTGTCAAAGTCCGTGACAATCAACGTGTGGTCAACAAAGCCATCTTTGTCTCGTTGGGGATCAATTTATCCGGCAACAAAGAACTATTGGGTCTTTGGCTGGCAGAAAATGAGGGAGCCAAGTTCTGGCTATCGGTTTTAACCGAACTTAAGAATCGGGGTGTTGAAGATATTTTGATTGCTTGCATTGACGGTCTGAAAGGCTTCCCTGAGGCCATTGAGGCTGTCTATCCAAACACACAGGTTCAATTGTGCGTTGTTCATATGGTTCGCAACAGCTTGCGTTTTGTCAGTTGGAAAGACTACAAGCGTGTAGCAGCGCAGTTACGTACGATTTATCAAGCGGCAACCGAACAACAAGCCTTGGAAGCCCTTGAGCAGTTTGATGCGGATTGGAAGGATAAGTATCCGGTGATTGCCGAGCAATGGCGCCGACATTGGGATCATCTCATCACGATGTTTAGCTATCCTGAGGATATCCGTCGGGTAATCTATACAACCAATGCCATTGAGTCGGTC
>NZ_JAMBLT010000014.1 GCF_023336895.1 Parasutterella secunda
TAAGTTGGCGAGCGAACTCTAGCTTTCTGAGAATCGTTCGAGATTCAGAATCACTCACACGAATGGGAAGCTCAATGATAAAGGTTGGGCTAGTCATGGGACTGAATTTTACTTTAACGACCAAGGTCGTTGCACGAATTCCTCCCCTTGTTAAAACAAGGGGCTTCCTTCGTGATTATTCTGTGAGAAAAAAGTTTTTGATCCACCTCTTTTGTGTGACAATCTATTTCAATTTGTCATTATCTCATTGAAAAATAAGTAAAAAATATCTTTTTCTTTTCTCTTGAAATTTCTAAACCCTACCCCATATAGGAGTTAGAAAGATTGTTTTGCCGGTTCTGGAAACGGGCAAAGCAGAAGGAAAGAAAACAATGAGACAAGATAAATTAACGACAAAATTCCAACAAGCTTTGGCTGACGCACAAACAATTGCGCTTGGCAACGACAACCAAATCATGGAAGACGTGCATCTTCTCGCAGCTTTCTTGCGTGACGAAGACGGATCCACGAAGTCGTTGCTTCAGAGAGCCGGTGTATCGGTTCAAAGACTTGTTCAAGAGGTTGAAGACACGGTTCGCCGTTTGCCGAAGGTAAGCGGTACAGGGGGCGATATTCAGCCCGGCCGCGATCTGATCAATTGGTTGAACCTCACTGAAAAGGAAGCCATGGCTCACGGTGATGAATACATTTCCGTGGATATGGCACTCTTGGCTTTGACGCAAGCGCAAGGGGAAGCGTCTCGTATTGCCAAACGCTGCGGCTTAACCCGTAAGGCGCTTGAGGCTTCCATTGCAGAAGTGCGGGGCGGAGACTCGGCTGATAATCCGGATGCGGAAAATCAGCGCGAAGCCCTCAAAAAGTACACCATTGATTTAACCGCCAAGGCGCGTGAAGGCAAGCTTGACCCGGTTATCGGCCGTGATGATGAAATTCGTCGTGCCATGCAGATTCTGCAGCGCAGAACGAAAAATAACCCTGTGTTGATCGGTGAACCCGGTGTCGGTAAGACAGCCGTGGTGGAAGGCTTGGCCCAGCGTATTGTCAATGGCGAAGTGCCTGATACGTTGAAAAACAAACGGATTTTAAGTTTGGATATGGCAGGCTTGATTGCCGGAGCCAAGTACCGTGGTGAATTTGAGGAACGCTTAAAGAAGTTACTCAAAGAAGTCACGCGTGCCAACGGTCAGATCATTTTGTTTATCGATGAACTGCACACCGTGGTCGGAGCCGGTAAGACCGAGGGCTCGATGGATGCGGGCAATATGCTAAAGCCGGCTCTTGCCCGTGGCGAATTGCACGTAATCGGGGCGACCACGCTTGACGAGTACCGCAAGTACGTTGAAAAGGACGCCGCGCTTGAACGTCGTTTCCAAAAAGTGATGGTCGATGAACCAAGCGTTGAGGATACGATCGCTATTTTGCGTGGACTGCAGGAAAAGTACGAAGCTCACCACGGCGTTGAAATTACTGACCCGGCTATCGTGACTGCGGCTGAGTTGTCGCACCGTTACATCACCGACCGTTTCTTGCCCGATAAGGCAATTGACTTGATCGATGAAGCGGCGGCACGCGTGAAGATGGAAATCGACTCCAAGCCGGAAGCCCTTGATAAGCTTGATCGCCGAATCATTCAATTAAAGATTGAACGCGAGGCGATGAAGAAAGAAACCGATGATGCCAGTAAAAAACGGTTGGCCGCGATTGAAGACGAAATCACGGATCTGACCAAGCAGTACGGTGATTTGGAAGAGGTCTGGAAGAAAGAAAAGATCGAGGCGCTTGAAGCGAAGAAAGCGCGTGACGATATTGATAAGACCCGTCACCAAATGGAAGAGTACCGCCGCCAGGGACAATTCGAAAAGCTTGCCGAGTTGCAATACGGTGTGTTGCCTAAACTTGAGGAAAAGCTGAGAAAAGAAGAGTCTAAGAAAGGCGAGATGAAGCCCAAGCTTTTGCGTACAAGCGTCGGAGCAGAGGAAATCGCCGAGGTGGTTTCCCGTGCAACGGGTATTCCGGTTTCCAAGATGATGGAAGGCGAGCGTCAAAAGCTTCTTCACATGGGTGAAGCGCTTGAACGCCGTGTTGTGGGACAACCCGAAGCCGTCAAGGCCGTTGTTGAAACGATTTTGCGCTCAAGGGCCGGTCTATCAGATCCGAATCGCCCCTACGGTTCGTTCCTCTTCCTAGGACCGACCGGTGTCGGTAAGACGGAACTGACGAAGGCTTTGGCAGAGTTCCTCTTTGATACGGAAGACGCCATGATCCGTATCGATATGAGCGAATTCATGGAAAAGCACTCGGTGGCTCGTTTGATCGGTGCGCCTCCGGGATATGTGGGTTATGAAGAGGGCGGCTATTTGACCGAGGCCGTTCGCCGTAAACCCTATAGCGTCATTTTGCTCGATGAAGTGGAAAAGGCGCACCCGGATGTCTTTAACGTCTTGCTGCAGGTCTTGGATGACGGTCGTATGACCGATGGTCAAGGTCGGACGGTGGACTTTAAGAACACGGTCATCATCATGACAAGTAACTTGGGTTCACATGAAATTCAGTCGCTTGTCGGAGCCGGCAAGGATGAAATCCGGACCGCTGTGATGGCGCAGGTGCGTGAGCACTTCCGTCCGGAATTCATCAACCGTATTGATGAGATTGTGGTCTTTAATGCTTTGGGTGAATCGGTGATTAAGGATATTGCCAAGATTCAACTGAAGAAATTGGCCGCCCGTGTCGAGGCTCAGGACATTAAGTTGGTTGTGACCGATGAAGCCTTAACGGAAATCGCCAAGGTTGGTTTTGATCCGCTTTACGGTGCTCGTCCATTAAAGCGCGCGATCCAAGATCATATCGAAAACGGTTTGTCTCGTCTGCTTTTGGCTGGCAACGTTAAACCGGGTGATACCGTGACGGTTGGTGCCAAAGGCGATGACTTCACCTTTGATGTGAAGTCAGTTGACGCATAAATTTAGAAACTTCTAATCTAAATTGCTTAAAAAAAGGCCCGAAATAAAAAAATCGGGCCTTTTTTGTTTTTTCTTTCTATTTACAAACGTTAATTTTTGGCGTTTAATTTAATCCAAAGTTGATAGAGGCGCGACGCGAAAGAGTATCAAGCCTGAGGGGACACCCGAAGACAGCTCGAGAAAGGTCAAGTCGCCGAAACGATGATTCCGGTAGGAATCACCAGTTGGGCATGGGAAGAATATTTCCATGACTCCCGCTTTCGACAGGAAGTGGAGGAGCTATCGATCGCAAACGGCTGTCATCGCCTTATTTGAATGACATAAGCAAGGTTGCATCGATGGATGCAACTTTTTTTTATAGCTTTTGTTTAATTCAATAACAATAAGGACTAGATGATGACGACAAGCTCTGTTGCCAATCAACTGCAAAGCGAGAAGACTGAAATGCGTCGTGATGTAACGCTTTTCGGTGGCATTTCCGTTTTGGCAGGTATCATGATCGGCTCCGGTATTTTCTACATCGGTGCCATCGTTCTCCAACGCGCGGGCATGAGTCCCGGTCTCTCCCTTTTGGTTTGGTTAATCGGCGGTCTGGTGACGCTTTTGAGCGGTATCTGCTTTGCTGAATTAGGTGCCATGATCCCGAAGGCTGGCGGCTACTACGTTTATTTGCGTGAAGCTTATGGCGAACGCATTGCCTTTATGTGCGGGTTTGGTAATTTCTGCCTGTCCAACCCGGGCTCCATCGCTGCATTGGCTGTCGCCTTTGCCGCGGCGCTCAATTCCATTTGGACAATTGACCCGATCAGTCAAAAGGTTATTGCCATTTCCACCGTTTTGCTCTTGACGCTTATTAATATCCGCGGGGTGGGTATCGGCAGCCGTTTGGGTAATGTCTTTATGGTTTTAAAGATGTTGCCGATTCTTTTGATTCTCTTTGCGGGTCTGCTTTTGGGCGAAGAATCTCCCGACCTCTTCATGTACCCGGGTGAAATGCCCTCCATCTCGACTTTGCTTTCGATGATCGGTTTCGCCGTTATCGCCACGTTGTGGGCCTATGAAGGATGGACCAACCTCAATAACATAGCAGAAGAAATCAAGAATCCGAAGAAAAACATTCCGCTTGCTTTGATTTTGGCTATCGTTGGCGTGGCGCTTTTGTACGTGCTCTTTAACTACGCCATTTTCCGTGTCGTGCCTTACGGCAAGATTGTGGAAATGGTTAATTCCGGCAACTACTACTTGGGTACGGAAGCCGCTAACATGCTCTTTGGCAGCGCCGGTCTCTACATCGTGGGCGCGGCCATGATTTTGGCAATCTTCAGTTCCTTAAACGGTTGCGTTCTTGCCTTTCCGCGTATGACTTACGCCATGGCTCGTGACGGTGCGTTCTTCAAGCCCTTTGCCAAGCTTCACCCGACGTATCGCACGCCGGTCAACGCCCAACTTGCTTCGGCTGTTCTCGCCATTGTTTTGATTCTGTCGAGAACCTTGGGTGAATTGACGAGTTTGGTTGCCTTGTGCGGTATGATTTTCCACGGTATGACTTTCTTTGCCGTGATTGTCTTGCGCCGTAAGTATCCGGATTTGGAACGCCCGTATCGCGTTTGGTTCTATCCGATCCCGATTTTGATCATCTGCGCTGTGATGATCGGTTTGATCATTAACACGATCGGCAACGATCCGATCACCGTTGTTTTAGGTTTCATTGTGCCGTTGCTCGGTTTGGTTATCTATGAAGTAATGTTCCGCAAGCAGCACGACGCTCAAGTGGCCGCTCAAGCTAAGGAAAATGGAGAGTAACACCATGTCGACATTGATTTATAACGCCAATATTTATGTCCAACGAGACGTATTTGCCCAAGCTCTTTTAGTGGGTGATGATGGCAAGATCGCAGCGGTCGGTACAGAGGAAGAGGTGCGCGCTGCCTGCACGGGCAACGAAAATTTGTACGATGCACAAGGCCGCACGATTGTTCCGGGTTTTAATGACTCGCACCAACACCTCTTTAACACGGGTATCGCGTTGGCTGCCGTTCGACTTCAAGGTGTTACTTCCATCGCAGAAGTGATTGAGCGCGGTCGTCGCTATATTGAAGAAAATCAACCGCAGCCCGGTGAAGTGATTCACGGGATGGGGTGGAATCAGGACTACTTTACAGACGAGCATCGTCTTTTAACTCGTCACGACTTGGATAAGATTTCGACGGATTACCCGATCATTTTCGATCGCGCTTGCGGTCACATTCTGACTTGCAACACCAAGGCGCTTGAAATGGCCGGTGTCACGGTTGACACGGTTCCGAACGCAGGCGGCGCCATTGACCAAGAAAACGGTGAATTGACCGGGGTTGTGCGTGAAAACGCACGCGCTCAAGTCCGCTGCTTAATGAGTGAACGTTCGATTGAAACGAAAAAGCGTTTAATCCGCACGGCCATGAAGCACGCCAATGAAACGGGGGTGACCTCTGTCCAAACGTGTGACGTGCGCATGGGAGACTGGGAATCGACGCTTGAAGCTTACAATCAAGTGTTGGCTGAAACGCCGACTGTCCGTGTCTACCACCAATTCAGCTTCATGGAGCCCAATGCTTTCCAAGAATTTTTGGATAAAGGCTATCGCACGGGTGTGGGTAACGACTTCAACCGCTTCGGTCCCTTGAAGCTCTTTGTTGACGGCAGCCTCGGCGCCCGTACGGCCTACATGCGTGAACCCTATGCTGATGATCCGTCCACTCGTGGTATTGCCACCTTAACGCCTGAAGAAATCGATACGTTGGTCGGCATGGCTGTTAAGAATAATTGTGGCGTGGCTGTGCACGCCATTGGGGACGCGGCGATTGAAAACGTTTTGAACGCCTATGACAAGGTTTGTGAAAATGGTGAAAATCCGTTGCGTTTGGGCATTATTCACGTTCAGATCACGGATCGTCCGTTGCTTGAACGCTTCACAAAGAATGACATCCTAGCTTTGGTTCAGCCGATCTTCCTGCACTACGACACGGCCATTGTGGAAGATCGTGTGGGTAAGGACTTGGCGGCAACAAGCTATGCCTTCAAGACCTTGATGGATTTGGGCGTTCACACGAGCTACGGTACGGATAGCCCCGTAGAAGATATGGATCCGATTGCCAACCTTTACTGTGCGGTGACTCGCAAGAATTTGCGTGGCGAACCTGCCGGCGGTTGGCATCCTGAGGAATGTGTGGATATTTATTCGGCCGTTGATGCTTACACCATTGAAAGCGCCTACGCTTCCTTTGATGAAAAGGTGAAGGGGCGCTTGATGAAGGGGTATCTCGCGGACCTGGTTGTTTTAAGCAACAACATCTTCACCATTAATCCTGACGACATCCTCAAGGTTAAGGTCGATGCCACGATGGTTAACGGTAATTTCGTTTTTCAACGCAACTAATTTAATCCATTAAATAAGAAACGGCTCTGTCAGCAAAAATACGCGACAGAGCCGTTCATTTATCGGTTAAGACAAAAGATCAATTGAGCTGATAAAGAGTCGGTGTCAGGTAAGAAATCTCTTCACGTAAGAATGGTTCATAGAGCTTACCGTCAAAGGCCGGGTAACGAACTTCCTCATCATCGTCTTCGAGCATAAACGTCCCTTCACTCACAAATCGCACTTGCTCATGCTCAAATTTGTGCAGCATTAAAGTGGCTTCGAGACTATCGAGAAGCTCGGCGGGATCATCAAAAAAGACAGGCCACCCCAATCCTTGATAAACCTTTGAATTCTCGCCTTTAAGACTGATGCCAAGACGAAATTCTGCCATCTTTGCCTCTCCGGGCCCCGCCGGTTCGTAAAAAGGAGCGACGGCAATTTGCAGATCTTTAATGGCGTAGCCGTCAGTTTGCTGAAGCTTGGCAAGTGCTTCTCTTAAAGAGAAATGGCGGAAGAGACGGCCGGCTTCCATCATGGAGGCAATGCACGGCAACATGAGACTTGTGTTGTAGTTCTTCGGATCATCGACTTTTTGCAAGTACGTCTGAAGCTCTTCAGAAGGATGCTGCAAAAATTCCATGTGCGTTGCCGGGTAATGCTCATCAAAAATGCGCTTGAGTGCAAAAACAAGATTTTTCTGCATTTTCTGCAAACTGACTTCCGGCACAAAAGTGGTGAGCGGAAGCTTTTTGATGGGGGTGCTGACAATAAAAGGAATCAAGCGAATATCAGCAACAAGCTCGGTCATCTCCTCACGGGTCTCTTCAGAAGTGATAAAGCGCGAGATACCAGGTTTACTCGAGGCCACCCATTGTCTGACATGGCTTTGCATTTCACAAGGTCGTAGGGCAAATGTATCGGTACTGACCATGTCGCTATTGATGCGGATTTGATAGTCAGGTGTAAAGAGACCTTTTAAGAAAACCTCAATTTTCTTTAACGCTTCTTGCGGAATTTCTCCGAACGGCAAACCGTATGCGCTTGAGGCCATAAACGGCATGACCATCAAGGCATGAGTGTATTTGTCATCTGTGATGTTGCACGATAAGCATTCAAAGAAAAATGTCCAGCGCATTAAATCGCTGTATTCGTAATTGTTTTCTTCTAGCTTTTGAATGACCGGTGTTATGAAGTCTGACTCTAATTTGGCGTACGCTGAAGCAGCGGCCAGCTGCAACTTGGTGTAGATCGGATATTTTTGATCAATATCGGTTGCTGCGTCGGCTTTCTTGATGAGTTTTACGAGTTCATCAATTGTCTTATTAAGAAGTTTGCTGTCAGTCACGATACTTTGTTTAGAAAAAGAGGAGGGCGAGCCATTTGGCTTCGCCCTCCGAGTCAGTAATCAGTAATATCAGAGGGTCTTTGTGTGAACCTGAATGAGCGGCGTGTCATCTAAAGGCGGCAAAACCTTTCTGGGGCGTCCCGGATAGATGACAGGTGAGTAATCAACTGGGTGGACCAATTCAGGATTGGTGTGCACAACGGTCAAACCACTCTTAGCCAAGGCTTCATCAAGACCGGCTGTCAAACGCGCCATGGCGTCTTCTGCTGTAGCAACTTCAGCGGTTTCAGAAACAGTTTCTTCAACTGCTAAAGTGGCTTCGGCAACAGGAACCTCCACCGTTACCTCGGTTTTTTGAACGTCTTCAACCTTTTCTTCGAGAGGTTGCTCTTCGGCGCGGGGACGCTGTGCCAACGGTTCGCGTTTTTGATTAGCGATTTGACTTTCAACGTTCACGTGACGCGGTTCAACCGTATTTTCCTTCACTTCGAGGTGAAGCTCAGATTTGTTCAAAGGTTCAGTGCGTACCGGTGCTTCCTCAATATATTCTTCAGGCAACACAATCGGAGCACGATTCATTTCTTCGGCTTCAATTTCAGGCGGAATTCGGTCACGGCGAACCATTAAATCGTCCGTGGTGCGACGGCGGCGACGCGGACGGCGTTCGATATTGCTCGATTCAGCCTGAGGTTGAGCTTCAACAGAAGCTTCCACACGTTCTTCAGAAACCTTCGCTTCAGGAATCGTATCGGTAGCAAAGTTGAAGTCTTCGTCATTGGCAACCGTTTGAGGAGCCGGTGCGGTTTCTTCCACAACAGGTTTCGGCAAAGCGACTTTGGTTTCCGGAGCAGGCAACAATTCCGGCGTTTCTTCACTCTTGACGCGGCGGCGCGGACGGCGGCGTGTTTGCGTATCACGAACCGCCTCCTTGTCTTGAGTCTTTACTCTTTCCGTTGTTTCCGGTTTATCAACCGATGCACTCTTGTCTTCATCTTTTTCAACACGGGTGCGTTCTCTGCGTTGACGACGCGACGTAGAGTCCTTCTCGCGACGATCGCGGGGATTGCGGCGAGAGCGACGATCAGAGCGTCCCTTCTTCTCTTCGTCCTTCTTTTCTTCAGCCGGTTTTTGATCGGAACCAAAGAGGAAGTTAATCAAGCGTCGGATAAGACTCGGCTCCTGGGCGGCTTGGGCACGCTTGGCCGCTTCTTCGCGGGCGGCCCGTTGTTCGGCCTTCTTATTGATTAAGCGGTCAGCCTCATTGTGTTCAGGAGCTACTTCGGGCATGAAGTTGCGAAGAACCGGTTCTTGGCGTTTGGCCGCCGGCTTTTCTTCCGGTTTCTTCACGCGATAAGGGTCGATCGCCTCCTCATCGGGTTGAATTTCTTCAGCTCGCTTGTAGCTAGCCACTTCATCATCCAAGCGTTCATCGTCGTAACGCAGACGTTCGATATGGTAGTGCGGCGTTTCGAGGAACTTGTTAGGAATCAAAACGATAGGCAGACGGTGACGTTGTTCAATCTTGGCAATATCACGACGCTTTTCGTTCAAAAGGAAGCTTGCGACATCCACAGGCACTTGAGCGTGGACGGCTCCTGTGCCTTCCTTCATGGCTTCTTCTTCAAGAATTCTCAAAATCTGCAATGCGCAGCTTTCAGTATCACGAATGACGCCAACGCCGTTGCAACGCGGGCAGGTGATGTGATTGCC
The DNA here is from genome assembly GCF_023336895.1 of Parasutterella secunda. GTDB lineage: Bacteria > Pseudomonadota > Gammaproteobacteria > Burkholderiales > Burkholderiaceae_F > Aphodousia > Aphodousia faecalis. The sequence continues at coordinate 9,413 of NZ_JAMBLT010000014.1, forward strand.
TTCGGCTAAGGCCGGACGCAGGCGCTGACGGGACAATTCCATCAAACCGAAGCGGCTGATTTTTGCCATTTGAACACGGGCTCGGTCATACTTGAGCGCGTCTTTGAGGCGTTGTTCAACTGCGCGTTGGTTCTTCGGATCGTTCATATCGATAAAGTCGATCACAATCAAACCGCCCAAGTCGCGAAGACGCATTTGGCGAGCTACTTCGTCGGCTGCTTCGCAGTTTGTTCTGAAGGCGGTTTCTTCAATATCAGAGCCTCTGGTTGCGCGTGCAGAGTTCACGTCAACGGCCACCAGGGCTTCCGTGTGGTCAATCACAATAGCGCCGCCGGAGGGCAGGGGGACCGTACGCGAGTAAGCGGTTTCAATTTGATGCTCAATTTGAAAGCGCGAGAAAAGCGGCGTTTCTTCACGGTAGCGCTTGACCCGGCCCACCATGTCAGGCATCACATGGGCCATGAACTGACGGGCTTGATCGTAAATTTCATCGGTATCAACGAGGATTTCACCGATTTCCGGTTGGAAGTAGTCGCGAATAGCGCGAATGACCAGGTTGCTTTCTTCAACGATCAAAAACGGTGCGGGGTTGGCTCGCTTAAGTGCCTCACCCTTGGGACCGACGGATTCCGTCACGTATTTGGTAACAACGCGGTTGCCTTCACGGCTTTGTAATTCGTATTGCGGTTGAGCGGCTTCGCAGATCGCTTCCCAAAGTTTGAGCAGGTAATTGAGGTCCCACTGGAATTCGTCAACCGTGCGGCCGATCCCAGCGGTGCGGGCAATGATGCTCATGCCGGCTGGCAACTTCAAACGATCCATCGTCTCGCGCAGTTCCTGACGTTCTTCACCTTCGATACGACGTGAAACACCGCCTCCGCGAGGATTGTTGGGCATTAAGACCAAATAGCGGCCGGCAAGCGAAATAAAGGTGGTTAGTGCAGCACCCTTATTGCCGCGTTCTTCTTTTTCAACTTGAACAATCAGTTCCTGTCCTTCAACGAGGGCATCACGGATGGTCGCCGTGCGAACATCGACGTCTTCTTTGAAATATTGACGGGAAACTTCTTTAAAAGGGAGAAAACCGTGGCGATCTTCACCGTAATTGACGAAACAAGCTTCAAGGCTCGGTTCGATACGGGTAATGATGCCTTTGTAGATATTGGATTTACGTTGTTCACGGCCGGCTGTTTCGATATCAATATCGATGAGCTTTTGGCCATCAACAATGCCGACGCGCGTTTCTTCGGCGTGCGTGGCGTTAAATAACATGCGTTTCATTGAACACTCCGGGCTGACAACCACTGTCGCAGGTCGTCAAAGTCTGGCGTGCCGTGTCAGAAACAAATCCGTGGCGCAAGCATAGCCGGGAAAAACGTCCGGCCGCTTAATCTTTTCTCAAACAACCAGAACCCCGGTGAATAGCTCTAACCGAGGTCGTGCGAGAAAACAAATTGTTAGACATGTGTCGCGTCACTATCAAAGCCGCGGTAGGGAGAGCACCGAAACGAACGAATTCAAAATAGTGACCCTATTTTGCATCTATGAGCTCAATCCCTCACATGAGGTCTAATAAATACTATCGTCTTAATATTGACAAGTCTGATTCACCGAAAATGTTCAACGGTGATCCCAGTGGGGCTTGTCCAACCACAGATTTTTTCATCACGGCAATTAACAAACGCCTCTGATCGACCGATTGGGTCCGAAAAGAGGACTTAACAAATACCGTTTGCTGCTTTTCGTGTATTAAACACTTAGGCTTCACAGTCTGCAGACTAACCGCAGCTCCGCCACGACACCCTGAAAGGCAGCTCTTTCAGGCACACAAAAAACTTCGTTGGACACACGGTTCAACAAAGAGAAATTTTTAATCAAAACATGGCTAAAATGCACATGTTGATTTTCTATCAAAGTTGATCGCAACAAACTACATTTTTTGTTCCGATTCAACAAGTTCCCCATTATATAGAGTTATGGCAAATTTAGTTGGGAAAACCCCTACATTTATTCCATCATCGCAAGCAAGTGCTAAAGCTGATGCCGTTGTCTGGATTCGCATCGGTGCGGATGCGGATGGACAAAGGCTTGATAATTACTTATTTCGTATAGCTAAAGGCGTCCCCAAGAGCCATCTGTACCGAATTGTACGAGGCGGGGAGGTCCGTGTTAATAAAAAAAGAGCGACGGTTGATACCCGTTTGCAGTTGGGCGATGAGTTGAGAGTGCCGCCTATTCGTGTTTCGACGATCGCGAAAAAAGAATCAGCCCGTCCGATTGACGATATTGAATTGCCGATTTTGTACGAAGATGAGCACATTTTAGTGGTAGATAAGCCTGCGGGATTAGCTGCTCACGGTGGCTCAGGCGTTAGTTTCGGTTTGATTGAACGGCTGCGAGCTGCCCGCCCTAACCAACCTTACTTGGAACTTGTGCACCGGCTCGACCGTGACACAAGCGGCGTGATGATGTTGGCTAAAAGCAGAAAGGCTTTGGTCAGACTTCACGAGATGATCCGAAACGGTGAATTACATAAATCGTATAAAACCCTTGTTTTGGGTGACTGGGTCAATGACCGTCAGCACATTAAAGCCCCGCTTTATAAATTTGTAACGTCATCCGGTGAACGGCGTGTCTGTGTGGACGAAGAAAAGGGGTTGCCAAGTCATAGTATTTTTCAGCTCATTGAGCGTTTCGGGGCAGTTTCTTATCTCAATGTTGATTTGAAAACTGGACGCACTCACCAAATTCGAGTCCATGCTCAATGGGCGGGTCACCCTTTGGTCGGTGATGATAAATACGGTGATTTTGAAGAAAATAAGAAAATCGCTAAAGGCAGTCTCGGCATTCCCTTTAAGCGAATGTTTCTGCATGCTTATCGCTTAGAATTCAAGCACCCGATTTCCGGACAGTCAATGTCTGTGACCGCTCAATTGCCTAAAGATTGTGCAGAGTTAATTACTGCTTTAAAGCAGAGAAAGGAACAATAACGATGTTGGTACCCAAATTTGATCTGTTTGTTTTTGATTGGGACGGTACGGTCATGGATACAACCGAACCGATCGCCGCGGGTATTTGCCATGCTTTTGTCGCCTTGGGTTATAAAGATCCCGGCATGCAGATCGCCAGAAGTGTGATTGGACTGGATTGGAGAAGTGCGATTTTAACCATTGAGCCTGAATTCCGTTTTGATCACTACGATCAGTTTGAACAAGCTTACCGTGAGTACTATCTCGTTAAAGAAAAGGAAATCGGAATCTTCCCCGGACTTGAAGATCTAATGCGCAAAATGAAAGCGGCCGGTCTGCGTCTTGCCGTTGCAACCGGAAAGAGTCGTCGGGGATTGGATCGGGTTTTTGCACAAACCGGGGTGGGTGATATTTTTGAAGCAACGGTTACGGCTGATGAAAGCGCCGGCAAACCCAATCCGCTGATGCTGCAAATGTTGGCTGAAGAGACTGGTGTGGACATTCATCAAATGGTGATGATCGGTGACACCGAGCACGATCTGTGGTTGGCGAAAAATGCCGGCTGCGCGGCTGTGGCTGTCAGCTACGGAGCATTTCCCAAGAGTGAATTGGTGAAGTGGAAGGTGCCTGTTGTGGACGATGTGCCCCAGTTAGCGAGCGCTCTGGGTGTTGACGAGTTGCTTTAATTTTCTAGTCGAAGTTTTAATGAAGGATATGGGCGGGAAAACCGCCCATGTCTTTTTAAGCTTGACGCCAAAAGCTGCCTTGCTTTTTACGTGCGAAATGCTTGAAGTCTTTCTTCACCTTCCGTTCATTGTTTTTTCGGCTTTTAACAGCCAGGATGGCGAAAATAGTTGGCAATTTCGGTAAATCAATATTCTCTTCAGACCACTCTAAGGCTGTTTGGGTTCTGATGAATTCAGCTTCCCCCGTGACATCGCAGGCAATCGTAATTTTTGTATCGGCTTGAAGTGTTTGACAGAGAAACTCTAAAAAAGCCTGATTGCGGTAGGGTGTTTCAATAAAAATTTGAGTTTCACCCTTGGCACTTTGATGTTCGGCATCGCGCAATGCCTGAGTTCTGCTCGGTTCCTTAATCGGAAGGTAGCCCAAAAAGCGGAAATGCTGACCGTCTAAACCGCTTGCCATTAAAGCGAGCAAAATAGAACTGGGGCCCACCAGAGGCTTAACCTTTAGTCCCTTTTCTTGAGCGCGGGCGACGATCGTTGCGCCTGGGTCCGCTACACCGGGGCAGCCTGATTCGCTGACAATTGCAATGTCATGGCCTTCCAAAAGCGGGGTAAGCCACTCATCAATTTTTTCACTCTGCGGTTCATGACCGATTTCCTCTATGTGAAGTTCGGCAATTGGTTGAGGATGGGAGGCGGCTTTTAAATAAGCGCGGGCGCTTTTGGCATTTTCAGCTAGAAAAAACTGAGTTCTTCTCAGTACCTCAAGCGTGTAGGTAGGAATCGTTTCCTCTACCGGACGTTCGGCTATTCGATTGGGTAATAAATACAGCGTTCCAGTCATACTCAATTAAGCCTCACCAATTCCTTCAATAATTTCCAGGCCTGCTTTAGCTAAAAGGTTTACGGTTTCAATAAGAGGCAGCCCGATGAGCGCAGTAGGATCGGTTGAGCGGACTTCCTTCATTAAGGCGATACCCAACTTCTCGATCTTGGCAGAGCCAGCACAATTGAAAGGTTGTTCGCGATCGAGATAATTTTCAATAGTTTTGACGGAAAGTTTTTTCATCGTAACAATAGTCGGAACCATTGTTTCAAAGATTTCGCCTTTTTCACCAATGATGCAAAGGGCTGTCAGAAAATAAACTGTATGTCCTTGCATGCTGGAAAGCTGTTCAATCGCTCGTTCGCGAGTGTGGGGTTTGCCCAAAATTCTTTCTCCCAGAACGGCAACTTGATCGCTGCCGATCACAATTGCATCGCCCACCATGGATTTGACTTTAAGGGCTTTTTCACGAGCCAGTCTGACACAAAGGGCTTCAGGTGTTTCACCTTCGTGGCGGCTTTCATCAATATCGGCAGAAACACATTCAAACGGAACACCCAAACGTTCCAATAACTCTTTTCGATAGGGAGAACTTGACCCCAGAACCAATTTCTTCTGTAACATACGCCTCGTAACCTTTTTGGGAGTAAAGGATGTCGAAAAGCAATCAAAACTTTTCCACTGTCGACATTTTTTCAGTGGCAACAAATCGTCAGAAGATTAACACAACGGTGAACATTTCGGAGATGCCCGAACTCGCCAGCCTAATTATTAATAGTGAAACAGTAAAACCCTTTGCAATTGAAATTGAAGGAACGGAAGGCGTCCGCGGTTTGCCGGCGGCCATACTGACTATCGAGGGAAAAGTGCAAATGCGCTGTACCCGCTGCACTCAACCGATAGATATTGACATTGAGCGTGAAGTGCCGTTTCTTTTTGTTAAAAGCGAAGCAGAAGCCAATCGCATTCCTGTTGAAGAAGATGAGGAGTGGGAAGTGGTTGTCGGTTCAGAGCATATGGATGTGGCGGCTTGGGTTCAGGAAGAAATCATTCTGTCACTGCCTAATTTCCCCCGTCATGATGATTGTGAAGCTCCGCTTAAACATAGCGACATAGCTTCCGAAGACGAAGAAGTGATCGAAAGACCGAAACCTTTTGCTAACTTGCGAGACTTATTGAAGAAAAACTGATATAATCGCAAAACTTTTTTCCAAGCTTTAGGTAATGGCATTGGCAAGATGCGCATATCTAGGGTATAATTGCGTGTTTTCTTAAAGTGGGGTATTGCTATGGCAGTCCAACAAAATAAAAAATCGACCAACAAGCGCGGCAATCACCGTGCTCATGACTTCTTGACGAACCCGGCTACGGCTGTTGAACCGAAGACCGGTGAAGTTCACCTCCGTCACCACATCAGCCCGAACGGCTTCTATCGTGGTAAGAAGGTGATCGACGTTAAGGGTGAATAATTCACTGGATTGAGAAAAGCACTCTGAAGTTAATCTCGACTTTAGCCTTCGCCGGCAACGCCGAAAACCCCACAGCCAATGTGCAAAACGTTGCGGTGGGAGACAAAACGGGAAAGCTTCTACAGTGATTTTCAATCGTCGATTAAAAAAGGGGAATCCGAAATTTGGGTTCCCTTTTTTCGTTTTGTGTTTAAAATGCCCGCATGCTGACAAACCCTTCAATTACAACCTACGAGATTTTTCTTCATTTTGGTTCCTTGCCGAGACAGGCAAGGCAATTTCTAGCACCTTCCGTAACCGGTTGCCGTTTGCATTAGATACATCTTTTCAAGGTTATTTTGTTTGTGTTCCTTGTGAGGTGTAAAGATGTCTGAAAAAACATTTGCTAGTGCAATTTTTATGGTGATTTTCTTGGCTGCATTGACCGCATTCGGTCCGTTTGTTACTGATTTTTATTTGCCGGCGATGCCCGCTCAAGCCAAAGACCTTAACGCTTCGGCGGCTTTGACCCAAGCTGGTCTTTCAGCCTCTATGTGGGGGCTTGCAATCGGTCAACTTATTGTGGGGCCATTATCGGATCGTAAAGGCAGAAAAGTGCCTCTTTTATGTTCATTGGTTGTTTTTTGTGTGGCAACCGTTGCTTGTGTCTTTTCACCGACAATGGAATTTTTTGTGGTTGCTCGATTTGTACAGGGACTGGGCGGTGCAGGTGGTATAGTTTTAGCCAAGTCAATTGCAACCGATCTATATAGCGGCCGGGATTTAGCCAAGTTTTTGTCCATTATCGGAGCTGTTCAGGGATTGGCGCCGGTGTTGGCACCGATTTGTGGAGCGCTTGTCAATGAATACCTCAATTGGCGTGATATTTTTGTGGTTTTGTTGGCTATTGGTGTAGTGCTCTTGATCTCTACTTTATTTTTTAAGGAAACTCTTAAGAGTTATCGTCCGAATACCGCCAAGTTTCCTTTTTTCAGTCTTTTTGCTCTGTTAAAAAATGACAAAACATTTGCCTTGCTTCTCGTTCAGCAGTGTGCGGGTTTTGGTTTGTTATTTGCCTATATCTCAGCCAGTCCTTTTGTCTATCAGGAACTTTTCGGCCTCTCGCCTTTGACTTACTCGATAGTATTTGGTTGCAACGCGATTGTTATCACCATTGGAACCTTTGTTTGTCAGCGGTTTAAATCGGCTCTGTTTTCTCTGAAAATCGGCTCCATTGGAATGCTGTTGGGAGCGAGTCTAATTGCAGCCTCGCTGTATTGGCAAGCGTCCGTTTGGTTTCTTGAGGCCGCAGTCGCGTTTTCTTTGTTGAATTTAGGCCTTACCATTCCATCCGGAACTTCTTTGGCCCTTGATCGTCAACGGGAGCGTGCGGGCAGTGCTGCGGCGCTTCTCGGCGCTTTGGGTTTTGTCGCCGGCGGTATCGTTGCTCCGCTATCGGGCTTGGGGACGGGCGGAGCCGGCTTTGCCGCTGTCACCGTAATTTCAACAGCGATCGGTATAGTCGCTGCGTTTTGTGCGGCTCAAAAGCTTTGCCTTGAAGAGCGATCAGTAATGAGCAAGTAGTGTCTGATTTAGTCCAAAAACGCCAGGACTTTTTTTAAGAAAACTGACGGACACTCTTCTTCGGGACTGTGTCCGCAGTCTAATGCTTCACCGCTTACCGTTACCGTTTTTTCTTTCCAAGTACCAACCACATCATAGAGTTTGCCGACTGTGCCACGAGCACCCCATAACAGGTGGAGGGGACACTGGATTTTTTTGTCAGCATCCTCTTTATCGTCATCGAGATCAATGGTGGCGGCTGCGCGGTAATCCTCGCAAATCGCGTGGATGGTTCTGGGATCTTTGTAGCAGCGAAGATATTCGTAAAAGGCTTTGTCTTCGACACAACCCTTAATTTTGATTTGGCCGTCAATGTGATGATGAAGGAAATAGTCGGGGTCAAAACCGATCAGTTTTTCAGGAAATGGTTCCGGTTGGATGAGAAAGAACCACCAGAAGTACTTTGTCGCAAATTCCTTATTAGTTAGGGCATACATGGTCGCTGTCGGTGCGATATCGACAAAAACAGCCTTTGTAACGCTTTCCGGATAATCAAGAGCCAAACGATGTCCCACCCGAGCACCACGATCATGGCCGACGAAAGCAAAGGTTGGCCTATTTAATAGTTTCATTAAAGAGATGAGGTCTTTAGCCATCTCTTTTTTGCTGTATGGGCGGTGATCCGGTGTGCTCTCAGGCTTATCCGTGTCACCGTATCCGCGCAGATCGGGGAGGACAACCGTGTACTTTTGAGCCAGAAGCGGCGCAACTTTTCGCCAGATAATATGAGTGTGAGGATGACCGTGCACAAGCATGAGAGCAGGACCTTTGCCACCGATAGCAAAGCGCATCTTGATTCCCGTTTCTAGCCTTGCATCCATGAGGTTGAAGCCTTCAATGAATTCGGAAGGGCCAATATTGACTAAAGAACTTTCGGTTTCCATTTTTCCCTCCTCGGGAAAATAAATTGTTTTCTCTTAGCGCATCAGCTCTTTTTTAATATTTCCCGCCTTTTCGCTGTATTCATCGGTCTTTTCACCAATATACGACTTGGCGGCTTCGTAGTGATCCATTAGTGTGTTGCCGGCTTCTTTCACCTGTTTTTCAACATCATCGTATCCAGCGGCAATACAGCTTTGAGCGAGCGCCTGAGCCTTTTCAAGTCCTTCTTTTTGAGCCACTTCATTGATGTGACTGACCGTGCAAGTGACATCTGTAATGTCCATATCGTTGCTCGCAATCGACAATTGACTGACTAATGCGAAAGGAATGACTAGCAATAAGTGGTGTAGACGCATGGGGTAGGCCTTTCAGATTTAACTCTTGACGATCGAAGATTAACATGAGTGTGTTTCAAACTCTGTCAAATTTTGTTTCAAATCTTGATTTTTGCCCTTTATAAACGGGTGGGTATTGGCTTTACAATTAGAGCAATTTTTTTGAGAAAGGCTTTTGTTCATGCCTCAGATTTATTCGAAAATCATTGGGACGGGTTCGGCTTTGCCGGAACGTTCTACCTCCAATCAGGCCCTGGCCGATGAATTGGCTCTGCGCAATATCGAAACGAGTGATGAGTGGATTCGCACTCGTACCGGAATTGAGAAGCGCTATTTGGCTGAAAGGGGATTGACAACCACGCAGTTAGCTGAACGCGCGGCTAAATCCGCTCTTTGGGATGCAGGTGTTGATCCTTCTGAAATCGATTTGATTATCGTTGCAACGACGACACCTGATATGGTGTTTCCGAGCACCGCTTGTCAATTGCAAAAACTCTTGGGCTGCGCCAAAGGAGCGGCCTTTGACTTGCAGGCCGTCTGTGCCGGTTTTGTCTATGCATTAACCAACGCGGATGCGCTTATCCGCACCGGTGTTTATAAAAAGGCGATTGTGGTTGGTGTTGACATCATGAGCCGTATTGTGGACTGGGATGATCGCTCGACTTGTGTGCTCTTTGGTGACGGGGCCGGTGCCGTTGTGTTGGAAGCATCCGATGAACCGGGGATTCTTGCTGCAAGGCTTAGCGCGGACGGCACGCTTGATGAAAAGGTGTTGGGCTGCAACGCTTTTGTTAACGGCGGCGAAATTCATGGTGATCCCTTTGTCCGCATGGACGGTCAGCAGGTGTTCCGTATGGCCGTGGGCTCCATGAGTGAGAGCGCTCAGGCAGTTTTAAAAGATGCCGGTCTTACCGTTGACGATATCAGCCGATATGTTCCGCATCAGGCGAATTTGCGCATCATGCAAAAGGTAGCCCAAAAGATTGGCATATCGGAAGACAAAATGGTCGTGACGGTTAATCGCCACGGCAATACCTCGGCGGCCTCCGTTCCGTTGGCATTGGATAACGCCGCGCGTCATAATGAGATTCAAAAAGGTGATGTGGTTTTAATGCAAGCTGTCGGTGCAGGCATGGCTTGGGGCAGCGTTTTAGTCAAATGGACTAAGGAGAATATTTCATGAAATTAGCTTTTGTATTCCCGGGTCAAGGCAGTCAGACTGTCGGCATGTTGGATAGTTTCGCAGATAACGCTGTTGTGCAGGCTGCTTTAAAGACTGCTAACGATGCATTGGGAGAGAATTTAGCCGAAATGATTCACAGTGGTCCGGCTGAAAGCTTGAATATGACGGTCAACACTCAGCCTGCCATGCTCACCTCAAGCGTTGCCCTTTATCAAGCTTGGCTTGCTTTGGGCGGTAAAAAGCCTGAAGTGATGGCTGGCCACAGTTTGGGTGAATATTCCGCACTGACCGCTGCCGGCGTATTTGATTTAGCTGACGCGGTGCGTCTTGTTCGCTTCCGCGCCAAGGCCATGCAGGAAGCTGTTTCTGTTGGTCAGGGGGGAATGGCAGCCATTATCGGTTTAAGTGATGAAGTGGTGGCCCAAGTCTGCCAAGAAGCTTCAGCTCAAGGTGTGGTTGAAGCGGTTAATTTCAACTCACCCGGTCAAGTGGTGATTGCGGGTGAAAAGGCTGCGGTTGAAAAGGCTTGTGAATTGGCTAAGGCTCAAGGCGCTAAGCGCGCACTTCTTTTGCCTGTCTCGGCACCTTTCCATTCTTCGTTGATGAAGCCCGCCAGTGTCGCGCTTCGCGCCAAGCTTGAAGAAACTCCGATGAGTGCTCCCGAAATTGACGTTGTCGCCAACGTTGACGTGAAGGTTCACAAGGATAAGGAAGCGATCATTGAAGCGTTAGCATCTCAAGCTGCCGGTGCCGTTCAATGGGTAAAGACTATTCAAGCTTTTAAGGAAATGGGTGTCACGCATATCGTTGAATGCGGTCCGGGCCGTGTCTTAGCCGGACTTATTAAACGTATTGACAGCTCCATTGTTGTCAAAAATATTAATTCTCAAGACTCGCTTGTGGCTGTGCTTGAAGAAATTAACTCTGCAGAATAACTTAAGCAATAGGATATAAAAAATGACGAATGTGTTTACTGCTGACGCATTGAAAGATCAAGTGGTATTTGTAACCGGTGCTTCGCGCGGAATCGGGGCGGGGATTTTGGATGCTTGCCTAGCAGCCGGCGCAACCGTTATTGGTACCGCTACGAGCGAATCCGGCGCAGCCCGCATTACAGAAAAGATTTCTCAAGCCGGCGGCAAGGGTGAAGGCGTTGTGCTCAATGTCACCGATGCCGAACAAAGCGAAAAAGTTTTGGCTGACGTGGCAGCCAAGTACGGTGCCGTGACGGTGTTGGTCAACAATGCCGGTATCACGCGTGATGGTTTAGCCATGCGCATGAAGGATGAACAATGGCAGGAAGTGATTGACACGAATCTGACGCCTGCTTTCCGTTTAAGCCGCATTGTTATGCGCGGCATGATGAAGGCTCGCTGCGGCCGCATCATCAATATCGTGAGCGTTGTGGGCTCCATGGGTAACGCAGGCCAAGCTAATTACGCTGCGGCTAAAGCCGGTGTTGCCGGTTTAACACGCGCTTTGGCTCGTGAATTGGCTTCCCGCAATATCACGGTCAACGCCGTGGCACCCGGTTTTATTGAAACGGATATGACCCGCGCCTTGCCTGAAGATCACCGTCAAGCCCTTTTGGCTCAAATTCCGCTTGCCCGTTTGGGTCAAACGGATGACATCGCCAATGCGGTGCTTTTCCTGGCTTCGCCTGCCGCTTCCTACATCACCGGTGTGACACTTCACGTCAACGGTGGCATGTATATGGTATAGTCCGAAAGGATGAGGGTTTTCACCCTCATCTTTTCTATTTGCTCTGATAAAATACTAAGAAGTTAATTTTTCGGCGCACCTAGTGGCTGCGTCGGTTTGAATTGTCATCAAGGAGACTTATCAAATGAACGACATCGAACAACGTGTCAAGAAGGTTATCGCCGAACAATTGAGCATCAATGAAGCAGACATCAAGAATGAATCTGCTTTCATCGAAGACCTCGGCGCCGATTCTTTGGATACGGTCGAATTGGTTATGGCTTTGGAAGACGCTTTCAAGATTGAAATCCCGGACGATCAACAAGAAAAGTTGCGTACGGTTCAACAAGCGATTGACTACATCCAAGCCAACGCTAAGTAATATTTGCCATCTCTAGGATGGACGCCCCGCCTTAAACACCAAGTAATTGGTTAAGTTTGGGCGGGGTTTTGTTAATGAATTGAATATTTAAGGGAGAATGTCCATGCGTCGTGTAGTTGTAACCGGGCTTGGCATGGTTTGTCCGATCGGCAATGATGTGAGGACAAGTTGGGAAAATGCTTTGGCGGGGAAAAACGGTATTGGTCCGATAACCCGTTTTGATGCGAGTGGCATGGGCTGCCAAATCGCCGGCGAAGTCAAGGATTTCAATGTTGAAGAGTATTTGCCCGCGAAAGAAGCTCGTCGTTATGACCGCTATGTGCATTATGGCGTTGCTGCTGGTACACAAGCGATTCGTGACGCTGGTCTTGACTTGGAAAAAGAAGATCTCACGCGCATCGGCTGCTCCATCGGTTCCGGTATCGGTGGCTTGGGCATGATTTGCGACAACTACCTCGCTCTTCATGAACGCGGTGCCCGTCGTGTTTCTCCCTTTATGATTCCCGGCACGATCATCAACATGATTTCCGGCCAATTGTCGATCATGTTTGGCTTAAAAGGCCCGAATATTGCTCACGTGACGGCTTGCACAACCGGTCTTCACGGAATCGGTGAAGCCAGTTGGATCATTCGCCGCGGTGATGCCGATGTGATGGTGGCCGGTGGTGCTGATGCAAGCATTTGCCCGGTCGGTGTGGCAGGCTTCGACAATATGCATGCCTTGAGCCGTCGCAACGATGATCCGGCTCACGCCTCCCGTCCCTTTGATAAAGACCGTGATGGTTTTGTGATGGGTGAAGGCGCCGGTGTGGTGGTGATCGAAGAACTTGAACACGCCTTGGCTCGTGGCGCTCACATTTACGCTGAAATCGTGGGTTATGGTTTAACGAGTGACGCAGGCCATATCACGACTCCGAACACAGACGGTCCGAGACGCTGCATGGAAATGGCTCTTGCTCGCGCCGGTATCAAACCGGAAGACATTGACTACCTGAATGCTCACGGAACTTCGACGAGCGTTGGTGATATCAATGAAACCAAGGCGATCAAGGAAGCTTTTGGTGAAGCCGCGAAGAAGCTCGTGGTCAACTCCACGAAGTCTATGACCGGTCACTTGTTGGGTGGTGCAGGCGGCATTGAATCCGTCTTCACGATTTTGGCTGTGAAGAATCAAGTCTCGCCCCCGACGATTAATATTGTTGAACAAGACGCCGAATGCGATTTGGACTACTGCGCCAACGCCGCTCGCCCGATGAAGATTCGTTACGCTATGAAGAATTCCTTCGGTTTCGGCGGCACGAATGGTACATTGATCTTCAAGCATTGGGAAGAATAATTTCCAACTTGTGATTAATATATGGCCCGAAGAATCTGAATCAGGCTCTTCGGGCTTTGTTCTTTCTGTTTAGGAGTAATGATGGATATCCAAAAAGACAATCAGATGTACATGCAAGTTGCCATGCTTGCTGCACAAAGAAGCTATGCCAAGCGTCTTAAAGTTGGTTGTGTGATTGTGAAAAACAATTCCATCATTTCAATCGGTTGGAACGGTATGCCGACAGGCTACGACAATTGCTGTGAGATGGAAGTTGACGGTAAGTTAGTCACGCGACCCGAAGTACAGCATGCGGAACTCAATGCCATCGCAAAGTTGGCGTATAACGGCTACTGCAGCAAGGACGCAGCGATTTTCATTACGCACAGTCCCTGCATTCATTGTTCACTGCTAATTCAGAAATGCGGTATCTCCCATGTTTACTATCACGAGATGTATCGTGATGATGCCGGCATTAAATTTTTAAAGAGTGCAGGAATTGTTGTAGAACAGCTTTAGTTGAAGATGGTTTCTGTGGCAGGCTTAAGGAAGACAAACGGGATCAATACTGCGTCTGTATAAATCCCTCTTCTTTTAAAAGTTGTTTGATACCTGTATATCGGCGATTACATCAAAAGCTTTTGCTCAATGGCAGAAGTGCAACTGGCAGAGCATCAAACATTTAGATTTTTACACCAATATGAAATCTTCAATTGAATCTTGACAAGGGGGGGGTTGAGCTAGTGTAGGAAGAAATGCGCTGAAGGCTGCGCATTACACTTTCCAAAAGGAAAATATTATGAAAAAAACAATGCTGGCAGCAAGTTTAACGGCTGCTTTATGCTTAATGATCTCTAACTCTTACGCTCGAGAAATTTCTCTTTCTACATCAACTGAATTGACTGCGAAAGGGGATTTAATCGGTTCGACTGCTTATAACGCTTCAGGAAATGAAAGTATCAGTGGCATAAATGACAACGTCGATTTGAGTATTACCGGTGGCTGGTATCGTGGATTTTCAGCTATTAATTCAAACTTATGGAATATTTCAAACTTAAATAATTTCACAATTGATTTTAATAATCCTAAATTAGTAGGAGATTCGGTAGGGCTTTATGCGGGAAATGGCGGTAGCATTACTCTGAAAAATATTAATAATGTTTATATTACTGGATCTCAAGACAAACAAAACTCAGGGACAGATCCCATTCCTATCCATGCAAACAATGGCTCAGTTACTATGACTGAGGTCGGAAATGTCACTATCAAGGCCCTCCATTATGGTAATGGCATTATGGTTCAGGGAAATAATGGTAGTGTTAATATCGATGCCGAAGGTGATATCTCAATTGAAAGTGATCCAGCTGCAATTTTGGTAGGTTTGATTGCTAATACATCTGAAACGAGTGCCTCGTCTCTTTCCCTTAGCGGTTCTACGATTAATATCATTAGCCATTCGAAAGTAGGAGTTGAAGCACTTGATTACGATAAAGGATATGACGGACCTAATCCTGGTAAGACAAATTTACAACTTATCGCTGATGAAAAGATTTCAATTAATGCGGGTGATTGCGGTGTTTTGCAGGCTCGCACAATTGGGTCTGGTGCAGGCTCTCAAATGCTCATTAAAGCACCGGTTGTTGAGGTTAACGGAGAAGCCGGTGCCATTGTAACTTTTCAGAGTCAAGGTAGTAAGGTTGCTAGTAACATCACAATCGACGCTCAAAGAGTTAATCTGGTCTCTGGAGGTAAAGCATCAACCGTTGTTAAAAACGCATCATTTGCCACTCTCGATGTAGATGACAATGCCGTGATTAACTTTGTTAATTCAGCCAGTTCCGAAAGACCTCAAATCAGTATTACGGCAACGGAAGGTAATTCTATTGGCGTTTCTGATAATGCTTATTTAAATTTCCAGAATGCCGATGTGAATGTTCAGCAGGGTAATGTCGAAGGAACTGGTACGGTTGCCTTAAATGGCTCCACACTCAATTTGGCTGAAAACGTCACGATGAGTATGGAAAATGTTAAAGGTGAAAGAGCTCAAATCGTATTTAATACTGCTCGGGAAAATGCAGTTCAAATTGCTAACACAACCAAGAGTGTTTCGGTTTTAGCTTCAGGCGATTTAAACGATCGATACGGAGCTGATGCGCTTAATTTTATCAACGCAGATGGTGCAACGACCGGAGCTCAGGCAGGTAAAGTTCGCGGTGCCATTGTAGAGCTCGCAGACGGCTCTCACGCTGTCCAAGAAAATACGGCCATGAAAGCTCTTGAACAAATGAATGCTTCAACTTTGGTTCAATTCCGCTTAGAAAACAATCGTTTGTCTCAGCGCTTAGGTGAAGTGCGTGATAACCTCAATAAGGCTGGCGGCTGGGCTCGCGTCTATGGAGCCAAGAGCAGATTGAGTGATTCCATTGATTCAACGATCAAAACCAATAGCATTCAAGTGGGTGCCGATGCTACAGTAGGTAGCAACTGGATTGTCGGCGGTGCTTTCAGCTATACCAATATGGATGCTGATTTTTCCAACGGCAACGGTGATTCCGAAAGCTACATGTTATCGGCTTACGCGAGCGGATTCTTTGACTGCGGCGGCTACATTGACGTGATTGGCCGAGTGGGCCGCATGTCAACGGATTTGTATGCTTCAAGCGGAGTCAATGTAGAAGCTTTCGATGGCTCTTATGACAATACGGCCTTTGGATTATCAACTGAAGTCGGCTATCACTGGAAACTTTCCGATGTCTTCTTCGTTGAACCTCAGGCTGAATTGGCTTACGGATATGTCTTAGGTGATGACTACACTGCTTCTAATGGGGTGAAGGTTGAACAAGACGACTTCCAATCCTTGGTGGGCCGTTTAGGTACTCGCCTTGGAGCAGCCTTCCCCAAGGATGCCGGCATAATCTATGCCCATGCTTCAGTTAATCACGATTTCTTAGGAAATAATGATTTCACTGCTCAGGCTCCGGGTATGACTTCTGCATTGAAGTTCTCCAATGACTTGGATGAAACGTGGATCAGTTACGGTATTGGCCTTCAATTGAACCCCTCTAGGAACTTCTACGTTTATGGTTCTTTGGATAGAGCAAGCGGCAGTGAATATGCAGAGTCTTATCATTATTCTGTCGGAGCCCGTTACGTGTTCTAATGTAAGAATAATGTAAGAAATTTTTCCGTAGATAAAGATGCCGGGAGTTCTTTGAATTCTCGGCATTTTTTTCATTAAAAGAACATGTTGACGTGTTACAATGGCCTGGTTTCGGAATAAAGGGAAAGGCAGTTTTTCTAGCCGGTTTTCCCATTGGTCCGAATGCGTATTTTTAACGTTTTTACATTCGACTAATGCAAAATATTCGCAATTTTTCCATTATTGCTCACATTGACCATGGTAAATCGACGCTTGCTGACAGACTGATTCAGCGCTGCGGCGGGTTGTCTGACCGTGAAATGGAGTCCCAGGTTTTGGACTCCATGGATCTTGAAAAAGAACGCGGCATTACCATTAAAGCCCAAACGGCTGCGCTTAAATATAAGGCCAAAGATGGTCAGGTCTATGAGCTCAATCTCATTGATACCCCGGGGCACGTGGACTTTTCTTACGAAGTCTCTCGGTCGCTTAGCGCCTGCGAAGGCGCGCTTTTAGTGGTGGACGCCACGCAAGGCGTTGAGGCTCAGACGGTAGCCAACTGCTACACCGCCATTGATTTGGGTGTGGAAGTTATTCCGGTTCTCAATAAGATGGACCTTAACTCTGCCAATCCCGATGCCGCCAAAGAAGAAATCGAGGATGTGATCGGCATTGATGCAACCGATGCCATCCCGTGCTCAGCTAAAACCGGCATGGGTGTTGAAGATATCCTTGAGCGCATTGTTCGCGATGTGCCGGCACCGAAGGGAAGCGATACGGATCCGTTGCAAGCATTGATCATTGACAGTTGGTTTGACAATTACGTGGGCGTTGTGATGCTTGTGCGTGTCGTCAACGGCACGATCAAGCCTAAAGACAAGATTTACCTGATGGCAACAGGCGCCACGCATTTAGTTGAACAAGTGGGTAAATTCACGCCGAAATCCACTCAATGCGAAAAACTGTCCGCTGGGGAAGTGGGTTTTGTCATTGCTGGTGTCAAAGAACTTCGAGACGCCAAGGTTGGCGATACGATCACCTTAGCCAATAAGATGGCCAAGGAGCCGCTGCCTGGCTTTAAACAAGTTAAGCCTCAGGTCTTTGCCGGACTTTATCCGGTCGAATCGAACCAGTATGAAGCTCTTCGAGATGCTTTAACGAAGTTGCAGTTAAACGACGCGGCTTTGCAATTTGAACCGGAAGTTTCGCAAGCGTTGGGCTTTGGTTTCCGGGCAGGCTTTTTGGGACTTTTGCACATGGACATTGTGCAGGAGCGCCTGGAGCGCGAATTTAACATGGACCTGATTACCACGGCCCCGTCCGTTGTCTATGAAGTGTTAAAGACAGACGGTGAAGTGATTCAGGTTGAAAATCCTTCCAAGTTGCCCACGCCTGACAAAATTGCTGAAATCCGTGAGCCGATTGACACGGTGACGATCTTCGTTCCGAGTGATTATGTCGGTCCCGTGATGAAGCTTTGCAATGAAAAGCGCGGCGTTCAGACCAACTTGGCCTACCATGGTCGTCAGGTGCATTTGACGTACGATTTGCCGTTGGCTGAAATCGTTCTCGACTTCTTTGATCGCTTGAAGTCTTTGACGCGTGGCTACGCTTCCATGGACTATGAATTCAAGGAGTACCGTGCGGCTGATGTCGTTAAAGTTGACATGCTCATTAACGGCGATCGCGTTGACGCGCTCTCCTCCATTATTCACCGTGCCAATTCTGTCGCACGCGGCCGTGAAATCGTTACGCGTCTTCGTTCGCTCATTCCGCGCCAGATGTATGACGTTGCCATTCAGGCAGCCATCGGCGCCAATATTATTGCCCGTGAAAACGTGAAGGCGCTCAGAAAGAATGTGCTCGCCAAGTGTTATGGCGGCGACATTACTCGTAAGAGAAAGCTCTTGGAAAAACAAAAGGCGGGTAAAAAGCGCATGAAACAAGTGGGTACGGTTGAAATTCCTCAGGAAGCATTCCTTGCGATTTTGCAAGTGGATGACAAATAGTCGGGGGCTGAAATGAATTTTTCTTTAGTTTTGATGTTATTGACGGTGGGCACCGGCATTATTTGGTGTTTGGACCGTTTCTTGTGGCGCCCGAAACGTTTGCTTCGTGCCAAGGAAGAGGCTGATCGTTTCTCTGAACTGAATCGCCAAGCGATTGATCAGGGCGAGATGAGTGTTATCGGAGAAGCTCAAAGCATTTATCAAAAACTCAGTGCTCAACCCAAATGGATTGAATACACGGGCGGTTTTTTCCCGGTCATTCTGTTTGTTTTCCTTTTGCGCTCCTTCCTTGCCGAGCCCTTCCGTATTCCTTCCGGATCGATGCTGCCGACTTTGCACGCCGGTGACTTTATTCTCGTTAACAAGTACGAGTACGGTTTGCGTTTCCCGGTTTTCAATTTTGCGATTACCGAAGGCTCGGCGCCCAAGCGCGGTGACATTGTCGTCTTTAAATACCCGTTGGATAAAAATGTTGACTTTATTAAGCGCGTGATCGGTTTGCCCGGTGATGAAATCCGTTATGTTGACAAGCAGCTTTATATCAACGGAGAACTTCAGCAAATCACGCCTGACGGCACTTTCTTTGATAAAGAGACCTATACGGATTTAGATCAATTTGACGAAAACCTGGATGGTGTCAAACATAAGATCCTTGAAAATGACAAGGTGCCATCCATGGCTCGACCGGTTCAAGGTCACAATGGTTTGAATCAATGCCTCTACAACATGGGGGATGTGGTTTGCAAAGTCCCCGAAGGTCATTACTTCATGATGGGTGACAATCGAGATAATTCCGCTGATAGCCGCTTCTGGGGTTTTGTGCCGCGTGAAGATATTGTTGGTCGAGCCTTTTTTATTTGGTTAAATATCAGTGACATGGGCCGCATCGGCTCCATTCAATAGGAGAGCGAAGATGTTGCCTTTAGAAAGCCTTGAAGAAAAAATCGGCTACCGTTTCACAAACCGCAAATTGTTGCAGCGCGCCGTCACGCACCGTTCATTCGGCGCTGAAAATAACGAACGGCTCGAATTTTTAGGTGATTCCGTTTTAAATTGTGTGATCGGCCAAGCGCTTTTTTTACGAGACGCTCACTTTAACGAAGGATCACTATCACGCGTTCGGGCGAATTTGGTCTGCCAGGATGCTTTGGCTGAAATTGCTAATCGTTTGGTTTTATCCGATTACCTTCGCTTGGGTGAAGGGGAAATGAAGACGGGAGGAGCGCATCGTCCCTCCATTCAGTCAGACGCGATGGAAGCGATCTTCGGCGCCATCATGACGGAAAGCGGTTTTGATACAGCGAAGGCTGTGATTCTGAAACTCTATGAGCCGGTTTTAAGTAAGCTCACACCGGAGCGCATGGGTAAAGACGCTAAGACGCTGTTGCAGGAATTCTTACAGGCTCATCATTTGGGATTGCCCGAATACACTGTGGTTGATATCCGCGGTGCCGCGCATGATCAAACATTTGATTGTCAGTGTGAAGTCAAAAAGTTGGCTATTTGTGTGAAGGGGACTGGCAAGAGTCGCCGCTCAGCCGAGCAGGCGGCAGCCAAAATCGCCTACGAATTGGCTGAACAGCATTTCCATAACAAGAAAAAGGGGGATCACTAGGATGCCTCAAGTACCGGAAAATTTCCGTTGCGGCTACATTGCCGTTGTGGGCCGCCCGAATGTTGGCAAAAGCACGCTTATCAATACCATCATCGGCGAGAAGGTGAGTATTACGTCCAAAAAGCCACAAACAACGCGCAACCGTGTTTTGGGCGTCGTGACGAATGAGCGGGCACAGTTTGTTTTTGTGGACACGCCGGGGTTTCAGACCAAGTACGGCAATGCCCTTATTCGCGGTATGAATCGCTCTGTCAGAAGCACACTGGGTGAAACCGATGCCGTGGTGCTTGTGATTGAAAGCGGTGGTTGGAAGCCAGCGGATGAAAAGGTCTTGGAACTGATTCATCCTGAAGCTAAAAACGTCATTTTGGCTATCAATAAAGTGGATTTAATGAAGGAGCGTGATGCGCTGTTGCCTTTAATGGCGCAATCCATGCAAAAATTCCCCTTTGCCGCGATTGTTCCTGTTTGCGCTGAAAAAGGAAAACAAGTATCCGAATTGATGGCGGAGATTGAAAAACTTTTGCCTGAAAATCCGCCTTTCTTTGATCCGGATATTTATACCGATAAATCACCGCGCTTTTTAGCCGCGGAAATCATTCGTGAGAAAGCCTTCCGACTTTTAGGCGATGAGTTGCCTTATGGAATCGCGGTGACGATTGATAAGTGGGTTGAAGACGACAAGCGGGCAGAAATTATTGCAACGCTCATCGTTGAGCGCGAAGCTCATAAGGGAATTGTGATCGGAGCGCAGGGCGAAAAGCTGCGCGAGATCTCTCGCCTGGCTCGTGCGGATATAGCAGAAATGCTCGGTAAAAACGTTTACCTTGAAGTCTGGGTCCGTGTGAGAAAAGGTTGGAATGATGATGCCCGGGCACTTAAGAGCTTGGGATACGAGTAATGTCCGAAGTACTTTCCAAGGAAAACAAAGAGCGCCGCGTCAGTAGTGATGACGCGGCCTTTGTGCTTCAGAGCTGGAATTGGAAGGAGACAAGCCTTCTTGTCGAATTTTTCACTTTGCACCATGGCAAAGTGGTGGCCGTGGCTCGCGGGGCTAAACGACCGGGCAGTCATTTTCGAGGACTCCTTACACCGTTTTCCCCTTTGAAAATCGGTTTTTCGGGACAAAATGAAGTCAAAAATCTCCTAAGAGCACAGTGGTTGGGCGGCTTTTTCCCGATTGAAGGTGATGCTCTTTTTTCAGCTTTTTATGTCAATGAGCTGCTTGTGAGGCTTTTGGCCAGAGAAGATGAGATGAGCGAATTATTCGCCTCATATGTTCGAGTCTTGGAAAAGTTGGCCGATGCCGAATCCAATCATGAAGTCGCTCTCAGAACGTTTGAGTTGGAACTGATGGAGAGTTTGGGGTACGGTCTTCCTGTGACTGGTGAGCCTTGGTATTGGGACGGTGAGGAATTAAAACCTTGGAATGAGGATGTTATTGAAACAAATCGTCATCTAGTCATTCCTTCTGAGATGATTCGCAAGCTCCATGACCGGGACTTTCGTTCCAAAGAAACACTGACTTTTGCCAAACAACTCATGAGACGGATGATTACCCATTACGCGGGTGATAAACCGCTTAATACCCGTCGGATATTTGAAGAATTAAAAAGGCTTTAAAGGAAATAATGTGATTAGAGGAATCGGTTGTGATGTAGTGGAAGTAAGCCGCGTGGCCGATGTGATAAGTAAACATGGCGAGCGCTTTGTTGAGCGTCTTCTTACCGAAAATGAACGTCCGCTATACAGAAAACGTAAAGCGCTCAGTGACTCGCATGCCTTGGCTTTTGTTGCTTCCCGTTGGGCAGTAAAGGAAGCGGTTTCAAAGGCGCTCGGAACCGGTATTGCCGAAGATGTGACCTTTCAGTCCATGGAAGTCATGCATAACGCTAAGGGGGCGCCTCTTATGCTCTTTAAGGATCCGCTTAAGGAGCGTTTGATGCAGGAAGGCCTTTTTGTTCACGTTTCAATTACCGATGAAAAAAGTGTCGTGGCAGCTTTTGCCGTGGCTGAGCAGAGATCTTAGAGGAGTTCGTGATGGGACCGCTTGTATTGGATATCGAAGGAACAGCACTTACAAAAGATGATGTTCGAAGGATTGCTGATCCTTTGGTCGGAATGGTGATTTTGTTTACAAGAAACTACCGCGATCGTGATCAGCTCACAGAACTTTGTGCGGCCATTCATGCGGTAAAGCCCGGGTTATTGATTGCCGTCGATCATGAAGGCGGGCGTGTGCAGCGCTTCCAAGAGGGGTTTACCAAAATTCCTGCCATGGCGAAATTGGGCGAAAAGTGGATTGATGAACCGGAAAACACGTTGTTGTCAGCGATGGCCTGCGGTTATGTGATGGCTGCAGAACTTCGTGCTTGCGGAGTGGATTTCACCTTTGCTCCTTGTTTGGATATTAATGTTGGTCGTTCACAGATTATCGGTGAACGCGCCTTTTCAAATAATCCCAATGTTGTGACGCAATTGGCCTTGGCTGTTGTTCAAGGCTTGCGTTTAGCAGGCATGAGCAATTGCGGTAAACATTTCCCGGGTCACGGTTGGGTGATTGCAGACAGTCACCTGGAATTGCCCGTTGATGACCGACCGTATGACCGGCTCCTTTTTGCTGATCTTAAGCCTTATCGGTGGATGGGACAGGCATTGGACTCTGTGATGGCAGCTCACGTGCTCTATCCGAAGGTTGATTCAAACCCTGCCGGTTTTTCTGAACATTGGCTCAAAAAGGTTTTAAGGGAAGAGTTGCACTTTACCGGTGTGGTCTTTTCTGATGATCTTTCCATGAAAGGAGCTGTGGGCGTGGGTGACGTAACGCAAAGAGCCCAGGCGGCGCTTCAAGCCGGCTGTGACATGCTGATTCAATGCAATGACTTTGAAGCCTCTGATCAGCTCTTGGCTTCTCTTAAGTTTGAAGACACAGCAGAAAGAGCGGAAAGAGTTAAGCGATTGTCTCCGAAGGGGGACGCTCCTACTTGGAAAGAACTCGTTAAAACGGCTTTATATAAACGCTCAAAGGACCTGATTCCTGCGGTTTAATAAAGCTGCAGGGTTGTCAAAAAGAAAAAAATTCAAAAAAGTGACAAAAAGACTTGCATTTCGAAAAAGGTTCATTAAAATACTCAACCTGTCGCGGGAATAGCTCAGTTGGTAGAGCGCAACCTTGCCAAGGTTGAGGTCGCGAGTTCGAGACTCGTTTCCCGCTCCAAGTTTCTTAAAGTAGCCTAGGTTGATGCCTAGGCTATTTTGCTATTTGGAATCGATTTTGCCAAAGAGGAATGGCTTGATTGTAAAAATCAGTCGGATTCTTGGCTGAAATCGGTGCAAAGCCAAGATGATGCCAGGCATGGTTGAGTTCTTCTAATAGATTTTCGCTAAGGGGCCGCGCTCCACCTTGTTTACTGAGTTTTTCGTGACGATCATTCAGAACCAAAGGAATGTGCATATAGGTTGGCTCTTCCCAGCCCAAAGCGCGGTAAATCGCTAATTGACGCGGAGTATTGTCAATGAGATCAGCTCCGCGCACGATATCGGTGACACCGCTGTCGTGGTCATCAATAACAACGGCTAATTGGTAAGCAAATAAACCGTCAGCTCTTTTTACCACAAAGTCGCCCACCGCTTTTTCAACATTTTGACTGTAGTGGCCGCTCCAGCGATCGGTAAAGGTGATGGGGGTGTCATTGGTTAAAAATCGCCATGAGCGAATCGCTCCGTGAGGGCCTTGGCGACAGGTTCCCGGATAGTGATTAAGGGGGGCGCCTAAACGCACGTTCTCTTTTTCAATCGTGTGACGGGTACAGGAGCAGCCATAGACTTTTTTCTGAGCAATCAGCTGATCAATGACTTCCAAATAGCGATCAGTTCTTTGACTTTGCCACAGAATGGGGCCGTCGCTTTTCATTTCAAGTCGATCGAGGACTGACAAAATGCCCTCTGCCCATTCTTTTTTGCAACGTGTTTGATCAACGTCTTCAATACGGATGAGCCATTTTCCATGATGGGCTTTAGCGTCAATGAAACTTGCGAGAGCCGCAACAAGGCTGCCCGCATGCAATAAGCCGGTAGGGGAAGGCGCAAAGCGTCCGATATAGTTTTCAGTCATAGAAGCCGAATTTTAAAGCAAAACAAAACCCCGATCATTTCTGACCGGGGTTAATCGAAGCTACTCGAAACTCTTAGAGAGTTTCAACCGTCGATCTTAGTACTTGTCGAAGTATTCTTGAATCTTCTTCGGATCGCTGGTCTTCGTCAAAGCCAATTGCAACAACACGCGAGCCTTTTGCGGGTTGAGGTATTGACCGGCAACGAAACCGTACTTAGCGTCGTTGATTTCAGCATCCTTCGTGGCAGAGCCTGTCGGGACACGAGAAGAACGAACGACGACTACGCCGTCCTTAGCAGCCTTTTCAAGGATCGGGAACAAGTTCTTGTGGATGTTACCGTTACCGACACCAGCGGTCACGATACCCTTGTAGCCGGCCTTCAACAAAGCTTGAAGCGGTTCAGCTGGAACGTTGGAGTAGTTGTAAACGATACCAACTTTCGGCAAAGACGTCAGCTTGGAAACGTCAAACGGGGTCTTCGTGGTATGGGGCGTTGCGGGCGTATTGCCGAAATGCACCTTGGAGTTGAAAACATAGCCCATCGTACCGAAGTTAGCGCCTTGGAAGGTTTCCACAGCGGTCGTGTTGGTCTTGATCACGTCGCGAGCACCGATGATCTTGTCGTCCATGGCAACCATGGCACCGCGGTTAGCGGCTTCCTTGGAAGCGGCAACCACAACGGCGTTGTACAAGTTCTTCGGACCGTCAGCAGACAAACCGGTGGAGGGCAACATGGCGCCGACGAAAACGATCGGCTTCGTGCACTTGGCAGTCAAGTGAACAAAATAGGCCGTTTCTTCCATCGTGTCCGTACCGTGCGTGACAACGAAACCATCAACCTTGTTGCAGTCTTCATTGATCGTCTTCACGAGCTTGAGCCACACATCGTCGGTCATGTCTTGAGAACCGATTTGAACGACTTGCTTCGGAATGACATTTGCCACTTCAGCCAAAGCGGGGACTGCAGCGACCAAATGGTTCACGGAGACCTTACCGGCGGTATAGGCCGTACCCGTGGCCGATTGGCCGGCACCAGCGATCGTACCGCCCGTAGCCAAAACTTCGACGTTCGGCAAAGCCATGGCGGTGGCGCTGGCAGCCACTAAGGCAGTGGCCAACAAAGTATGTTTCAATTGCATATACAACTCCTCATATGTAAAACGATTGCTTCCCATGTGTCTTTACAGACAACACACAAGCAGGGGGAGCATTTGCTCTCAGCCTTTTATCATAGGTTAAATTGACTAGATAGGCGCATATTTTTTAATCAGCTTTTGCCATTACACAACATTTTGTTATTTTTTAATAATGAAACATTTAACATGTTGATTTTAAAGAGATTTATTTACTTTTTTATTTTAGAGACTTCTAATTCATTGATTATTTTGGAAATTTTAGCCTTTAGTAGTACTATCCCCATATTGATTTTTTCTGATTAATGATTAAAATACACCCCTTCAAGTGCGCCGGTAGCTCAGTTGGATAGAGTACCTGGCTACGAACCAGGGGGTCGCGGGTTCGAATCCTACCCGGCGCACCAAATTTTCTGCAGCGAACCTTCGGGTTCCTTTTTTATTTTCTTTCTCCCCAGTCTATTTTCTAAGTTATTCACTAATGCACTGACTTACAAGTTCTTGGCACACCCGATGATATCGGCTTGATCTTGGCATTGATGATTTCCTTTTACTGTATTCGAAATATGTCGGATATTGACTAACTTTTTTTCAAAAATACAAGAGAGGAATGAGCAAGAAAAACTTCCTTTTTACGTGGTAATTGACCTTGCCTGAAATTGGTTGACAGCTTTTAGAGCTATGACTAATTTAGTTGACAGGTTTTCTCTTTTGCCAAATTCTCTTTACAGCAAAAGATCTAAAACCTAATTAGGTTGACACTTTGGAGATCATTTCCTTAGTGTCTTTTTCATTTTAACCTTTTTATTTTCCCTCCTTGTTGTTGGTCCAAGCATGCTTGATAGGCCATTGGTCTATCAAACATGGCGGAAGCCCTCTATGAAATAAGGTTGTAGTTTCGGAATTTTGATTCTCACTTTTTTAAAATACTGAGCTTAGATGAGGATCAAAATGCAAAAACGTTTTTCTGACGAATTCAAAAATTCTGCTATCGCCCGTGTTCGTAACGGAGAGACGCAAATCGATGTTGCCAAGAGTCTTGGCATTAGTTTCAAAACTTTAAATCGTTGGTGCGTGAAGGCTAAAGATGAAATGTCTTCAGGCACTCTTTCGTTGTCTGAAGAAAATGCCCGGTTGCGTAAGGCACTGAAAGAACGCGAAGCAGAAATTGCCTTTTTAAAAAAAAGCAGCTGCGTACTTCGCAAAAATGCCGTAACGAGGTACGCCTTTCTTGAACACTGCATTAATGCTGCGGAAATCGGTCGGCACGTCGGCTTGCCCATAACCCGTGCTTATCGCTTACTGGGCGTGAGCGTTAGTGGCTTTTATGCTTGGAGAAACAGTGACAAGGAGCATCGATTTGGGGTCGTTTATACGGACGCTTTCATTCTTGAAACACTCAAGGCAGAAATCAAAACCGCTTGCAATGGTCATATCCCGGGCCTGCTTGTTTGCTATCGGTTCCTCAGACAAAAAGGCCTGAGTATCGATATCAAACGCTTGCGGCGCCTCATGAGGGCCGAAGGTTTATTTCATCGTTTCCACCGCAAATATGTGCGTACAACCGATAGTGATCACGATTTGCCAAAAGCCCCAAATTTACTTGACAGGCGCTTTGAAGAGTTTGGAATTAATGAAGCTTGGTGCGGAGATATTACGCATATCCCAACAGCAGAAGGGTGGCTGTATTTGACCGCGGTGATCGACTTGGGCACGCGCAGGCTGGTCGGTTATTGCTTTGACAAACACATAACCAAGCAACTGGTTATCAATGCGTTGACAAACGCTTGGGAAAATGAGCTACCGAACGACGGTTGTATTTTTCATAGCGACCAAGGCTCGCAATATTGCAGTCAAGCTTTTCAAGAAACGCTTCAAAATTTTCACTTTCGTAGCTCAATGAGTCGACGCGCACAATGTTGGGATAACGCAGCAGCAGAGGCTTTTTGGGCGACTTTGAAACGGGAGGCGCTTCCGTTAAACGGTTGCTTTAATTCACGAGAGGAGGCAAAAAGACAGGTGCAGAACTGGTTGTACTACTATAATGGACGTCGGCCGCATTCAAAATTGGGGATGCAATCACCCAATGAATACTACGTTCAGCTTCTGAACTCGGTTAAATGAGGCTTTCAATAGAGATTCAAAATTCCTGTTCTGCAACCCTATTCCAAATACCTGCTTTGATTATTGAGAGAAGTTGTCAATTCAACCATTAGAATGATCAAAACTAAAGATAATTATGTATTTTTGCGGTAATGCGGGTTTTTCTTAATTCTTGTATTCATGGCAATTTTTATGAAACCTCAATTTGGGAAGAAATTGCAATCGAAGTAATGCAGGCATGAAACTACTCCAAGGCGCGGACAAACATATGAAACTTAGATAGATTCAGACCCTCTTTTTTCGTGTTGAGCAAGAAAAAGGAGGGTCTTTTTAGAGAGGACGAATTGCCAGGCAAAGATTAGAAGCGATATTGCGCTTCCATTGCAGCACTCCAACCTTGTGTATCGCCTGCTTGGCAGTCAACATCCGCTCTGAAATTCCAATTGCCGACATCTCTGCCTATGCCAAATGACACTTCTGCATAGTCTCCGAATTTGAGATCGGGTAGAACTTGATCGCTCACGCTGTTTCCTTCATTGTCTGTCAGGCCGTATGCAGTAGCTCCGGAATTGTCATCATTCCAGACATAACGTCCTTCTACATATATACGCCAATCGTTTGGAATGGCACTTTCGATTCGGATACCGGGACTAACTTCCCAATTGGAGAAACTATCCATTGAAACTTTTACATCATGTGCAGAACGAAAGTTTTGGCCGTTGACGTACGTATAAATGACATCTAAAGACGGAATGACAGAGAAGCTTGTATTCGGAATGGCAAGATGCATACCTAATGACAATCCACTTCCAATCCAATAGTTATCGATATCGGTTGAGTTTCCTAAATGACTATTGACATCACTGGCCAAGTAGCCGATATTGGCATGCCAGTCTGCAAATGTTTGTCCAGTGGAGAGTTTTGCGGCAAGGCCTAAAAAGCCCCCTTGAGAGCTCACATCATTGACACGATCTTCTCCGCTTGCGGTTATAAAACCACCATACATCCCCAGTCGAGAAGATAATTTGCCGAAGTGTTGAGGCTCTGACATTGCTGAAAACAGTGCGATACCGTAGTCCAAGTCCCAGTCAGAATCATAGTGTTCGACGTTCAGAGAGACTTGACCGCCTAGAGCAGAACCGTCAACTCGGCCAAATGTTGTCCACGCTCCATTATTAAGGTGTTCTGAGTTAAAGAGTCTTTGAGAAATTTCATGTTGAAGAGTTTGGATCGTCTTTTGAATAAGAACACCGGCGTAGACTTCGGGGTTGAAATGTGAAGGTTGGG
The DNA here is from genome assembly GCF_023336895.1 of Parasutterella secunda. Classification (GTDB taxonomy): domain Bacteria; phylum Pseudomonadota; class Gammaproteobacteria; order Burkholderiales; family Burkholderiaceae_F; genus Aphodousia; species Aphodousia faecalis. Next base: position 38,167 of record NZ_JAMBLT010000014.1, read on the forward strand.
GGACAATGGGGATCTCGGGATCCGCATCGGCAATCGATGAAAAAGTGTAAGTTCCGTTTGAAGCGTCATCTAACGTTACGTTATATTTGTAAAGCTTCCCATTGACGCTTTGTGCTTCATCTAAGAGACCAAACGAAAGATTTTCGATAGAGTCTCCTTCTAAAAGTGTTACGGTTGCAACGTCTTGGCCGTCAGCCATGTCAGATAAGATGTTCCATTGTCCTACATCCAGAGAAAGACTCCCATTTCCAAGAATATGGTGGTCAATCAAAGAGAGAGAATCGGCAATATTGTTTGCTAAATCGACATCCATGGTTAAGTTAACATGATGCTCGCCCGATTCTTTAGCCCCAAGAGAGTGGATCGTGTATGTTTGAACCTGTTTATCAGAAAAAGAGAGATTCCTCTGATTTTGGGCGTCACCCATAATCATCACGCCACTTGTTTTGAGCGTGTCTTTATGGCCTATATTTACCGTTCCCCGGTAAAAATTGAGATCGGCAATAATGGTATTGTTGTCTTGGTCGATGAAATCAATAATGCCGTTAAAGGTTACCGTTCCCGTTGAATTTTCTTCTTGATTGATGTTGATGTTGATATTCGTTTCAAAGATTCCGCTGCTTCCAAGGTCATAATAACTTCCGTTACCTTCAATATTTCCATTGAAGGTGATTGTCCTTTCAGGGCCGGCAGATAAATTCAGATTGGCAGAGTGTGCTCGCCAAGTGTATAACTTGGATCCTTCAACGAAATCGCCCATATTAATGTAAATGTCAGATCCATATGCTGCAGAGTTTTGGTCAAACAAAACATCTTTATTTTCTGCCGAAATGGTTAGGATCATCGGCGTGACAAATTTCTTATTCTCTCTTGGAATGGCAGGGCGTAAAGAACTCCCTATTGGAGAAGGATACAGATGAGCTAGATAGATTGCTCCACCGAAGGATGTCGCTGAATTATTAATGAAATTAGTATCTTTAATGGTTGTCTTCCAACTCCGGCTGATTAATAGTGCGCCACCGCTTACTTCTGTTGAATTTCCCTCAAAAAGACTATTAGAGATAGTGGTCTTTATTGATCGATCAATGAAAATGGCACCACCATATGCCCTCGCAAAATTATTGGCAAAAACAGAATTGCTAATAGAAATCTCATTGTATGGAATATTGTCAAGTCCTGTGGTGCTTTCAATATAGGAGAATGCTCCTCCATGGTCGGATAAGTCTTGGGAATTCTGGAAGACCATGTGGTCAAATGAAACAATGCAAGGCGAATTAGGGTCTTGAGCACTTCCTTCGACTGAAATTCGTGTTTGGATGCCTCCTGTGTAGTCAATGATGGTGCCGCTTACTTCATCATACTCAATCTGCCCAGCTCCGAACATTTCTAAACTTTTGTCTGAGGAGAACACTGTCAGTAGGCTACCAGGGGCAATCGGGTAGGTGTTAAGGCCAAAGCCATTCCAATTAATTTTTAATGCATTATGAGCCTTGAGAGTTTCTGAGGTATTGTCATAATTCAAATCAGCATTAACATCGAGTTCAACAGCATTTGAGTCGACAGCAGCACTAAACTCATCCCAAGATGAGATTGGTTGAGCGAAAATGTAGCTACAGTTGACTGCCAAAGCAACGGCCACCGCAGTTGCTTTTATAGATAAAGAACCTGATTTTTTTATTGATGGTGTAGTGAAGGACTTATTTTGAGACTGAATTAAGTAGTAATTGTTATGTTGGGGGGGGGATTTTTTAGTTGTTTCATCATGATGAGGATCCATAAGTGTTTATAAAAAATGATTAAATTCATACTACTTAACTATGGGGTTGAATGAAAGCAGGGTTTTCCATCGTATTTCAGATAAGGTATGAAGTAAGGTCGTAGACTCGGAATTTTGAATCTGATCCTTACAATACGATTAAAAGGATCTAGCAAAATGAAGAAAAACTTTAAGTTCTCCCCCGAATTTCGTCAGTCTGCTGTCAGCCGTGTTCTCAACGGTGAGACTCAAGTTGAAGTGGCTAAAAGTCTTGGAATCAGCCCAAAGACACTGAATGTCTGGTGCTTAAAAGCCAAAGAAGCTCGTTCAGAACAAGAAAATAAAAACCTCGATGAAACCGCACGCTTGCGATTAGAACTCAAGAAAGCTCAAGCTGAGATTGAATTTTTAAAAAAAGCGGCGGCGTACTTCGGCAAATTGCCGTAAAGAAGTACGCCTTTATTGCTCAGTGCATTGAAGACGGTACAGTCGGTAAGCACTCCGGCATTTCTGTGACTCGGGCTTGTTACTTGCTTGGTATCAGCACTAGTGGCTTTTACGATTGGAGAAAAAGCGACAAGACCCATCGTTATGGTGTCGTGCATACCGATGCATTCATTGTCAGCACGATCAAGGCCTTTATTGAGGGTCGTTGTAAGGGCTATACGCCCGGTTAAATGGTGTGCTACCGCCATTTACGCCAGCAAGGCGTCTCTGTGTCGGTTCCGCGGCTTCGCAACTTAATGCGAAACGCCGGAATCTATCATCGCTTCCATCGCAAGTACGTTAAAACGACTGACAGCAACCATCAATTGGCCGTTGCGCCCAACCTTTTATCGAGGCAATTTGACGAGCTTGGTATCAATGAGGCTTGGTGTGGCGATATTACGTATATCCGCACACGCGAGGGCTGGTTGTATTTGGCCAGTGTCATTGACTTGGGAACTAGGCGCTTAGTGGGCTATAGCATGCAGTCTCGTATGACCAGCGACTTAGTGATGAATGCCATGAAAATGGCCTATGAGAACGAAATGCCTGATGCCGGATGCATTTTCCACAGCGACCGCGGATCTCAATATTGCAGCTTATCTTTTCAAGCAATGCTCCAAGAATACGGCTTACGTAGCTCGATGAGCGGCCTGGGGCAATGTTGGGATAACGCACCGTCGGAATCGCTGTGGGCAACACTGAAACGTGAGGTCACACCACCGTCGGGGCAATTTGATACACGAAAGGAGGCTAAAACTAAAATCAAGGATTGGATTTTCTATTACAATGGAAGTCGCCCGCACTCAAAACTCGGAAATAAGGCTCCCAATGTCTATTACGCCGAGCTTTTGAGACTGATTTAACGGACAACTAACTCAGATTCAAGATTCCGAAACTGCGTCCCACTTCCACTATAACGTTCTTTCTTGGTTTGCCTTTTTCCTTTCACTGTACGTTTTCCAATGA
>NZ_JAMBLT010000015.1 GCF_023336895.1 Parasutterella secunda
ATTGCCTTTTTCAGTCTCTACTGTATGATTTGATCCATTGACAATACGAAGTGGGAATTGTTGCGCTTTGTGTTGATTTTTTTGCCGAGAGCCTGTGGCTCTGGTTCAATTTTCCTTTATCACGTTGTTATGAGTGAAGATCTGTTTGGTGATTTATTAGCTGATTCGTCACAAAAGGCTAAATGCAGTCAACACCATGCTGTTAACGTTCAAATGCAACCGTTGGCCGAGCGTCTTCGTCCGAAAACTTTAGATGAGGTTGTCGGACAACGCCACTTGTTGGGACCGGGTAAGCCTTTACGGATAGCTTTTGATGAAGGCCGCCCGCACTCAATGATTCTTTGGGGCCCTCCCGGAGTAGGAAAAACAACTTTAGCGCGCTTAATGGCAAAGGCATTTCATTTGCCCTTTATTGCTATTTCAGCTGTTTTAAGTGGAGTGAAAGAAATTCGTGAGGCGGTCGAGGCCGCACAACGACACATGGATGAAACCGGTGAATCCACTTTGGTTTTTGTCGATGAAGTTCATCGCTTTTCCAAGTCTCAGCAAGACGCCTTTTTGCCACATGTCGAGAGCGGACTTTTTGTTTTTATCGGTGCGACCACTGAAAATCCGAGCTTTGAAGTCAACAGCGCTTTACTGTCGCGCTCAGCTACCTATGTCTTGGAAAGTTTAACGGCAGATGATTTTGAAATTTTGCTGCCTCGCGCAGTTGAGGCAGAAGCACCCGGATTAGTTTTCTCGAAAGAAGCCAAAGACATTTTGTTTAATTTGGCCGATGGTGATGCCAGGCGTTTTTTGAACGCCGTTGAGTTAGCTTGTCACTTGGCTACCGATCGTAAATTAAAAGAGGTGGATGCTGATTTGCTGCGCCAGAGTCTTCCGGCCACACTTCGACGTTTTGATAAGGGAGGGGAAAACTTCTACGATCTCATCTCTGCGTTACATAAATCAGTTCGTGGCAGTGATCCAGATGCTGCCTTGTATTGGATGACGCGGATGTTGGTCGGTGGCTGCGATCCTCTGTATATATGTCGACGTGTTATCCGAATGGCTACCGAAGATATCGGTTTAGCAGACCCAAGGGCTCTGGAAATCGCTTTAAATGCGGCGCAGGCTTTTGAGCGCTTGGGAAGTCCGGAAGGGGAATTGGCGATTGCCAACGCTGTGGTTTATTGTGCGATAGCTCCTAAGAGCAATTCAATTGAAGTGGCCTATAACGCAGTAAAGAGTTTTGTGAAAAAAGATGCCACTCGACCAGTTCCTCTTTATTTACGTAATGCGCCCACTAAATTAATGAGCGAATTGGGTTACTCTCATGGTTACCGTTACGCACATGACGAACCAGATGCATTTGCAGCAGGGGAAATTTATTTACCTGAAGGCTTGGAGAATATGAAGTGGTACTACCCGAGACCACGAGGACTGGAAATCAAAATTGCTGAAAAGTTGGAAAGATTAAAAGCTTTGAATCGTCAGGCTTGGGCAAAAGGAGAAGGACGAATCAGAACTAAAAAAGAAAAATAACAATCTAAGCTATATACCTCTTGCAATCGTAACCCAAACGGGTGAAAATTATCGAATGTGTTTTTTTCAGAGCTTGCTCTGTTCATTAGGAATTAATAATGCTTGATATCAATTTATTGCGTAAGCAACTTGACGATGTGGTTGCTCGCTTAGCAACCCGTCCGTTTGAATTCCCGGTCAAAGAATTCAATGCATTGGAAAATGACCGCAAAGCTGTCCAAAAGCAGACTGAAGAACTTCAGGCTTTGCGTAATAGCTTGTCCAAGCAGATCGGTGCAGCTCGCAAGGCCGGCGGTGATGCCGCTGATTTAATGGCTGAAGCTGCCGCTATTCCTGAAAAGCTTTCTCAATTGGAAGAACGTTTGTCTCAAATCAGAACGGATTTGAATGAACTCTTAATGAGTGTTCCGAATTTGCCTCATGAATCCGTGCCTGTCGGCCGTGACGAACGCGACAATCCCGAAGTTCGCCGCTGGGGTACCCCTCGTACGTTTGATTTCCCAATCAAGGATCATGTGGACGTTGGTGTTCCGCTTGGTATGGACTTTGAAACGGCTGCGAAAGAATCCGGTGCCCGTTTCTGTTTCATGCGCGGTCAGGTCGCACGCTTGCATCGTGCTTTAGCCCAATTCATGTTGGATACGCATACGCGTGAACACGGTTATGTTGAATGCTACACGCCTTATGTTGTGAGCGCAGAAACGATGCGTGGTACGGGTCAATTGCCGAAGTTTGAAGAAGACCTTTTTGCTGCTAAGAAGGGGGGTCAGGAAGGTGAAGGCGAACGCATGTACCTGATTCCGACGGCTGAAGTCTCTCTGACCAATATGGTCAGCGGCAAGTTGCTTCGCGCTGATCAATTGCCGATTAAGATCACAGCTCATACGCCTTGCTTCCGTTCTGAAGCCGGTTCTTATGGTCGTGATACACGCGGCATGATCCGTCAGCATCAATTTGACAAGGTTGAAATGGTGCGCATTGTCAACCCTGAAGATAGCTACAAGCACTTGGACGAAATGGTGCATAACGCTGAAACGATTCTTCAACGTTTGGGCTTACCCTACCGTGTGATTACGCTTTGCACGGGTGACATGGGCTTTGGTGCTGCCAAGACCTTTGACTTGGAAGTCTGGTTGCCGGCTCAAAATACCTATCGTGAAATTTCCTCTTGCTCGAACTGCGAAGCCTTCCAAGCTCGTCGCATGGGCGCTCGTGTTAAGGGTAAAGATGGCAAGATTCAATATGTGCATACCTTGAACGGCTCCGGTTTGGCTGTTGGCCGCACGTTAGTTGCAGTGTTGGAAAACTATCAAAATGCTGACGGCAGCGTAACGGTGCCGGAAGTGTTGCGTCCGTACATGGGCGGCGTTGAAGTGTTGCGTCCTGAAAATCAACCGCTCGGTGATTTTAAAGCGTAATTCACGACACGATTGTAAATAAAAGGGCGGGAACTCAAAAATGGGTTCCCGCTTATGATTTGGGGAGGTTTGCAAACCTCCCCGTTAGATTTTCCTAAGGGAAATTATTTCTTTGCAGCTTTCTTAGCCGTCGTCTTCTTAGCAGCCGGCTTAGCAGCTGTCTTCTTGGCGGCGGGTTTAGCGGCAGCCTTCTTGGCCGGAGCCTTCACTTCAGCCTTCTTAGCAGCCGGTTTGGCAGCAGCCTTTTTGGCGGCGGGCTTGGCAGCTTCTTTCTTAGCAGCAGTTTTCTTGGCAGGGGCCTTCACTTCAGCCTTCTTAGCGGCCGGTTTGGCGGCAGCCTTTTTAGCGGCGGGCTTAGCCGCAGCTTTCTTAGCCGGGGCCTTAGCAGCTACTTTCTTCGTGGCAGCCTTTTTGGCCGGAGCCTTCTTAGCCGGAGCTTCTTCGGCTTCGGGAGCTAATTCTTCATCCATATAGGAGTGCAACACATCAGACTCTTTCAACATTTCGAAAGAGGCATTCATCATTTCCATGACTTGGGAAGCACGAAGGCTGTTGTGGTGACCGTCAGCCAAGGTGTCGTGAAGTTCCTTGGTGATCATGCCGAGGCGATGATGTGCTTTTTTATTGCGTTCGAGAATTTCTTTAAGATCCATTTTGATATAACTCCTACAGAAATTAGTGTTCAGATAGGTTCAGGATAGCCCTTTACTCATAATGTTATTGCAAAAGTAAAAGAAAATTTGAGTAACCTCAAAAGAATTTCTCAACTTTTAGTATTAACCCTTGGAATAATGTGTTTTTGATCGCTAGATGTTGCGTTGTTACAACAAATAATTTAGTAGAGCAATCAATGTCATTTTTGACTTATCCACCGAAAAACGCAAAGTCAAAAAGCAAAATAGAGTTCATTCTGATAAAATCGCAAGCTCACTGTGCGGAGAGATGGCAGAGTGGTCGAATGCGCCGGACTCGAAATCCGGTATACGGCTCGTTCGTATCGAGGGTTCGAATCCCTCTCTCTCCGCCATTTTTTTGCCTTAAAGCATATCGTTAATGATATTTTTGCGTTCGATAATTCTTGATGATGATACCGTTTGGCGATGTTTTGAGAATTCTTTGAAAAAGATAAGCTAAGTGATTGATTTTTTATAATCAGTCTGTATAATCACTCGCGAAGATAAAAACAATAAAGGCACTTTTCAAAGTGCCTTTATTATTTATCGGTCGTCGTGTGCAAGTTGCGTTTATGAGAGTAATGCTTCTTTGCGCAAAACCTTGGTGCCGGTTTTGTCTGACGCTAAGGGGATGGATGGGCCTTAGAGCCCATCTTTTTTTGGGAATTCTCCGCTAGGAGCCACAATAACAATGACAGAAACATCGACAGATTTGTTGACGTTGGTTGAGCAAACCGTTGAAGGGATGGGCTTTGAGTTCGTTGATCTCGAACATTTACCCCGCGGATTGCTTCGCGTCACGATGGATAGCCCCGAAGGAGTGGGGGTGGACGATTGCGAACAGGTGAGCAACCAGTTGACGTATTTGTTCACGGTTGAAAATGTTGACTACGAGCGCCTTGAAGTGTCCTCTCCCGGTGTGGAACGGCCTTTAAAGCGTGTTCGGGATTGGGAACGTTACATCGGCAAATTGGTGCACGTGGAATTGTTTGCCCCGTTGATGGCCGAAGGTTTTCCTGAAGCCGGTCGTCGCAAGTTAGACGGTCGAATTCAGGCTGTTCGCACGCAGGACTCGCAAACGACGATTGATTTTTTGTTTACGGATGAAAAGCCGGCAAAGACTCCGGCGCAGGCCGCTCGGGAGCGGATTGCACAAAAGCGCGGTAAGAAGGCCGCTGCCATTGAGCCCGTTGCCGTTAGTTTTACGATCGATCAGGTCGATCGTGCCCATTTGATCGCAGAATTAAATTTCAAAGGAAAGTAAAAAATGAACCGCGAAATGCTTGAAATGGTTGAAGTATTGGCACAGGAAAAAAGCGTGCCCCGCGAGGTCGTCTTCGGTGTGCTTGAAACGGCTCTTGCCTCTGCTGTAAAAAAGGCAAATTTTGCCGGCGAAGATGCGGATATTGAAGTACACGTTGATCGTGACACGGGTGATTACCAAGCGTGGCGTCGTTGGCTCATTGTGGCTGACGATCAAGGCTTGCAGGAACCGGATCGTCAGGAAATGTATTCCGACATTCATGACGAATACCCCGATCTTAATGTTGGTGACTATATCCGTCAGGAAGTGCAAAACATCAATAGTTCCGGTCGCCGTTTCGCTCAAGATGCAAAGCAAGTGATTTTGCAACGTTTGCGCGATGCCGAACGTGAACAAATGTTGGTGGAATTTTTGGCTCGCGATGAAAAAGTTGTTTCCGGTTTAGTCAAGCGCATGGACAAGGGCGATGCGATTGTCGAAATCGGCAAAGTTGAGGCCCGTTTGCCCCGTTCTGAAATGTTGCCCAAGGAATCGTTCCGTCCGGGTGACCGCGTGCGTGCTTATGTCGCTCGAATCGATCGCTCCTGCAAGGGCCAACAAATTTTCTTGTCTCGTACAAGCCCGGATTTCATCAAGGAACTCTTTGCTTTGCAAGTGCCTGAAATTGAAGAAGGTCTTTTGGAAATCAAGAGTGCAGCCCGTGATCCCGGTAGCCGTGCGAAGATCGCTGTTCAAGCCAAAGACGCTCGCTTGGATCCGGTTGGCACCTGCATCGGTGTGCGCGGTACGCGCGTGAATGCCGTTTCCAACGAATTGGGCGGTGAACGTGTTGACATCGTTGTTTGGGATGATGAACCGGCTCAGTTTGTTGTGAGCGCTTTGGAACCGGCTAAGGTCTCCGGCGTGGTGATGCTCGAAGACACGCACACGATGGAAGTGGTGGTGGATGAAGAAAATCTTGCCATTGCTATCGGTCGTGCTGGCCAAAATGTCCGCTTGGCCTCTGAATTGACCGGCTGGAAGATTGACATCATGACCGATGAAGAAGCCAACGCCAAGCGTGACGAAGAAACAAGCAAGATTCGTGCTGAATTCGTTGAAAAGCTCGATGTGGGTGAAGATGTTGCTGATATCTTGATTGAAAACGGCTTCTCTTCTATCGAAGAAGTGGCCTATGTGCCTGAATCGGAATTGCTTGAAATTGAAGCGTTTGATGAAGACACGGTCAAGGTGTTGCGTGAACGCGCCCGCAATAAGTGCCTCATGCAAGATTTGGAACGTGAAGAAAACCTGCGTCAGGCTGAACCCGAAATGGTTTCACTTGAAGGTATGGATAATGATTTGGTTAACGTGCTGGTTGCCCACGGTGTGAAGACGCGTGATGAGCTGGCCGAATTAGCCGTAGACGAACTGGTGGAAATGAGCGGAATCGATCAAGAGCGTGCCTCGAAGTTGATTTTGGCTGCTCGCGCCCATTGGTTCAACAACTAAAGCGTGCTTTGAGTTAAAAGTACGAAAGGAGAGAATATGGCAAGTTCGACCGTTTTAGAGTTGGCCAAAGAAATGAAAGTGACTGCCGAAGAATTGCTTCGTCAGCTCAAAAGTGCCGGCATTGACAAGCACAGTGAAACGGACGCAGTGACCGCTGCCGATCAACGTCAGTTGGTGGATTTTTTGCGTCAGGATCGTCAGGCTAAAGCCCGCAAAATCACTTTAACCCGTAAAGAGACCACAACGGTTAAGCAGGCCGATGGTCAACATACGGTGAAAGTGGAAGTGCGCAGAAAACGCGTTCTCGTGAAAAACTCGGCAACAGCGACGACTGCTCGTGAGCAGGCAATGGCCGCAGAACGTGCACGCGCTTTAGAAGAAGCCAAGGCAAAGATGCAGCAACAAAAGGCTGAAGAAGAAAAGCGTCAAAAAGAGCTTGAAGCTCAGCGTCAGCAAGAAGAAAAATTGGCTCAGGAAAAAGCCGCTCAAGAACAAGCCCGCGCTAAGGCTCAGGCTGAAGCAGAGGCCGCAGCCGCTCGCGCAGCTCAACAGCCGAAGGCTGCTCCTGTTGCCGATAAGAAACCGTCTGCGCCTAAGGCGGAAGTGGCTGCAAAGCCTGAAGTTAAGAAAGAGGTTCAGCAGCCGCAAGTGCGTCATGAACAAAAACAGGCTAAACCCGCCGTCAAGCCCAATGACGCTCGCAAAAATGAAAAGGCTAAGTTCCAACCGAATGCGAAAAAGCCGGTTCAACGTCCTGTAGAACAAAAGGCTCAGCCTGCCGCTTTGTCTGAAGAAGAAATTAAGCGCCGTCAGGAAGCCAAGCGTAAGGCTGAAGAAGAAGCTCGTGCGATTCGAGAAATGATGAGTAAGCCCAAACCCTCTGTCATGAAGGCCAAGAGCGATAAGCCTGCCGAAGGTAAAAAGAATCTGGATAAGAAAAAGGGCAAGAACAACGACCGTGATCGCGATGAAGACCAAGGCGGCAAGAAAAAGGGCGGCAAGCACGCCGGTGCCAACCATGGTGCAGCGAGCAAATGGGACGATAACGTTAAACATCGTGGCGGCAACAAGGGCAATGCCCGTGTTATCGATGAGGAAGATGACGGCAATGAACAATGGCGTGGTTCTCGTAAAAACCGCAATAACCGCCGTCATGAACAGCCCAAGCAACAGCAGGTTCAAAACACAGAACCCGTGGTGCGTGATGTGAGCGTGCCTGAAACGATCAGCGTGGCTGATCTTGCTCATAAGATGGCCGTTAAAGCCACCGAAGTGATTAAGACGCTCATGAAGATGGGGCAGATGGTGACGATTAACCAAATGCTCGATCAAGACACCGCGATGATCGTGGTTGAAGAAATGGGACATCATGCGATCGCTGCCAAGCCCGATGATCCGGAAGCGATTTTGGGCGACATGATGGAAGAAAATACGGCTGAGGCTCTTCCGCGTCCGCCGGTGGTGACCATCATGGGTCACGTCGACCACGGTAAGACGAGCTTGCTTGACTACATTCGTCGTGCCAAGGTAGCGGCTGGTGAAGCCGGCGGTATCACGCAGCATATCGGTGCTTACCACGTTAAGACTCCGAGAGGCATTGTGACCTTCTTGGATACGCCGGGGCACGAAGCTTTTACGGCTATGCGTGCGCGCGGTGCTCAGGCCACCGATATTGTGATTTTGGTGGTGGCTGCCGATGACGGTGTGATGCCCCAGACGAAGGAAGCTATTGCTCACTCCAAGGCCGCTGGTGTTCCGATGGTGGTGGCGATCAACAAGATCGATAAGCCGGAAGCCAATCCTGAACGCGTTAAACAAGAACTTGTTCAAAACGATGTGATGCCTGAAGACTGGGGTGGTGACGTGCCGTTTATTCCGGTGTCTGCCAAGACCGGTCAGGGCGTAGATGAATTGCTGGAAAACGTGCTGCTTCAAGCCGAAATGCTTGATTTGAAAGCTCCGAAGGAAGGCATGGCCAAGGGTCTTGTCATCGAATCTCGTTTGGATAAGGGTCGCGGTCCGGTGGCATCCATTCTCGTGCAGTCCGGCACTCTTCACCGCGGTGACATTGTTTTGGCCGGCGCTGAATTCGGTCGTGTCCGTGCCATGATTAATGAAACCGGTAAGGCCGTCAGTGAAGCCGGTCCTTCGATTCCGGTTGAGATTCAAGGTCTATCGGGTGTGCCGCAGGCTGGCGACGAAATTATGGTTTTGCCCGATGAACGTAAAGCCCGTGAAATCGCTCTTTTCCGTCAAGGCAAGTACCGTGACGTGAAGTTGGCCAAGCAGCAAGCCGCCAAATTGGAAAACATTTTCTCGGATGCGGCCAATGGCGAAGTGAAGACCCTCGCCTTGATTGTGAAGGCAGACGTTCAGGGTTCTACCGAAGCTATTGTTCACGCCTTGACGAAGTTGTCCAACGATGAAGTGCGCGTTCAGGTGGTGCACTCTGCCGTGGGTGGCGTTTCGGAAACGGACGTCAACTTGGCCCTGGCTAGCAAAGCGGTCATCATCGGCTTTAACGTGCGTGCCGATGCGCCGGCTCGTAAGCTCGCCGAAACCAACGGTGTGGATATCCGCTACTACAACATCATTTACGATGCCGTGGATGATGTGAAGGCTGCTATGAGCGGTATGCTCGCACCGGAAAAACGCGAAACCGTTTTGGGCTTTGTGGAAATTCGTCAATGTATCCGCGTGCCTAAGGTTGGCATGATTGCCGGCTGTAAGGTTTTGGAAGGTGTGGTTCGCCGCACGGCTTCGGCTCGATTGCTTCGCGACAACGTTGTGATTTGGACGGGAGAATTAAACTCCTTGCGCCACTTCAAGGACGATGTCAGAGAAGTGAAGGCCGGTTTGGAATGCGGTTTGTCGCTCAAAGGCTATGATGACATCAAAGAAGGCGATCAGCTGGAAATCTTTGAAGTCACGGAAGTGGCCCGTACGCTTTAATAGAAAACGGGCGGCTAGTTTGAAAGATAACTTTTACTGGCCGCCCTGAAGTATTAAGAAAGGATTGTGACATGAGAGCTGCGAAACCGGGACGCGCCCTGCGTGTGGCCGATCAGATTCAAAAGGATCTGGCTCGTTTGATTCCTCAGGAAGTGCGGGATCCGCGAGTGGGTTTGGTGACTTTGACGGGCTGTGAAATTACGCCTGATTATGCTCATGCGAAGGTTTATTTCACGGTCATCGGCGCAGAGCCTGAACAGGCCAAGCAAGGCTTAAACGCTGCCGCCGGAATGCTTCGTAACCATCTTTTCAAACTGTTGTCGATTCATACGGTGCCGACGCTGCACTTTGAACATGACACCAGTGTGGCCAAGGGTTTTGAAATGGACCGCCTGATCGATGAGGCGATGAAGCAAACCAAGGGCGAAGAATGAAAAGAAAAGGCCGAGTTGTAGACGGGGTGGTTTTGCTTGATAAGCCCTATGCGATGACCTCAAACGCGGCGCTGCAGACAGCCAGGCGTTTGTTGAATGCGCAAAAAGCCGGTCATACGGGAACACTTGATCCGCTTGCAAGCGGCCTGTTGGCGCTCACCTTTGGTGAAGCGACCAAATTTTCTGCCGATCTTTTGCATGCCGATAAAACCTATATCGCCGGTATTAAGCTCGGTCAGAAGACAACAACGGGTGACTTGGAGGGCGACTTTCTGCAGAACCGTCCCGTCCGTGTCAATCGAGCTGACATTGAAAAGGCACTGAACGCTTTTAGAGGCGACATTTTGCAGGTGCCACCGATGTTTTCAGCCCTAAAGCGTGACGGAAAAACGCTTTACGATTTGGCCCGTGAAGGTGTGAGCATTGAGCGACAGGCTCGCTCGGTGCGAATTGAGAAATTAGAGATCCTTGAATTTGCCGACGAACTCTTAACGGTTGAAGTGACGTGTTCCAAGGGGACTTATATTCGGGTGCTCGCTGAAGATATCGGTGAGGCTCTCGGCTGTGGTGCTCATTTGGCAAGTTTAAGAAGAACAAAGGTAGGAGTGCTTTCGCTTGAAGACGCTGTTACCTTACAGGCGCTTGAGACGATGTCGGTTGATGAGCGTCTGGCAACTTTAAAACCGCTTGATGCGTTAATGCAGACGCTTCCTGCGGTGCATTTAAGCGAAAACGACCGCGTGCGCTTTTGCCATGGCCAGCGATTGGCCCTTGGTTTACCGAGTTGCCCGCGTGTCAGGGTCTATGGACCTGATGAACAAATGGTGGGAACGGCCCGCGTTAACGAACGCGGTGTGCTCGAACCTGAACGATTAATTGCCAACAAGAAAGATATTGAGGCAACAAATGACGACTAGTACTCGTGCTATTCGCAATATCGCGATTATTGCGCACGTCGACCACGGTAAGACAACCTTGGTGGACAAGCTTTTGCGCGCTGCCGGCACTTTCCGTGCCAATCAAGAAGTCCAAGAACGTGTGATGGACAGTGGTGACTTGGAACGTGAACGTGGTATTACGATTTTGGCTAAAAACTGCGCTGTGGAATACGAAGGTACCCACATCAACATTATTGATACCCCGGGGCACGCTGACTTCGGCGGTGAAGTCGAACGTGTGTTGTCCATGGTAGATGGTGTATTGCTTTTGGTCGACGCCGTGGAAGGCCCAATGCCGCAGACGCGCTTTGTGACTCGCAAAGCTTTGGCTTTGGGATTAAAGCCTATTGTTGTGATCAATAAGATTGACCGTCCGGGGGCCCGTCCGGATTGGGTTTTGAATCAAACATTTGACTTATTTGATAAGTTGGGCGCTACGGAAGAGCAGCTTGACTTCCCCGTGATTTATTGCTCGGCTTTGGAAGGCGTTGCCGGTTATAGCGACAATATTGAAGAGCTCAAAAAAGTGGGCAATATGCGCGCTATTTTTGACACTGTCATTGAAAAGGTACCGGTTCGTGATGATGATCCGGATGGTCCGCTTCAGTTGCAGATTTGCTCGCTTGATTACTCGAGCTACGTCGGCAAGATCGGTATCGGCCGTGTGCACCGCGGTCGCATCCACGCCGGCGAAGACGTGTGCGTGATGAACGGACCGGACGATACACCCAAGAAGGTCAAAGTCAATCAGATCCTCATGTTTGAAGGTTTGGACCGCAAGCTTGTGGATTCGGCCGAGGCCGGTGACATTGTGCTTGTAAACGGCATTGAAGAATTGTCTATCGGTACGACCATTACGGATTTGGAACACCCCGAAGCGCTGCCGCTTTTGAAAGTGGACGAACCGACGCTTTCCATGAATTTCCAAGTAAACACGAGCCCCTTGGCAGGCCGTGAAGGCAAGTACGTGACAAGCCGTCAGCTTCGTGAACGTCTTGAACGGGAATTGAAGTCCAATGTGGCCATGCGTATGAAACTCACTGACGATGAAACCGTCTTTGAAGTCTGCGGCCGTGGTGAATTGCACCTGACGATTTTGATTGAAAATATGCGCCGCGAAGGTTATGAATTGGCCGTTTCGCGTCCCCGTGTGTTGCTCAAGGAAATCAACGGTCAAAAGATGGAACCGTATGAAGTGCTTACGGTTGATGTTGAAGAAGATCACCAAGGCGCTGTGATGGAAGAATTGGGGCGCCGCAAGGGCGATTTGCAGGATATGCAGCCTGACGGCAAGGGCCGCGTGCGTTTGGAATACCGTATTCCGGCCCGCGGTTTGATCGGTTTCCAAAGTGAATTCATGACCATGTGCCGCGGTACCGGCATTATGAGTCACGTTTTTGATGACTACGGTCCGATCAAAGAAGGTGATGTCGGTGAACGCCGCAACGGTGTGTTGATTAGCCAGGATAACGGTGAAGCTGTCGCCTACGCTCTTTGGAAGCTGCAAGATCGCGGCCGTATGTTTGTCAAACCGGGTGATAAGCTCTACGAAGGCATGATTATCGGTATTCACTCTCGCGACAACGATATCGTTGTGAATCCGATTCGCGGCAAGCAGCTCACCAACATCCGTGCTTCGGGTACTGATGAAGCCATTCGTCTTGTGCCGCCTGTGCAATTGACGCTTGAAAGCGCGGTTGAATTCATCAACGATGATGAATTGGTGGAAATCACCCCGCACACGATTCGTTTGAGAAAGCGTTATTTGACCGAAATTGATCGTCGCCGTCACGCCCGCGCCGAGCGTGAGCAAAACGCATCATAATTTTTCGGCATGAAGAAAAAGAAAGCGCCCGCATTGTGTCCTTGCGGTAGTCTTCTTGACTACAAGGACTGTTGCGGGCGTTTTCATGAAAAAGAACCAGCGCCAGATGCCTTAAGTCTGATGAAAAGCCGCTACAGTGCTTTTGTTAAAAAAGACGCGGATTATCTGCTAAGGACTTGGCATGAAAGCACACGACCGAGTGTTTTGGATTTAAGCGAACCGATTAAGTGGCTTGGTTTGGAAATTGTTTCCTATGAGTCAGAAGGCGATAGCGCAACGGTTTCTTTTATCGCACGCGGTAAGATTAATGGCCGGGCCTTTCAGCAGGTTGAAAAAAGCCGTTTTGTCCGTGAAAACGGTCTGTGGTTTTATGTGGACGGAGATGTAGCCGATGAGCACGCTTAATGAAAATCCCAAATGGATTCTTGAAGGCGCGCTTTTAACAAGTGATGTGCCTTTGTCCGTATCAACGCTCAGGGAGTGCTTGGATAAGCGTTTTACAAAGGCGCAGGTCTTGCGGATGCTCGCCGAGCTTCAGGATGACTGGCAGGGGCGGGCGCTTGAATTGCGCGAAGTGGCCGAAGGTCTTTGGCGATTCCAGTCGGTTTCGGCGATGCGCGAGATACTGCGAAAGCTCCATCCGGAAGAAGCGCCGAAATACAGCCGTACTGTGATGGAAACATTGGCGGTGATTGCTTATCGTCAGCCCGTAACGCGCGGAGATATTGAAAAGATTCGCGGCGTGACGGTAAATCCTAATGCTATTAAAACTTTACTTGATCGCAATTGGATTGAAGTCATCGGCCGTCGGGAGACAATCGGTCACCCGGAATTATTTGCGACAACAAGACAATTTTTGGTGGATTTGGGATTGAATTCTTTACAGGATTTGCCCAGTATCGGGCCCGATGAGGAACCCCAGGTCGAAGCCTTTGAATTGTTTGAGGGACAATCCCAGACTCAGCCGGCTTCCCGGTTAAGTGATCGGCAGGAGCTAAAGGCCATTGATGATGAACACGCAAGATTAGAAAGTCTGATCCAACCTTTGGATTTTGGAGATAGTGATGATGAAGAAAAAAATCAGTCCGAATAAAAAAGGGGTGGTTCAGAAAGCGCCGGCTAAACGAACGCCCTTTCGAGCGCCTCAGGCTAAAAGGCTGCGAGCCGTAACGCCAAAAGTTGCGCCCGAGGAAAAGGTTGTGCCGACAGTCTCCCAAGAGGGGAATGTAACCGGAGAAAAACTTCAGAAAGTATTGGCTGATGCCGGTTTGGGTTCGCGCCGCGAAATGGAAGCACTTATTGCGACCGGTGTGGTGACGGTTAACGGCGATGTGGCTAAGGTGGGCGACCGCGTTCGTCTCAATGACATGATTCGGGTGCGAGGTCGCTTGGTCAAACGTGCGGCGGTCGTCAACGATGTGCCGAAAGTGTTGCTCTACCATAAGCCAGCCGGAGAAATTGTTTCAGCCGATGACCCCCAAGGCAGGCCCAGTGTGTTTGATCGTTTGCCGAAACTCAATGGTGAACGTTGGATTGCGGTTGGCCGCCTTGACTTTAACACCGAGGGGGTTTTGCTATTTACCACGAGTGGCGCCTTAGCCAATATGCTCATGCACCCGCGCTATCGAATTGAGCGCGAGTACGCGGTGCGTGTACAGGGTGAATTGAGCGAAGAAAACAAAGATAAGCTTTTAAAAGGCATCAAGCTCGACGATGGTCCGGCGTCTTTTTCACGTATCGAAGACATCGGCGGCGTTTCTTCCAATCATTGGTATCGGGTGACACTCGCAGAGGGGCGCAACCGTGAAGTGCGCCGTATTTTTGATGCGGTGGGATTGACGGTCTCGCGTTTGATTCGTGTTCGTTTCGGTGCCGTGTTGCTGCCCAAGGATCTGCCGCGCGGAGCAAAGATGCGCTTGAGCGATGAATGGGTCAAGGGTTGGATTGAAGACTTAAAAGCGGGCAGCACCCGAGCGGGGGTTGTTCCGGGAAGCACGAAGGATGGGGCTGGTAAGACTCGTGCGCGTTCAAAAGCCCAAGCCGGTGTCGGAGCCAATAAAGGGGGACGTAAGTTTGCCGCTAAAAAAGACGTCTATGACAAAGGCTATGAAGGAGTGGCAGAGTCCAAAAAGCGTCATGCCAAGCGTGTCATAAACGTTAACAAAACGAATAGGGCGGTTAAGCGCTCAAGTCGTTAAAATGACGACGAAATATTTTTGATTGAAGCCAATGAATAAAAAAATTCTTGACCGATTGCCGATTTTCAACGATCCGTACGTCAGACGCCTTTTGGGCTACTTGCCTGCGTACAAAAAGGAAATCGCTTTAGCTGTCGTTTGCATGATTTTGGGTGCGGCCAGTTCCTCCTTGATCGCGCTTTTGTTGGGTAAGTTAACCGATTTAGGTTTTTATGAACACAACCCCTCCATTGTTTGGTGGACGCCGGTCGGGTTGATCGGTATTTCGATTTTGCACGGCGGCACGCAGTTCTTATCTAACTATCTGCTGCAGCGGGTGAGCCAACAGGTTCTTGTGAGAATTCGCCGCCTCATGTTTGGCCGACTCATTCAATGGTCTTCTCAAACTTACCAACACTATATGTCCGGTAAGGTCGTCTCCAAGTTCGTTAATGAAGCTTCAAGCGCTTTGGGGATGGCCGCTGAAATTTTGACGACATTGGTGCGTGACTCGCTTCAAATTATTTCTTTGGCCTGTATTTTGATCTACCACAATTGGCTTTTAACCGTTGTGACGCTCGTTGTGGCGCCGCTTTTGGCATTAGTGCTCAAGTGGGTGAGTAAGACGGTAAAGCGTTTGACGCTTGGTTCTCAAAACACCTTGGGTGAGATGAGCGTGGCCATTCAAGAAGCCTATGAAGGTCAGCGCGTTGTCAAAATTTACGATGGCTACGTCTACGAGAAAAAGCGTTTTGCAGCGATTAATGAACGCTTGAGATCTTATGCTGTTCGTATGCAAGCGGTGAAGTCTTTGGGAACGCCGCTTACTCAGCTTGTCACCATGATCGGTGTGTCGGTGGTGGTAGTTTTTGCTTTGACGCAAGCCCAAAACGGTCAGCTCTCAATGGGTGAATTCACGACGTACCTGTCGGCCATGCTTTTGATGATGCCGGCTATCCGTCACCTCTCCAGCCTTAATGGTTCCGTTGCGCGCATGTCAGCGGCGGCTGAAAGTGTGTTTAAGATGGTCGATGAACCCTCTGAAGAAGATAAAGGTTCCCGCACGATAGAAAGAGCATCCGGGGCGGTCAGTTTCCGTCACGTTACACATACGTATGAAGGCTCAAACACCCCTGCAGTGGAAGACTTTACGTTGGATGTGAAGCCCGGTGAAATGATTGCCTTGGTCGGTTCTTCCGGCTCGGGGAAAACAACGCTCATTAACCTGATTCCGCGTTTCTGGACAATGACCTCTGGTGATATCCTCTTTGACGGTATCAGCCAAAAAGATTTAACGCTAAAGAGTTTGCGCGCTCAAATATCGCTTGTGAGCCAAGACGTCGTGCTTTTTGACGATACGATTGCGGCCAATATTGCCTACGGTGTTCGTGATAAGGTGACGGACGAAGATATTCGTAAAGCGGCCGAAGCGGCGTATCTTTTGCCCTTTATTGAATCGTTGCCGGAAGGCTTCAATACGCGAGTGGGTGAAGGCGGCGCAAAACTCTCGGGCGGTCAGCGTCAACGCATTTCCATCGCTCGTGCGCTCTTAAAGAACGCGCCGATTCTCCTTTTGGATGAAGCAACGAGCGCGCTTGATACCGAAAGCGAAAAATACATTCAGGCTTCGCTTGATGAATTGATGGTGGGACGCACAAGCTTTGTTGTGGCTCACCGCCTCTCCACCATCGAGGGGGCTGATCGCATCGTTGTGATGAAGCACGGTCGGATTGTGGAAATCGGCACTCATAAGGAGTTGCTTGAGAAAAACGGCGTGTACGCCAACCTTTACAAAATCCAATTTTCCGACAGACCGGTGCATCCGCACGAAATGGTCTAATTTAAATAGTCCGATTAAAAACGGAGGCTTCAGATTTTTGAAGTCCTCCGTTTTTGCTTTTAAAGGCTCACGCCTAAGAGCGTAAGAGTGAGCGGAATTAAGAGAGCTGAAAGCATTGTGGAGACAAAAATAGCGTTGCTTGCAGAGCCCTCTTCACTCCTGAATTCGCTTGCCATCAGGTAGACGTTAATCGCAACCGGTAAGGAGGCCGTCAACACACAGGCGTTGGTTGTAATCTCATCGAGTCCGATTAATTTGGCTAGGCAAAACACGATGATGGGGTGGATGACGATTTTTAGTGTTGAGATGGTCAAACCACGGGGCAGAGCGGACGTAAAGCGGTGTTGAGCCAATCCCATGCCGACGACAATAAGGGCAATCGGCGTCGTAGCAGATGACACATACCCTAAGGTACGTTCAACAAAATCCGGCAGCTTCCAACCCGTCAATCCCCAGGCACTACCCAAAATAATGGCTAGAACCACCGGATTTTTAAATACTTTTAACATTGGGCGGCCGATTCTTTTCCAGTCCAATTTTCCTTCGGCTTTCCCCAACTCAACACTAGCGATGGCCGTGGTCCACAAAAGAAGAACACTGAAAATAATAAGTAAGCTGATGGTCGGCATGGCCTCATCGCCAAGGCTGATCTGGAGAATCGGCACGCCCAATTGCACGTTGTTGCCGAAGATTGCTGCCATGCCGAAAATGGTTTTACCGGTGTTATCTAATCCGAAGAAGCGGCCGGCGGTGCGCCCCAAGCAATAAATAATGACGCAGGAGCCAAAGAAAGCGATCAGAACGCGCCAATCCACAGGCGGCATCTCCGAGAGCTTGCTCATTAGTGAAAATAAAAGGGCGGGCATTAAAAAACGGAACGTAAAGCCCGAGAGCACACGTGTGACGCTTTGATCAAAGAGTTTTCCAACGATGAGCCCCCAGCCCAAAATCACCAGAAGAAACAGGGGCAGGCAAAGTTGAAGGTGATAGAGAAAAAGTTCAAACATGATGAACCTAGAAGGGGCAAGGCGCCTCAATCGTTAAAAGTTGACCGGTTGACGGATGAATAAAACGAATGGCCTCAGCGTGCAGATAGAGCCTATCGGCCGGGTGTCCGTAAAGCTCATCGCCGATGATGGGGCTATTGAGCCCTTCAGCGTGCGCGGCATGTAGCCTTAGCTGATGCGTGCGACCGGTTTGAGGGTAGAAAGCCACTCGAGCTGCTCCGTTTGGCGTTTGGCCTAAGACTTTGTAAACCGTTAGGGCGGGTTTGCCGTAGGTGTACTCAACCATTTGTCGAGGCCGCTCATAGGGATTGAGACACAAGGGCAGTTTGATCTCTCCGCTTGTGTTTGGGGGCATTTTTTCCAAAAGGGCAATGTAGCGCTTTCGCACCGATCCTCTGGCAAAAGCGTTTTGGAGCGCTTGGTGTGTCTGCTTATTTTTTGCAAAAACCACGATGCCGGAGGTGGACATATCTAGTCTGTGTAAGAGCATCGGTCCTGTCGCATCGGGGTAGCGGGATAAGGCGATGGAATACAGATCTGTCACGGGTAGTTTGCCGGGGACGGAAAGCATGCCGGACGGTTTATTAAAGGCAACGATGTCATTGTCTTCGTAAACAATGTCCGGTGTCCAATTTTTAAACTGATCAACAGCCAGTGCATTTTCTTCTAAGCAAAGGTCTTGCAGGAAGAAGGTGAGCAGTTTTTCGTGGCGTTCTTTGGCAAAGGCAAAAAAGGTACCCTCAGCACGAGCATCATAGGCGGCAACCGGTCCCCACCAGAATTGCCCCATGGCAATGGGGCTTGCACCAAGCGCAAAGGCTTCGTTTAAAAGAGCCGGCAGAGCTGTTCTCAAAATGGCTCGAAGCAGATCTTCACGGTTCAGGTATGTTGATAAAAGTTCCAAAAGCGTTGTCTGATGCCCGGGTTTATTTTGTACATGAACGCTGCTTAAGCGACGTTTCCATTCATTTTCAACCGCCACATGAGTGCGGTGCTGGAAATCAGACCGTGCGGCTTCTTCAGCTTGCAAGGCCAAAATATATTTAAGTTTTAAACGCTCAAGTTCACCGGAATCAAACTGACTGGACGCAATCAGCGCTTCGCGGTTAAAGACGCCGCTGGCTCGTTGCTGTTGACGGTGTTCACGACGGGCTTGAGCAGCCTCTTTAAAGGAAATGTACTTTTCCTGCGCACGTACTTTTTCTTCGAAAGCCTTGTCAATGCGGTCAGTGTTGAGCGGTTTGATGGACTCGGGCGGCAATTGCTGCCAGAACGTTTTCTCGAAATAAGGATCTGCACAATCAAACTGATCACAGGCGGTTAAAAATC
Organism: Parasutterella secunda; assembly: GCF_023336895.1. GTDB lineage: Bacteria > Pseudomonadota > Gammaproteobacteria > Burkholderiales > Burkholderiaceae_F > Aphodousia > Aphodousia faecalis. The sequence goes on from NZ_JAMBLT010000015.1 coordinate 18,877, forward strand.
CCAACGATTGATCAGGAAGACGGCAGACTAAAATTGCCACAAGACGGCCCGCCTGACCGTGGGCACTCTCATCGAGGTGTTGACGGACGGCACGGGCAGCTTCCTTGACTAAAGGATGAGCACAATAGTGATAAGGATAAGTCAGCGCACCACCCGTTACTGCTGGAGTGGCGGACGCTAAAGGTTTGAGCATTTTTCAATCAAAAAAAATCGTTGATTGAAAGTCTAGCAAAAAGCAAAGCGCCCGAAGGCGCTTTGCGAAAATCAAGGATGAAAGAATGGCTTAAGAGAGGCCGACGATCTTGCCGTTAACCACGTCAATATGCAAAGCAGCCGGTTGCTTGGGCAAACCGGGCATACGCATGATAGCTCCCGTTGTAGCGACGACAAAGCCGGCGCCAGCATTTAAAATCAGGCGTTGCACCGGCAAAGTAAAGCCCTTGGGAGCGCCCAGCCAAGTCGGTTCATGAGACAGCGAATAGGGAGTCTTGGCCACGCAAACCGGCAAGCGGTCAAAGCCCAGTTCCTGGATTTGCTTGAGATCTTTCTTGGCGGCAGCGGACAACTCGATATCTTTTGCTCCGTAAACATTAACAGCAAGCTTTTCCAGTTTTGTGACGACGTCATCATCGGCTTCGTACGTAAAGTGCAAGGGCTTGGTTTCTCCGTTTGCAGCATCCATGACAGCTTTGGCCAACTCAATAGCGCCTTCTCCGCCCTTGATGAAACCATCGCAGACAGCAAAACGAACGCCTTTTTCTGCGCAGCGAGCGCGAATGACTTCAATTTCTTCATCCGTATCCGTTGCGAAGTGATTGAGACTGACGACAATTTCAGGTCCGAAGTGTTTGAGATTGTCGATGTGGGCATCCAAATTGCACAAGCCTTTCTTTAAGGCTTCAACATTGGGTTTGCCAATTTCGGGAAGCGGGACCATTCCGTGCCACTTCAGTGCTTTAGTGGAAGTGACAAGCACGATTGCCGAAGGCGTGAGACCGGCGGCGCGGCATTTGATGTTCATGAATTTTTCAGCGCCCAAGTCACTGCCGAAACCGGCTTCCGTGACAGCCCAGTCGCCCAGCGTCATCGCTGCCTTGGTGGCTACGACAGAGTTGCATCCATGGGCGATATTGGCAAAGGGGCCGCCGTGAACAAAGGCGAGATTGCCTTCAAGCGTCTGTACGAGGTTAGGCTTCATGGCTTCCAAAAGCAGAGCCATCAAAGCGCCGGTTGCACCCAAGTCTTTGCAGGTGTAGGCCGAACCGTCGCGCTTAATACCGACAACCAAACGGTCAATTCGGGCACGCAGATCATCAAGATCGTTGGCCAGACACAGCACAGCCATTAACTCACTGGCAACCGTGATATCAAAACCGGTCTCGGTCGGAATGCCGTTAGCCGGACCGCCTAAGCCTGTGACAATGTTACGCAGCATACGGTCATTGACATCCAATACGCGACGCCAAATTACGGTCTTAAGATCGACTTGACCTTGATGGCGGGCGTTGTCAATCATGGCAGCAAGCAGGTTGTTGGCGGCCGTGATCGCGTGGAAGTCACCGGTAAAGTGCAGGTTGATTGACTCCATCGGAAGCACTTGAGAGTAACCGCCGCCTGCGGCGCCTCCCTTCATGCCAAAGCAAGGTCCAAGGGACGGTTCACGCAGAGCTACCACGGCTTTTTCGCCCAGACGTTTGAGACCTTGAGTGAGGGCGATGGACGTGGTGGTTTTGCCGGAGCCGGCAGGCATGCCGGAGGTTGCGGTCACGAGAATTAATTTGCCGTGAGGCTGGCGGTCTTTGTGAAAGGACACTTTGGCTTTGTCGCGGCCATAGGGTTCAAACTCATCGTCGCTTAAACCGGCACTGTGCGCCAATTCGTCAATACGGATCAATTTCGCCTCTTGGGCGATTTCGATATCAGACTTCATAACAAAACTCCAAAAAGAAAAAAGCAAAAACAAAACCTTCCGTTCGACTGAAATAAAGTTATTCAGCCGATGCATCGCCAACACCGATACGTGTTTCTGAAGTGGCGCAAGATGTTTGGTAATCAATGCGAAAAGTATGCCTGAAAAAAACAGTATGGCAACGAAAAAAGAGATATTTTTTCTCAATAAAAAGACAATTTTTTCTCATCCCTTGATTTTGCCCACAAAGAGAAGTCGAGAAAAAGAATAAACTTACTGAAACACGGCAGATATTTGCCGAAGAATCCATTTTGAAAGGAGAATTCTTATGTGGGATCTTTTACTAAAGGGCGCGACGGTCGTTGATCCGCTCAACCGTATTGAGGGTGTGCGGGATGTGGCCATTGAAAACGGCCAGATTGCTGAAGTCGGTGTCGACTTGCCCGGTGGCTGTGCCCGAGTGGTGGAAGACTATACGGGTATGGTGCTGCAGCCCGGTATTGTTGATAGCCACGTACACCTTGGCGAAATGTGGGGTTCTCCGTTTGGTTTCAAGATGCTCGCCATGGCCGGCGTGACTACTTGCTTGGATATGGCAGGTCCTTTGGATAACGTCTTAAAGAACATTCCGACCTATGGTGCCGGTATTAACTGCGCTATTTTACAGTTTGCTTCTCCTCCCTTTACCTTCAAGACCAATGAACCCAGCAAGGCTGAAATGGATGCGTTGATTGATGCTTCCATGAAGGAAGGGGCATTGGGTGTGAAGCTATTGGGCGGACACTATCCGTTAAAGCCCGCAGTGTCTTCTTTGCTGATCAAGACAGCCTTGGAGCATGGTGCTTATATCGCCTGGCACGCCGGCACCAGTGAACATGGTTCCAACATCGAAGGTATGCGTGAAGCGGTTGAATTAAGTCAGGGCAACTTCTTGCACTTGGCTCACATCAATGCTTACTGCCGTGGCGCAATTCGCCCTGAATTGGAAGAAACGAAAGAAGCCATTGATTTGCTCTTAGCCAATGACCACATTCACTGTGAAAGCTACATTTCTCCCAGAAACGGCACGCGCCTGACTTGTTTTGAAAACGGTAAGGTGCAATCCAAGGTGACGGGTAACTGCCTGAAGCGCTTTGGCTTTAGTGATGACCGTGAAGGGATTGAAGCCGCCTTTAAGGCCAATAAAGTTTGGGCGGTTTACGATGCGGGCGGCTACTCTGATTTGGTAACCGGCGAAGAAGGTCTCAAGCTTTGGAAAGAACACAACACCGATGTGGGCGGTTCATTTAATGTGAACCCGCCGCTGCCTCGTGTGTGGCTTGCAGAAGCTAAACGTCCGGACGGCAGCTTTGTTGTTGACGGTATCTCTACGGACGGCGGCTGCATCCCGCGCAATGTGATTTTGGAACAAGGTTTGTCGTTGGTGAAGTTGGGTATCCTGACCTTGCCGGAATTTGCTGCCAAGACCTCTTTGAACCCTGCTCGCATGTTGCGTTTGGACAATAAGGGCCATTTGAGTGTCGGTGCAGATGCCGATATCACGATTTACAACTACGCCACACAAAAACCGGTAGCGACCTTTGTCAAAGGCAAGACCGTCTTTAAGAATGGCCATGTCTATGGCTCAAACGGTACCGTGATTTGCACACAATATGGCGAAAAGTACGTGAAGGATTTAGGCATCAGTACGTTGGTTGTTGATCCTGGTAAACCGGTTGCCGATCGCTTTATTGTTTAATCTCTGAAAATGAAAGCCGGATTTAGTCCGGCTTTCAAATGATGGGCGTTCTGAATCAGAGCGCTCTATTTCCATTCATAAAATTCTTTAACTGTCTTCCAAGCAATCGTTTGCAGGAATTGAGCATCCTTTTTAGCTAAAGGCTTTTCACAGCCTCCTAGGAATGGTGCGCCTTGCGGAGAAGTACGTGTTAAAGCTGCAAAAATGACTGCTCCTTCTAGGTAAGAGCCAGCTGCCGTTGGATGTCGATTGTCTTCAACTGTCAGCTTCAAGTCGGGGCGTTCCTTTAAAGCTTGAGCAAACGCAAGACCAACAGGAATAACCAGTGCTTTATTTTCGTTGGCAACACGGATGGTTGCATCAGCGAGTTGTTTGGTCATTTCCGGTTTGTCCGCATAAGCCCATGTCATCAAGAAAATAGGCTCAGCCCCGGTAGCGCGGATATCTTTACTATGGATGGCTCCATACTTTTCAAAGAATTTTTTAAGTTCCGGGTGAACGGGACCTTGGCTATTATCTTGAAGGATAACGGCTTCAAACACCTTTCCTCCGGGGTATTTGTGGAAAATCAGTTTATTGCTGCCGTCATCGGTTGTTGAATAACTGCGAAGACCATTGGGACGCAGGTAACTTTTAACATCATGCCAGTCAAGCCCGGCTCCACCGATTGTTGCCATCGTTAATGTGAGCTTCTTATTTTTATCTTTGGCTAAACCACTGATATAGCCTGTCACACCACAGTTGTAGTACATGAACGAATTCCCCACGAGGAGGACTCGTTCAGGGGATTTTTCCAATCCTTTAACAAGAGGGTTAACTGAATAATAGTTTTCAGCTGCGCAAACACTTGTAGCTAAGCAAGCGGATATAAGAGCAGACGTTAAAACTGCAATTTTTTTCATAGTGATGACCTCATTGAGTCATTATTGAGTGAGAGCATTATTTGATTGTCTTTAACCACATTTTGAGATCTTCTCTGAAGTGATCTCCATCAGGGAAAGATTCGCTTTTTTCAGCTCGCCATCCGTGGTTGCCGGTCGGATAGACATGTAAGGAAACTGGACGAGCATTCTCAACCATGGCGCGCGCATAAAGCATAGATCCGAGACTGCCGGCAAATTCGTCTTGCGCTGAAACGGCAAGGAAAGCCGGAGGAGTCGACAGACCGACATGCTTATAAGCAGAGTAAGTGGTGTCATATTGAACAGAACGATCCGGGCCGATCAGGTTATTTCGGCAGGAGCTCTTAGGTTGAGTTTCTTCCTGCATCATTGAAATATTGGGGTAGATGAGAACTGAAAAATCAGGGCAAGTATTGTCTTTGCAAGAAACACTGGACATGGCGGCCAAGTGACCACCGGCACTAGCTCCCATTACGCCGACAGTGTGAAGTTTGTATTTGTCAAAAAGACTGCGGACTGTAGCAACCGCTTTATTAGCGTCAGAAAGGGGAACAATAGGATTGCCTTTCGGAAGGCGGTATTTCAAAACAAACGTGGTAAAGCCTTCCGATTGAAAGAGGGGAACAAAACTTTCCTCAATGGTTGCCATTGACAAATTACTGTATCCGCCACCCGGCATCAAAATGACAGCTTTGCCATTCGGTTTTTGCGGTACTGAAACTTCCAGTCTAGCTTTCGTTACGTTAAAAATATTTCCTTCAGCATCCGTTTTTTCAGCTTCTGTAATGGTGCTTTTGTTGGGGGCACCATTGGGCCACAATTCGATGACTTCAGCAGCTTGCGCCGAAACGGTTAATCCTGCACCCATGGCTAGAGTAAGAGCGAGAGCAAAAGTTTTAAGTTTCATTTTTTTCTCCTATCGAGACATTGTTGGGATGAAGATTTCCCGGTCAGTTTATTAGCAATTAAAATTACAATCTAATATTTAAATACTTCTATTTGATAAGTATTTTCTAATTAGAGGTTGGAGATGTCGGTTAGTGCTCTAGAAATATTGTCTGCCATTGAAAACGAAGGAAATTTTCGAAAAGCCGCGGCTAGTCTTGGCGTTACTCAGCCATATTTATCTCAAGTTGTTCAGCGTCTTGAGAAAGAATGCAGAGGACTTATTGTCGATCGGCATCATAAGCCCTTCAGATTGACGGAATTGGGACAGTATTACTTGGACAGTCGTCGACGAATTTGAAACATTGAGCAGGAAACGGAGCAATTTTGTTCCGATCATGCCAATCTGAGGATCGGGAAGTTACGTATTGCAAGCAATGGCGAGCGAACAAATGCTATTCTTATTCCCGGAGTCAGTGCGTTTGCCAAGCAATACCCCGGCATTTACATTGAGCTGACTCTTGAGCATCACCTTGAAGAAATTTCCAATCTCCTGCTATCAGGTATGGCAGAAGTCGGGGTACTTTTTCAATACTTGTTGAAAAAAGGATTAAATGCCTATCCGTTGTTTAAAGAACGTTATCTTTTTGCTGTACCCGATACACAATACTTCGCCGATGTCGGTGAACGATATAACTCTGAAGGATGTTATCCGCGTTTTCAGGACGCGAACTTTGACAAGCTATCAAAATTACCGCTTTTACCGCGAGTTCCGTAAAGCCCCGGCATTCATGCCGA
>NZ_JAMBLT010000016.1 GCF_023336895.1 Parasutterella secunda
TTCAAAAATTAGCGAAAAAACCTTTCTTTTCAATACCTTTCGGTTCTCCTCATCCCACCATACAACTTGTTCGTTTTGAATGAAAATATCCATCTGTTTTGTATTGAATCAGGTGGATTTTTTATTGCCATAAAAAAAGGACTTTTAGTGATTGGCGAGTCGCTTTGACAATATCAGTAAATCGAAGTCTTTCCTGTTTTCTAGATTCAAATTACTAGGCGAGATGTCCTATCTCAAAAGGGACATTTCGCTTCCAATGAATTAAACTAAACGCTCGCTTTTCTTAAAAATATAATGAACGATGTCTTTTAATCCCATTGCCATTACGTTTTGCGGGTATCTTTTATTGATGGTTGCCATTGGTTTTATCGCTTGGCACTACACGCGAGACTTTAACGACTACGTTTTAGGCGGCAGAAGGCTGGGTGGTTTGGTAACCGCCTTGTCAGTTGGCGCAAGTGACATGAGCGGATGGCTTTTGATGGGATTGCCGGGAGCGGTCTTTCTGTCAGGTATTTCTGAAAGTTGGTTGGCGATCGGTCTTTGCATCGGCTCATTGACTAACTGGCAAATCGTTGCGGCCCGATTGCGTGTCTACACAGAACGATGCAAAAACGCCCTCACGCTTCCGGACTATCTCAGCCACCGTTTCGACGATGACAAACGGGTATTAAGTATCATTTGTGCCATTGTTATTTTGATCTTTTTCACAATTTATTCCGCTAGCGGCATGGTGGCGGGCGCAAGGCTTTTTGAATCGACTTTTGACATGGACTATTCGACAGCATTGTGGATCGGCGCGGCCGCAACCATACTGTATGTGTTTATCGGCGGTTTTTTAGCTGTCAGTTGGACCGATACCGTCCAGGCAGCGATGATGTGTGTGGCACTGGTGGTGACACCTATCGTGGTCATGAACGAATTAGGGGGATTTTCCGAAACCATCGGTAAGGTGAGCGCCATCGATGTGTCCATGCTTGATATGTTTAAGGGGCAGACAGCGGTTGGCATCGCATCACTTTTGGCTTGGGGGTTGGGCTACTTTGGTCAGCCTCATCTTCTGGTTCGCTTCATGGCGACAAAATCGATCAAAGTCATTCCGACCGCCTGCCGTACCTCGATTATTTGGATGGTTTTTTGCTTGGCCGGTGCCGTCAGTGTTGGCTTTTTCGGCTGTGCCTATTTTGCCGAGCACATCACACAAGGGACATCCGTTATTGCCAACCCGGAATTGGTTTTCATTGTTCTCACGCAGGTGCTTTTCAATCCTTGGATTGCCGGTATTCTGATGTCGGCTATTTTGGCCGCTGTGATGAGTACGCTCTCATGTCAGTTGTTGGTCTGCTCTTCAACGCTCACCGAAGACTTCTATCGGGCCTTTATTCGACCGCAGGCATCGACGCGTGAGTTGATTTGGTTCGGACGCTTAATGGTGTTGATGGTTTCGCTTGTGGCCATTTTTATCGCCATGGATCCTCAAAGTAAGGTATTGGGTTTGGTGAGCTATGCCTGGGCCGGTTTTGGCGCCTCGTTTGGCCCCGTGATTATCATGAGCCTGTGGTGGAAGAAAATGACGAAAAACGGAGCCTTGGCTGGAATGGTCACAGGTGCTGTGACTGTTATTGTTTGGAATACCTTCGGCTGGTTCGGCCTTTATGAAATTATTCCCGGATTCATTTTTGCATTAGCGGCAATTGTCATCTTCTCGCTAATCGGTCAGAAACCCTCGCAGGCGATGAAGGACATATTTGATGAAGTGCAGGAATCCGTCCGCAGGGGCAGAGATCTGACGATTTGATTTGAAGTTAGACTCTTTCCAACTCCAAATTGACGCTGGCACAAATGAGGCCGGCCACGCGGTTAAAAAGTGACTGAATTTCCAGATGCAATGCATCGGTTTCGATGGCGTTGACGTCATCATTGGCAATTCGCAGTAGGTGCAGGTGGGTTTGCTCTCTGGCCGCGGTCAATAACCGTTTTTGATGGGCCAATAACTTTTCGGTCAATTCTTTTTTCTCTTTGGCATCGGTAGAACTCAAATAAGCGTGAAGCGTCTCGATGCTGGAGAGCACAATCTGGTGAGACTCTCTCAGTTCCCTTAAGCCTTCAGGGCTGAAATCCAAGTGCTTGAGACACTTACCTTCATTAATTACTTCAATGGTGTGGTCAATTAAATTCACCGCTGACTTTAATGAGCCGTTAACACTTTTCATGTTTTGCCACTGAATCGCCTCATATGAGCTAAGACTCGGCGTGACAGCACGGTTTAAAAATAATGACAAGCTTCTGTTTAGCCTCACCAATTCAGCCGCTTTATTTCGCATGAGCATAACATCACCCGGATTGGGATTGAGTCTCAAAAGCGTGTCAACATCACCCCAGAGCAGACGAATGCCTTCAATTTCTTTAATCAAATTTTTCTTAGCCACTGATAAAGAAATTCCGACAGACAAGAAATTTTCCTGAACGAAAAGCTTTTTATTATCCGAGTAGATCGTAGGATCGTTCTGAATGTTTGGCAGACAGTGCTCAATTAACGCGCTCAAAGGTTTAATAAAAAGTAACCCTAAAAGCCCCACGAGAGCGTTAAACGATAAATGAAAGAGCACCACATTGTCGGGCAGTTTTATTGAGTTTGGTAAACCAACAGACAATACGAAGAGGGCTAGGGCAATGATAAGTGCTCTGAAAAAAGAGGTGGCATAGGGGCCCCGCCGTCCGACTGAACTCGCAAACATGGTTGTCGAAAGGGCTAAAACGGTACTGCCTGCATTGGCTCCCAAAACCATCCAGATAGCGGTTTCATAGTCAAGCACTTGCGTGGCGTACAAAGAAGAGGAGACGATCACCGCCGCGAGGCTTGAGACACAGCCTATGGCTAAGAGCATCCCTGCGATGAAAGACAGAATTAAATAGTCATGCAGAAGGAGGAAAAACGGAGCTAAATCGGCGCTTGATCGCAAAGGTTCGGTGGATACAACAATCTGATTGATGGCCACCATGATAAAGGCCAAGCCCATCACAATACGGCCGAACTGTCCTTGGCGTTTGGAAGGCGTGTAGTGAAAGAACATGACCACGCCGATCAGAATCAGAATGGGGGCGATGACGGCAAGATTCAGACTTAAAACCGTGGCGACAAAGGCGCTGCCGAGTTCGGCGCCGAAAATGCAGCTAATGGCAATGAGTGTGTTGACCAAACCTTCGGATTGAAGCCCGGCCACCAAAAGTGTCGCAGCCGTTGAGCTTTGTAAGAGGCTCGATAAGCAAAAGCCCGCCGCGAATCCCTTAAATCGATTGTCCAAACCATGTGAGAGCGCGGTGCGAAGAGACATGCCGAAAGTTCTCAGCATGCCGCTTTTCACCATGTAGGTCCCCCAGAAAATCAGGGCTACGGCTCCCAGCAGGTTGGCAATATGGTTCATTAATTCGTCCAAAAATTGAATTCCTCAGGCCATTGTAGGCTTTTTGCTCTTTTGCTGAAAGACAAAAAAAGAGCGGAGGTTTTTCAATCTCCGCTCATGGGTCTAATTCCCTTTTGAATTAGTATTCAAAAGTGCCTTTTTGAACGATTTCGCCGTTACGCATCATAACGTGATTGCGAGAGACCACCGTTGTCAATTCCATGGCATCGTTAAAGAGACAGGCATTGGCGCAACCGCCCACTTCGATGACGCCTTGACCGGGCAGACCCAAAGCTGAACCGACGTTTGAACAAATAAAGGTAATGGCTTTTTCAATCGGCATCTTGAATTCGGCGATCAAGCGTTTGACTTCGGTGAGGTTGCCGGCAACACCGCCAACGCCCAGACCAACCATTTCGCCTTTATCGTTAAAGCGCGGAACTGAGCCGTGACCGTCCGTGGAAAGCGTAATGTGCGTCGGATCAACTCCGGCATCCAGTGCTGTCATCACAGCGATGGCAGGATTGTCAAAGGCACAGCTTGCGCCCGTCGTGATATCCATGTAGCCGCCAGCTTTGGCAAACTCAACCGCTGCATCAAATACGTGGCGGATGCGGCCGCAGTGCGTCGGACGAATATGCTTAATGGGGAAACCGCGAGAAACAATTTCCTTATACATATCAAAACTGCCGGGGATGTTGCCCGTATGGATATGAAGAAAGCCTGTCTTACCGGCGATCATGCCGCCCACACGAATTTCAGCTAAAAGAGCTAAAACTTCCTGAACGGTCGGGAAAGAGGAGCGGTGGTCGCCCAAGGCAATTTTCACCCCCAAGCACTCCGGCACAAGGAACATGTCTTGAGAAACAGATCCGGACATTGTTGTGGGCGGATACTTGTAGTTGGACGTATACATCCAGGCTGAAACGCCTTCGGATTTGAGTGCTCGCACCTTCGCTAAAAGATTTTCGATGGAGCGGGTCACAAAGTCCGTTCCTGAGACACCGACAACGCTGGTTGTGCCGCAGGCGACAAGTTCAGAGAGCATGATTTCCGGCGTACGCGTAACCGGGCCGCCTTCTCCGCCGCCACCGGTGACGTGAATGTGTTGATCAAAAAAGCCTGGGGTCATGATTTGGCCCTTGGCGTCAATGACTTCTGTATCGGGTAGGGTGGAGGGCAAGTCCTTGCCGATGGCAATCACTTTTTCAGCGGCCATCAAGACATCTTGTACACCCAAATCCTTCGGGGCAAATACATGGGCATTTTTAATTAAAAGAGCCATGGTAACTTCCTCTTTTATGTCATATCGAAAATGAAACAATCCGCTAGGAATGATAGCGCCTAAATGACGAATCAAGGACGTTAATTGAGGCGGGAAGTTTGAGAGAAAACAGAAAAAACAAAGGGGATGGCTTTCGGACCATCCCCCAGGACTTATTGAAGGTCAAACACAGATTACTTGCGTTCGGCGATCAACGTCAAGAAGCGTTCAGCAACCTTGATGTGCTTTTCAATCGAGTTGATTTCCAAGTATTCACGGTCGCAGTGCATTTCACCGCCGACAGGTCCCAAACCGTCCAAGGTGGGGACACCCATGGAAGCGGTGGTGTTGCCGTCAGAGGCGCCACCGGCCTTCACCCAAGCGATATCGAAACCTTCGAGCTTGGCGGCTTCTTCAATCAAGCCGGCCATCGCCTTGGTGGCTTCGCTCAAGGGCATGGCACCATGGTGGTTCTTTTCAACGATTTCTTGCGTAACACCGGCGACCCATTCTTGTTGGGCCAATTGCATGATCTTGGCGTTAACTTCGTTGTAGTCGTCATCGTTCCAGACGCGAAGGTCAAGTTCCGTTTCAGCAAAATCAGCCACAACGTTGGCAACCGTGCCGCCACGAACCATACCGAAGTTGAGCGTGATGCCACGATCCCAGTCGGCCAATTCCTTAACGGCAGCGATGAACTTCACCATGGCATAGATGGCGTCACGGCCGCGTTCAGGGTTGTTGCCGGCGTGAGCGGACACACCGTGGAACGTGATCTTGTAGGTGCTCGAACCCTTACGGGCGCAAACCAATTCACCGCCTTCACGAGCCGGTTCAAAGATCAAAGCGCGGTCAGATTTAGAGGCGCATTCCTTCAACCAATCGTGAGAGGAGACAGAACCCGTTTCTTCGTCGGGGTTGCAGGCTACCAAAATGGAGAGCTTGTCCAACGTTTCTTTGGGCAAATTCTTCAAAGCGTAGAAAATGGTCATGCAACCGGCTTTGCAGTCCAAGACACCAGGACCATAGGCACGATCACCCTTGATAGACATCGGGCGGACAGCCACGGTGCCGGCCGGGAAAACCGTATCCAAGTGGGCGTTGAGCATCACGTCATAGTGCGTGGCTTCGGGCTTGTTGGTAGCGAAAAGAGCGGGACCGACCTTGTCGCCCAAGTCAACGAGACGGGCAGTAAAGCCAATGCCTTCGTAGTGTTGCTTGAACGTTTCAGCAACTTGCTTCACACCTTCGGTGCAAGCCGTGCCGGCGTCTACGTTAACGACCTTTTCCAAGTCCTTGAGAAATTCTTGAACCATCGGAATTATCCTTTCTAAATGTGTTGCAAACCGATTGAATAAGATCAATCGACCTGATGAAATTGTACTGTTTAGTGTATGAAAAAGGGGGATTAATTAGCGTTAATCCCCCTTGAGTCTATGTCATACGAAATCCGGTCATTAGACGAGGATGTTCATGATGATCATAGAGATGAAAGCATTAATGATGGAAACCAACATCAACAACGGGATCATCTTGCCGCGCGTACCGATAACGCCCAAGCAGCGACCCATGTATTGCAATTGGGAACCCATCAAATAAATGGCCGGAGCCAAGATGGCGCAGTCACCAACGGAGATGGCGCCTTGATCAAACAAAGCGGCAGCAACACCGACACCACCGCCCATGGACATCCAACCGGCGATCAAAACGGCAGCGGCTTCACCGGGCAGACCGAACAAACCCATCAACGGGCGGAAAATGTCGCCCAAGATCGGCAAAAGGCCGGCCACGTTCAAAGCGGCAATAATCACGAAAGCCATCAAAACGTTCGGGATCGTGGAGTGGGTTGCAATATTCCAACCTTGAATGGCACCCTTGACGAAAACGTCAGTTACCATCGGCTTGCTGTTTTCACTAGACATATTCAATATCCTCCAATCCTGAATTAAGCGGCTTTCTTCTTCTTAGCGGAGAAGATCTTCAAGAAACGAATAACGTTAGCGCCGAAAACCTTCATGACGAGCATGATGCCCAAGCACAAAGCGATGGAAGCAGGAACCGTGTTGCCTGCAGAGTCCGTCAAGCTCAAGAGCACGACACCGGCACCAAGGAAGTTGGTGATGGTGGCGTCAGCGGACAATTGGAACATAGCGAACACGTCAGCTTCGTCTTCGGTGATTTCGCCCTTATCCAACAATTGGCGCGTCAAAGCGGCACCGCCGTCGGTGGATTGCAAGGAAGCGATCAAAGCCAAAGAGCAGGAACCCGGGATACCCATCAAAGGACGGAGAATCGGGGTCAAGAGTTGACGAGCGGCAGCCAAAGCACCGTAGTGGTCGCAGACCGTGATCATGGCCAAGGCGAACATAACGGTCGGAACCAACGTCAAGGCGAAGCAGAAGCCGTCGATAGCACCGGAACCGCCAACACCGCGGAACATACCGGTGGAGGTCTTCAACACGTCGCCGTTGAGGGTGACGTTAGTGATGACCTTACCGAAAGCGCCATTTAACGTGGAGAAGTCGAAAATACCCCACCAGTGGTTACCGGCGCACACACCGGAGAAAAACACGATGGCGAAAATCAAGGCGATATAACCGCCAATACCAACTTTTTCTTCCGTAGTCTTTTTTTCTTGTTCAGACATAGGATGATCCTTTTGTTAGTCAATAATTAAAAGAAATGGATGTCTGAAACATCCATGTAACGGATAGTAAAGTATTTAACATTTTTCCGTCTAGGTGAAATTGCTTATTTTTATGTGTTAAGGCTCTGTTCTAAGGGAAATACCTGATAAGGAATCGAGAAAAAGGGATTGAATTGGAACCTTTTTCTCAATATCTAAGATTGATTTAAGGGTAGCGGGAACAAATTCCTTTAAAATAAACCGTTCACATTGATGTAAGTAAAAGGACCGACAGTCACTATTTGGATGGTTGTGCGGTCAGGGAGTTGACGCATGTCTTTGAATGACCCGCATTGGGGCCGGGGCGGCTCGGACGATAACGAGGAAAAAAAGAGCGCGCCTGATAAGGAAAACCGCTCGGATACTGATCGCAAAGATGAACGCGGTCAGAATGGTTTTGAGAATAAAGAGGCCGGTAAGCGAAAAAATGAAGGGGATGATTTGGATCGTCTCTGGGATGAATTTAACCGTGCTCTGGGCGGAATGTTAGGTCAAGGGCGCAGAGAGGACGAATCTCGTCGTGAAGACGCCTTTGAACAAAAGCGTGACGAAGACAATAACTCTCGTTCCTTTGGCGGACAAAATCCTCAAGAACAATTAAAGAAGCAATTTGAATCTTTTAAGAATATGCAGCCGCCTAAATTTATTAAGAAGCAACCCGGCGGTCGCGGTTTAGCGTTTGCGGCAGTGGTTGTATTGGGTTTGTGGGCTGCCACCGGTTTTTACATTGTTCCGGAAGGCCAGTCAGGTATCGTGACCACGTTTGGCAAATACACGCAAACAACCATGCCGGGTTTTCGCTGGCATTTGCCCTGGCCGATTGAAGACGTCAATATTGTTGATGTCAGCAGCGTGAGAACGGTGGCAATTGGAGCCATGGGTCGCGCCAACCGCGAGGCCGAAGCCTTGATGCTTACCGATGATGAAAACATTGTCGATTTACGCTTCAATGTTCAATATCGTATTAAGTCGGGTGACGGGGCGATGAATTACATTTTCCGCTCTCGTGATCCCGATGAGTCTGTTCGTCAATCGGCCGAAAGCGCTATGCGCGAAGTCGTCGGTCGTAAAAAGATGGACAGCGTGCTTTTTGAAAGCAAACAGGAAATCGCCGAAGACGTGAAAAAGATCATGCAGGAAATGCTCGATCGCTATCGCACGGGTATTGAAGTGATGAGCGTGGCTATTCAAAACGCCCAACCGCCGCAACCGGTTCAGGCTGCCTTTGACGATGCCGTGAAAGCCGGTCAAGACCGTGAACGTCAAATCAACGAAGGTCAAGCCTACGCCAACGATGTTATTCCGAAGGCTCGCGGTATGGCCGCGCGTTTGGCTCAGGAAGCCGAAGGCTATAAGGCGCGTGTGGTCGAAACGGCCAAGGGTGACGCAGATCGCTTCGCACAAATTTTGACTCAGTATGAAAAGGCTCCGCGTGTCACTCGAGACCGTATGTATGTGGATATGATGCAACAGGTCATGCAATCCACAACGAAGGTTTATGTGGATACCAAAGACGGCAACAACTTGCTTTATCTGCCGTTTGATAAGTTAATGGAGCAAAACGCGGCTTCTGCCAAGGCCGTGGCGCCTGCCACTGCTTCTCAGTCTGCAGTTCAGACACAGACTCAGCAGCCAGCTACGCAGCCTGCCGCTTCAACGTCACGCACGTACAGCAGAGACTTCAATGCGCGTGATGCCATCCGTGATCGTGTGCGTTAACCAAGGGGATAGGAGAAAAACATGAAAAAATTATCAACTGCAGCCTTGGTTGTTTTGGTCGCGCTAGCCGCTGCCAAGCTGTGCTTGTACACGGTCAATGAACGTGAGCACGCTTTGGTGTTCGCTTTGGGTGAATTAAAAGAAGTGGTTTCTGAGCCCGGACTTCATGCGAAGCTTCCGCCGCCATTTCAAAATGTCGTTTATTTGGATAAGCGCATTTTGACGTTGGACGCTCCGACGGCCGATCTTGTGCAAACGAGTGAAAAGAAAAACTTGATGATTGACTCGTTTGTGAAGTGGCGTATTGCCAATCCGCGTTTATATTGGGTTTCTTTCCAAGGCAATGAACGCGCGGCAGAAGATCGAATCTCAGCTCTGCTTCGTGACGCCTTGAACCAAACGGTTAATAAACGTACGGTCAATGGCATCACCAGTCGCGAACGTGATGTAGCCATGCTTGAAATTCGCACGGGTCTGCAGGAACGCGTAAAGGATGTCGGTGTGGAAGTGGTCGATGTCCGCTTAAAGCGAGTGGATTTCACCCCGGAAATTTCCGAATCTGTTTATCGCCGCATGGAAGCTGAACGTAAGCGCGTTGCTGCTGAAGAACGTTCAACCGGTGCGGCTGAGGCAGAAAAAATTCGTGCCGATGCTGATCGTCAGCGCGCGGTGATTTTGGCTCAGGCCTATAACCAAGCCCAACAAATCAAGGGTGAAGGGGATGCCATCGCCAATGCCACCTATGCTCAGGCTTTCTCTAAAAATGCTGAGTTTGCACGTTTTTATCGTAATTTGGAAGCCTACCGTGCGAGCTTTGCGAATAAGAAAGATGTCATGGTGGTTGATCCCTCGGCTGATTTCTTCAAGTACATGAAAGAACCTGAGGCTAAATAACGATGTCGTGGGAAACTTGGGTACTGGCTTTCGCACTGGTTTGCATTATTGAAGGATTGATTCCTTTTACGGCACCGGAAAAATGGCTTGATGCTGTCAGAGAGATTGGTCAAGTCGCTTCCCCCGATGTTATCCGAAAAATCGGATTGGGATTGCTTCTGGTTGGCGTCGGTGTGATTTGGCTTATTACCGCCTAGTTTTCTGACGAACTCTACGGCCCGCTTCGGTGGGCTTTTTTCATGGCATTTTTTTGTCGAATTGGCTCAGGAAAATGCTTTTGAGACTACAAAAAAAAGAAAAACTAAGCCATAATACAAGGGTTGTGGATTGGCTTTATAAAATGCCGTCCGGTTACAGTTTTTATTGCTTTTTTCGGGGATAAAACAATGGCTAAGAATGTTGTCGTGGTCGGCGCCCAGTGGGGTGACGAAGGCAAAGGCAAGATTGTCGACTGGTTGACCGAACAGGTCGATGGGGTGGTGCGCTTCAATGGCGGTCACAACGCCGGTCATACGCTGGTGATCAATGGTCATAAGACGGTGTTGCGTTTGATTCCGTCTGGCATCATGCACCCGACGATGACTTGCTATCTCGGCAATGGCATCGTATTTTGCCCGGAAGCTTTCTTCGGTGAAATTGAACAGTTAAGAGAGCACGGTTGCGAGGCTGAGCACCGCATTCGTGTTTCCGGCAATGCGCCGTTGGTGATGCCCTATCACATTGCATTGGACCACGCTCGTGAGGCGGCCGCCGGTGCTAAGAAGATCGGCACGACCGGTCGCGGTATCGGTCCGACCTATGAAGATAAAGTTGCCCGCCGCGGTGTGCGCGTGGCAGACCTCTTCAACGAAAAGTTCTTTATCGAGCGCGTTCGTGATGTGATGGAATACCACAACTTTGAGTTGACGAAGTTGCTCGGTTCCGAAGCGCTCGACATTAATAAGGTTATCGATGAAACGTTGGCTTATGCTCCCCGTATTAAGCCGATGCTTACCGATGTTTCCTACACCATCAACAAATTGATGGACGAAGGAAAGTCCTTCCTCTTTGAAGGCGCTCAAGGCTCCATGCTTGACATTGACCACGGTACCTATCCGTATGTGACGAGTTCCAACACGGTGGCCGGTGCGGTTTGCTCGGGTGCCGGTGTTGGCGCTCACCGCATTGACTATGTTTTGGGTATCACCAAAGCGTATTGCACACGTGTTGGCGAAGGTCCGTTCCCGACCGAACTGCACAATGAAATCGGTCAGCATTTGCGCGACAAAGGCTATGAATACGGTGCTGTCACGGGTCGTCCGCGTCGTTGCGGCTGGTTTGACGGAGCGGCTATGCGCCGTGCCGTACAAATTAACGGCTTGCGTGGTTTGGCTGTGATGAAGCTTGATGTGCTGGATGGTTTGGATACGGTTCGCTTGGGTGTGGGTTACAAGTATCAGGGCGAAGAAATTGATGTTATGCCCTATGGTGCTGAAGCCTGCGCACAATGTGAAGTGATCTATGAAGACTTCCCGGGTTGGAAGGAAAGCACGTTCGGCGTGACGCGTTGGGAAGACTTGCCTGAAACGGCTAAACGTTATCTGCAACGCTTGTCTGAAGTGGCCGGCTGCCCGATCGCGGTTGTCTCAACCGGTCCCGATCGTTCGCAGACGATCATGCTCGATAATCCGTTTAACAAATAACTCACTAAAAAAGGGCGGCTTGCGGCCGCCCTTCAATGTCTATGACTGACCTGTTTGTTACCCAAGAAGAGTACGACGATCTCGTTGAACAGTTGGTTCTCAAAGTGGCCGATGACGGCTACAAGTTTGACACAATTTTGTGTTTGGCCCGTGGCGGCATGCGCGTGGGCGATATTTTCTCACGCGTTCACGATATGCCTTTGGCGATTTTAGCGACGAGTTCTTATCGACAGGCCGCCGGCAAACAACAAGGTGACTTGGATATTGCGCAATTTATCACGAAGACGGGCGGAGAAATCGCCGGGCGCATGTTGTTGGTTGATGATATGGTGGATTCCGGCAAGACGCTTGAACAAGTGGTCCATCATTTAAAACAACAGTATCCGGCCATTACAGAAATTCGTGTGGCGGTGCTCTGGTGGAAATCCCACTCGGTTTATACGCCCGATTATTGGTGCGAATTCTTAGATAACAATCCTTGGATTCATCAACCGTTTGAGCGCTACGACGCCATGGGTATTGAGCGGTTAAGGGAACACCGCTTCGGTACGGATGAATTGGTTGTTGATTAGTTTTTTAGAGATTCCAGCTCAGCGATGAGCTGGAATCGTTCTATTGAGATCAAGCGTGCAGTTGCTTGAGCGATGAGAGATTAGCCTCCACGCATTGATGCGCAAAATTTCCCTGCGTTAAAAACGCTTCTGAGTTCGGATGCGCAATCACACATCCCTCCTTACAAATGACTTTTCCATTGAGCATAACGGGTGTGCCGCCGACAAATGTCGCGACCGCTTTTTGAGTGACAGGATCGTAAACGGTAATGTCCGCATCGGCCCCAGTACTTAGATGGCCCTTATTGGCAAGAGACAACATCTGAGCAGGAATCAGGGAAGTCTTAGCGGCAAATTCCGATGCACTCAGAGCCCTTAATTTAATGAGACTGATGCCAGATTCCAAAATAACATTGCGCGGAATGCAGCCGCCATCGGTGGAAATGGCATCCACGACAAATTGGCCGTTATCTCGTTTGGCGCTGGCAATCCAGGCCCGAGGTAAGAAGGGGTTCACTCTGTCAAATGAAGCGCTTACATCGCCATGGCTTTGACGGAATAATTCCAACGAGTCTTTTCGATCGGCAAGGGTCGATAAACCGTTTTCTTCCAAGATGACGCTTAAATAACCTTGTTTAATGGCTTCTTCAATGCCTTTTGTGTCAACGGAAAAGCCGAAACGTTTCAAGCAATTTCGGGTAACACCGGATAAGGGAATGCCGTTTTGATCAACGTTTAATTTGGTTCCATTTCGAGCAGACAGATAGCTTTCAGAGACAATATTGGGATGATTCTTTAATAGATTAATTGCTTCAAGCGTTTCTTCTTCGACAGGTTTAATGGCACCGCGACAGTAGGCGTTGATGTGAGCCAAATGAAGGAAATTATCGGCGGCTAATTCAACGGCTTGACGCATGCCATTGATATTGGAGCCATCGGTTGTTGTGCCGGCATGCCAAGCGACATACACATTGCGTTGGTTGCAGATCTCGACAACTCTGGCGCTAGCTTCAGGTGTAAGCGGAAAATGTCCGCCTAAAATTTTCACGCCATAGGCGCCGCTTGCGAGTACTTTATCGATAAAGGCATTGATTTCATCGGCACTGGGATCGTTGGAGGCGATATTTTTCCCCGGTAACAGAGCCTGCAGAATGGCAAAGTTAATTCCAGAGCCGTCCTTGCGGCTGTTTTCGAGAATAAAGTCGGTTTCACCTGCCATGTCCAGAGAAGTGGTTACGCCCGCTAGGGCTTCCATCTTAAAGCCATAAGGATTGATTCCCAGATGCAGGTGTGAGTCAATGATGCCGGGCTGAGCAATCATCGCGTTAAATTCACTTATCTGTCGGGCGTTGCCCACCGAAAGGTCAGGGGCGACTTCAGCGACTTTCCCATTTTCAATGGCAATATCCCAATCATCGTCAATATGATTTTTCGGATCAATAGTACGCACGCCTTTAATTAAATAATCCCACATCGTTTTTTCTCCAAAATTCCTTTTATGGATAGGGGATTATCGGTTGGTTTTTGATTGAAGAAAAGGCAAAAAAGTAAAGACGATCTTGATAATTTATCAATATCAAGTACTTTGAAATATTTATATCATCGCTTCAATTCAATAGATACGGTTGGTTCATAATCAACTAATGCAATAGCATGCTGAAAATTTGACAAGTTATTAGTGAAAATACGGAGATAAAAAATGGGACGCGAAATGGACCTAAATGCTTGGCGTTTAATGGTTGAGACGGTTAAGGCGGGGAGTGTGAACGCGGCTTGTGATCATTTAAATATCGAACCCAGTACAGCAAGTCGTGTGATTAAAGCGTTGGAAAGAGATTTGGGGTTTGAGCTTTTTTACCGAAATACCCGACCGGTTACGTTGACCACCATGGGGCAGGTGGCTTTTGAACAGGCCCAGCATCTCATTGAAGAGCATACCCGGATGATGAGTAAGCTTCGCACTGATATTGATGAAATGAGCGGCATGATTCGAGTGGCCACTTATGGTGGGATCGGCGCTTTGGAAGTGGCGCCGTTGATGGTGAAATTTCAGCAGATTTATCCGGACATTGAATTTGACCTGGTGGAATTGATGGCTCCGCCTCCTAAGGGGTTCATCGACAGCGAGGGTAAAAGCGTTGATGTGATCTTAAGTTACCAGGAAAATGAAGTGCCTGGTGTGCGCGGTTGGTACGTCGGTGACATGCCTTTTATTCCCTGTGCGTCACCGAACTATTTAAGGCGTCACGGAATGCCTCGCTATCCGGATGACTGTGAAAGGCATATTGGTCTAACGTACAGTTCGGCACTAAGGTCTCCGGCTAATTTCCTCGTCAAGGACGGTCAAAGACTGCCGCTTAAATGGAAAAATACCATTGCGTTTCATTCGGTGTTGGCTCTGAAAAATGCACTATTTTTAGGAGCCGGCGTCGCGGTGGACATGAGTTTGTACCACACCTACAAGGAAATCATTGAAGGGACGCTGGAGCCCGTTTTAAGCGGTTGGCATGTTCCGACAAAAGAGTGTTTCACCTATGCGCAGGAAGACTCTTTACAGTGCCGCCGTATTATCACTTTTGTTGAGTGGTTGGTTGAAAGGCAAAGAGAGACTTTTACCAAATTAAGAAAAGAGATTACGTCAGCGGGACTGTTATAAAGAAAAAAGGGCCGAACCCGATGATAAGGTTCGGCCAAATTGGAAGCAAAAGACCTTTAGCGAATTAAACCAGTGCTTTTAAATCATCTGAAAGTTTTTGAAGACCTTCGGCGATTTGAGCGCGAATTTTTTCCGTTTGATTTTCGTGTTCTTGAATCCAGGTTTTCAAGTTTGCCTTTTGGCGTTGCATATCACTTTCTTGTGGGCCGCCGAAACTTACTCGAGCTTCAACAATTCCGGCCGGATCCATGGCAGCCCTCAGTTCAACTTCTGGAAGCGGGAAATTGCCTTCAACGCCTTCACCTTTGGTTTTGAAAATTTCCCATTGCTCACAAATTTCAGCATAGGTAACGTTTGAGGGTGTCTTATTGTTTGCACGAGCCCAAGTAACCAAGTGGCTTGCGAAATGATGGCCTAAGCGGAAGGGGACTCCAGCTTTGAGCATCATCATATCGGCAATGTTTTGTGTGCAAGTCCAGTCTTGATCAAGTTCTTCCAATGCACGTTCACGGCTTACCTGCATACCGTCCACAATGCCTTTAAAGGTTTCGATCACGTTAAGTGCATCGCAGAGCCATTCAAGATTGATTTCGTTGTCTCTGGCATCAGGCATCCCTTCATTGAGGTTATGGATGCGAAGTAAGACGTTCTGCGATTCGGAAATAACAACAGCCGTGTTGCGTCTGCAGTTATTAATCAGACCCGGATTGCGTTTTTGCGGCATTGCACTTGAAATATAGGTGCTTCCGGCTTTCACCAATTGAATCCACGGACGCGGTTGAGCGTATTGAACCATGAAATCCTGAAGGAAATTGGTGATCTTGATCATCATCGCTTGGATAACCTGACTGGCTTCAAGCGGAAAGTCGTTACTGGCTAATTGATTGGCTTCAAAAGCGTTTTCGGCAACGCAGTTAAAGCCCAGAACTTTAGCCGTATAGTCTTGATCAAGTGACCAGGGTGATCCGTTTAATACGCCGCTACCCATAGGAGAGCGGTTGTAGCGGTTGAGGCACTCAAAAAGGCGATCTAATTCTCTGCCCCAGGAGATGGCTTGAGCAAAAAGGTAGTGACTGTAGCGCCCTGGCTGCGCTTGCACGCCGTTTGTGTAGAAAGGAACAATGGTGTCCCAATACTGATCTGCTTTATTGCAAAAGATCTTGATTAGGTCAGTTGTGGAACTGGCAATAGCCAAAAGCGCCTCGCGCATTTGGGCGAAATTTGTTGTGGCCAAAATATCCTGGCTGGAGCGGCCGACATGAAGAACACTAGCCTGAACGCCGCAACGTTTGAGCAGTTCGGGTTCAAAAGTGATATAGAGCTCAGGGCGAATCCAACGACCGTTGTCAGCATCGTATTCCATCGCACATAACGTGTCGCGGATCGTTATTCCCAACTTTTTGTCCAAAAGTCCCTTGCCGATATTGCCAATGATGCTGGCTTCATTGATTCGAAAGAGCCAATAAGTCGTATCGTGCTTTTTTAAATTTTCCAAAGCCTGCAAGGATTGCGTATTTTCTGCAGCCGTTAAAGTGACACCCAACATTTTTTCTTTTACCTTAACAATAAAATTGGGGGCGGGCTCAACCGCCCCCGGCTTTCTACTACCTTACTAAATATTAGAAGCGGTGCATCAAACCAACGATGACTTCGCTTGCGTAGATCTTATCTTCGTTATAGTCAGCATCTTCCCAGAAGTAGCCGCCGATACCGTAGATGGATGTACGTTTGGAAAGCGGATAGATGTAACCAACACCAACGTTCATACGAACTAAGTCTTTGTTGTCATCCAAGTTTTGGTTTTCAGCTTGAGCGTAACCCACGGAGAACTTAGCCGTGCCGCCCCCAACCTTGGTGTCAGCGCCGACAGCTACAGCCCAAGCATCAAAACCTTTGGTTGTATCACCTTTATTTTTCACAACAGCAAATTCTTTCGTGGAATAACCGCCGATGTATTGGATGTTATCCATGTATTGAACGGTGGCATAACCCTTGAAGGAACCAAAATCGTAATGACCGCCAATGATGGCCTTGATGCTGTCATCAGTGACAGCGCCTTGAACGCTACCCATCTTCAAGTAGTCAACGCCTGCGGCCAAGAAGTACTTATCGCCTTGGACTGTGACACCCAATGCACTGTAGTGATTGACTTTGGAGCTACCTTCCTCACCGGTTTTGCCGGTAGTTTTGTTGGTGTAGTCATCGCCGAAAGAAGTTTGAGCGTGGAAGGTTACACCGTTGAAAGTCGGTGATTTGTAGTTGATCATGTTGTTATGACGAGCTGTTGCCAAGGTACCGACGAACTTCCAACCACCCGTCATGTTGCCCCAGCCGGCACCGAACGGATTGACGCGGCTATTGAAGATACCCGTTGTGCCGGAGCCCGTGAGCATAGCGGGCATACGGCCGAATTTGATTTGACCGTAGGTCTTGGAATTGATGGCGATCGAGGATTCACGTTCAAAGAGGACATTGTCCATATAGAATTCGCCACTGTCGGGCAAGTAGCCGTTTTCCAAGTGGATGCCAACGGATACATCATCGTTTAATTGTTCCGTCAACTTGATACCCCAGGTGCTCACATTGCCGGTACCCAAGGACACTTGGTTCTTGCGGCTTTGCATACCAACTTTAGTAGCACCATCGGCAAAGTGTTGCTGAGTGGCAGAGTTCGGACCACCCATGCCTGCAGCCAAGTTTTCATTTAAGAAGGCAATACCTTGGTCAAAAAAGCCGAACAATTGAACGTCAGCGGCAAATGCGGGGGAGCAAGCCAAAGCGACGGCGGCGCAAAGTAAACTTTTTTTCATGATCGTTACCTTTTTACGTTTGAGAGAGTTAAACCAAAATCAGAGCAGAAACGATGACGGCAGCAAACATCCCGGCCCAAGTGCGTTTAGCCACTTCAATGGGTGAGACACGAGCAACGCCAGCCACGATAATGACGGCACCGGCCAAGGGACTTGCCGTACGACCGAACTGACCGGCCAAGGCGGCCAAAAGACCCAAGCCTTCGCTTGTCATACCGAAGGAGGCGGCAGACGGTGTAACGGCTTGGTTAAAGGCCCAAATGGCGGCTTCGCCGGAACCGGTACCTGCGGCCATCAAGAACGGACCGATAGAGGCACCCCAGCGGGCGATATCGTTACTGTGTTTGAGAAATTCGATGAAGGCGGGAACGGCACCGGTGGCTTGAAGACCGGCAACGAAAACGCCGGCAGCAATGATCAAACCGATCACTTGAGCGTAGCCGGAGCCCAAACCTTTAAAGAAAGCCTTGGAGAATTCACCCGGGGTCTTCAAGGTGATCAAGCAGATGAAGATCACACCGATGATCATGGACATCACCACGTCAACGCCGGCCTTTGGGAACCAAATGGCGCTCACGATCAAAATACCCATCGGGATAATCGGTGCAATGGCTTTTAAGGGGTTGACTTTGAATTCCGTTGCTTCGGCGGCTTCAAAAGTGGCCATTTCTTCAGGCGTCATTTGATGGTCGTGATACTTAAAGATGCAGACCAGTGCAAGACCGACAGCAGAAACCAAGAATAAGCCGACAATGTACGGGGCGCCCCAGCCGATGAAATCCATCAATTCCATCTTGGCCATCTGAGCGATGTAGATGTCGTGTGCGCAACCGGGGTTAAGCAGCAGACCGCACATCGTGCCGCCGGCCACAGCCGCTGCGGCACCGGCCGGACGGATACCGGCGCGAATCAGAAGGGGGATGAAGGTGGCGCCCACCGTGGCAGCCGTACCGGCAGCCGACATGATGGCGATATTAATCAGAAACGTGATGATGGTGCACACGGGGATGAGCAATGCACCGAGGCTGCGCAGGGGGGTAGCCAAAGCCTTCACCAAGTGAAGGTCACACTTGGAAGCCGTCACCACGGCGGCAAAACCCATGGCCGAGCAGATGGCCGGTACCAATGTCGGATTGGTCATTCCTTTAATAAAAGCTTTAAAGGGAGCGACCGGGGATCCGGCGATCAGGCACATGACCAAACCGGCAAGAAATAAGACCATGCGTGTTTCAATGCGCTTGACAAGCGCGTAGATCGTCAAGACGATCACGGCGACAGCGCACCAAATTTGTATAGTCATTTTGTGAACTCCTCGAAGAACAGTTAGAGAGTGGACTGCTTTTAGTCCTTCGAGATTGGCATTATTGAGAAATAAGAAAATGTTTAAAAGGCAATAAAGTCAAATATAGGTTGCAAAAATGTCAATTCAATGAGTGTGCAACAAAGGGCTATGAAAATAATTACTGAAAAATCAAAAAGAAACGAGAATCCCTAGGGTCCTTTCAATATTGCAAAGTAAACTAAAACAAGTTGTTAATTTTTCAATATGCAAGTAAAAACCCTAGGTCAGTATTTTTCTTGCACTAGGTAAATTTACCTATTCGCTTTTGAGTGATTGTTACCCGATGCTGTTTTTTCCCAATTGAACCATTAAGTAAATTTCCTTACAATGTCGAAAATTTTCCAATGAGCTCAACGAATTAGATTACTAGCTATGGATATCGCTGCGACTCTTGAGGCGTTCTACAACAAAGTAGACCTTTTGTATCTGACCGACGTGATCGGTATTGTGGCCTTTGCTTTTGCGGGCGTTCTTATCGGTATTCGCATGAAGTGTGACCCGGTCGGCATTTTTGTTTTGGCCTTCTCGACAGCTTTTGGCGGTGGGATTGTCCGTGACTTGCTGATTGACCGTCGCCCGATGTACTGGATCGCTAATCAAGAATTGGTTTGGTTGGTTTTGCTCATCACTATCTTTACACCGATGATTTTCCGCTTCTACAAAAAGCATCTTTCCTATGATGTGTTTGTTTGGAGTGACGCCATCGGTTTGGGCTTTTTCTCCGCCGTTGGTACCAGTCACGGTGTCAATCTTGGTGTGCCTTATTTGCCCGCGGTTCTCTGCGGTGTGGCCACCGGTGTTTTCGGCGGTCTTTGCCGTGATACCTTCTTAAATATCAAGCCTTCTCTTATTTATGACCATCAGCCCTATGGTTCCGTTGCATTTGCCGGTTGCTGGCTCTACATTGCGATGATTGAGTTGGGTTTTGATAATACGCTGAGCATTTGGGTTGGATCGCTTTTTATCTGTTTTTTCCGCATGTGGTGCTATTACCGCTCGTGGCGCATCGCCTATCACGACGAGTTCATCCATGAGGATCCGTCTCCAGAGACTGACCGCGACCGCCGCCAACAATAGTTTTGGGGTTATTTTTTCGGAGGCCGCGCAATAGGCGGCCTACCGGGCGTCTGGACAGGACGCTCTTTTTGTTTTTAAAATCAAATTCCTTTTTTAGGTAGGAAATGGTTCGTGCGTTTGCGCCAAATTCGTATCAGCGGTTTTAAATCGTTCGCTGATCTCACTGTCATTGAAGTGCCCTCATCCATTGTTGGGATCGTGGGGCCGAACGGCTGCGGCAAATCCAATGTGATTGAAGCTGTGCGCTGGGCCTTGGGTGAAGGTAAGGCCAGTGATTTGCGCTGCAAGAGCATGAGCGAATTGATTTTTGCGGGTTCAGACAACCGAAAGCCCGCCGGCCGCGCCATGGTTGAACTGGTTTTTGATAACAGCGATGGCGCGCTTCAAGGACCCTGGGGATCTTATGTGGATATTTCCGTCAAGCGTGTTTTAACGCGTGACAATACGAGTTCCTACCTGATCAATAATCAGCAAGTACGTGCCACCGATGTTCGGGATCTCTTCATGGGAACCGGTCTTGGCGCCAATTCTTACGCCATTATCAGTCAAGGCATGGTGACGGAATTTGCCAAAGACTCGCCCGAAAAACGGCGTGAATATCTTGAAGAGGCTGCGGGTGTCTCCAAATATAAGAAACGCCGCAAAGAGGCCGAGTCCAAATTAGCCAGTACACGGGCCAATTTGGAGCGCGTCAGTGACCTGCAGGTTACGCGCCGGGAGTCTTTAAAAAGGCTAGAAGAAGAAGCTCGGGTTGCTGAAGAGTACCAACAACTTAACGCCAAACGTGAAGCACAGGAATCGCTTTGGTGGTTTACCCAGATGGTTGAGGCTAAAAATGCCATCGACCGCATTAACGCCCAAGTGTCGGCCGCCCAAGCAGAAGTCGGTAAGAATGATTCTGAATTGAATCGTCTCCGTCAAAATCTCCAACAACTTCGCTCCAAGCTCAACGATGCCAATATCACAGTGCTCGGGAAAACGCAGGCTTTAGCGGAAGTGGATAAACAAATTTCCGCCGTTGAAGGCAATATTCGTTCCATTGTCGAGCGACGGGCGCTCATGAAAACGCAGCTTGAAAGTTATCGTTCAATGCTTGAGGCACGCGGTCGTGAAGTCTCGGCTCAAGGCGAAAAGATTCACGCGTTAAGCGCTGAACGCGAGGAAAAAGAAGAACTCGTAGCGACGGCCAATGAACGCGAAGCGGCTTTGGAAGAAAAGAAATTTGCTGCTGAAGAGCTGGCTCATCAAAAGG
The DNA here is from genome assembly GCF_023336895.1 of Parasutterella secunda. GTDB lineage: Bacteria > Pseudomonadota > Gammaproteobacteria > Burkholderiales > Burkholderiaceae_F > Aphodousia > Aphodousia faecalis. Next base: position 21,338 of record NZ_JAMBLT010000016.1, read on the forward strand.
AGCTTGCTTTTGAAGCGCTGCAGAAAGAGTCTCAGCGAATTGAAAATGAGTCGAGAAATCTGTCGCTTGAATTAGCAAGGCTATCGAAGACCAAAGAAGAGTTAACGCTTCGACTTGAAAAATTCAAGCGCGAAGCTGCCCAGACGGAAGCGCCCGATATGGATCGCTTCAATGCGTTAAAGGAAGAGCTTTCAATTGTCAAAGAAGACAGTGAGGCGCTTAAACTAGAACGCGAAGATGCTCAAGCCCTGCTTGAAGAGGCTCGTGAGGGACTGACCGGCTCTCAGAGTGCAATTCACGAGAAAGAGCAGCGACTGGCGGCGATCACAGCGAAATTGACCACGCTTAAAGAATTGGAAGAAAAAAGTCTGACGGGCGATAAGCTTTCGGATTGGCTTGAACGCCAAGGCTTATCGTCTTTGACGCGCCTATTCGAAAAATTGCAGCCTCAAGCCGGTTGGGCCAGGGCGCTCGAAGCCGTTTTGCGCGAGCGAGTCAATGCCCTCGGTATCAGCAATCTTTCCATGGCTGCCGCTTTTGAAATGGCGCCGCCTCCTGCCAAACTGACCTTCTATTCGACGCTGCTTAAGACCGAAGAGCAGTCTGCACCGCTCGGTCTGACCGGACTTATTGAGAAAGTCAGTTTTGACCGTCATAACGAAGAGACTCGCGCGGCGCTTACCCGTTGGCTGTCTCATTACTTTGTTGCCGAGAACGTTAAAGAAGCGGTGAGTAAAGTTGACCTATTGCCGCTGGGTTGTCACTTTGTGACCCCACAAGGTCATATGATCGATAAAGTGAGCGTGAATTTCTGGGCGGATGATTCGACCGGTTTATTGTCACGAAGGGCTGAAATCAACACGCTTGAAGAAGAAAGCGAAGCGCTTCGCCGTGAATTAGAACAATTGCACCAACAAATGGGAGAAGCCCATCTAAAGGTTTCTCAGATGAGTGAACGCCTTCAAAGTGCCAATACGCATTTTGAAACGGTTCGTGCCAGAGAAAGTGAACTGGCTCTTGAGTTAACAAGACTGACGGCAGCCATTGAGGCCTACCAAAACAGAAGTGCGGAGCTTGGTGAGTGGATCGAAGAAGCTCAGGCACAACTTGAAGAAACCACGGCGGCAATTGAAGAGGCTGATGAGCGCTTCAGTGTTCTCGATGAAGAAGTGGCGACTCGTCAGCAAAAATCCGAAGACGCCCGCCTTTCTTGGGAGGCCGCGCGTGAAGAATCCCGTCGTGCGGAGCAGGAATTTAACGTCTTTGCCTACACGCAAAGAGAAATTGAATTAGCCTTGAAAAATCTCTCAGAGCGTATTGCAGAAGCTCAGCGTGCTCAGCTTTTGGCGCAAAACGAGCAAACGGAACTTAAAGAAAAGATTGAAACGGTCAGCGCTTCACTTGAAGAATTGGATGAAGACAGTGAAAAAGCGGGGCTGCAGGAACTTTTGCAAAAACGTGAAGCCGCACTGGTTGCTGTTGAACAATCGAAGACTGAACTGAGTGGCGTGGAAGCTCAAGTGGCTGAGAGTGAGAAGTCATTAGACAGTTTTGAAGAAGCGAAGCGCCGTGAACAAAATCGCATGGGTGACTTGATTGCCAAACGTGGTCAACATGAAGTTGAGTACGGTACGGTGCGAAGCCGCTTGGAAGAATTTAATTTTGATGAAGAAGCGTTAAGAACGCGTTATGAAACGGAGCGGCCAAAACTGAATGCTCTTCGTCAGGAAGTCGAGCGTATTGCTCAATCAATGGCTCAATTGGGCGCGGTCAATCATGCCGCCCTCGAACAATTAAAAACGCAGCAAGCTGAAGTTGAGCGCATTGACCGGGAAGTGGCTGATCTTGAACAGGCAATTGCCACGATTGAGGCGGCGATTAAGAAAATTGACCACGAAACGCGGACGCTATTGCTCGATACGTTTAATCGTGTCAATGAGGCCTTTAACCAAAAGTTCACGCAATTATTCAATGGCGGTCATGCCCGTTTGGAAATGACAAGCGACGATGCGCTTGAAGCCGGTATTGAAATGTTTGCCAATCCTCCCGGCAAACACAATCACTCTATCCGCCAACTCTCGGGCGGCGAGTTGACACTGACGGCTACAGCTTTGGTGTTTGCTTTCTTTACCCTTAATCCGGCGCCATTCTGTCTGCTCGATGAAATTGACGCTCCTCTTGACGAAGCCAACCAAGAACGGCTTTCAAGACTTGTCGGCGCTATGAGTGAAAACACTCAATTTATGATGATTACCCACCACCGGGTGACCATGGAGCACACCAATCAGTTGATTGGGGTGACGATGAAAGAGCCCGGTGTTTCGCGTGTGGTGAGCGTGGATATTGCTGAGGCAAGCCAATACGCTCAAAAGCCTCGCGTCAGCTGAGGCAATCGATAAACGGCGTTAAAACTTCGCCGTTTTCAACATTCCTTTTTGTGCTCAAAATTTTCTGATCTTTGGGATTGGGGGAGTGTTTTTGTTTTTTGGGGAAACGGACGATGTTTGTGAGATTTTTGATTTTCTTTTTCGGTTTGTCGATTTTGTCTTTAGGAATTGCCACGGTGACCAATGCCGGGTTGGGGACGGGCACGGTGAGTTCAGTTGCCTATGTGCTCAATCACATGACGGACTTTTCCATGGGCTTTTTTTGTGTTTC
>NZ_JAMBLT010000017.1 GCF_023336895.1 Parasutterella secunda
ACCTAAGTTCAACGACAGTAAAATATTGTGCTCATTGAGTAGTTTTAGATACTTCATCGCTGTCTGCCGTTTCGCTATATCACTATTAACTAAATTAGATACTCGGCAATACGGCCTTTGGAATATTGCGTCCACTAACTCGCGAGAGTAGATTTTAGATAATTCCTCATTGGATCGAATATAGTCGATTGTCATTTTTTCAAGTTCTACAATGGCCAGAACTTTTTCTTTTGTCCAAATAGCTGTTTTTTCTACAGCTCGTAGCATGAAAAGTATCCAATTATCCCATTCTTGATATCGAGTTACATTTAGTAATGTTTGATAGTATTCGGATTTATTCTCGATAATATATTTACTCAGATATAAAATCGGTTGATCTAATAGCCCTTGCTCTACCAGATACAAGATATTCACAACACGACCTGTTCTGCCATTTCCGTCGGAAAATGGGTGAATAGCTTCAAATTGATAGTGACAGATAGCCATTTTGACCAAAGGATCGGTGTCATCAGATTGGTCATGCAAAAATTGAGAAAGATTATCCAATTTATCTAAGATGACATTTTCGCCGATTGGTGGAGTATAGATGACAGATTTAGTACTCGATGACCCGATGTATGTCCCAGGAACCTTTCTAACTGATACATCTGTATCACGAAGAGCACTACAAACTTCCTTCATAGTTCGAACGGATAGGGGGCAAACCTGCAAACTTCTGATACCAGTCCAAAGAGCTTTCCGATAACGAAGAGCCTCTTTCGTTGCAGGGTCTGCATGCTCATCGGCATCTATGTACCTGAACAATTCATCAGTAGTGGTCACGATGTTTTCGATTTCACTAGAGCTTTTAGCTTCAAGAATTGGAATGGTCTATATCAAAATCTCATTGTTTGGGATCAAGTTTACCGCTTGCCGTAAGCCTTCCAAGGCAACTCGAGACTTAGTTGTTTGTCTGAAAATTTCAGGGGATTCTTTAAATCCTTGGGGTGGTAATAATGGCGAATCGTTATAAGCAACTTGGGGATCCCACGTCATGATAAAAACCTATATGATTAAAAAAAAGATTTTTATAGACACGTCACAGAGATATGTCGATTCAATCGACATATTAGAAAAATATGTCGAAATTTCTCTGTGTTTTAAACATATTCAAAATATAAGACTAGTGATGCTCAATCGTCTGCACAAAGCGGAAAAGAGCAATGCTCCGAAGAAAAAACAAGTGGTCAAAGACAATCAGCAGACAATAAAAAAGCGATCTGACAACAGATCGCGATTTTGAAAGATGGTCGGGTGAGAGGATTCGCAAAAGCCTATTTTATTGACTTTGAATAAAGGCGTTGTTTTGTTGGGAGCATTATTGGGAGCATAGGACATTTGCTAGACGAAAAATCCCCGGCTGTTCATCGCACTTATTGCCGGGGATTTTGTCTGCTTTAATTTTACTCAAGGTTTTACGAAAAGGGACCAGTAAATCTTGTCGCCGTGTTCTTCTTTGAAACCTTTGTAATCTAACTCCTCGGGACGCAATCCAATCCCGCCGTTTTGATATGTATGAGAGTACTGTAAGGACTGTCCCCGGAGGCCAACTCTTCTCGAATAAAGCACGCTCAACTAATTCTCATCAAAGAGCATGATGATTTTGCCGATCGGCGGATTAACGTTTTTCAATAGCTGCCAGTTCATAAGTTCATTCCTTGTGTGACATAGGCGTCAATTTGATCTTTGTACTGATCATAAAATTCGATCTGACCATTTTTAGTTCTGCCTCCTAAGCCTAATAACGCAGTTCCTTCTCTTTTCCCGAAATAGACAAAACCATCGTCTCGGAGAACAACTACGAGGCTTTTTAGGCATCTTATTGGTGAAGCGTCTTCACAAAAGAACATAATGAGAGGCTGATTCTCTGTAATAGTTCCGTTGCGAACAGCTTCGGCAATACGCTTGACTACCTTTCTTAATTCACTAATGTTGTTTAAGAATTCGTCATATTCTTCAATGAGAAATCGTTGCCCACTGTAGCTATTCTCGAAGAGCCTTCTTTCTCTTTTATATAGAGATTGTTCAGACATCCAACCCATAATCACCTCTTTTCTGCTTCTATTCGTTTAAGAGTTCGAATGATCTTATCTTCTCTCACGTCATAAAAGTGGCTTCGCATACTCGGTGACAATAAGAATTTGACTTGCTCAAGCACGATGTCAACGTCAGCTAATTCGGACAAGTAGCGATGAAGCAATTCTCTTCTATCGACGGTGTCTTGTTTTGTGCCCAGTTGAATTTCAGCAGCTATCAACTCAGCGCATTCTTCTGAGAGTTTTTCGACTTGAAACCAAAGCCCGTAGTGTTTCGCAATTTCTCTAATCTCCTCGTTCATTTCGTCCATATCGTCCATTTTTGCTCTCCTGTCTATACGGTTTAAACGGCCCTAGTGAGGTGCCAAAGCCCACTTGCTAACCCCCATTCTTGCGAATGCGGATTCACTATATGTCGTCACTGGAACCGGTTAATGTTGTTGCCATTTTTTCTCCCTTAAATTTTCTAGGATACGTTTGGTTGCGTTTATTGATCTTTGCGTCCTATGTGACAACTCACCCCTCCGGGGATTGTCATGTACCTTATCTTCAAGTCTGGAAATCTCTTTTGTTTAGTGGGGTTTGCGTTGATCGTATTGAAGATGTTCTTCTGCAGATAATCCCCACTTACGCCGAAATCCTTTCCGTAAAAAACGAATTCCGTTTTCCCTGACTTCGACTCTTCGAAAAACTTGTCCAGGATTAGATCGATAATCGCCTGTTTCTCTCCGCGTTTTAAGTATGGCTTCTGTATCTTCCTGACCTTCTTGGGGGGGGGCACTTCAGCCTTCTTGCTCAGAGAGGTAATAACATCCGCAACCGGATCGGGGAGCGGTCCCCCGTTTGGAACGACAAAGCCAGACTTTTCAAATTCAGCTTCTGATTCGAGCTTCAACAAATCCCCGAGTGTCTGGTACAGATCGCCGCATTTTCGAATATCAAAGTTTTCTGAAAGCTCTCTAATAAGAGTCTTTGCCTTGAACTCGATATAAATCGAAACATCAACCATCACTATCTCCCGACCGATTTTCTTAATGCTTTGGGTGTTGTTTTGACCGGTTGACCGTACATCGCGCATCGACTGACTTTGAGCATCGTCTCCCACTCGCGGACCATGCGCACCGGACACTTCTTCACGGACTCAAGCATCAGATTTCCGACAAATTCAATAGCCACGCGGATCAAATCCAGCTCTTCGGCTTTTGCAACATAGTGTCCCCAGTTTTTGCGTCCTCGCACTTGGATATCGGTAATCGCCGCGGCGGCTTGACGCAGTCTTTCGCACGTCTCGTTGACCTCGTCCTGAGATTCATAGTCGTCCCTTGTGCTAACAGCGACAATGCCCCAGTTCACAAAGTCTCGGAACTCGTAAAAGTCGTCATCGATACACTCGCCCTTTTCGAGATTGACCAGAGACTTCAGCTCAAGGCGTGCGAAGTTCTCTCGAATAATGTCGAGGTTCTCTTCTCGAACATTCCAGAAGTTCGTGCCGACTTTCTGCTTGTATTTATGGCGCGGCTTTTTACTCTTCGGCATTTCATAAAACTCCGAAAAACTCGACGGCAATCACCGAGCAAAACAAGAACAGCACGGCGGCATAAAACAAAACGTGACTCATGCTGCCTCCATGGCGGATTCGTTTCGAGCTGCCGCTCTTGCTTTAACCCAGGCAATAATGTCTGCGTTTGGCCAGCGAACGACGCGAGGTGACAGATAAATGGGTTTAGGGAAGGTCGGGTCTTCTTTGACAAGGTTCCAAACCGTCGAAACGCCGATATTGCAAGCCGCGGCGACTTGCTTGACGTCGCACATCAACGTCCCCAATGCTCCGCTGTCTCTTTCCAATCGTTTCTTCATGATCTTTCCCCGGAGGGGACTAAGCCCCTCTTTCTATTTTTAGATGTAGACAGGCAAACCAGTCTTTTCTTTCAATTCGTTTACGGCCCAGTTGCGAGCGGCGATGAACATTTCTTCCAAACCGTGGATGTCATAGAAGAAATAGACCTGACCGTCGCGGACGCGGAAGCGCAGCTTTGCTTCGACTTGATATTCAGGGAATCCTTCATAAATTTGAAGAACGATCGGGAAGCGCTCAAAGAGCTTCAGCTGTTGCTTCGTGCCGTCGTCGGATTCGCGCTCAAGGCTCACAGACACATCGCCATTCTGGATGTTGACTTTTCGAGAGAAGCGGTCGTTCTTAGAGTCTTGAAGCGTCGTGACAAAGTTGAAGAGCTCAATTTGCGACGGATACAGCTTTCGGTCTTCCTCGCGACAACGTATGTCATCGAGGTGCTTATCGATAAACAGAGCAAAAACATTCTGATCCATTTCATATTCGTCGCGAGCGAGCCAGTCCCGGGTGTGTTTTGTGAACAAGCCATCGAAACGGAAAATGAAATCGTTTCGCCATTCGGGACTACCGTTTCGGCAATCTTTTGCGAAGGCAGTGAACTTAAAATCGTTGAACTTTGGTTTGTCAATAATCCGCGTGTAAATTGCTGCTTCTTCTTTATCCAAGCGGGTATCGCAGGCTTCAACAAATGAAGCGAAGTTTGTGAGATTCTCATCCAGACGAATGCGCGTAGGCTTCGTCAGATAATCCTCAAGATCGTCAAAGCATCCGTCGGAGTCTTTGATCAAAATGGGTCGTTGGTCGACAAACTTGATGTTCGGTTCGAACGGTTTTTTAATAACTTCGCTCATGATTGGATTTCTCCTGTTTCTTTGTCAACGATGATCGCCGTCTTTCTTACGAAAGTGGGGATTACTTCAGGCTTGGGGTTTTCCGTCTTCACTTCTTTAAAAGGGAGATTCCCTTGCCGGGGGTTCTCAAGCAGAAGGTCGCCATCTGGGCCCAAAAACATTGTGAACTCAGCGGGCTTCGGCTTCGGGAACTTCGTTTGCACGTCGTGCGTGATCTTGATCATGACGCCAGCTCGATTGATGACCTGGCTCAGCTTGAGCTTGAGATTGATTTCAAAGGTCCCGCCGTTGGCGTCGAGAAATTCGACACCGTCAGCGAGCGCTTGAGTCAGATCTTCATCAAGCGCCCCGGCGGAGATCTTCGGAAGTTGTTCTGAAAAAGCTTTCATTTTGTCCTCATTAAAAAAGGGTGTGGGGTACTTTCCGGTAGCGTTCATCGTCTAGGCTCACCAAATATCCCGCTTTGGGACTCAACCGAATTTCCCCCCAATTCGTTATGCAGTCATCTTTTGAAGCGCTGCTTCAAAGTGAGCTTGGCAATCATTCAAGAATTCGATACAGCGAGCCTTGGCTGTTTCGAGTTCTTCAGCTGTAGGTTCAAAACGCACTATGAAAATGCGAAGTTCTTTGAACTCCTCGGCGATGCGAGGGTCGTAGTCAACAAAGTCCACCCATGAGCGTCCGGTGCAAAGCAATTGGACAAGCATCTGAGGCTTGTACTCTTCGGGGACAACGCCCGCCTCAATTCGAGCGATATGCGTGCTTGTTTCGGGGCACTTGATCTCGAGAAGGCCGTCTTTTCCGACGAGACCGTCAGGAGAAGCTCCAAACCAATCAATCGTCGGGTGACGAACGAAGCCAACCAAGTCGACAATGTTTCCCGTCTCGATCTCGTAAGCCTCGCGGGCTTCGTCTTCGTGATCGACTCCCCACTGCATAGCCGGAGAGGTGAAGCGATTCGACATGTTTTTTGTGAATCGCTCACCAACGATTCGGCGAAGTTCCGTGTCGTATGCGGCATAGGGTTGCCCCTTCGTGTTACGAAGGATTGCCGCCTTTGCGACTGATGCCGTCAAACAACCGGCACGCTCTGCAAACCACGACTCTGTTTGTTGAAGGGGATTCGTCATTACTGAACCTCCACCGTGCGAGCGTCATCTGCAGCCTTGGCAACGTTCATCAAACCCTGCGGATAGGCTTCCTTGATCAACTGACGTTCGTCTTTTGGGATCGAAGCCCAGAACATCGTGTAGGCTTCCACACCTTCCTGCGCCTTTTGGTATGCCAAGGCGATGATCTTCTGCTGTTCTGCGGAGGGTTCAGCCTTTTCTGCAGGAGCATCGTTAGGATCGATACTCTTGCCTTCCATCTCTTCGGCCGTCTCGGCGGCGTTCAGGTCGGGGAATGCTTTGCGAAGCGCCTGGCTTTCGGCGGTTTTGGACAGCATCCCGCGGGGGCGCTTGATCCACATAGGGGTGGGTTTGCCGGATTTCGACGTGCTGATCGCTTCTTCAAAGAATTCAGTCGCCGAGAACACTCCGATTTCGCCGTTCTTGAGCATTCGACGGACAGAAACCTTTGCCCATTCGGGAGCCTTGATCTTGATGTTGAACGCGCCTTCTTTTTCCATGCCCGAGAATTCAAACTCGGTCATTGGACCAAACTCGACATCATCAATGCCGGCAAGCAAACCGCTCTCGGCTGCTTGCGTGCGGTAAAGGTTTAAGCCCGGCATGATGACGTCACGGTTCGCACGGAGCTTGCTGTCCCACATCGGAACGATGTGCACTGGTTTTTGGAACGGATCTAATCCACGAGCCTTGCAGTAGCTCAAAACCATCGCAATGCTTTCGGTGGCTGCGCCCGGATAAAGGGAACTCTGAAGAACAGAAATCATTTTTTGCTCATCAACGAGGGCAATCGCATTTTTCTTTTCAGCCATTTTTGTCTCTCTAAAAATTAACCGTGGACGTAACCTGAGCCACCGTTTCGGCGTGAATAACGTACGAAGCACCAGTTGTCTTTGAACTCTTCTTCGATCAACTCGTCGGTGATTTCAGTTTCGTCGTAACCATCGTCTGCAAGCTCTTCGCGAATGCAGTCTTTAGCATCTTCTTCAGACATCGGGCGACCAGTGAAATAGACCTCGATATCTTCGCTGGTGCATCCGTCGGGCAGGTTGCTCAGGTAACTCATGGTGTCCTCCGCTTACTCGTTATCCTTCGTTTCTTCGGAGTCTTTTTGTCCGTCTTTAATAACGACGACGCAATTCAGAATCCCGTCGTGTTCATCTGCGGAGTCGTCCTCGTCATCTTCATCATCGTCGAGGTGGGCGAGTTCTTCGGCAGTCAATTCCCAAGGGCGGGCAATTTCATCGTCTTCATCGAGCACGCAGCACTCTTCACGCCAAAGCCTGATCGTTGCCTTGCATTCAAGAGTTTTGCCTGGATTGAGCGTGGCGAGAGTGAAATCCACACAGGTCTGTTCGCTGTTGAAACAGACGTAAGCTTTCTTTGTGAGTTGAGCGGCGGTGACTTCATCTGGGCAAACGGAAAAGATGAAACGAGCTGCCTCTACGGTAAGTTTCCAAACTTTCTTAGACATGGTGAGCCTCTTTTAAAAATTAGAATCTGGAGAACCAGAGTTGGATGTCAGGAGAGCACCATGCAAGCCAAGCGAAAAACACTCCGGCCACAATCCAAGGAGCGATTGCTTCGAACCAGTCAGTCTTGCGTTCTTTGTCTTGCATGGCGTTTCTCCGTGTTAAAGAAAATTGCTGTAAATAGCAATTTAACTTGCAAAGAATTTTACACCTACGCAAGAATATAGCAAGAAAAACTTGCGAGAAAATTTAACAAGATTGCAAGTAAACCTTGCGTTAAATCAAAAGAAGGCAAAAGAAAACCGCCCGTAGGCGGTTGTGATGAGTTGACTTCAAATCGTAGTCAACTGAACGAGTGTACGAAAATATCGTACAGTTGGAAATAATTTGTAATTAACTAAAAATTATTTTTAAATCAAATAGTTGTTTTTAATCCCGTAGAATTCTACATAATTAGATATTGTATGAATTTCCATGATTTAACTAGATATGGTGGTATGTCATTTTTTCAGTAGTGGTTTATCAGATAAGTCATTCAAGGATGCTTTTTCAATCAAGCTATTGAGTTGGCGTATTGCTTGTTTATTAAGTATGGAGAGTCTTTCTTCCCTAGATTTACCTTGTTCAATAAGTAGTGCGTTTTGACTTTCAAGATTATTCAGAACCACAAGATGGTATACGGTTGCGATATCTTCATCGTCTCGAATATTTCCCTTTTTATTGGGGTTGTTATCTCTCCATTGCTTCGCTGTCATTCCGAAAAGAGCTACATTAAGCACGTCGGCTTCATTTGCATATATCCATCCTGCAGTTTTTTTAGATAAATCTGGAGGAATTAAAAACTCTTTTACTGCATCAGTATGAACCCGATATGAGGCTTTTGTCATAATTCTCCGCACACTTCTTTCGAAGGTTATCTCAGAATTTTCTAGCTTCTTGAGGCGTTGTAATTCTGTGATTAGATATAGTTTGAACTCTGGACTAATCCATGAACAAAATTCAATGGCAATGTCTTGATGGGCGTATGTTGCGCCGTATCGGCCAGGCGTTGCAAATACTCCTACGCCATGGACTTGTTTTGCCCACTGTTTCGCTGAAATTCGGAAACGGTTAACGCCAGCGGCTTGCATGAGTTCTCTAAATGCGCTTTCGTCAAAAATCTCGTTGTTTAATCTTTCCCAGACCCCGAGAAACTCAAGTGTATTTTTATTTTTGAGCCAATCATTAATCAACTCTGTCGAACCGAACCTGTTGGCAATATCGGTCAAGCAGATATATTGCTCTGAATTTTTTAAAAGCTTACGGATTTCAGTTCCCTGAACGATAATTAAATCAGACATAACTAACTCCCAAAATTGCTCAAATTAAAACGCCCTATTGATCTCAACAATTTTGCCGTAGATTCTTAATTTAGAAAGATCATCTCCGGAATAAATTTCCGGCTGATAGTCGGGATTGTCTGATCGAACAACGATGCCATCTTTTGTTTTAGAAAGTCTTTTAACCTTAAGCTGTCCTTCAACTGAAATCGCATAGATTTGCCCGTCAGCGATGATTACACAACCTGGACGTGAGTCGCACTCTTCATAGAAGAGGAACGTGTCGCCGTCGCAGATGGTCGGTTCCATGCTGTCTCCTGAAACTCTGGCACGCTTACATCTGTCTGGATTTAAATGGCGCTTCTGAAAGAAAGTGCGTTTATACCAGTAATCATCGCCATCATCGACAAGTTCCCACTCAGGAGATGGTTCGACGCCTACTGGGCTGGCGCCGAAGGTCAAACGATATTCGTGAATGACAACAACATCGTCAGGGGGCGTATCTCCATTGTCGAACGTTTTGATAGAGGGGTTTGTTTGCCCGAATAAAAGGTAGCCCGACGTGGTACCAAGGGCGGCCGCTAATTTCTCGAGATTTTTGCCACTAGGAACGGTTTGATTCTTTTGCCAGAGAGAGATGGACTGCCGAGCGACTCCGATCTTGTCTGCGACTTCTTGTTGAGTCAACCTCTTGGATCTCATTAGTTCAGTAATACGTTCTCCGCAAGACATTAGCCTTCTCCAACTCAATGTTTACTTGCATTGTCTCACACTTTCGTCAAAGTAGGTTAAAACGAATTGCGCAAGTATTGCTTGCTATTGATTGCGAAAGTGGTGTAAGATTTCGCAATAAAAATTGCGGAGATGCAAGTGACTCAACTTGAAAACAATCCAGTAAACCGAGCGGTCAACGCTCTAGGCGGCAAAGATCAATTCCTTGCTGACGCAGTTGGTGTAACTCACCAGGCTGTGAGTGATTGGCGGAAGAAGGGATACATCTCGTACAGGAAGGCGGCAGAGGTAGCCCGCCTTACGGGTATTCCTGAATTCATTCTTTGCCCGAAATATTTCAAAGAACCGGTAAAAAGTCGCCGGAAAGCGTAGGGCATTATGGCTCGCTACAGAAAAATCGACACGCGGATATGGAACGATAGGAAGTTCAGGGAGCTTGACGACAAATCTAAGCTTGCTTTTTTTCTGGTTCTTACACATCCGGACACCAACCAACTTGGCATGTTGCGGTCGAGGTCAGCGGCATTGGCCATGGAATTAGGATGGCATCCTGATGCCATGTCAGATGCCATCCTGACGCTATGTCGGATGGGTATGTTGATGGTTGACGATAAGGCAGGTTTTATCTTCATCCCTAACTTTCTAAAGTACAACCCTCCTAATGGTCCAAATGCAGTCAAGGGGTGGTCTGGTCTCATTGATTTGATGCCTGAGTGCGATCTTTTGAGCCGTGCTTTGATTCACCTGAAACCCACTATTTTCGGGCTTTCCGAAGGTGTTCGATCTGCCATACCAGATGACATAAAAGATGCCATCTCACATGCCATCCAAGATGAAATAAAAGATGCCAAAGAGATGCCATCCCGCATCCAGGAACAGGAGGAGGAACAGGATATATCTATTACATCTAACGATGTAATTGTGGAAACTGCCGTTTCCGACCCTTCCGCCTCCGAGCCTGAAAAAGTCGAAAAACCAAAAACGGGGATTGATTGTCCCTATCAAAAAATCATCGCCGACTACAACGAGATACTTGGCCCGTATCTGGGAATGTGCCAAAAGCTAACGCCTACCCGCCAGAAAGCAGTTCAAGCCCGCTGGCGCGACTGCATGAAAGACGGGGACTTCAAAACACAAGACGAAGGCATCGCTTATTTCAAACGCTACTTCGAGTACATCAAGACCTGCGACTTCCTGATGGGCAACAACGGTCGTGACTGGCGCGCGGATTTCGACTGGATTTTCAAGCAGCAGAACTACACAAAGATTTGCGAAGGCAAGTATCTGTCGAGGTAATCATCATGGAAATGAACACGACTCAATACGCTAAAGCTAAGGCAGAGAAGAAGCCGACGGAACCTGCACGATGCAGTTGCGGTGACTGTCAAGGCTTGCCCGTCTTTAACAAGATGTGCGCATTCCATGCTGCCGCTCCTGACCAGTACGTCAGAGGTGCAGTCTCAATCGTCTTGCGAAACCATCCGATCTATCACACGCTTTTGAACTATGCACGGCTTTGCACGCACTACGATCCGCCAAAGAATTCTGACGAGTGGAAGGTGATCTTCGGCTGCGCCCAGTTGCTCGACCGCGTGCAGCTCTTGCCTCAAGGCGTCGATCTTTCTGACAAAAAGATGTTCAAGTCATTGATTGACGGGATGCATCGCAGAAATGTCGGCGGCGTGAAGTTTGATGCGACCTACATCGGCATGGCCCTTGAGACATACCTCGTTGACCGAGTTTTGGCGGAGGCGCATCGCGTTCTTGAATCGACAAAGAACATCGACAGCCTTTTGAGTTCAGCCGACAAAGCCGAAATGGACAAGCGATCAAAGTTCCGTAAAGAGGACTTCGTCGAGTTTGGGAAGCTACCGATGTTCAATCCGAAGGCGGAGGTGAAATGAGCTGGGCATTCGATTGTGTCGCAGATTCCATCGCTTATGTTTGCGTTCGCATTGCATTTGGACTTTTTGTAGTGATGCTTTTAGGCGCATTGCCGATTCTGGCGCTGCTTGCTTCAGTCTCTTGGATTTATGAAAAGCTCTTCAAGCTATCGAGGTGAAAAAGTGAAAAAGAACTACAGCAAGGACGAGAAACATCTCACTGAGCGTGAACGAGTGTTTGTGCTCCAGATGGCGCAGCACGGTGACGCAACCAAAGCCGTTCATGCAATTTACGCTCACCTGTCAGATCAGGCCGCTCGAGTTGTTGCCAATGGTCTCATGAAGCGAAGAGACATCATTGAACACATCGATTTTTTGAAGAAGCGCTACGAGGAGATCGAACGTTATGTTGACAAAATATGACCATTTCAGAGCAGGGGAGCGTGCTGAGAATATCGTCAGGAAGCCCGCAAAACGATTCACTAAGCGCGTGGAAGTCTCTCCGAATGCAAAGACCCATCAGGTCGTTGAAGAATCGATCAGGGCGCTTTTGGAGGGCTTTAAGGAAACGCACGATCCGAAACTTGAAGCTCGCAACATCAAGATCGAACTTTTGTGTGAGAGCTATGACACCATGTTTAATGCCGGCGATTTTTTCCCGAAAGCCTACGAAATCAAGTCACTACTTGAGAAGCGAGGATTTAAACGGGCTTTTTTCTACGTTAACGGTCGAAAATCCAAAACCCCGGCTTTGAATTTCACAGTGAGCTATTGGGATGTAGATCCAGGAGACCCTTTCACAGGCACCCCGTACTACGAACTTATGAGAACGGAGGGCTGATATGGGCAAATCTCAAAGAACCAAAGGTGCTTCAGGGGAGCGAGAAGTCTGTCACTTGATTCGGGATGTTCTTGGCGTTGAGGCAAAGCGCAACCTTTCACAAACCAGAGAAGGCGGCTGCGACATTGCCGTCGGTCCGTACCACGTCGAAGTCAAACGTCGTGCCCGTATCGGACAGATCTATGACTGGATGGACCAGGCAGAAGCCTCCTGCCAGAACGGAGAAAGACCAGTCGTTTTCTGCAGAGCAGATAAAAAACCGTGGCTCGTCGTTTTGACAGCCGAAGAAGCCTTGCGCCTGCTTGGGAACGAGTTGTAAGAGGTGTTTCAGAATGGAGTTTATCGGAGATCCGCAGGAGTCAAAACTGCGCACTATGCAAGAGTTCATCAGATTCTGGGCGTGGTCGCAGAAAGAACGAAAGCGAACGGGAGTCAATCCGCTTTACTCGCTCATGATGTCGGTCAGAAACGCCGAGGAGGAGCTGAAGCGAATCGAACAGAAAGTGGCCGACAAGGATAACCCAAACGCCGCGCGTCGAGGACTGACGCTCGGCAAACCAATCCCGATGACGCGGATCGAAAAGCAACTCATCGCCCGCAAGGTCGACAAGATCATGAATGACCCTGAGCTTTGGCGTGGCCATTATCGAGATAAAGAAGTCTTGGCCATGTTTTATCTTGACCCCAGTGCAAACCCGAGAGGGTGCAATGAGCACGAACGACTCTTTGCCAGACGATTCCGTGTGTATAGAGGAATGGCCAGAGAAATGTTAAGAACCGCGCTTTTGTACTTTTCAACCTTGTGGGGAGACTTGTAATGGTGATTAGTTTTAGTGATGGAGAAGCGCTTCATGGAAAAGAAGCTGAAAAATTCTCGTTCTTTGAAGATGCGTTAAAACTTGTTCTTCAAGCATACGCAAATGGGGCGTTTACCGCCGGTGACTTAAAAAAAGAGTTGGATTTGGCTTATGGTTTTTTGTGCGATTTACAAGAAAAGAAAGAGGTACTTAGACAAGAATTGATTAGCATTGAGCGAGCTAAAAAACGTGACAGCCTCTCCTGAATGCCTGAAAATATTAGGGGTTGACATCTGTTTTTAGAACGTTAATATTGCTTTCAACAATTTGGATGGTCCGTTTAAAAGCACGTTGAGTCACGAGCGCCTTGGGGCGCTTTTGGCGTGCCCGGAAGAAACGTAAACTCCTTTATCAATGAACTGTAAAAAGCCCGTAGATCAATCGACTCACGGGCTTTTTGCTTATGCCTTTTCTCTGAATAGGGCGGCTTGTCTTGCACAAGCTACATCAAAAAGAGAGTTGAGCCGGATTACAAGTGGGATCCCTTTATTGAAATCCATTCTGATTCCGTCTTTGAAGGCGTTAATAGAGTTGATTGAGTTTCGACTCCACTGTTTAACCGTGCCATTCGTGGCTTGGACAAAAACCGACTTGTTTGTGATGGCGATTAGGGCAGATTTTCCATAATCGTCTTTTGTGTCAACAGATTCTGAGTGCCCCCTGGCATTACCAACTCTGAAACTCAAGCCCTTGGCGACTCTAATCGAAGCACCGCGAGAACCTGCGACATATTTTCGACCTTTTTTAATGCCGAAGGCTTCTGTTCTTATTGAGAAGAGCAAGAAGTCATTCTCAGGCCAGACGAATGGCATTGTTTCGGCGTTTAAAACGGTCGGGCGAGTTCCTTCAAGAAGACTGACAAGATAGTTTTCTTTGACCGGGTCGGACCCAATTTCTTTCTCGAGATCTTCGTCATCTGAAGATTTGGAAGAGACTTGAGATTTTTGTATTTTCCCGCCCATGACTAAGGCAAAAACGAACGGTGCAACCCAAGGGAAAATAAAACTACAAACGGCCCAAACCCATTTATGTCCGAGATTGTGCTGCTCGCATTTATAAAGTACGAAAGGAACACCGAAGGCCCAACCTAGGAAAGCGGCCATTTGCACTGTTGCATTTGGCTGATTTTGTACTGCCAAACAACCGAGAATACAAAAAAACATCCAGACAGTTTTGCCTTTGTTGTTCAAGATAAAGTCTTTCATAACAGCTAAATACTTGTTCTTTTAATTCCACATTTTACCGTTTCCGTTCTGGAGTAGCTCAGTAGGTAGAGTAGATGACCGTTAATCATCGAGTCGCAGGTTCGAGTCCTGCCTCCAGAGCCAGTTTTAACAGCTAAAGTATTCCTCACAAGGGAAGCTCCTCAGCGGGCGGTGTGTAAAAGCATCGCCCGTTTCTTTTTATGCAAACTGAAGATTTAAAAGTTGTCTATCGGAACGTCTCCGAGCTGATTCCTTACGCCCGAAACGCCAGAACTCACTCTGACGAGCAGATCGAACGGATCGCCAACTCAATAAAAGAATTCGGTTGGACTAATCCGATCCTGATTGACGGTGAAAACGGAATTATTGCTGGGCACGGGCGCATACTGGCGGCTCGAAAGTTAGGGATTGAAAAAGTCCCAACGATTGAATTGTCAGGGCTTACAGAAGCACAAAAGCGCGCCTACATCATCGCGGACAACCGACTCGCTTTGGACGCTGGGTGGGACGAGGATATTCTTAAGCTCGAATTCGCCGAACTCGAAAAAGAGGGGTTCGAACTTTCCAAGACAGGCTTCAGTGACGAAGAGATCAGAGAAATGATGGCTGATCTCGACCGAGAAGTCGACGGCGTGGAAGACGTCGAGACTCCCGAGCCGCCGAAAAACCCGAAAACAAAACGGGGTGAAATTTGGATCCTTGGCACGCATCGGTTGATGTGTGGGGACAGCACCTCGGTCGAGGATGTTCAGGAGGTCATGGGGGGGGAATAGCCGATCTGTGGCTCACTGACCCACCGTACAACGTCGCATATCAAGGAAAAACAAAAGACGCTCTGACAATTCAAAACGACGAGATGGACGATGAATCCTTCCGTCGTTTTTTAGTTTCTGCATACGGTGCAGCCGATTCCGTTTTAAAAGAAGGTGCGGCTTTTTATATCTGGCATGCTGATTCTGAAGGGTTCAATTTTCGAGGCGCTTGTCGCGACGTAGGTTGGAAAGTCCGCGAATGCCTGATCTGGTCAAAGAACACGTTCGTTTTAGGCCGCCAGGACTACCAATGGCAACACGAGCCTTGCTTGTATGGGTGGAAAGACGGAGCGGCTCACAATTGGTACTCCGACCGAAGTCAAACAACCATCCTCGAATTTGACCGACCGAACCGAAACGCCGAGCACCCGACAATGAAACCCGTCGGGCTGTTCCAATATCTCATTGGAAACAGCACAAAGCCCGGCGACATCGTTTTAGATTCTTTTGGAGGTTCTGGAACAACACTCATCGCGTGCGAACAAACAGGGCGAAGCGCTCGAATTATTGAGCTTGACCCCTGCTATTGCGATGTAATCATTGAACGTTGGCAAAACCTCACGGGGCAAAGAGCCGTACGAGAATCCGACAAGGTCGCTTACAACGATCTTAAGCAGTGACCCATCTCCTCTCGGAGATGACACTGCAACCGAGGAGTTTTTTAACAATCTGTGGAACGTAATACGCCACGGTTGGAATTGACTCGGCGTAACTCGGAACAGCCCCTCTCCGAGAGGGACCATTCATGAAATTATTGGAAAGCAATCAGGGGAGAAAGAAGAAGTACACCCCAGAGCTTGTGAGAAGGCTATTAAGCGCCTTAGCAAGCGGGCGGACTCTTGTATCGATATGTGAAGAACTTGATGTAAGCCCCGACACCGTTTACTGGTGGTGCACTGAACACAAAGACTTTGCCAAGGACTTCACGCGCGCGCGCGACTTCGGCGACAACATTATTGAGGACGAGGTTCTCGAAATTGTCGACGCCGAACATATTTCTGAAGAACAGATCATTGAAAAATCAGGAAAGAAAATCACGATTAAAAAGCGGCGCTTTGATAACGTCGCACGTTCACGTTTGCGCATGGAGGCGAGGCTGAAGATAGTCGCCAGACGTAAGGGCGGACTACAAAACCGAAAAATTGAAATCGAGGACGACGGAACTGGTGTTGATTTGTCCGATGCAATGAAAGGCATGAGCATGGACGATTTGATGCGCTTCGCAGGCTTAACAGATGACCCCGACAGCGAGTGATTACAGAAAGGCGGCCATCTTTGAATTAAGGCGAAGAGCGGCAAGGGCAGGCTTTGCACCTTTTGTGCTTTTTACAACCCCAAACTACAAAATGGGGTGGGTGCACAGAGAGATTTGTGAAACGCTCGAGAAGTTTCTGCAGGACGTGCTCGACGGGAAGTCCCCTCGCTTGATGATCTCAATGCCTCCGCGAAGCGGCAAGAGCGAGCTTGTTTCGAGAAAGTTCCCAGCCTACGCTTTCGGCGTGGATCCCGATCTGCAGATCATTGCAACAAGCTACGGCGCGGATATGGCGCAGCGCTTTAACCGAGACGTGCAGCGTGTTATTGACAATGACCTCTATCACGCCGTTTTCCCCGAAACAAGTCTGAACAAGGCAAACGTCCGCTCAACCTCAAAAGGCGCATACATTCGAACGTCCGACCTCTTCGAAATCGTCGGGCACACAGGCTCTTATCGTTCATGCGGTGTCGGTGGTGGTATTACCGGCATGGGCGCAGACATCCTGATTATTGACGACCCCGTCAAAGACAGAAAGTCAGCGAACTCTGCGACGGTGCGCCAAAGCATCTATGAGTGGTACACATCGACGGCATACACCCGACTTTCGCCGGGCGGCGGTGTCATCGTTATGTGCACTCGGTGGCACGTCGACGACCTCCTCGGTTTACTTCTGAAGGAAGAGCAAAACGGCGGCGATAAATGGAAGGTAATCAATTATCCCGCCATTGCCGAGCACGACGAACCACACCGAAAGGCAGGGGAGGCTCTGCACCCTGAACGCTATCCGATTGAAAGCCTTCTGAAGATTAAGGGGGCAGTGGGATCTGCAGACTGGGCTTCGCTATACCAAGGCCGTCCGACGGTTCTTGGCGGCAACATCATTAAGAGCGGTTGGTTCAAACGCTACAAACAACTGCCCGAGCTCAAGTATCGCTTGGTTGACGCTGATACCGCTCTCAAAACAAAAGAAGCAAACGACTTCTCCGTTTTCGGTTGCGGTGGGTTGGGTAAAGAGGGGAATCTTTACATCACCGACTGGCGTAGGGGCAAATGGGAAGCCCCAGATCTCAAACGCAATGCGATTGACTTTTGGATAAAGCAACTGGCTATGAAAAACGGTGTTTGTCGTGACTTTTGTGTCGAAGATAAGGCATCTGGTACGGGCCTAATCCAAGAGATCAAACGGGGAACACCTCCTATACCGATCAGGGGGATTGAAAGAGACACGGACAAACTGACCCGATTGCAAGACGTTCTCGGATATATCGAAGCTGGACGTGTTTACATACCTGAAAATGCCCCATGGGTGTCTGACTTCATTGCTGAATGCGAAGCCTTCCGAGGCGATATGAAACACGCTCACGATGACCAAGTTGACGTATTGGTTGACCTAATCACTTTAACGCTCGGTGTTCCCAAGACGCCATGGGCGGCTATTTTCGCGAATTAACTATGTCGAAAAGAACGACAAAACCTGCCGATAAAGAAATCGCCATCATTCGGGATTCAATGAACTATTACGCCGATGGTCTTGAGGCCGTTGGCAGCACTTTTAAGTCTCGGGTTGGGGATCTCTTTGGCACTCATCGTCTGTCCTATGTTGAGCTTCAAAAGCTCTATCTCTCCTCGTGGATCCCGGCAAAGGTCTGCACGATTTTTGCTGACGATATGACAAGCGAGGGCGTTGAGTGGCTTATTGACGCTGACGATGCCGAGTATCTTGAACAGCAGTTTGCCCGTTATAAAATCTGGCAAAAGCTCGCCGAGGCGATCACTTGGGCGCGCCTGTATGGAGGCTCAATCGTCGAAATTCGCATGAAGGACATGAAGCCCGATCAGCCGTTGAATACAAACGGCTACTTCCTGGGTCTTCGTGTGTTTGATCGGTGGGAAATTACGCCAGATACCTCAAAGCTTGCCACTGGCGAGCGTGAGGGTGAACCAATTTCTTACCAAGTCTCCCCTCGAATTTACGCTCAAAACTACAAGCTTGACGCGAGCCGTGCCATTCGCTTTATTGGGCGCAAGCTCCCGAACGAACTGGCACAGGTCAATGATTTGTGGGGCGAAAGCTACGTTCAGTTGCTTTATACGGCTCTTGAGCGTCGGGAAGGTGCGAACATCGGTGTGGCTGAACTCATGAAGCGCTGCCACCTCCGCTATCTTGGCGTGAAGGGCTTTTGGCAGGCAATGCAGGTCGGCAATGAAGATCAGGCAGATGCGATTATTAAGGCGATGTCCGTTATTAACGCCTCGCAAAATATCTCAAGCCTGACCGTTGCAGACACGGATGACACCTTCCAAACGCAGACGTTTGGATTTGGCGGCTTTAAGGACGTATTCAATCAATTCAATGAAGACGTAGCCGGCGCGACGGACATTCCGCTTGTGCGTTTATTCGGTATTTCTCCGTCTGGTTTCTCGACGGGTGATACCGATATGAAGCTGTACGCTCAGGCCGTCAAGCGCGATCAGGAAGCTCAACTGCGTGACGCTATTTATCGCATTGCCAAGGTCCTGCTTGAAAGTGTTGGTCGTGACGCTTCCAATCTCGACTTCAATTTCATTCCGATTATTCAGCCGACTCCAGCAGAGAAGGCTCAACTGGCGCAGCAGTCGGTGCAGACGATCCTCCAAGTTTACGAAGCAGGGTTGTTGCCACCCGACCGCGCTCTTAGCGAAATTAAGCGCCAGGCGGAGCAAACTGGATTTTTTGCTTCGGTAACACCTGAAGAGATTGATGCGCTCAAAGAGCCGAAGCTCCCAATGCCTGAAGGAATAACAGAGCCAGGAAACAATGGCGGCGTTTAATCACGAAAAAACCTACCGAATCGCAGTCAACCGTAACTACCAACGCATAGCGCGAATCGTCCAGTCAGTCATCTCCAGTCACGTCACACCGGATGGGCGAATTGACGACATTGCTCAATTGACGACACAGCTGGCGAAGTATTCAGACAGCCTAGTGCCTTGGGCGAGAACGTTTTGGGGGCAGATTCTCAATCGGCAGCAGAAACTGCTCAACGGCGATTGGAAAAAGGCAGGGATTGTTATACCACCTGATTCGCCCATAGTGCGAGCGATGATCGAGCGGCAGATACAAGAGCAAGTGGATTTGATCACAACGCTTCCGAGAAATGCCGCTCTTAATGCACAAGAGCTCGCCGTTAAGGCGGCAATGACATCGGGCGACCGTGCGGCGACGTATATCGAACAGCTCCAAGGTT
>NZ_JAMBLT010000018.1 GCF_023336895.1 Parasutterella secunda
CGCAAGCCACTGACACCGTAGGGAATCCTCGTCGTTCACGGCGAGGAGGATGGCAAAACTAAAACCGATTAGTGCTTCAAAGGTTTAAACCGCAAACGGTGGGGTCTTGCCGCTTCTTCACCAAGACGCTTACGCTTATCCGCTTCGTACTCCGTGTAATTACCGTCAAAGAACACCACTTTGGAATCACCTTCAAATGCCAAGATGTGCGTGGCGATACGGTCTAAGAACCAACGGTCGTGGGACGTCACCATGGCGCAGCCGGCAAATTCTAAGAGTGCATCTTCTAAGGCTCGAAGTGTTTCAACATCTAGGTCATTTGATGGTTCGTCAAGAAGCAATACGTTGCCGCCAGCCAACAGAGTCTTTGCCAAATGCAGACGACCACGTTCGCCGCCAGAAAGCGCACCGACCAATTTCTGCTGATCGCCGCCTTTAAAATTAAAGCGTCCGAGGTAAGCACGCGAAGGCATCTGGAATTTACCGACTTGAAGGATATCCTGACCGTCACTTACCGCTTCCCAAGCAGTCTTGTCATTGGGAAGAGAGTCGCGCATTTGATCCACGGCACTGATTTTGACCGTTTGACCGATTTCAATCTCACCGCTATCGGGTTTTTCTTTACCCAGAATCATCTTAAAAAGGGTGGACTTACCGGCACCGTTCGGACCGATCACGCCCACAATTGCTCCGGGCGGGATCTTAAAGCTCAGATCATCAATCAAGAGTCGATCACCAAAACCTTTGCTTACGTGCTTAAATTCAATGACGTTGTTGCCCAAGCGCTCAGCCACCGGAATAAAGACTTCATTGGTTTCATTGCGTGCTTGGTATTCGTAGCTCGACATTTCTTCAAAACGAGCCAAACGGGCTTTACTCTTGGCCTGACGACCCTTGGCGTTTTGGCGCACCCATTCCAATTCGTGCTTAATCGCCTTCATACGTGCGTCTTCCTGACGCTTTTCAATTTCAAGACGCTTTTCTTTTTGGTCTAACCAAGAAGAATAATTGCCCTTCCAAGGAATACCTTCACCACGGTCTAATTCCAAAATCCATTCAGCGGCGTTATCCAAGAAGTAACGATCGTGCGTAACCGCCACAACCGTTCCGGGGAAGCGATGAAGGAACTGTTCAAGCCACTCCACGCTTTCAGCATCCAAGTGGTTGGTCGGTTCATCCAGTAACAGCATGTCTGGCTGAGAAAGAAGTAAGCGACAAAGCGCCACACGACGCTTTTCACCACCCGAGAGGTGTTCAATCTTGGCGTCCCATGGCGGCAAGCGCAAAGCATCTGCCGCAATTTCCATTTGCGTCTCGGCATTGGTTCCCGCAGCATTGATGATTGCTTCAAGTTTAGCTTGTTCAGCCGCCAGAGCATCAAAATCAGCATCGGGATCAGCATATGCCGCGTACACTTCGTCTAAGCGCTTTTGAGCATTGAGGATTTCGCTTAGCCCCTCTTCCACCGCTTCTTTCACCGTGTGATTGGGATCCAATTGGGGTTCCTGAGGCAAGTAACCGATTTTGATACCGGGCATCGGCAGGGCTTCACCTTCAATGTCCGTATCGACACCGGCCATAATTTTTAAAAGCGTTGATTTTCCAGCGCCATTTAAACCCAAAACACCAATCTTTGCTCCCGGGAAAAAGGACAAGGAGATGTCTTTCAAAATCTGCCGCTTCGGTGGAACTATCTTTCCGACGCGGTTCATCGTAAATACGTACTGTGCCATAACGGTACCGATACCTATAAGAAAAGTTGAAAATAGGCAGCCCCTTAGAGGTTGCCTACCAAAAAATTAATATTTGCGCTTTTTTCTCGCGCGACGGCGTTTTCTCTTGCCAAAGTAGCCCTCAAACACCCATTTGCGTCGCCAGTAAAGCGCTTCCTCATAGAGTGCTTGGCGGTCCTCACCCATGGTTTGCGGCTGCCACTCTTTCCACTTCTTGTATACGCCACTCATATCGACTAATTCGATAATGCGGCGCAAGGAGGCGGGCATCCAACCGGTGGTCAGCGACGCCTGAAAATCAATTAGTAACGGCTTGCCCTCAGGTGAAACAAGCCAATTGCCTGTGCCTCTGGTATCCAAATGCACAACACCCCGATCATGAACACCTTGCAAAAGCGTTTCCATCTCTTCTAGAAATTGAGTGGAAATTTCCGCAGGATCTTTTTTGCCCAAAGGCGTACCCGGCAAAAAGGCGATGGCAATGGCATGGCGGTCAATTACAAAAGAGTCACTGGCAACGCCGGCCACTCCGGTTAACTTCTGAAGGATCTTGAACTCATGGCCCAAAAGAAACGGAGCCAAAAACGTCCTCACCCACCAGTTGCGGGGAGAGAAATCTTTAACTGTCCACTCACGCCCCTGCCAGGTCACACAAGTCACACGTGCGTTGGCTGCACGACCATCCCGCAATAGGCGTGACGGTAGCTCTGCCATTTGCGCACGAGTAAATCCTTCAATTGTCATGAGCTTTATCCAAGTTATTAAGGCATTTGAATTTTGCTTGCCGCCGCTGCGAAACCGGCGTCCCCCGGAGTCACGATCTTGCTGGCGGCTTCACGGCGCATTTCCTCGAGTTTTGCGATGGTTTCTTGAACACCGGCCTTGGCCGCTTCGCCATAACCTTTGACAGCTTCTTCGAGCGTGGCGGCCTTGATTTGGAACGAAATCGGCAAAGGTCCCATTTGAGTCATGATCTGTGTTTCACCCATGTAGACAACATCACGAGCAAAGTCACGGGTTCCGTCAACGGTCACCGGCGTTAACACACGGATCGTACCGATTTTTCGATCGGTAATGATTTCCTCACGCACCAAGGCGCTCACATCCATTTGAACATTCATTTGGTCGAGATCGGCCATTTTTTAATCCTTAAAAAACAAACCCCGTGCTGCCCGTCAAACACAGGCAACGCACGAGGTTATTTCAGCTGAAATAACGGTACCTAATTGTACCGATTTTGTCTGAATAATCTTAACGATAGACCATTACCGGCACTTTGGAGTGCGTGAGCACTTTCTGGGTTTCGCTGCCCAACAGCACCGCTGCCAAACCCTTACGACCGTGGCTGGCCATAAAGATCAAATCGCAGTCAAGCTCATCGCACACGTCCATAATGGCTTCCGAGGGCGAGAAACTCTTTTTAGAGCAGATGGTTGCCTTCACACCGGCTTTGTCAAAGTAGGCGCGGGCCTTTTCAAGACGTTCCTTAGCCTGATCTTTGACGCGTTGATCGTACTGTTCAATGCTTTCAGGACGATATTCGCTTAAATTCGTATAGGAGTATGGCTCAATCACCGTCAACACATACACTTCTGCGCCAAGGTTTTTCGCAAACGATGCGGCTCCTGCCACAGCCATATAGGACAGCTCACTGCCGTCAATCGGAACAAGAATTTTCTTATACATACACTCTCCAGGTACATCTACGCGTACTCTTTTCACTTTTAGTGTAGGCGTTTTTTCATCAAAATAGTTTGCGCTTTGTCAGTTACCGAAAGATTGAATAACCGTTCAGTCCGATTTTCTAAGTTATTGCTTGTACTCATGCAGCAATTGCTCAATACAAGCTTGAGTCAATCTCATGGCAAAGGTGGCTGTCACAGCCATAAAAACACCGAATCCTTCGCCACCGTCTTGACTGCCTCGGACAGATTCATCACTATAGACGGCTCCGATGCCAAAAGCCTTCGGTTTTTCGCCTGACTTTACTTTCGGGAAGCCATACTCTTTTCTAAGCCTAGTGCGCATAGCAGCAATAAGCGAGTCGCCTTTTGCATAAGCAATGTCGGCAAAACTCACCCGCGAGGCATCGACTTTGCCACCCGCTCCGCCGCTAGTGAGCACAATACGTGCTTTTTGAGAAGCTTTGGCCACCAAAAAAGTTTTAGCTGACAGGGAATCAATGCAATCAATAATCGTATCACAGGCGGGAATCAGTTCATCAAAATTGTCCTCACCAACAAAGCGGTCAACGATATCGATACGTGCTTCCGGATTAATCGCCTGAAGTCTTCGGGCAAGCACCTCAACTTTTTTTTGACCGTAAGTTCCGTTAAGCGCCGGAAGCTGGCGATTGGTGTTGCTCTCTTCGACAGTATCGCCATCGATTAATGTGATGTGACCGACAGCTGTTCGGGCAAGAGCCTCTGCCACCCAACTGCCGACACCGCCCACGCCAACCACTACCACATGGGAGTGATTGAGAATTTCAAAAGCCTTCGGGCCAAAAAGACGACTTATGCCGCCAAAACGTCGTTTATCACTAGTATTCATGGTCTGAGATTGATAAAAAGCACAATATGGGCTCACGGGGCTAGCGCTTAACCCCAAATGGCGCTAAAGTGATTGTAAGGAGATTGAAGATAAATTTCGTTCTCCGGTTCTACTTGCTCGCGAGCCCTGATGGGCTTGGGCTTGAGGGTTCGGTGCGCTGTATCTCTTCGCACGCAACCGAACGGCTATTTTTCCATTCTTATAAAAGGATGTTTTATGAAAATCCTTATTCCCGTAGATGGCAGTGTTTATAGTGACAACGCGGTGGCATTCGTTGCCAGTCGTACGACGTTGATCGGCCATGAACCGCATATTGTTTTATTAAATGTGCAGGCTCCCCTGCCCGCCCGTGCGAGCCGACTCGTGAGCCGCGAGGCACTCGATGACTATTACAAGGACGAAAGCGAAAAAGCCTTTAAGCCCGCCCGCAAGATTTTGAAGAAAGCCAAGATGGCTGCCGAAGAAATCGCCAAGGTGGGTACGCCCGCTGAAGAAATCGCCAAAGTAGCCGAAGAAATGAAGGCCGACCTCTTGATCATGGGTTCTCACGGTCGCTCCGCTTTGAAGGGTTTGCTTTTCGGTTCCGTCACAAACGCTGTTTTGGCCTTAACCAAAGTGCCGCTTTTGATGTTGCGTGACAAAGAAGCTCCGCAAACCGATGCGTTAAGCGTAGGCATCGCTGTGGACGGTTCCAAGTTCGGTACGGCCGCTGTGAAGTACGCCATCAAGCAATTAGACCTCTTCGGCGGTCAAGGCGCCAAGATCCACTTGATCAATACCGTGAGTGACTACGCCGGTGCCGTTATGCCTGATATGACCGGCATGGCACTGCCCGCTTTGTCTGAAGACGAAGTGGTCGAGTTGCAAAAGAGCGAATTTGCCGAAGCCATTGATCCGGTGTTGCCGCTTTTCGAAAAAGCCGGCGTCAAACCCAAAGAAGTGTGCTTGGTTGGTAACCCGGGCGATGAAATTGCCGCCTACTGCAAAAAGCGTCACCTTGACATTTTGGTGATGGGTTCTCACGGCTACGGTCGCTTTAAGGCTGCCGTCATGGGTTCTACCGCCACGCGTATCGCCTCTATCGCTGATGTGCCTCTGTTGATTATCCGCAAATAGTTAGCATAATCATCTAGATTCATCAGCTGAAACGAAGCCACAGTGGCCGTCAACCGCTGTGGCTTTGCTTTATTGACCGGAAAAAAATTGATGTCTCCCACCATCATTAAGGTAATTTTGCTCACCGTTGTGGTTCAAATCGGTTGTGTCTCCAACCGCGTAAGCTGCTCGCTTGATGCGCTCTATGAGCAAGCAAGCGCTCTTGAGGTGGGCATCATGATGGCGCTTTTTGCTTTCGTTCCGGCTCTTTTTGCTATTCGTTCCGGTCAGTGGATTGATTCAGTCGGCCCCAAAAAACCTGTTTTAATCGGCATTGCCATCATGAGCGTGGCAGCTTTCCTGCCGCTTGCCTTCGATGTCAAAACGTTTGGTCTTTGGCCTTTATTTGCCGCCTGCATGATTAACGGTTTGGGCTTTATGTTGGTGCAAATGACCAATCAGCAATTGGTGGGCCACCTCTCCAAAGCCGAAAGCCGAACCAATAATTTTGCTTTTTTGGCAATGGGCTACTCGGCGGCAAACCTTAGCGCGCCGATCGCAAGCGGCTACCTTATTGACCACTTGGGCTTTCAGAGTGCCTACACCTTGGCACTTTCTGCCGTTGTCTTAGGTCTGCTCGCCTTTGTTCTTTTTATTCGCTCCAAACTGCCTTCTTCGTGGAACCGTACTAAAGTCGTCAAACGCAAAGGCAACTTTGAACTGATGGGGATTCCGCACGTCAGAAACGTCCTGATAGCGAGCTCCTTTATGTCAATGGCCTGGGATCTTCAAAGCTTTATGATTCCGGTTTACGGCACTGAAATCGGATTGAGCGCCAGTGAAGTCGGTTGGATTTTAGGGGTCTTTGCCGCAGCAACGTTCTTTGTTCGGCTTTTTATGCCGATCATCGCCAGACATCTCACCGAATGGCAAACCATTACCTGTGCCTTTGCGCTCGGAGCGGCCTCCTACGCACTCTTTCCGATATTTAACAATTTCTACATGCTCTCGGCCGTGGCCTTCTTGCTCGGCATGGCCTTGGGTTCTTCGCAGCCCAACGTCATGAGCCTTATTCATACGGAGTCGCCTCCCGGACGCACGGGTGAGGCGTTAGGGCTTCGCACCATGCTCATTAACCTCTGCCACACAACCCTTCCGATCATATTCGGCGGCGCGGGCAATCTCATCGGAGCGGGCGCAGTCTTTTACGTTGTGGCAGGCCTCATGGGCGGTGTGTCCGTTTTCACCTCCCGTTGTCAGAAACAATCCGTCAGCCGTACCTCTCGTCGTGTGGTTGAAGAATTGGAGCAGGAACGTAGCCAAAAAAAGATCAACCAATAGAATCATCCAATCGTCAATCGCTTCATCTAAAAGTATTTTTTCTTCCAAAACATACGGTCAATAGCTTATTTCCCCTTGATTTTGTTGGGAAAATAGTTTGTTTTGCTTATTCACCTCAAACGTTTCTCTAATGCACAATTATTCCAAGGTCTAACGATTTAGACCCCAAGTAAGCAAAGGAAGATCGTTATGTGTAAAAAATTACTTGTTGTGATCCTAGCGAGCATGCTGGGAAGCGCGCAGGCCGAGACCCTGCGTTTTGCCAGTCAAGGCGACTTTCTCACGTTTGACGTTCACAGTCAAAATGAGTCCTTGAATTCGGCGGCAACAGGTTATTTGTACGATTCTTTATTTGCTTACGATAAGAACTGGAAAGTAATCCCCTGGTTAGCCGCATCTTGGAAGCGCAACGATGACAACACCGGCTGGATTCTCAATATCCGAAAAGGGGTGAAATTTCATGAGGGTCAAACGCTCACCGCCAAAGACGTGGCTTTTTCCTTAAATCGCGCGCTTGAACCCAGCAGTCAATTCAAAAACAATATGCTTGGCATTAAAAGTGCCAAGGCACTTGATGATTACACGGTATTGGTGGAAACCGTTTCAGCATCTCCTGTCTTTTTCCGTCAGTTAATTGATGTGAGAATCATCAATTACGAATGGGCAAAAGCACACGGAGCGCTTCATCCTCAAAATGCAAGTGCCAAGGAAGAATCCTTTATGGCGCGACATGCCAACGGCACCGGACCTTTTAGATTGGAAAGCCGGGAAGTGGATGTCAAGACCGTGTTTGTTGAAAACCCGAACTGGTGGAATAAGGCCAATAAAACCGGCAATGTCACGCGAATCGAATACACGCCGATTTCTTCAAACGCCACTCGCACGGCCGCGCTTTTATCCGGTCAAGTTGACCTCGTCATAGACCCGCCCACGCAAGACATTGCCCGACTTGAACGCAACAGCGATATTACGGTCAGGACCGGCTCTGAAAACCGCGTGGTGCTGATCACGTTGGATCAATTTACCGATAAGCCTCTTTTTGTCACGGTTCCCGGTAAAGATAAAGTTAATCCTTTCAAGGATAAACGAGTCCGTCAGGCGCTCTACGAGGCCATTGACATTAATGCCATTCAACGCGCCGTCATGCGCGGCAAGTCTGTTCCGACCGGCACGATTATTGCTCAATCGGTCAACGGCTGGACGCCTGAATTGGCCAAACGTTTCCCCTATGATCCGGAACACGCCAAAAAGCTTTTAGCCGAAGCCGGCTACCCCAATGGCTTTTCCTTCACCATTGACACACCGAATAACCGTTGGATCAATGATGAAGCGATCACCAAAGCCATTGCTTCCATGTGGGCAAAGATCGGTTTGACGGTAAGCGTCAATGCGATGCCGCGTTCACAATTTTTCCCGAAAATTCTGTCATTGAACTCCTCGGCCTACCTCGTCGCTTGGGGTATCAACACCTTTGACGGACTCTATGGACTTCAGAGCCTATCTCAAACGTTTGATGCTAAGACCGGCACCGGACTTGCCAACCTTGGTCGCGTCAGCGACGCGAGAATTGACGAGCTCATTGCCAAGGCTGAAATTGAGGCTGATGAGGTTAAACGGACGGCTTACATCACTGAAGCATTAAAACTCGAAAAAGAGAACTATTACCACATCCCGCTACATGAGCAGTCTCTGACTTGGGCCATGCGCAAAAATATTGACGCGCAAGTCACCCCCAATAACAGAGTCGACGCTTTATCGGTTGTGGTTCACCCCGCTAAATAAACGATCAAAAAGCGTATCTCAAAGTAGTCGGAGCTGCTCGGGCGATGGCCTTAAAGGTTGTCGCCTATGAGTGCTTCGGCGTTGTACGAACTTTTTCGAGAATTCATCATGTTGGAATTTTTTATCAGACGTCTTTTTCAAGCGGCCGTTGTTCTTTTTACCGTAGCGTTTGTGGCGTTTTTACTCTTTCAGTTTGTGGGAGATCCCGTCTCTCAGATGCTAGGCATCGAGTCCACCCAAGCTGACCGCGAGCGGCTGCGTGAGGCGTTAGGACTAAACGATCCGTTCTATGTTCAGTTTTTCCATTTCGTTGCTAACGCTGCCTCGGGTGATTTTGGCATCAGTTTGAGACAAGCCACGCCTGTGTCAGAACTCATTGCGGATCGCTTCCCGGCCACGTTCGAGCTCGCAATGGTCAGCGTTGTGATCGCCACCGTTTTAGGCGTCACATTCGGTGTTTTGGTTGCCATCTACCGAGATAGTTTCCTCGCTCGTTTCTTAATGGGTTTTTCTTTAGTGGGAATCAGCCTACCCACCTTTTTAATCGGTATTTTGTTCATTCTCGTTTTCTCGGTTTGGTT
Source organism: Parasutterella secunda (assembly GCF_023336895.1). Lineage (GTDB taxonomy): Bacteria > Pseudomonadota > Gammaproteobacteria > Burkholderiales > Burkholderiaceae_F > Aphodousia > Aphodousia faecalis. The sequence goes on from NZ_JAMBLT010000018.1 coordinate 9,086, forward strand.
AGGGTGGCTGCCTAGTTACGGCCGAGGCGAAGTAAGCAGCATCGGTTGGTGGACAACCGGGCTTTTAACCGCTGACGGTTGGGCGCATTTAATACTGCCGGCCTTGACACTGTCTGTGTTTCAACTGGCGCTCATCATGCGGCTGGTGCGGGCCGAGATGCTGGAAGTTTTGCGCTCCGACTTCATTAAATTTGCCAGAGCGCGCGGTTTGAGTGAACGCTCTGTGCACTTTAAGCACGCCCTGAAAAACACGCTCATTCCAGTCATCACCATCGTAGGATTGCAGTTGGGCGGCATCATCGCCTTTTCCATCGTCACCGAAACCGTTTTTCAATGGCCGGGCCTGGGGCTTTTATTCATCCAAGCGGTGCAATTTGCCGATATCCCCGTGATGACGGCCTACCTGTGCCTGATTGCACTCATGTTCGTGCTCATTAATTTTCTTGTTGACTGGCTCTATACCGTGGTTGATTCGCGTCTTAAACCCGGTCTGTCTAAAAAACACTAAAAGGGAGCCATCATGAGAAATCGTATTGTTCAAGCCTTATTCACTTTCAAAGAAAGCGATCTCTTCTGGAGTTTTCGACATTCGCCCGTGGCTATCATCGCTCTTATCGTGACGGTGCTTTTAATGGCCTGCGCTCTTTTTGCTCAAAGCGTTGCACCTTTTAACCCGTACGATCTGGCTGGCCTGGATTTGATGTCGGCTCACTTGCCGCCTTCCTGGTCTGACGGGGGCGACAGCCGTTATTGGTTGGGTACCGATGATCAGGGCCGAGACCTCTTTTCCACCATGCTCTATGGGCTGAGGCTGTCGCTGAAGATCGGATTGATTTCCGTTGTGCTGTCGCTTCTTTTAGGCGTCTGTCTGGGGCTTATTTCAGGATTTGTCGGAGGCAGGCTGGATGCATTCATCATGCGTGTGTGCGACGTAATGTTAAGTTTCCCGGCTATTTTGATTGCCCTTTTAATCGATGGCATTGCTCGAGCCAGTCTTTCTCAACAAATGCACGACGAATTGGCTGAACCTGTTTTGATTTTAGCCATTACCCTTTCGGGTTGGGTGCAGTACGCGCGGACGGTTCGTGGGCAGACTTTGGTTGAAAAACAAAAGGATTATGTGAGCGCAGCCAAACTGATTGGCGCGGGCACTTGCAGAATTCTCTTTAAGCATTTGATGCCAAACGTCATGAGCTCAGTTTTGGTGCTCGCAACCGTTCACGTCGGAACCGCTGTCATTACCGAAGCCACGCTTTCCTTTTTGGGTGTGGGCGTTCCGCCCACCACGCCATCACTGGGCACATTAATCCGTGTCGGCAATGAATTCCTCTTCTCTGGCGAATGGTGGATCACCATCTTCCCGGGACTTGCCCTGGTTGCTCTGGTTTTGTCGGTGAATTTACTGGGTGATTGGCTGCGAGATGCGCTTAATCCCAAACTGCGTTAAGGAGTTCAAACATGTCAGACAATGTACTTGAAGTCAAACATCTGCGGGTTGAATTTCCGACTCGAAAGGGATTGCTCGTTGCCGTTGATGATGTCAGTTTTGAAATCGCTCAGGGTGAAATCTTGGGATTAGTCGGTGAATCGGGAGCAGGTAAATCGCTCACCGGCGCTGCCATCATTGGACTATTGGAGCCTCCGGGACACATCGCAGGCGGTGAAGTGTTCGTGGCCGGCCACCGCATCGACAACCTCAAAGCCTCTCAAATGGCGCATGTCAGAGGACGGATGATCGGCGCGATTTTTCAAGATCCCCTCACGTCCTTAGATCCCTTGATGACGGTGGGCGATCAATTGGTTGAAACCATTATGAGGCACTTGCCGCTTGATGCCCACCAAGCCAAAGAGCGTGCCATTGAACTTTTAGCGCAAACGGGCATTCCAGCCCCGGAAAAGCGCGTCAATCAGTATCCCCATCAGTTCTCAGGCGGAATGCGTCAGCGGGTGGTGATTGCCTTGGCACTTGCTGCCAAACCCAAACTCATCATTGCCGATGAACCCACTACCGCCCTTGACGTTTCCGTACAAGCGCAAATTATCGAATTGCTTAAGCGCCTTGCTAAAGAATCGGGATCGGGCATTCTTTTGGTCACGCACGACATGGGGGTGATTGCCGAAACGGCTAACCGTGTGGCGGTCATGTACTCCGGTCGCATTGTCGAAATTGGACCCGTGGCAGAAGTCTTACATAACCCCAAACACCCTTATACCAAAGGCCTGATGGCAGCTATTCCGGATATGAATGAAGCCACGGAATTTTTGCATCAAATTGACGGCGCGATGCCTAACCTCGCCAATATTCCCGCCGGCTATGCTTTCCACGATCGTTGCCGGAATAAATGCGAGAAATGCTCACAGCTTCGTCCCCACTTAGTCACGGCCGCCCCCAACCATCTAGTGGCCTGTTGGTTGATGGAAAACGGTAAAGAGGCAGGAGAATAAGATGACCAATACTCAAAAAACAGAGGCGGTTTTAGTTCACGTAAAGCACCTTACCAAACAGTTTGATGTCTCGGAGCCTTGGCTTACGCGCCTGGTTAATCATTCGCCCAAGATGACCCTGACGGCAGTCGATGATGTCAGCTTTGACATCTATCGCGGTGAGATTTTGTCTTTAGTCGGAGAATCGGGCTGCGGAAAAAGCACAACGGCTAAACTGCTGTGCGGTCTCTATGAACCGTCTTTTGGCTCCGTTACCGTTGACGGCATTGATCTTGCCACGCTTTACAACAAAAAAGAAAGTGCTCTCGCAAAAAGTCTCAGACGACGCATCAATATGATTTTTCAAGATCCGTATGCAAGCTTAAATCCCCGCTGGCGCGTGCGCGACATCATCGCTGAACCAATTCGTGTACAGAAACTTTTGACAGATCAAAAGGCTATTGATGACCGTGTCAATGAGTTGATGAGCTTGGTGAAATTAAATCCTGAGGACGCCGATAAATATCCGCATCAATTCTCCGGCGGCCAAAGGCAACGCATCTCCATTGCCAGGGCTTTGGCCAGCAACCCTGACTTCCTAATCTGTGACGAGCCGACTTCGGCCTTGGATGTATCCGTTCAGGCACAAATTCTCAATTTGATGCTTTCGGTTCAAAAGAAAGTCGGCCTGACGTATCTTTTTATTTCGCACAATCTTTCGGTCGTGCATCACATTTCCGACCGCGTGGGAGTCATGTACCTTGGACGTCTGGTGGAACTAGCCCCCAAGAAGCTGCTTTTTAAGTCCCCGCAACATCCGTACACCAAAATGCTTTTGGATGCGATTCCGGACATGAAAATGACCGGCAAACCCCGTATTCCGATTAAGGGGGAAGTTCCCAATCCCCTCAATCCTCCAACTGGCTGCGCGTTTCACCCGAGGTGCCCCATTGCCTGTGAGCGGTGCAAAAAAGAAAAGCCCCAGTTGCGGGACATTGTGATTGAAGGAGAAACTGTGCGCGTTGCTTGCCATGCGGTTGGTGACTAGTACAGAAACTCGCTTTATAGCGCAAAGCGGCTTAGATGATTGCACACCTAAGCCGCTTAAAGATAAAAGAGTAACTATTCTTAAGTCATCGGTTTGAAACCCAGACCCAAGATTTAAAGCCCGATGATCTCCAACTCACGATCTTCGATCGTGAAGCGAAAATCAATCGCCACACCTAATACTCGTTTAATTTGCTTGCGGATTTTTTCAATGGAGGCCTGCTCAAGGGGAGCAGGCGAAGTCAACAGTACCTCAATGGTGAGATTATTGCCCTTTTTCACAAGCTTGAGGCTCTTCGCTAACGAACGGTGCGTGCGATCCAGATTTTCGGCGATGAAAAGACAGAGCGCGGCCCACTTCTGAGCCTTTGTGGCTGGCGCTCCTTGCAGAAACGCCGGCAATTCACTGCTCGGACGGGAGTGCCAGAAAACCAAACGAGCCATGGTGAGCACCTCTTGCTCGGTAAAACCCAACAGAGGACAATAACGAATCAGGTACGCGCCGTGCATGTAGTGCTTGTCGTACGAAATCGCAATCCCAATGTCATGAAGTCTGGCTGCGTAACCGATCAACTCAGGCAATCCGGGCTGGCTTTCGCAAAGCTTTAGTTTTTGAGCCTGTTCAAACAAACTCAAAGCCACCTCGCCCATGTGCTTGGCATGAGCTTTTTCGCAGTGATAGTGCTTGGCCAGACGCTTAACGCTTTTCTTTCGCCAATAATTTTCCTTTTTCCCGTCACGGTCAAAATGACGCTCAATGTAGTCAACCACCTGACCGTCTTGCAAGTTATTGGGTGTGACGTAAACACTGGATAAGTCCAATGTTTGCAAAATGGTGAGCAAAATCGCCGCTCCCCCCACAATCACCTGCGCACGGGCGGGACTTAAACCCGGCAGTTTTTCTCGCTCGGCAGAAGTCATCTGCGACAGGGACTTAGCCAATGCGGCAATTTGCGAGCGCTTTAATTCAATGCCGGCTTCTTTTTGTAGAAACCCTCCGGCCTCTCCAAACTTGGCTTGAGCCAAATTCAAAAGCGCCTGGGCGGTCCCGGAGCTTGCAATCGCAGCCTTAAAACGAGAGCGCTCGGTTTTCTTCAGAATGTGCTGAATTTTCTCCTGAGCTCTTTGCTGCATTTTGGCAAAAACACTCGAAGAGATTTTGCCTTGAGCGTTGCCCTTAAAGGCATCGGTCATCATTACGCAACCGATGTTTAAGGACTCCAAAAAATAGATCTTGTCTCGAGAGGAAACCGACACCTCGGTGCTGCCGCCCCCGATATCGATAAAGAGAAACGAATCTTTGGTCTTGGGCAGAGAATCCCAAATACCGACCCGAATCAAACGCGCTTCCTCATCACCTGAAATAACCTGCAGGTCAAAACCCGTGCGCTCTTTTACTCGGTTAACAAAGTCAATACTGTTTTGTGCTACACGCAAAGCGGCTGTACCAACCGCCACCACCTCAGTCACCCCGTATGAGTGGCAGATTTCGGCAAACTCGACCAAGCAGGCTAAAGCCCTGTCCATCGCTTCGGGTTGAAGCTCTTTGGTTTCGAAAGCCCTTTCGCCTAACCGAACCATACTTTTGACGCGATTTAAAACCGTCACACGTCCCCGTCGGTCAAACTCCACAACGGTCAATCGTGAGGAATTACTGCCCAAATCAATAAAACCCACACGGGTGACGGTCGGATTGGGACGAACAAAGCCTCGCTCTTGTGACTTGGCCGACTCCTCGGCCAAGTTCAAATACTGGTGATTGGTACTCGACATGGTTAGTACAGACTCTTTAAATGATTTTGGGCGTTCTGAGCATCCACTTTCTTCATGCCTTTCGGACGAACAAAACGTTTGTATTCACCGGTCGGTCCCATAATCCAGGATTGTTCCGTATCGGCCAACTGCAACCTCATGATGTTATTCATAATGTTGCGACGGATCTTTTCGTGAAGAATCGGCGTGAGCACTTCAATACGGCCGTTTAAGTTGCGGCTCATCATATCGGCGCTCCCGATATACATCCGCTCATCGCCATTATGATTGAACCAGTACACACGGGCGTGCTCCAGATAGCGTCCCACAATGGATTTGACGGAAATATTTTCCGACAAACCGGGGATACCCGGGCGCAGGCAGCAAATGCCGCGAACGACGCACTCAATTTTCACACCGGCAATACTGGCCTTATAGAGTTCAGCGATGATTTCCCCGTCCACCAATTGATTGCACTTGATCATGATGTGACCGTTACCATGTTCACGGTGCAGGGCCACCTCCTCCTGAATCAACTTGGTGATGGACGGACGAAGGCTCTTGGGCGAAACGAACAGTTTTCTGTACGTGAAGATATCACCACAGCCGGTCATCACGTTAAAGAGATCGGTCACATCGGCGCAAATCGCTTCATCGGCCGTAATCAATCCCAAGTCGGTATAAATCTTAGCCGACGAGGCATTGTAGTTACCCGTTCCGATATGAACATAGCGCTTAATGCCGCCTTCTTCACGGCGCACAACCAGGCAAAGCTTCGCATGAATCTTTAAGCCTACGAAACCGTAGACAACGTTCACACCCGCGCGTTCCAACTCTTCGGCCCAATTGATATTGCGCTCTTCGTCAAAACGGGCTTTTAGTTCCACAACAGCCGTCACTTGTTTGCCACGGCGGCGAGCCTCAAGCAAGCTGCGGATCACAGGCGAGTCACTGCCACAGCGGTAAAGCGTTTGTTTAATAGCCACGACTTTAGGATCGCGCGCGGCCTGATCAATAAAATTCAACACCGCTTGGAAGCGATCATAGGGGTGATAGAGCACCACGTCGCGCTTTTTAATCGCTTCAAAACAATCACGTTCCCCGTCGAGCTCTTTAGCCAACTTTGTGGGATCGGCCTTGTACTGAAGCTTCGGCCGGTCAATACAGCCCAAACTCATAAATTCAGAGAAGGCAAGCGGAATCTTTTGCTTGTAGATCTGATGCGGTTTCACTTCTAGGTGCTCAATCAGAAGGTCAGCCAAACGAACCGGCATGCCACGGCCCATTTCAACGCGCACGATGTCGCCAAAGCGTCGTTGATCGACATAATCACGAACCGCCGCTAAAAGGTCATCGGCTTCGTCTTCTTCAATTTCGCCGTCCGTGTTGCGCGTGATGCGGAATTGTCCCGCGGCGTTTACTTTGTAGCCCGGGAAAAGTCGTTCCATGCACTCTTCTATCAGGTCTTCGACCAAAACGACGTTGACTTCGCTGTAGCTTGAGTCATAGGCCAACTTGGCGTTAACGTCTTCCTTACCCTTCGGTAAATAAAGGAAACGCGGAACGTTGTTGGGACACTTCAAGCGCGCGTAGCGAATGTCATTTTTATTTTTTTCGCTCACCAACTCAATGATGAAATTGATGCTGGTGTTTGAGACAAGCGGGAACGGGTGACCGGAGTCAATCGCCTGAGGGGTCAAAATCGGGAAAATCTCGTGATCAAAATAATCACTTAAGATTTCGCGCTTTTTCTGAGGCAGATCCGCGTAGTCCACAATGCGGATGGACTGCTTGGCTAACTCGGGCAACAGATCCTTTTTCCAAAGCTCTTCTGCTTCTTCAGTCAATTCCCGTACGCGACGGCCGATTTCAGATAATTGGCGTCTGGGAGGAAGTTTGTCCGCACCGGTTGCTTCGGCGCCGCTTTGCACCTGTTTCCAAACGTTGGCAACACGAACCATGAAGAATTCATCCAAATTGTTAAAGAAAATGGATAAAAACTTCACCCGTTCCAGAAGCGGCACAGACTTATCCTCAGCCTGTTCCAGCACCTTGCGGTCAAAATCGATCCAATTGATCTCACGGTTGAGATAAAACTCGGGATTGGTTACATCAATGGGTTTCCCCGCTTTAATTTCAGGGATTGATCTTGTTTTCTTTTGAGTGGTGCTTCTGCGAGTACGCTTGGCAGCGGTTGTTGTTTTCTTTGCGGCAGCGGCCTTTGTAGCCGATGTTTTATTCTCGGTTTTTGTATTGTCCACCTTGTCACCTACTTTTAAAACGACAGAAGCATCCCCCTGACCCTCTGTCGCAGTCATTTCCGAAACATCCGCTTTGCCCATGAAATTTCTCCAAAATAAAAAGATCCCGTTCGGTTTAAACCGTTATTTTGAAGAACGAATATGACAAAGCCATGAACGTCTTACTTCTAAGATAACACTAAAGGAGAAGGGGAAAAGACTTTTTTTGCTTTCGGCAAAAATAAACCCGTGCGAATCGGTCACTTCGCACGGGCTATTTTGTTTTTTAGGCCTCAAGCGGCTTCTAAACAATTCTTATTGTTATTTAATAGCAATTTGTTTCTGAACGGGCACTTCAGGAGCTTTCTTAGGAACGCTGATCTGAAGAATACCGTTTTCAAACTTGGCATCAATATCTTCTTCGCGAATATGTTCACCCACGTAGAAGCTTCTTGAGCAGGAACCGCTGTAGCGTTCACGACGAATGTAACGGCCTGTCTTTTCTTCTTTTTGATCACGTTCCAAACCCTTTTGAGCCGTAATCGTCAAATAACCCTCTTTCAAATGGGCTTGAATGTCTTCTTTCTTAAAGCCCGGCAGATCAATATCCAACTCGTAACTTGTATCCGTTTCACGAATATCGGTCTTCATGATACGAGAAGCGTTCTTACCAAAGAGCGGATCGCGTCTGCCTTCTCCTTCATAAGAAGTCAAACCGAACATATTGTCTAAATCATCAAAAAGGTTTTCACCATAAACAGTCGGAAACAACATCTCAAACTCCTCAATTCTCTTCATCGAAGGCGAAGCTCTGTTTTTCTGGGGGCCTCGGCCTCGAGCAATCATCTGCGGTTCTGTGCAACTCTTTTGAGCTCACTCACCGCTTTCACTACTGAATGTGAGTCCTTTTTTCTTCATTTAAAGAGCCATTATGTTTCAATATGTAACAGCTTTACAAAAAGTAGCTATTTGTCTCTACCTCCCCCCTTATTTTTAGGCTTAGAGCCTTGTATGATAGAGGGCTGTCTAAGGGCTAACCCAAGATAAAAACCGCGGATCCCCCCAAATGACAATGACAAAAATTAAACAAGCGGAGAAAATTTATGGTTACGACTTTTGATAAGGAACAGACGCGCCAATTGCTGTCCTACCGACTTGAACTCGGTCTCACACAAATGGAAGTTGCCAAGCGCATGGGAACTGTCCAGCCTGCAGTCGCCCGCTTAGAAGGCAAGTTAAACCGCGGCGTCTATCCTTCAGTGACAACACTGCAAAAGTATGCTCAGGCCCTGGGCAAAAAAGTTGTTCTGAAGTTTGAATAATTGAAACCTTCCCGAAAAGAGACGGCCGTTTAGACCGTCTCGGGGAAGTGTTCACTTCAACACGATCTTTGATCTAATTTCTCATCTTTTCAATCTTTTCAGACTTGTTCAGTCAAGGCAATCCAAAACTAAAAACAACCGTTGTTCTCCACGCAGAACAATGAGTTCACTTGTTATTTCACTTCCTTTTTTCCTATTACACAACGACAAAAATGCCGACGATGAAAACATCAATCGGGTGGATGTCCCTGTTTTTTTATGTCTTATTTTTTAAGTGA
>NZ_JAMBLT010000019.1 GCF_023336895.1 Parasutterella secunda
CCACTCCAATCGTTGGAAAAATTTCCCCCATGCCTGATCCAATATCGCTCGGTTTAAGCCCGATTTTTGACCCACATTATGACCTGGCTCTTCCACCGTCCCGGCCGCACTCACTGTCATGTTCTTTATTCTCAAGTCTTCACGATCACATTAAATTGACTAGATCTAAGGATCATCGTACGGTTTGGCGTTTGTTAAACTCTGAACCGTAGTGATAATGAGAAATTTATAAATGATATTTAACCGTGCAAATGCAACCCTAAAAGTCAGACCTGCTCGGGTGGAGCTTGAAGACGGTAAGGCTTATTCACCGGAATTTGAAGACATTTATGCCACTCGAAGTGGAGCTTATGGTCAGGCTTGCCACGTGTTTTTGTCCGAAGGTGATATTCCTAACCGTTGGGCCGATAAGGAAAGTTTTACTATTTTGGAAAATGGCTTTGGGTTAGGAACCAACTTTTTAGCGACATTAAAAGCCTGGAGAAATGATCCCCATCGCAGCAAACGTTTAAATTACGTCTCTCTTGAGTGCTTTCCGGTCACTGATCAAAAAATTCAATCACTCTCAGCGCCAGAAGTGAGCGAAGAAGCTAAAGAGCTTGCTAAACAATGGCCGCCTTGTCTTCCCGGTTACCACACGCTGTCTTTTGATGAGGGACGTGTACGGCTCATTTTGGTTTTTGGCGACAGCATGGAGCTAGCTAAAAAATTGTCGCTTAGTTATGACGCTTTGTTTTTAGACGGTTTCAGTCCTGATAAAAATTGGCGAATGTGGAATTCTGAACTTTTACGGGATTTATCGCGCTACGCCAAAGAAGGCGCAACGGTAACAACGTGGTGTACAAAAGGGGATGTGAGAAGGGCTCTTACCAACGCGGGCTTTGCACTGGAAAAGAAAAAGGGTTTTGGCAAAAAGCGTGAACGGCTTTTTGGCGTGATGAAAGCGAAGCGGACAAAGCATATTTTGCGACCCATTAATGAAGTCATCGTTGTCGGAGCCGGTCTTGCCGGAGCCAATTTAGCTTATAGTCTCACGCTTCAAGGTATTAATGTTCGAGTCGTTGATGAGGCTGCAGTCCCCGGAGCGGCGGCCAGTGCTCTGCCTTGGGGAATCTTGCATCCGCACTTTACCCGTGACGACAGTCCCTTATCCAAATTGTCGCGAGAAGGTTTTTTCATGACACGTTCTCGCTTACGTCAATTAGAAGTTCAAACAGGGGAATGCCTTTTTAAAGAGCTTGGATGCCTTCAAATGGCGCATAAGGATACGATCTATGAAGATTGGTTGAAAGCGGTTGCCGACAATAAGCCTTTTAAAATTCCTGAAAATTATGGTTTGTTACTTAATCGGCAAGAGGCCAGTCAGATCGTTGGCCTGGAGTTAAAAAGAGGCGGATGGTATTTCCCCATGGCCGGGATGGCCCGAGCCGGTGCATTTTGCAGAGCGTTGATTGCTGCAAGTGCAGTTCCCTATCGAGGCAATACCACTGCGCGTTCAATAGACAAAAAGGGCGAAAAGTGGCAGCTCATCGGTGAATTTGGCGAGGTTATCGATGAAGCGGACAATGTGGTTGTTTGCGCCGCAACCGCCAGTTCCGATCTGTTAAAAGAGCCCCATCTGGGACTTGACTTGCTGCCGGGCCGCATCACTTTACTACGCGACACGGACTTTGGGGATCTGAAGTGCCCTGTAAGTGGTGAAGGCTACATCGCTCACATGGAGGATGGATACTGTGGAGTAGGGGCTACCTATGAATTGCCTAGAACGGGTTCATGGACAGAGCAGAAAGCGCACTTAGCCAATCTCGAAAAGTTGGATACTTTACTGGTAGATCATTTGCCTGTGGTTGTAACCGGAGCCTATTGCGGAGTACGGGCAGCCGGTCCCGGTCGAGTTCCCGTTGTCGGGGCTTCTGTAGATGAGTCCCGTTGGCTGTCGGTTTGGAATGCTTCAGAACATATTCCGCAAGATTCCAAATGTTGGGAAAACAAAGGCTTGTGGGTTTTAGCCGGTTTGGGATCCAGAGGACTATCGATGTCAGTGCTTTGCGCTGAGATGCTGACTTCTATGATGACGGGAGCGCCGCTGCCGGCTGATCCCGCGCTCATAAAAACGCTGGCGCCTCAGAGATATCTAAAGCGCCAGTGGTTCAACGGAAAAGTCCGTTAAGCGTTTTTACCGCAGCAGTTTTTATACTTTTTCCCTGATCCGCAAGGACAGGGATCATTTCGTCCGACTTTAGGTGTTGCGCGGCTGATCGGTTTGTTGGGCAAATTGAGTTTGGCGATTTCAATGACACCCTGCATCATCTCAAGCATCCCTTCTTCCAGAGTGTGGACGGGGTGTTCCTTTTCCACTGCCTGACGGATCGCCAGGTTTTGCTGATAATCGGGATCCTCCTCATCGAGCTCTAAAAAGCGATGAATCCGACATAACTGGGCTTCGATGGCCTCAGTCACATCCACGCGGTCGCTATATTGGGCAAGCGCGTTGTAAAAACCCATTGCCCACGGTTCAAGAGCCACCAATCCGTCGGGACCGGTGACTTGCTTGCCGTCCTCATCTTCAAGCGGGAAAATGATGGGGTTGTAAAATTGTCTTTGAGCTTGGAAAGCACGGATTTCCTGTAAGCGTTGAGTGATCAAACGTTTAACAGTTTCCGGCTCATCGATTTCGCAAGCACTCCCTTCTTCATTGAAAATGTACGGATACCACTCTGAGTCTTCTTTGAGCGGTGGGTTTAAAAGGGCAATGGCGGACAAAAAGCCGTCAAGCATGCTGACATCAAACGTATCCTCTCCGCAACTGCTTGTTGCTAAAAGGTCATCGAGTTGGTTGATGTCTTCATCGGTCAAAGGGCGAAAGTTTTCAGTCATGGTGAAATCTTAGAAAAAAGCGCCGCAGATATGGGCGGCGCTTGGAGTGAGTCATCACAAATTCATTATTGGGCGCCGTTGTCGGAAGCCTTATCTGCCAGTGTGTTATCACACAAGGCAATCAAGGAGTCAATTTGCCCCTTGGAACGATTCATATCTTCAACGGCCTTATTCATTTCTTCGACCGCCTGACGTTGAATCAGATTTTCATAAGCGATGCGCAGCGCGGCGAGCACTGCAACCGAATCAGGTGAAAAAACCTTACCCGGTTGGTGAATTTCTTGCATTTTGCTTTGCACAAGCTCGGCGCAGGCGCGCAAATTTGCTTCCTCATCGGGAGCCACCGCAAGACGATAATCACGTCCCATGATGGTCAAGGTTAAGGTTTTACGCGCAGTCATGGTTTTCTGAACTCATTAGAAATTCATCGGTTGGTCTTCAGGGACCGTTTGTTGGGCCTTCTCAATAGAGCGAATCAAAGCGTCCAAACGTTCGATGGCTTCTTGAGTTTCAGCCTTAGTCAAACCGGCTTCATTTTCTTTTTGAGTCAAAAGAGCCTGCAGTTGGGCGTTTTGTTCGCGCAAGTCATTGACTTCCTGAATGAGGGCACGAACGCGATCGGCTAAGAGTTCAAGCTTTTCTTGCATTTTTTGTTGTCCTTTAGCTTTTTTTATTTAAAGAGCATTTTGCTCCACATCTTCCTGGGCTTTTTGAGCCTGGTCGACGACTGTTAAATCAGAATTATCAGCCTTGAAGACTTCCTTATCGCCCAAAATCATTTGGTCGGCTTGGGTTTCATCAGGCATGGGGGTGAATTCATAACGGGTAAGACGCCCCGTATCATCGAAGTACACAGTTAAGCGGCGCATTTCTGGATCGCCAAAACGGGGATTGATGTAATAGAGATAATCCCAACGGTTTTGGTGGAACATGTCTCTTAAGAGCGGAACCCCTAAAAGGAATTGGACTTGCAATTGCGTCATGCCGAGGTGGAGCTGATCGACCATTTCCTTGGTGACCAAATTGCCTTGATGGGTATCCGGACGATAGGGTTTGATTATGGACGTGAGGGCTTCGGTAGGTTGGAACCATTCATTGAAAGCATCCCACTTTGATTCCACTTGGGCGCAACCACTCAACGCGAGCGTAGCCGCCATGGCGCCCGTCAGCAAACATTTCTTGTACATAGGTGACACGTCGTTTCAGTGCGTTAGTCTCTGATCCCTGAATGATAAACTAATGCGCACAGTTGCGCTTAAGGAATAGTGATTTTTTTGACATTCTGAGTGAATTCAACATTCACTGGCCAAAATCGCCGTGTTATGATTAAAAAATCGCTGGCCTTGGGTGTGCCAAATATTCTTACCTGCTTATAGAGGTTGATCAATTGAGATACGATCCGAGTGATTTAAAAAGTTTGGGTTTAAAAGCGACAGCTCCGCGTCTTCGTATTTTAGCTTTGTTTCAAAAAGCGGCGCTCACAGAAAAGCGTCACTTAACAGCCGATGAGGTTTTCTCTCAACTCAAAGAGGAAGGTGAAGATGTGGGTTTGGCCACGGTCTATCGTGTATTGACCCAATTTGAAGTTGCCGGTCTTCTGAGGCGTCATCACTTTGATACAGAAAGCGCCTCTTACGAACTCGGAGAGCCCGAGCATCACGATCATTTGGTTTGTCTGCAATGCGGCAAAATTGAAGAATTTGTGGACGTGGAAATCGAAAGACGGCAACAAGAAATTGCCTCCCGATTCGGCTACACGCTTGATCACCACACGCTCTGTCTTTATGGCATTTGTAAGGAATGCCAAGAAAGAAACGCTGCCAAATAGACAGCGCTTTCCTGTTTTTTCATAGTATCGTGCCAAGGAAACTTGCGATTTCAATCGCGAGAGGAATTGGCACTCGCTCCACCGGGGCGATT
>NZ_JAMBLT010000020.1 GCF_023336895.1 Parasutterella secunda
GTTGCTTGTGACTCTGCCGGGCAATAGGCGGTAGGGTTATAGGATCAAGTGACTAAGTGTATGTGGTGGATGCCTTGGCGATTACAGGCGAAGAAGGACGTGGCAGTCTGCGAAAAGCCGTGGGGAGCTGACAACGAGCGTTGAACCATGGATATCCGAATGAGGGAACTCACCTGCAAAGGTATCTTTAAGTGAATACATAGCTTAAAGAGGCGAACGGAGTGAACTGAAACATCTAAGTAGCTCCAGGAAAAGAAATCAACCGAGATTGCGCTAGTAGCGGCGAGCGAATGCGCAGCAGCCTAATGCTTGATAACACTGACAACAGTAGAACGATCTGGAAAGTTCGGCCAAAGACGGTGATAGCCCGGTATATGAAATTGTTGGTGTGGTACTAAGAGCATGAGAAGTAGAGCGGGACACGTGACATCCTGCTCGAAGATGGGGGGACCATCCTCCAAGGCTAAATACTCGTAATCGACCGATAGTGAACCAGTACCGTGAGGGAAAGGCGAAAAGAACCCCGGGAGGGGAGTGAAATAGAATCTGAAACCGCATACATACAAACAGTAGGAGCCCGCGAGGGTGACTGCGTACCTTTTGCATAATGGGTCAGCGACTTACGTTCAGTAGCGAGCTTAACCGAGTAGGGGAGGCGTAGCGAAAGCGAGTTCGAATAGAGCGAGTAGTTGCTGGGCGTAGACCCGAAACCGGATGATCTATCCATGACCAGGTTGAAGTTGTGGTAACACACAATGGAGGACCGAACCGACTAGTGTTGCAAAATTAGCGGATGAGTTGTGGATAGGGGTGAAAGGCTAAACAAATCCGGAGATAGCTGGTTCTCCCCGAAAACTATTGAGGTAGTGCCTCGCGTATCACTCCAGGGGGTAGAGCACTGTTATGGCTAGGGGGACATGGCGTCTTACCAAACCATGGCAAACTCCGAATACTTGGAAGTGTGAGCGCGGGAGACAGAGCACCGGGTGCTAACGTCCGGACTCAAAAGGGAAACAACCCAGACCGCCGGCTAAGGTCCCTAATATTTGCTAAGTGGAAAACGAAGTGGAAAGGCTAAGACAGTCAGGAAGTTGGCTTAGAAGCAGCCATCCTTTAAAGAAAGCGTAATAGCTCACTGATCGAGTCTTTCTGCGCGGAAGATGTAACGGGGCTAAGCAAGTAACCGAAGCCGCGGATTCATACGAAAGTATGAGTGGTAGGGGAGCGTTCTGTAAGCCTGCGAAGGTGTGTTGAGAAGCATGCTGGAGGTATCAGAAGTGCGAATGCTGACATGAGTAACGTTAAAGCGGGTGAAAAGCCCGCTCGCCGTAAGCCCAAGGTTTCCTGCTCTACGTTCATCGGAGCAGGGTGAGTCGGCCCCTAAGGCCAGGCTGAGAAGCGTAGTCGATGGGAACAAGGTTAATATTCCTAGACCATTGTCAAGTATGCGATGGGGGGACGGAGTGTGAAAGATGATCCGGGTGTTGGATATCCCGGTTTGTGAGAGTAGAAGGAAGGCAGGCAAATCCGCCTTCAAATCTTCGAGTCAAAACATCGATTCTCCACGTGAGAAGAAGTCATCGGAAGTGCTTCCAAGAAAAGCCTCTAAGTGGTAGCTTGACAAGACCGTACCGCAAACCGACACTGGTGGGCGAGTTGAATATACTAAGGCGCTTGAGAGAACTCGGGAGAAGGAACTCGGCAAATTGACACCGTAACTTCGGAAGAAGGTGTGCCTTTGTAGCGTGAGAGAAGAAACATCTTAAGCGTGAAGAGGCCTCAGAGAATAGGTGGCTGCAACTGTTTACTAAAAACATAGCACTCTGCAAAGATGAAAGTCGACGTATAGGGTGTGATGCCTGCCCGGTGCTGGAAGATTAATTGATGGGGTGCAAGCTCCTGATCGAAGTCCCAGTAAACGGCGGCCGTAACTATAACGGTCCTAAGGTAGCGAAATTCCTTGTCGGGTAAGTTCCGACCTGCACGAATGGCATAATGATGGCCACACTGTCTCCTCCCGAGACTCAGTGAAGTTGAAGTGTTTGTGATGATGCAATCTCCCCGCGGCTAGACGGAAAGACCCCATGAACCTTTACTGTAGCTTTACATTGGACTGTGAACCGATTTGTGTAGGATAGGTGGGAGGCAGTGAAACTCAGACGCCAGTTTGAGCGGAGCCATCCTTGAAATACCACCCTGATTTGTTTGCGGTTCTAACCTCGGCCCATGATCTGGGCTAGGGACCGTGTATGGTAGGCAGTTTGACTGGGGCGGTCTCCTCCTAAAGGGTAACGGAGGAGTGCGAAGGTACGCTAGGTACGGTCGGAAATCGTGCTGATAGTGCAATGGCATAAGCGTGCTTGACTGCGAGACCAACAAGTCGAGCAGATGCGAAAGCAGGTCATAGTGATCCGGTGGCTCTGTATGGAAGGGCCATCGCTCAACGGATAAAAGGTACTCTGGGGATAACAGGCTGATACCGCCCAAGAGTTCATATCGACGGCGGTGTTTGGCACCTCGATGTCGGCTCATCTCATCCTGGGGCTGTAGTCGGTCCCAAGGGTATGGCTGTTCGCCATTTAAAGAGGTACGTGAGCTGGGTTTAAAACGTCGTGAGACAGTTTGGTCCCTATCTGCCGTGGGCGCTGGAAGATTGACGGGGGCTGCTCCTAGTACGAGAGGACCGGAGTGGACGGACCGCTGGTGTACCGGTTGTGATGCCAATCGCATTGCCGGGTAGCTATGTCCGGAAGGGATAACCGCTGAAAGCATCTAAGCGGGAAACCTGCCTGAAGATAAGTCTTCCCGGAGGCTAGACCTCCTTGAAGAGTCGTTCGAGACCAGGACGTTGATAGGTCAGGTGTGGAAGCGTTGTGAGACGTTAAGCTAACTGATACTAATTGCTCGTAAGGCTTGATCCTATAACCGTACAGCTTGTTGCTCAAAGGAGCTCAAGACTGCAAGACACAAACCGTGTACGCTTTGTGACACCGAAAGAATTCGTCAAGTGCGGGCCAGCTGCCGGCACGAGACAACAAGCTTAGCCGGGCGACCATAGCGGGGTGGTCCCACTCCTTCCCATTCCGAACAGGACAGTGAAACGCCTTAGCGCCGATGATAGTTGGTTGTATTTCCAGTGAAAGTAGGACATCGCCCGGCTCCCCATTCAAAAAA
>NZ_JAMBLT010000021.1 GCF_023336895.1 Parasutterella secunda
CGTTTTAGTATTGAGTTTGGTGACAGAATCACCAAATATCTCTAAATGGAATTTACACAAACGAATTTACAATCCCACTTTTGCTTCATTAAATAGTTCTTTAAGAATTATTAGAATGAGCTAAAGATTCCTTTCCATTTTCATGCCTTGAGACACCCTTATGTCAAGCCCACGACAAAAAAATAATTCTGACAGTGGGAAATCCCAAGCTATGAGCACTTGGATAGCTTGAGATTCCTAATTTCATAGATTCATTTCTGAAATGAATTGTTTTACCTGTGCGTACACTTCTGTACTTAAATCGGGGTATTTTTCAAGAACTTTGTTAACCCAATCGGGACCATGGCCACCGACTTCCTTCACAAACCCCTCTAGTTCGCCAACTGGGACAATATATATTCCATTTTTCCGTAGAATTTGCTCTAATTTTCTAAATGCGACAGTTGCATCGCCTGCTGGAATAGCTGAAATTCCAGAGGATTTCAAAGCATCCCATTTTGAAATTGTACTAATGGCTGATCGAATATCTTTTATTTCACAATTAGATAATTCTCGATTTTCAGAGGCGTCCAATACCCTATTGATTGTTGTTTTAGCATCATTTCTGTTAATCTTTTCCTTTGGACTATGTAGGTTTGAAACGATAATATTATAATCGCCTTGGAGACTCGTCCAATCAATACCATATGCTTCTACAATATTCTTAAATATTGTTTCATCATTTAAAACATCAATGTCTGGAATCAACCGAATATCAATATTTAGTGCACGCATCGAAGTTGAAATTTTTGCCATGCGATGTTTGCCACCACAGTGTATAAAAAGTGCTTCAGAATACTTTCCTTGAGTCTGCTTAATAAAGTTCTCTACAATAGAATACATCTTACAATCCGAATCACTTTCGCATAACACAACAACTTTATGGAATAAACTCGACATAATGTTTGAGTACTTAAGTAATGGATCGTTCCAAACCTCATCAAATTTTTCATTACTTAGAATAGAAAAAGCGTTTGTGTCTTTTTTTCGAGTAATCCTAACAATTTTTATACGTTGAGGACAAGCTTCCAGCAATCCTTTAATGATTTCTTCGCTGTGTGTGGAAATAAATGCCTGTTGATCATTTGTCAATGTCTGCCCGATAATTTGTCCCATAATTCGAGCCTGCGGTGGATGGAGAAATGATTCCGGCTCATCAATTAAATAGGTTCGATAATAATCTAGCATTAAATAAAGTAATATACCGGTAAAGCTCTTTATCCCATCGCCTTGATTTTGAACTTGTTTATAAGTATCGAGAATTGCAGCATATGCTTCTAATCTCTGTTGTTCATCATCATATTGTTGATTTAATTTTACTGGTTCTCCAATACATAGCGGTATTGTGGCTCCATATTGAGTGTTTGGAGTCACTTCTACTCCAAAAGCTTTTTTGAAATTATCGGACAACCACTTTCGATATTTTCTATCAAATGCAGCATAGTGGATTGGATGTTGCTTGGAGGCGTTCCTGTTAATACTATTGGGAGGAGTACAAATTTTTAAACGTGCTGCTGTATCTAGATTTGCGACAAATAAATCACGAAACTCGCCATAATATGAGTCTTTCAAAAATGAACTATCGGAAGATTCTTTCCAATAAGTGATACCATGCCCAAGAACAGAATAATTCGTGTATGAGCCTTGATCATTTCCGCTTGAAAGGCTCTGTAGTAGAGGCAGAAGTGATTCTTCACTTTTAGTAATCTCAATATCAGAGACAACAATAGTTGATATTTTTTTTGATGATAAGGTATAAATATCTTTGAGAGATTGACTTTTACCTGCGTTATTAGGACCAACAAACACAACAATATCGTTTTGTTTAACGTCGAGTGATTCGCCAGTGTTAAATTCAAGCCTTGAAATATATCCACCTGCTTTTTCTGTTACCATAGTTTTTCTCACCTTCTAAAATAACATCGAATTTTTAATAGCATAACCCATAAAAGTAATTTTTTCCGTATTACATCCATTTTGATCCTCAGCGGCTTATCGAAGCTTCTGTTGTTTAATCTAAGCTCATCAAGGTCAAGTTCACCCAAGACATACTGCTCTTATTTAAGACTGTAAATAAGTTTGTGTAAATCCAATATTTGTTAATCTCTTAGGAGTGAAGGAAATGGATTTACCAATGAATCAAGACAAGCTTAAAAACCTGATCGCCAGTATTCCAACCGACCAGTTAAAAAGTGATGAAATTGAACCTTTCATCCAACAGATGCGTAAGCATTTGATTGAGCAAGCTTTACAAGGCGAAATGGACGCTCATCTTGGCTATGACTGTCAAGCGTCATAGTGGCACCAATAGCCGAAATGGCTCAAGCAAGAAGTCGTTAAAGACCGAGAAGGGACCGATTGCCATTTCGGTTCCAAGAGACCGAGACGGCAGTTTCGAACCGCAAATTGTCCCTTAGGAACAAACGCGAACGAGCGTGCTCGATGACCAAATCATCGCCCTTTACAGCAAAGGGATAAGTACTCGTGAAATTAGTGAAACCATTAAGGAACTTTACGATGTCGATGTGTCGGTCAAGCTCATTAGCAATGTGACCGGCCGAGTCATCAAA
>NZ_JAMBLT010000023.1 GCF_023336895.1 Parasutterella secunda
ATAATGCTACCCTGGGTACTGCCTTGGGCCAGTTGCAACAACTTCGTCAAGATAGCGAATGGGAAAAAGCTTGCCTAATGCCTAAAGGTAAAGAAAGGTCTGAACTATTCAGAAAATTGGACAGGAAATACCAACTGACCGAATACGATTTGCATACTGTGATTGCTAAACATCGCCAGAGGAGCGGACGCAAAACAGAGCTGGGGATCAATGAAACACAGAAAATCGCCACGCGAGTCTTCCAAGCAGTTAATCGCTATAAGCTAGGTCTTGGAGGCCGTCCGCGATTCAAATCTCTCAGTCGCGGATTAAGAAGCATTGAAGGCAAAAGCAATAAAACAGGATTGAAATTTAATATTGAAAAATCTGTTTTAAGTTGGTGCAAACATGACTATTGTGTCTTTATTGATCCTCAGGATGACTTTCTTCAAAGGGCGTTGCGTAGTGAAGGTCGCAGCGGATTCAAAAAGGTTAAATATTGCCGTTTAGTTCGCAAAACAATCAAAGGAAAGAATCGCTTTTATTTGCAGGTTGTTTTAGAGGGGCAGGCACCCATTAAGCATATCTACGCGTCAACCAGTGAACGCCTATCAATTGATCCCGGACCTCAAACAATCGCTGTTTTTAGTGATGTTTGGGCTGGGAAAATTAAAGTGTCTCCGACCGCACAAGTAGACGAAAAGAGGTTACGTTGCATACAACGCTCAATGGACAGGAGTCTGAGAAAGAGTAATCCGGACTGTTATGAAAGCGACGGAACATTAAGAAAGGGTTGCGTATTAAAGAAAACAAAAGGTTATGAAAAACGCATCCAACGTTTACAAGAATGCCATCGAAAAGCGGCGGCCACTCGTCGATGTGAACATGGACAGCTCATCAATTTATTGCTGTCCATGGCTGGAGACATTCGTGTAGAAAAGAACCAATGGAAGGCCTTTCAGAGAGGTCATTTTGGAAAAAGTTTAGGTAAAAGCGGCATCTCGGGTTTTATTGAAAGACTGAAGAGCAAGGCTGAAAGCGCCGGTTTAAAGGTAACTGAAGTAAAACCCTATAAATTAAAACTTAGCCAATATGATCCGTATACGGATCAATATCGGAAGAAGTCGCTCAATGAACGTTGGCACAGTTTGGGTGAGAGCTCGGAGTGGATACAACGTGATGTGATGAGCGCATTGTTGTTGCAATGCGCAGACCTGGAAGAAGAAAAACATATTCCGACAGAGGTGATTAAAACTCTGGAAGGTGTGAAACAGCTCCTGAGAGACGCGGGATATGTGATATTGAAACCATCGAGTAATGGGGAGAGTAATCCTACATTTGCGTCAGAGCCAAAAGCTGTGACGCCGGAGAAGGTTCGTCTCGAAATCTTTTGTGGTGCAAGTGATAGTTATCTGTAG
>NZ_JAMBLT010000024.1 GCF_023336895.1 Parasutterella secunda
AATAAGATACAGCGTTGGTGTTAGAGACGAAAATTATGAGGGACCATTCAGCATTGCATTTCGTTCTAAAGCAATTGAAGCTGGAACTGGCTCTGGATTTCCCCAAACAATTGTCGGATTTGATGCTTCAAAATGTGATGATCATTTTTCCATTGATACAGTAAAACCAGAGAGCGCCTACTCTTTAATAATCATTAAAGAATAGCCTGAACTAGGTTGAATAGTTTCCACTGAGGTATAACTTGTATTACATAGCGATGCATCGCAAGTGACTTTTGTTTTACCTCCCCATCGAGCACCGTCTGAAATAAGGTTTGTGTTTCCTTCTTTCGTAAAGGCACCGGTGGTCGTGTCATTCACACCATAGAATGAACCCGTTATATTAGGTCTGGCCTAATATCAGTGGTAAGGTTGGACCTATTGACGGTGTCTATGAGGGTTCGTTTTATAAGGGGGATAGCATGTCCTACGGCGCGACAAGTTCGAGTGGAAGTCGATATAAAGCAAATTTTGATGCGTCCCTGTCGTCTTCTATCTTTGGTGCAGATTCGACAATTCAGCCTAACAGCTCTTATGCCTTGATGATAATTAAAGAGTAAGAGCTGATCGGTTGAATAGTTGAAGATGTTCCATATACATCAGAAATTCTTTCGGCGCTAAAGTCGACCATATTGTTGGTACTCTCAAATTCACCAGCACCGTAAGTCTTAGATTGATGACTTCCTGTTCTTTGGAATGCTCCCGTGAATAGGCTTGGCTCATTTCCGGTTAGTCCTGGGCACATTAATCCTCCTGTGATATTAGGCCTAATATCAGCGGTAGTTTCTCTTTGCCAGGAACTGAATCGCCAGGTAAAACATCTCATACAGGGGTTTTTACAGTTCCTGGGAAAACAACAGGAGACTATGCTTCAGGGCACGTTTCTGGTGGTGGTAATCCTATTGTTTATTTAGATTCGACTTTAGCCTCAACTGTTTACAAAGAAATAAATGAAATTCGCCCTAATGCTTATTATTGCTTAATGATTATTAAAGCATGACCGCTTAACGGTTGAATGGTTGATCCAGAATAAATAGCATTTGAATCTAATGCACTAAACGAAAATTTTGGTCTTGTACTACTATATGAGACCGATTCACCTCGCCCACCGGCATCAGATAATGTAAAGGCTCCGGACGCACTGTTCTCACCAGAAAAAGCCGTGTAAACAACAATG
>NZ_JAMBLT010000025.1 GCF_023336895.1 Parasutterella secunda
GATCGAATTGTGAGAGAATTCCTCTCTGAAGGGCTCAACGCCAAAGAAGTTGCCCATCACTATGGTCTCAGTGGTGCGCAAGTTTTGTATCAATGGGTTGGGCGCTACATCGAGGAGACTCAAATCATGCGTAAAACGAAAGAGCTTACGGATGAAGAGTTCAAGGCGATGACTCCCCAAGAGCAGCTCCAAGAGCTTAAACGCTTGAAAAAAGCTCTTGAGCTGGAAAAGATTCGCAGCGAGGCCTACAACCATATGATTGAGTTGGCCGAGCAACAATTCAACATCCCGATCCGAAAAAAATCTGGCACCAAACAGTAAGCTGGCTGCATAGCGTTTATCCCCATGTTGGTCTGGGTAAATGCTGTGCGCTGTTTGGTTATAGCCGACAGTCTTATTACAAGCACGTTGAGGAAAACGACTTTGCCGGACAGGCTCTCAACGAGTTGATCATTCAATCCGTTCGTGCTTATAGGCAACGAATGCCTCGTATCGGCTCACGTAAGCTTTATGTTCTCATCCAACGTGAATTCGGATCTCAACCGAAATTTCCAGGCAGAGATAAGTTCCTGGACTTGCTCTCGGAGCAAGGATTATTACTGCGAATTAAACGTCGTAGGCACTACAAAACCACAGACTCCAATCATCCCTTTAAGCGTTATCCCAATTTGATCCGTGATAGGGTCTTTAGTGCTCCTAATCAAGCCTGGGCCAGTGACATTACCTATGTTGAGACGACTGATGGTGTGTGCTATTTGTCGTTAATCACGGACTTATATTCGAGGAAAATTGTAGGGTGGGCTTTGGGAACAACGCTGCAGACGATTTATTGTCAAAGAGCTTTAGAAATGGCTCTGGAGACACTGCACGCTCCGGAAGACTCTAAGGGGCTCATTCACCATTCTGATCGAGGTTGTCAGTACTGCAGCTACGGCTACGTGAACGGTTTAAAGTCACACGGAATTGAAATTTCGATGACGGAAAGCGGGGATCCGTTGGAAAACGCTGTGGCAGAGAGAGTCAATGGGATCATCAAAAGTGAATGGCTTTATGGAGTGAAAATCAAAGACTATGCCGATTGTTATGAACGAGTGTCGCAAGCGGTCATGGCTTATAACAATCTGCGGCCCCACATGAGTTTGGATTATCAAACACCGACTGAGGTGCATGATTTTGGAGCAGTTCCTGTGCG
>NZ_JAMBLT010000026.1 GCF_023336895.1 Parasutterella secunda
CACAGGAGAAAATGGTACAAATTGGTCAACGTTAGGCGCGTTTTACAAAATTTCGGCATCAAATTCTTTTGCCTCTCCAGAAAGAAATGCCATCAAAGTGGGATTTGATGCTTCCCTTGAGAGTGATATTTATGGCAAGTCAACGATAATACAACCGAACTCTGCTCACTCTTTAATTATCATCAAAGCATAGCCAGAGCTTGGCTGAATAGAGTCTGAAGTCCCAAACTTATCGTTTGAAAGAGAAGCATCAAATCCAATCAGTGATGCCCAAGAGTAGTCCCCTGAGTTTCGGTGGTTTGAACTGATAACGCTAAAAGCTCCACTTACCGATCCGTTTAAATCTTGGTTGCCAGAGGTTCTACCCGTTATATTAGGTCCTAATATCAGGGGCGCTTTGAATCAAAACTATGTTGGCGATGGCAATGACTGCATTGTTAAAATAGGTAGCACAGGAGGTGTTGCTCACTATGATTCGAACGGAAACCGATTTGAATTAAATGCATCAGTGGCTAGTTCTGTTTATTCACAATCTAGTACGATTCAACCGAACTCGGCTCAATCCTTGATAATCATCAAGGCATAAGAGCTTTGGGGCTGAATAGTTAATGACTCGTTGTAAATATTGGTAGCTCTCGAAGCATCAAAATAAATACCAGCACCGGATAGTGTCGTATTAGAAGTCCATCCACCGCCGGAACCACTATACATAACGCCCGATGAACCGTAAGGAGTTGCTCCGGCTGTTCCTGTC
>NZ_JAMBLT010000027.1 GCF_023336895.1 Parasutterella secunda
ATGGGGAGGCCACCTTTGGTCTCCGTCTTATTACGTGGGCACTGCCGGCAACGTCAGTTCCGAAACTATTCAGAAGTACATTGAAAGAACTGAACATATCAAAGGGCGCAGGTAGACTTTCCGCTCCCTCCAAATTAACGACGACCGTTTGCATCAAACTGCAAATGCATGAGGATGCTGCTCAGAGGCTGCACAAGACTCGGCTTGTGTACCGTGACGCTTGCAATTTTCTGGTTAAGTACGTTTGCCGCGATTCCAGTGAGCGTAATTGGCAGCGCTATAACCTGCACCATGCCGCATACTACGATTTGAGATCCACCTTGCCGGTACTGGGATCGCAGTTAGCCTGTAATGCCATTCGGTCGGTGTCTGCTGCCTACAAAACAGAACTGACGAACCATCCCCGAAAAAATAAAGAAGAGCCTCTAAAAGAAATTGTTTTTAAAAATCCCTCTATCCATTTGGACAAAAACACAATCCGTTATCAATCGGATATGACTGAAGCAATTGTTTTTACAGTTGAAGGTCGGGTAAAAGTCAGATTGTGTCCGGGAGATTTTCAAAAACGATTGCTTGACTCAGGCAAACGCAAAGAAAGCAATCTTGTCTATCGAAAGAATAAGAAGGGAGGATTTTGGTTCCTGCATATCAGTCTGGAATATGACTCAACACTGAGTGCCTTAATCGAGAAATTGAAAAAAGAAGAAGTGATCGGTGTTGATGTAGGAGAAAATAATATTGCA
>NZ_JAMBLT010000028.1 GCF_023336895.1 Parasutterella secunda
GAAGATCTACCAAGGGCTAGAAACAGCTATGTTATAATTACTCAAACTTACTTTATGTTAATTAAAATGAGTACATTGTATCAGTATTATGGGCAAACAAGAAATAGTTACATAATAAGCGTTTTACGTAATAACCTACTATCGTCTACTTTGTTGACTGAGCAAGAGTTGGAAGCATTAATTAATTCAACCCATGAATTAAATAAAATCGGTGTGAATTTAAATCAAATTGCCAGATCCATTAATTCTGCTCGAAAATCTGGAACCTTTACAGGAAAACAATTCACTGAGGTATTGTGCATGAGAAATGAACTTACAGTGAAAGTTAACAAATGTGTATTCGGAGCGGAACAGTTACTTAAAGCTCAGCACTGCAGAGCAAAGATAAATAGTTGTACAGGATTGTAAATTCGTTTGTGTAAATTCCATTTAGAGATATTTGGTGATTCTGTCACCAAACTCAATACTAAAACGGTTTAAACGCCAATTCCTAATTGGCATGGTCCATTTTTTCGAAGCGGCGTCAATGGCTAAATAAACCACCTTTAAAGCGGCCTCATCGTTTGGGAACTTCTTACGACGAGTAGTCGCTTTTCTAATAACGCTATTAACCGACTCAATGGCATTGGTTGTATAGATCACCCGACGGA
>NZ_JAMBLT010000029.1 GCF_023336895.1 Parasutterella secunda
CGAAGCATCGTTTTGTTTGTCCGCACTGTGGTCTCCGTGCGCATAGCGACTTGAATGCAAGTCGGAACCTGCAGGGATTGGGCTATCAGCTGATAGCCCAAGGGCTGTTGTAAACCGGCCTAATGTCGGATTGCTTTGCAATTACGATAAATAAAAGCTTTCGGCTTTAGCCGAGAGTTGTTTACTAACCAGTACCCTGATGAATTTCTCTTGGCCAAAAAAAATAGAAATCAGAAAAATCGAAAGAGGATGCAATCCATACAGATGTATCAATGTGAATCCAAGCTCATCCTGAAAATGTTTAAATAGCCAGAAACAGGCAATGGAAAAACCGCAAATGACCGGATAGACGATTAGCCACATCAGATTGTCACGAAGGAAACTTTTAAATACAGTAACCATTTCACCATCGCTCGAAAGACAGCGTCACACTTCTTTTTGAGAGATTATTCTATTTTTTCAACAAAACTAAGCCTGAGACAATACTACACAAAGGTCAGAATGGATTGATTTGACCCATAAATTGAGCGGGATTAACGAACCTACTTTTTCCGGGATTGTAAATTCGTTTGTGTAAATTCCATTTAGAGATATTTGGTGATCCTGTCACCAAACTCAATACTAAAACGGTTTAAAGCC
>NZ_JAMBLT010000030.1 GCF_023336895.1 Parasutterella secunda
TTTTGCTTAAATCCAACGCGACTTTATTGATAAAGTCCTGACGTATGTTGCCGATCCGTTGATGCAGTTTCGCAACTTCCCTTTGAGCCTTTCTCCAATTACTGCTGAATTTCTCCTTTCGGGACAATGCTCTTTGCAATTGCACTAATTTTTTCAAATGTTTTTTCAACGCGTTGCAAGGCGAAATCTGTGTTCCGTCCGTGAGCGTGCAAAACCACACCACCCCCATATCCATCCCAACTTCATCGCCTTGGTGTACGGGAACTTCTTTTTCGTATTCTGTTTGAATAGAGACGTACCAGCCGTCGGCCTTACGAATAACAGTGATATTTTTCGCTTTGCCTTCAATGTATCGGCTGCGTCTGTACTTCACAAAGCCGATCCCGGGTAAATAAATCTGCTTGCCGGTTTCATCAATTTTGAATCCTTGCGGATAGCGAAAGGCGTCGTTTGCCCCGTACTTTCGATGGAAAACGGGATAAGCAGTTCTTCCTGAAAAGAAATTGCAATAAGCTCGAGACAGATCCTTCATTGATTGCTGCAGGCACTGGGAATAGCATTCTGAGAGCCACAACATTTCC
>NZ_JAMBLT010000031.1 GCF_023336895.1 Parasutterella secunda
GTGGGGAGGCCACCTTTGGTCTCCGTCTTATTACGTGGGCACTGCCGGCAACGTCAGTTCCGAAACCATTCAGAAGTACATTGAAAGAACTGAACATATCAAAGGGCGCAGGTAGGCTTTCCGCTCCCTCCAAATTAACGACGACCGTTTGCATCAAACTGCAAATGGATGAGGATGTCGCTCAGAAGCTGCACAAGACTCGGCTTCTGTACCGTGACGCTTGCAATTTTTTGGTTAAGTACGTTTGCCGCGATTCCAGTGAGCGTAATTGGCAACGTTATAACCTGCACCATGCCGCGTACTACGATTTGAGATTGGCCTTGCCGGTACTGGGATCGCAGTTAGCCTGTAATGCCATTCGGTCAGTGTCTTCCGCCTACAAAACAGAGTTGACGAACCATTCCCGAAAAAATAAAGAAGAATCTCTAAAAGAAATTGTTTTTAAAAATCCCTCTATCCATTTGGACAAAAACACAATCCGTTATCAATCGGATATGACTGAAGCAACTGTTTTCACAGTTGAAGGTCGGGTAAAAGTCAGATTGTGTCCGGGAGATTTTCAAAAACGATTGCTTGACT
>NZ_JAMBLT010000032.1 GCF_023336895.1 Parasutterella secunda
TATCCTCTGGGTAGTTAAACATCGTGATGAGATGATCCCAATGACGGCGCCATTGCTCGACAATCACCGGATACTTATCCTTCCAATCCGCATCAAATTGCTCAAGGGCTTCCAAGGCTTGTTGTTCGGTTGCCGCTTGATAAATCGTGCGTAACTGCGCAGCTACACGCTTGTAGTCTTTCCAACTGACAAAGCGCATGCTGTTGCGAACCATATGAACACGCACAATTGAACTTGAGTATTTGGATAGACAGCCTCAATGGCCTCAGAGAAGCCTTTCAGACCGTTAATGCAAGCGATCAAAATATCTTCCCCCGGTTCTTAAGCTCGGTTAAAACCGATAGCCGGAACTTGGCCCCTTCATTTTCCGCCAACCACAGACCCAATAGTTCTTTGTTACCGGACAAATTGATCCCCAATGCGACAAAGATGGCTTTGTTGACCACTCGTTGATTGTCGGGGACTTTGACAACGATACAGTCCATGAAAACGACCGGATAGACCGCATCCAAGGAACGATTTTGCCACTGGATAACTTC
>NZ_JAMBLT010000033.1 GCF_023336895.1 Parasutterella secunda
TCTCCAGTTATATTAGGTCCTAATATCAGCGGATTCTTCAATAGCGAAGATCAATGGAATAATCGCGATGCGACTACTACACATACTGGTCCATTTAACTATGAAAGGTGTTCAGGTTGGGAGGCTGATGTAGCTTCGGTTCGTAACACTAGAAACTACAAGGTACTATTTGATTCTTCATTGGCTAATGAAATGTATTCTGCGGAAACGGTACAACCTCTTTCTGGTTACGCTTTTATCATCATTAAAGAATAGCCAGCATCAGGTTGAAAAGTATCAGATGCCCCAAACTTTTGATTTGATCTTGACGCATCGACACCTATTAAACAAGGATGAATTGTCGAAGCTTGTCCATTGATGCTGTTGTTGTCATTAAGTTCATCTGTGGTGCCATACATCGCCCCTACGAATTTACAACGATTTGATACCTGCGTCATTCCCATGTACGGCCACGCACCTTTTCCCGTGATATTAGGTCCTAATAT
>NZ_JAMBLT010000034.1 GCF_023336895.1 Parasutterella secunda
ACGGAAAGACCAACGGTGCAGTCGGCTTCTGACTCTTTTGCCTGCCCTCACTCGGTCTCTGATATGCGTCAGATCTTCCAGGACGATCACTTTCGCTTTCTGTTTAGCCGCTTGCTCAACAATTGATTTACTCACCACGTGATTGACGTGGGTGACATGCCGTCTTTCTTTGCCCGAAGCTTTTCGCAAGTGCTGTCTGGCACTTTGCGAGCCATTGCTTTGTAAACGCGCACGCAACCCCAAGTATTTATCTCGTTTATGTTTTAATTCGCCCGCTTTCCAAACCTTTCCGCTGGAAACCGCAGCGATATTGTTTTCGCCTACATCAACACCGATCACTTCCTCTTTCTTTAATTTCGCGGTTAAGGCACTCAGTGTCGAGTCATATTCCAGACTGATATGCAGGAACCAAAATCCTCCCTTTTTATTCTTTCGATAGACAAGATTGCTTTCTTTGCGTTTGCCTG
>NZ_JAMBLT010000035.1 GCF_023336895.1 Parasutterella secunda
CCTATAACGTTGTACGCTGTTTCTCAATTCTTAAGGTTCTCAAGAACTCTTTTCTTTGAGTTTGAATGCAATCACAACCCGTTTCCAATCAATCCATTCCGGACTCTCATGAAATCCGAAACTTCTTCTTGATTGAAACGCTTTGTTTCACCAAATTGTTAAAGAACATTGACTCTTTCGAGACGAGTTTGTGAGTATATCACAATCATTTCGATTTGTCATTTAAAAAAGCTCGTTTTTTTTACGAACTCCTTTAAATGACAGATCTTGGTGGAGCCGAACGGAATCGAACCGATGACATTCTGCTTGCAAAGCAGACGCTCTACCAACTGAGCTACGGCCCCGTCTGTTTTGCCTGGTGGGTCAGGAAGGATTCGAACCTTCGACCCCCGCCTTATCAAGACGGTGCTCTAACCGACTGAGCTACTGACCCAGCACACCAAACTCTCACAACAAACC
>NZ_JAMBLT010000036.1 GCF_023336895.1 Parasutterella secunda
CCGCCATTAATGGCGGGGCTTTACGGAACTCGTGGTAAAAACAAAGGGGGAGGGATGATAATGTCGGCCATTGCCGAAGTGATCAACGCCCCTTAATTTATCAAATCAAATTGGATCGCCTCAAATATGAATAGGAAACCGCTCAATCCGTGTACTTTGTCATAGAGGTTACAGATCGTTAATTCGATTCTGACAACAGAAAAAATTTTGAGATACTCAAAATAAGATCAACGCTTGACAGGAGATTAGCTACTATGACCTCAAGACGTAATCTTTTAATGGCATTATTGTTTCTATCCGCGGCTGGTATTTCTGCACCGTTGTATGCGAGGGATGACGATGACTGGGACGACGATGATAATGATGACGACGATGATGATGACCGCAGAAGGCGTCCTCGCAGACGGAAAGACAGAGATTAACTAACGGAGTTTAA
>NZ_JAMBLT010000037.1 GCF_023336895.1 Parasutterella secunda
CTCGCCGAACTCCCCACAGGCTGACATGCGATGCCCGCGCACCTTTATATTTCTTGCCCCGACCACGTCGGCATTTCCCCGATAGCCACACGCCACACACTCAAAGCTCGCCTGGCTCTTTCGGTTCTCTTTTGACTCATAACCGCATATCGGACAGATTCGCGAGGTGTACTGAGGTGCCACTTTTATCACTTGGCCGCCTCTTTGTTCACACTTCCACTCTAATCGTTGGAAAAATTTCCCCCACGCTTGATCCAATATCGCTCGGTTTAAGCCCGATTTTTGGGCCACATTATGACCCGGCTCCTCCACTGTCCCGGCCGCACTCGCTGTCATGTTCTTTATTCTCAAGTCTTCACGATAGATCACCGCGTGTT
>NZ_JAMBLT010000038.1 GCF_023336895.1 Parasutterella secunda
TTTTGCTTAAATCCAACGCGACTTTATTAATAAAGTCCTGACGTTTGTTGCCGATCCGTTGATGCAGTTTCGCAACTTCCCTTTGAGCCTTTCTCCAATTACTGCTGAATTTCTCTTTTCGGGATAGTGATCTTTGCAATTGCGCCAATTTCTTCAAATGTTTTTTCAGCGTGTTGCAAGGCGCAATCTGTATTCCGTCCGAGAGCGTGCAAAACCACGCCACTCCCATATCAATCCCAACTTCATCGCCTTGGTGTACGGGAACTTCTTTTTCGTATTCTGTTTGAATGGAGACGTACCAACCATCGGCTTTGCGAATGACG
>NZ_JAMBLT010000039.1 GCF_023336895.1 Parasutterella secunda
GCGGTTTCCAGCGGAAAGGTTTGGAAAGCGGGCGAATTAAAACATAAGCGAGATAAATACTTGGGGTTGCGTGCGCGTTTACAAAGCAATGGCTCGCAAAGTGCCAGACAGCACTTGCGAAAAGCTTCGGGCAAAGAAAGACGGCATGTCACCCACGTCAATCACGTCGTGAGTAAATCAATTGTTGAGCAAGCGGCTAAACAGAAAGCGAAAGTGATCGTCCTGGAAGATCTGACGCATATCAGAGACCGTGTGAGAGCAGGTAAAAGAGTCAGAAGCCGACTGCACCGTTGGTCTTTCCGC
>NZ_JAMBLT010000040.1 GCF_023336895.1 Parasutterella secunda
GCCGCCCCTTTGTTCACACTTCCACTCCAATCGTTGGAAAAATTTCCCCCATGCCTGATCCAATATCGCTCGGTTTAAGCCCGATTTTTGAGCCACATTATGACCCGGCTCCTCTACCGTCCCGGCCGCACTCGCTGTCATGTTCTTTATTCTCAAGTCTTCACGATAGATCACCGCGTGTTTTTTGCTTAAATCCAACGCGACTTTATTGATAAAGTCCTGACGTATGTTGCTGATCCGTTGATGCAGTTTCGCAACTTCCCTTTGAGCCTTTC
>NZ_JAMBLT010000041.1 GCF_023336895.1 Parasutterella secunda
TGACCTTGCCTGAAATTGGTTGACAGCTTTTAGAGCTATGACTAATTTAGTTGACAGGTTTTCTCTTTTGCCTAATTCTCTTTACAGCAAAAGATCTAAAACCTAATTAGGTTGACACTTTGGAGATCATTTCCTTAGTGTCTTTTTCATTTTAACCTTTTTATTTTCCCTCCTTGTTGTTGGTCCAAGCATGGCGGCAGCCCTCTATAACGTTCTTTCTTGGTTTGCCTTTTTCCTTTCACTGTACGTTTTCCAATGG
>NZ_JAMBLT010000042.1 GCF_023336895.1 Parasutterella secunda
TCCAATTACTGCTGAATTTCTCCTTTCGGGATAGTGCTCTTTGCATTTGAGCCAATTTCTTCAAATGTTTTTTCAGCGCGTTGCAAGGCGCAATCTGTGTTCCGTCCGAGAGCGTGCAAAACCACGCCACTCCCATATCCATTCCAACTTCATTGCCTTTGTGTACGGGAACTTCTTTTTCATATTCCGTTTGAATAGAGACATACCAACCGTCAGCCTTACGAATAACA
>NZ_JAMBLT010000043.1 GCF_023336895.1 Parasutterella secunda
GTGATATTTTTCGCTTTGCCTTCGATGTATCGACTGCGTCTGTACTTCACAAAGCCGATCCCGGGTAAATAAATCTGCTTGCCGGTTTCATCAATTTTAAATCCTTGCGGATAGCGAAAGGCATCATTTGCCCCGTACTTTCTATGGAAAACGGGAAAAGCAGTTCTTCCTGAAAAGAAATTGCGATATGCTCGAGACAGATCCTTCATCGATTGCTGCAGA
>NZ_JAMBLT010000044.1 GCF_023336895.1 Parasutterella secunda
GGATCTTTTTTCCAATCAGGCAATAAAGCAGAAAGATTCTTATAGGAGGGATGTTTGCCGGTTTTGTTCTCATATTGCTCTTTAGCCCAACTTAATCCTTTGTTGTAGACGAAGCGGCAGCAACCGGCAAAGCGCGACATCAGACGGGCTTGCCGACCGTTGGGTTTGAGTTTGAAGAGAAAACCTTGGCGGAACAACATG